>CAXHOW010000034.1:0-43088 GCA_964018205.1 uncultured Acetatifactor sp. | reverse complement strand
CTCCTAACCAACCCCACTAGCCACCCCTTCGCCGTCACTACAATCCATCTCCCTCACCCTCTCCTCCAAAGCCGTATACCTCCGCCTCTCACTGACATTCTCTATCATCCCCTGCACCGTATCCCTGCTTCCCAGAATAGTCACACAGCTCTTCGCTCTGGTAATCGCCGTATAAAGCAGGTTCCGGTTAAACAACATCCTCGGCCCCCCTAACAAAGGCAATACCACCGCAGGATACTCGCTTCCCTGAGACTTATGGATCGTAACCGCATAAGACAGCTCCAGCTCCTCCAGAAGAGAAAAAGGATAACTGACCCTCCTGCCCTCGTCATACTCCACCGTAAGGCTGGAAGCCGCCTCACTGATCTCCAGAATCCTCCCCATATCCCCATTGAAGACCCCCACGCCCTTGTCCACCGGAATCCCGTACCTGCTGACCACTTCCCATTCCAGCTGATAATTGTTCTTGACCTGCATTACCTTATCGCCTTCACGGTATATAGTATTCCCGCAGGCATGCTCTCTCTTATTCGCATCCGGCGGGTTAAGATACCTCTGCAGGATGCCGTTCAGGGTCTCACAGCCCAGACTCCCCTTCCGCATAGGGGTCAGCACCTGTATATCATAAGGTGTCGCCTGCACATAGGGCGGCAGCTTTTCCTGAATCAGCTGGACCATATGCTTATATATGACATTTACGTCATTCCTTTCCAGCAAAAAGAAATCTTTGGATTTATTGTTCAGCTCAATCTGTTTTCCTTCATTGATCCGATGGGCATTGACTACGATAGCGCTCCCGTCTGCCTGCCGGAAAATCTTCTTCAGCTCCACCATGGGAAAGCACCCGCTGGAAATCAGATCCCTCAGCACCTGCCCGGGCCCTACGCTGGGCAGCTGGTTCACATCCCCCACCAGCACCAGCCGGGTCCCCGGCGCAACCGCCTTCAGCAGCGCCTGAAACAGCTGAATGTCCACCATAGACATCTCGTCTATAATGACAACATCCGCTTCCAGAGGATTCTCCTCGTTCCTCTCAAAATTGACCTTCCGTGAATTCTCATCCGACAGCGCACTGTTGAGCTCCAGCAGACGGTGGATGGTTTTTGCCTCAACCCCTGTAGCCTCCGTCATACGCTTCGCCGCCCGGCCAGTGGGAGCCGCCAGCAGAATGTCCTGCCCCTCCGCCTCAAAATACCGTATGATCATGTTGATGGTGGTTGTCTTGCCCGTTCCCGGCCCTCCCGACAGAATAAACAAGCCGTTCCGGATACATTCCGTTACTGCCCTGAACTGCAGCGTGTCCAGCTCCATCTTCAGACTATGGGCAAGCCTCTCCAGCTTTTTCACCACCATATCCCCTTCCGCCGCAGCACTTTCCGGCTGCAAAGAAATATTCAGGTCATGCAGCATCCGGGCACAGTTCAGCTCTGCATAATAATAGGATGCCGCAAATACACAGTCCCCTTTTATGACCAGCTTCTTGTCCATCATCAGATTGTCCATCTGAGGACGGATGTTCTCCTTCGCCACCCCCAGCAGGATCTCCGCCCTCTCCAGCAGCATACTCATAGGAAGATAACAGTTCCCCTCCCCCACCGCCTGAAGTAGGGAATAGATAATGCCGCTTCGGATCCGGTAATCAGAATCCGCATGAATACCGATCTTTGCCGCCAGCTCATCCGCCATCTTGAATCCGATGCCGTTTATATCCTCCGCCAGACGATAAGGATTCTCCCTCATGACTCCATATAGGTTCATTCCGTAAGTCTGGTATATCTTCACCGCCAGCGCATTGGAAATACCGTACTGCTGCAGAAACACAAATGCGTCCCTGAGATCCTTTTTTTCTTCCATCTGAACGGCAATCTCTCTAGCCTTGCGCTCGCTTATGCCCTTCACCTCTGTCAGACGTTCCGGCTCTTCCTCAATGACGCGGAAGGTATCGTCTCCAAATTTCTTTACGATTCTGGCCGCCAGCGCCGCCCCTATTCCCTTTATCGCGCCGGAGCCCAGATACCTTTCCATCCCCACGCTGTCCTTCGGCATCACCACCTGATAGCTGCTTATCTTGAACTGGCTCCCATACATAGGATGCGCCACGTATTCCCCTTGTGCAGAGACATTCTCCCCCTGCGTCAGCCCATGGCACATTCCCACGCAGGTGACTTCACCGTCCTCTGTAGTCAGGTTCATCACTGTATAACCGTTTTCACTGTTCTGAAAGACGATATGCTCCACATACCCGTTTATTGTATCCATTTGATTCCCTCTAAGCGGATGCACTTTATACAAACCACAACAAGGCTGCTCCGATTCCAAGCAGCCTTGTGTAGATTCTACCTATTTTTAAATAAAAATCTTTATCCGTATAAATAAAATACCTATTCACTCCGCAGCTTCGGGGACATCCGAGATGCCGTAGTTGCGCTTCATCTGCTCATAAAGCATCTGTGCCAGCCCGAATCCGCCTTGTGTCGTGTTTTCCTCTGCCATGCTCTGCACCATCTGATCCTTACAATAATCCATCATAGTCGAAGTATAGTTTGATGCACTATTATCAGACGGTACCGTTTTCATCATAGACTTGAACATCTGCTCCACAAAATAAGCTTCGAACTGCTTACAGGCATCCATCAGCTCATCCTTGGAGGACGCCGAATAGTTGGCGCTGTCAAGAGTGTTCTGCAGCTTGGCTGCTGTCTGGTTCGCCGCACTGGCATATGTGCTGCTGTACATTGAAGCCACATCGCTGTAATCTAACATATCACGCTCTCCTTCTTCACTCTATTACCGTCTCAGATTATTCGCCTGCTGCAGCATTTCATCGGAAGCGGTGATCGCCTTTGAATTCAGCTCATAGGCTCTCTGGGCCACGATCATGTTCACCATTTCGTCAACCACCTGCACATTAGAACCCTCCAGATATTCCTGGATCACACTACTCTTCTCCAGTGCATTGTTGGTCGCCTCGTTCATAGGCTGGCCGCTGGCCGCCGACTGGGCATACAGAGTGTCCTCCAGCCTTTCCAGGCCGTTGGGATTGCTGAACTGGAACAGCCCGATATTGATCCCGATGGGCTGAGGATTGTTCTTCTCGTCCGGATAGCAGAGCTCACCGGCCTTGCTTACACTGAGTTTACTAAGGATATAATTATTGTTCAGGATAATCGGCTGCCCTGCGCTGCTTATCACCGGCAGGCCGTCCGAGGTGGCCAGCATATTGCCATTGGTAGCCAGAGCAAACTTGAAATTACCGTTTCGAGTATAGTATATATTGCCGTCAGCACCTCTTACCCCGAAAAAACCTTTACCATCTATGGCAAAATCAGTGTTATTTTCGGTACCCAGAAGGGGTCCCTGCCTGAATATGGTGGAAATGGCGGAATTACGCACGCCCAGTCCCACTTGTGCGCTGGTAGGCTTCTGTTCGCCGTTGGCTGTAGTAGTCCTCGTCTGCAGTGTCTGGTACAACAAGGTCTTGAACTCATTCGCCTGCGTCTTGTAACCCTGAGTGTTTACGTTTGATAAATTATTTGCTATTGTGTCAATGTTTGTCTGCTGCGCAATCATACCGGTTGCGGCTGTCCATAAGCTGCGTACCATAATCTATGTCCTTTCTATGTAATCCCTGTTGCTGCACTTATTTGTGTATCTTATATCAATTATACCCTGCCCAGCTGGGTTACTGCGGTCTCCAATGTGCTGTCATACGTCTGGATGATCTTCTGGTTGCTCTCGTACTGTCTGGTGATAGCAATCAGGTTCACCATCTCGGACACTACCAGAACATTCGCCATCTCCAGATAGCCCGACTTCACCTCGGCGGTACCCTCCGTGAGTCTGGCACCCTCCACCGGGCGGTAATAGGTTTCTCCGTATTTCTCTAGATAATTGTAGTCCTCGAAATCAGCCACCTGAATTGTCGCCACTGCTCTCTCGTTCTGTATAATGGTTCCATCGTCACCGATCTGCGCATCCTGCGTAGGATCTACCTGAATCCTGCGGTTCTGGACATCCAGCACATAATCGCCGTCCTCCGTCACCAGATACCCTTCTCTGTTCAGGGTGAACTGCCCTGCTCTGGTATACATCGTAGAAGTCTCTCCGGCTTTATTGGTAAACTCTATGGCAAAAAAACCTTCTCCGGCCAGCGCCAGATCATAAGTGTTGTCCGTGATGCGGAACGACCCCTGCGTGAAATCCGTATAGTTCTCGCCGATCTTCACGCCGGGCTGGTTCCTGCCTATGTGCTGCACCAGATTCTTGCCTATGGAAGTATCCTTCAGCTTCACAGCCAGAATACTGTCAAAGGACTGGCTGGTAGCCCCCTCTTTTTTGAACCCCACCGTAGACACGTTGGCAAGATTGTTGGTCATAGTATCCATTCTATGCTGCTCATTGATCATGCCCGTGTACGCAGTGTATAAACCCTTTAGCATTTACTGCCTCCTTCTCATTTCCTGTTATCTTTCCTGTTATCTTTCATTTTATCTTTGATTATATCTTTCTTTATTATCTTTCATTATAGCCCGACAAGAACTCCACATATCTGCCGGTTCCTACGGCTACCGCCGTCATGGGATCCTCCGCCGTCATAGTATTTATGCCTGTCTTGGACGATATCAGCTCCTCCAGTCCTCTCAGAAGACTTCCACCCCCCGTCAGGACGATTCCCCTGTCCGCAATGTCCGCCGCAAGCTCCGGAGGTGTCTTCTCCAGCACGCTGTGAATCGTCTCCACTACCTGAGCCGTAATCTCACGCAGGGCCTCCTCCGTCTCCTCGGAGGACACCTTCACTGTCTTAGGAAGGCCTGTCACCAGATTGCGCCCCCTGACGTCCATATAGTCAATCTCCGGCCTCTTGTAAGCCGAGCCGATTTTGATCTTCAGATCCTCCGCCGTCCTCTCACCGATCAGGAGATTATGCTTTTTTCGCATATAGCGCACAATCGCCTCGTCGAAGTCATCTCCTGCCACCTTGATGGAAGCGCTGACCACGGTACCGCCCAAAGAAATCACCGCAATGTCGGAGGTGCCACCCCCGATATCCACGATCATGTTCCCGCAGGGCTTGGCGATGTCGATTCCCGCACCGATGGCCGCCGCAATAGGCTCCTCTATGATGTCAACCTGCCTTGCGCCCGCCTGATAGGTAGCGTCCTCCACGGCCTTCTTTTCCACCTCAGTGACGCCGCTGGGAACACATACGGCGATACGGGGCTTTCTGAATGTCTTCCTGCCCAGCGCCTTCTGTATGAAATACTTCATCATCTTTTCCGTCACGGAATAGTCGGAGATGACCCCTTGACGCAGAGGCCGCACCGCCACGATATTGCCCGGCGTCCTGCCCAGCATCAGTCTGGCATCCTCCCCGATGGCCTTGATCTTATTTGTATCTCTGTCAAACGCTACTACGGAGGGCTCCTTCAGCACCACGCCCTTTCCTCTAATGTATACTAAAATGCTGGCTGTACCCAAATCAATTCCGATATCTGTACACTGCATATGATACCCCTTTCTAGTGGATTCCAATCTTCCCAAACAAAGTCATACTTTTTGTATTATAACCGAAACAAATCCATTTTCATAGGGGTTTATGAAAATTTTAATAAAAAAGCAAACTCTTTTTCTCTTTATAATTTCGGCATATCCGAACAGCTTCTTTAGTTTTTTACGGATATTCCAAAAAATTCCCCCTAGAATCAGCTCCTTCCCTTATCTCTTTCCAGCATCTTCTTCACATAAGTGCCCGTATAAGAAGCCTTATTCTCCGCTATTTCCTCGGGAGTACCTCTTGCGATGACGGTGCCGCCCCGGTCTCCTCCCTCCGGCCCCATGTCGATGATATAGTCCGCCGCCTTTATCACATCCAGATTATGCTCGATGACTACTACCGTATTACCTCCGTCCGCCAGCCTGTGCAGGATATCTACCAGCTTGTGGACATCCGCAAAGTGAAGGCCCGTCGTAGGCTCGTCCAAAATGTAGATGGTCCTGCCGGTACTGCGTCTGGAGAGCTCCGTGGCAAGCTTGATGCGCTGGGCCTCTCCCCCCGACAATGTCGTGGAGGGCTGCCCCAGCTTGATATAGGAGAGACCCACATCGTTCAGCGTCTCTATCTTGCGCCGGATGGAAGGCAGGTTCTCAAAGAAGGGCAGCGCCTCCTCCACGGTCATGTCCAGCACATCAAAAATGCTTTTTCCCTTGTACTTTACATCCAGCGTCTCCCGGTTATACCGCCTGCCGCCACAGACTTCGCAGGGCACGTAGACATCCGGCAGGAAATGCATCTCTATCTTGATGATTCCGTCGCCGCTGCAGGCCTCGCACCGCCCGCCCTTCACGTTGAAGCTGAACCTCCCCTTGCCGTATCCCTTGGCCTTGGCATCTGCCGTGGAAGCAAACAGATCCCGGATCTGGTCAAAGACCCCCGTATATGTGGCAGGGTTGGAACGGGGCGTCCGCCCGATGGGGGACTGATCGATAGCGATAACCTTGTCCAGCTGCTCCAGCCCCAGAATGTCCTTATGCTTTCCGGGGATACACCTTGCCCTATTCAGATCTCTGGCCAGATGCTTATATAAAATCTCATTGACCAGCGAGCTCTTTCCTGAGCCGGACACTCCCGTGACACAGGTCATGATTCCCAGCGGGATCTCCACATCGATCCCCTTCAGGTTGTTTTCCCTCGCTCCCAGCACCTTCAGGAAGCCTGCGGGCTTCCTCCTCTCCTCAGGAACCGGGATCCTCAGCTCCCCGCTGAGGTACTTCCCGGTAACGGAGTCCGGCACCTTCATGATTTCCTCTGCTGTGCCGCATGCCACTACCTCGCCGCCGTGAGAGCCTGCCCCGGGGCCGATGTCTACCACATAATCCGCAGCCAGCATGGTATCCTCGTCATGCTCTACCACGATCAGGGTATTGCCCAGATCCTTCAGGCTCTTCAAGGTATTCAAAAGCTTGTCATTGTCCCTCTGGTGCAGCCCGATGCTGGGTTCATCCAGAATATAGCATACCCCTACCAGACCCGAGCCGATCTGGGTGGCAAGGCGGATTCTCTGGGCCTCGCCGCCGGACAGCGTGCCGGTTCCTCTGGAAAGGGAAAGATATTCCAGTCCCACGTCCACCAGAAAGCCCACTCTGGCACGGATCTCCTTAATGATCCTGCTGCCGATCAGCTGCTGCTGGCTGGTAAGCTGCATATCCTTCAAAAATGCATGAAGCTCCCGGATAGAGACGGAGGTAATCTCATAGATATTCCTGCCGCATACCGTCACCGCCAGCGCTTCCTTCTTCAGACGCATTCCTTTACATTCCTTACAGGGGGTGATGCGCATGAAGCTCTCATACTCCTGCTTCATAGTCTCGGAAAAGGTCTCCTTGTATTTCCGCTCCACATTCCGAATCAGGCCTTCAAAAGCCACGGGATAGACCCCCCTGCCTCTCTGTCCCTGATAATGAACCTCCACCTCCCTGCCGCCGGTGCCGTGGACAAGGATATTCTTTATTTCCTCCGGATATTCACCGAAAGGTGTATCAAGGTCAAAATGGTATTCCTTGCACAGTGCCTGCAGTATCGCATTGGTGAAGCTAGTCTTATCCCCGCAGGACTGCCAGCCTGTGACTGCGATGGCTCCTTCATTGATGCTCAATCTTTGATCCGGGATTATCAGATCTATGTCAAACTCCATCTTGTAACCAAGCCCGGAGCACACCGGGCAGGCTCCGAAGGGATTGTTGAAGGAAAAACTCCGGGGCTCGATCTCACTGATGCCTATGCCGCAGTCCGGACAGGAAAAGCTCTGGCTGAAGGTCATGGGCTCCCCGCCTATGATGTCCACCACCAGAAGATTATCCGCCAGATTCAGCACATTTTCGATGGAATCTGCCAGACGTCTCTGGATGCCGGGCTTTACCGCAAGCCTGTCCACCACGATGTCAATGTTGTGCTTGATGTTCTTCTCCAGTGAGATCTCTTCCGTCAGCTCGTACATACTGCCGTCTACCCTCACCCGTACATAGCCGCTCTTTCTCGCCTTGTCAAACACCTTCGCATGTTCTCCCTTGCGCCCTCTGACCACCGGAGCCAGCAGCTGGATTCTGGTGCCCTCGGGCAGCGCCATGATCTGGTCTACCATCTGGTCCACGGTCTGCTTGGATATCTCTCTGCCGCAGTTAGGGCAGTGGGGCGTCCCTATTCTGGCATAAAGCAGACGGAAATAATCATAAATCTCCGTGACGGTTCCCACCGTGGAGCGGGGATTTCGGTTAGTAGATTTCTGATCTATGGAGATGGCAGGGGAAAGCCCCTCGATCCGTTCCACATTAGGCTTCTCCATCTGTCCCAGGAACATTCTGGCATAGGAGGACAGAGACTCCATATAGCGGCGCTGTCCCTCCGCATAGATCGTATCAAACGCCAGAGAGGATTTGCCGGATCCCGACATGCCTGTCAATACTACCAGCTCGTTCCTCGGAATATCCACATCGATGTTCTTCAGATTATGCTCATTCGCGCCCCGTATCTTGATGTACTCACGGGGACGCATTTTCTTTATTTCTTCCATATTTATATTGTTACCTCCCTTGTATAAAATAGTCTCTCGGAATCTATCACAGATTTTTCGTTCCGGCCTCTTCCGCCACTCCTGCTCCGAGCCCTTTTTCGTCCCGGTTTTTCTGCGGCATGAGCCTCCGCCTTCGCAGCAGTCGCCTCACCCAATAGACATACTGCCATATACCGCATATGGAAAGCGCCCCCAGCACCGGGAAAAACACAAGCAGATATCTGGCCCGGGCCTCAAACAGCATCTGATAAAAGAAAATGCCCAGAAAGCTCACCACAGCCACGGCATACCTCTCCCTCTTCTCCCCGGGACAGAAGCAGATGCCGAAAATACCCACGATGCAGAATATCCATGCCAGCTGGGCAAAGGTATTGTACCTGCCCATATGGCTTCCCCCCGGCCAGAGCGTATCTCGCAGGGCGTCCGTAAACCCGTCATTTCCCGCCAGATCCTCGGGATAATCCCCGTTGCTCCAGACCTCTCCCCGCCACCCGAAGGTTCCATCGTTAAATACCATAGTCATCTTTCTCAGCCAATAATAGAGAGTTCCGAAGGCACCCCGCTCCTTTATCCGCTCAAAGGCCCTTTCCAGCGCCGCCTCATTCCTCGCTCTTTTATCTGTCTGAAATTCCCCGAAAATACCTGCGTCGCCGGGGTGGTAGCTTCCCGTGGTCTCCTCATTCAGGCCCATATAAAAATAATTCTGCCAGCTGGCTTCTATCTCCGGATTGAAGTCAAGCCCTATATCTTCCATCATGTAATCCACATACGCATTTTTTGCAAAGAACAGGACTGCCGCCAGCACCGCTTCCGCCAGAAGATACTTCCAGTTCCTCCTGCAGTTCATCACACAGCCGATACACTCCGCTCCCAGCACCGCGATGACTACAATATATGCACTCGGCTTGATGAGCCCGCCTGCCGTCCCGCTGGCCAGCGCAAGAATGATAAACAGATATTTTCCCACAGCGCTCTTCGCATCCTTGTAGCAGATACAGAAATAGATACACATGATCGGAAAAGCGATTCCATAGGTATCCGTATAGGGCGCTATCTTCCATGGCGATATCCCCGGCAGCGCCAGATACAGCAGCAGCGAAAATAACGCCGGCAGGAATTTCCCCGTCAGCTTCTTCACCGCGAGGCAGCCGAAAAATCCTCCTATGGAAATCAGCCCGCAGTTCACCTGCAGCCATAGGAACTCATATACATAAGGATAGTGCCCCAGCTCCGCAGCCTTATTATAGAGCTCTTTCAAAATATAGACCATGGGCACATTGTTGGAATACATGGAAAGGTAGACCGAATATCCTGCCGGGATTCCCTCTGTGATCCGCAGTGCCTCTGCGCGTACCACGCCCACATCCCAAGGAAGCAGGAACGCAATCTCCTTTGCAATGCGGACATTCACAAAAAACAAGAGAATGAATACAGCCGCCAGCACAATATCAAAGACCAGATCAAGCCTGATCCTATTATTCTCAATCCGGCTCGTCTTAGACTTTTGCCACAATTTCTCCGTCACTTCCACAAGCAGGCAGATTACGGCAATCCCCAGCAGCACTATAACAAACAGCACATAATTGGGAACCCGCACTGCCAGCTTCAGGCTTTCATTGTAATTCATGTGGTTGCCGATGAAAATCACGCATAAGAGCACTGGAAAAAAGATAATCCCCATCAGAATATAGAAAAAACGAATCACATGGTTTCCTATCCTCATCCTATCTGCTCTCTTTCTTTTCCCGCTTGTCCTTCTTTTTCTGCGTATCTTCCTTTTCCTGCCCGTCTTCCTTTTCCCGCTCGTCTTCCTTGCCCTCAAGCTCCTGCAGAGACTTCTTCAGCTCCAGCATCTTGTCCCTCAGCTCTGCTGCCGCCTCGAAATTAAGGTCTGCCGCCGCCTTCTGCATCTTCTTCTGGACTTCCGCAATCAGCTTCTCCAGCTCCTTGCGGTTCATGGACTCCGGATCCTTCTCGAAGCGCATCTCCTCCTTTGCGATTTCCTTGGAGATGGAAATCAGATCCCGTACGGCCTTCTTGATGGTCTGGGGAGTGATGCCATGCTCTTCGTTATATTTCTGCTGAATCTCCCGGCGGCGGCTGGTCTCGTCTAATGCCGTCCGCATGGAGTCCGTGATCGTATCCGCATACATAATCACATGCCCGTCTGCATTTCTGGCCGCACGGCCGACGGTCTGTATCAGGGAGGTTGCGCTCCTCAGAAAGCCCTCCTTGTCCGCGTCCAGAATCGCAACAAGGGATATCTCGGGAATATCCAGCCCCTCTCTCAGCAGGTTGATTCCCACCAGTACATCGAACACGTCCAGACGCATATCCCGGATGATCTCCGCCCGTTCCAGAGTATCGATGTCCGAATGCATATACCTCACCCGTATCCCAACGTCCCTCATATAGTCTGTCAGATCCTCCGCCATCCTCTTGGTCAGCGTAGTGATCAGCACCTTGTTATGCCTCTCCGTCTCCTTCCGGATCTCCCCGATCAGGTCATCGATCTGTCCCTCCACCGGCCTTACGTCCACCTCCGGATCCAGCAGACCTGTAGGCCGGATAATCTGCTCCGTCCGCAGCAGCTCATGCTCTGCCTCATAGTTGGAGGGCGTAGCGGAAACGAACATCATCTGGTCGATATGGGTCTCGAACTCCTCAAAGTTCAAGGGCCTGTTGTCCAGTGCCGAAGGCAGGCGGAAGCCATAGTCCACGAGCGTGTTCTTTCTGGACCTGTCCCCCGCATACATACCCCGGATCTGAGGTATGGTCATATGAGACTCATCAATGATGATCAGGAAATCATCCCTGAAGAAGTCCATCAGGGTCAGCGGAGGCGCACCTGCAGGCATCCCGTTGAGATGTCTGGAATAGTTCTCGATGCCGGAGCAGAAGCCCGTCTCACGCAGCATCTCGATATCAAAATTCGTCCTCTCCGCAATGCGCTGGGCTTCTATAAGCTTGTCTTCACCCTTGAAAAAGCGAACCCTTTCCTCCATCTCCTTTTCGATCTCATCACAAGCCTTCTTGATCTTATCCTGAGAGACCACATAGTGGGAGGCGGGAAATATGCCAATATGGTTCAGCACCGCATGAACCCTGCCGGACAGCGGCTCCACCTCCGCGATCCGATCGATCTCGTCACCGAAAAACTCAATCCTGATAAAATAATCCCCGCCCTGAGCCGGGTATACCTCTATCACGTCCCCATGCACCCGAAAGCATCCTCTGTGCATATCCATCTCGTTGCGTGTATACTGGATGTCCACCAGCTCCCTGAGCACCTGATCCCTGTCCTTCACCATACCCGGCCGCAGGGACACAATCATATCCTTGTACTCATCCGGGCTGCCCAGACCATAGATGCAGGACACACTGGCCACCACCACCACATCCCTGCGCTCCGTCAGGGATGCAGTAGCCGACAGACGCAGCTTGTCTATCTCGTCGTTGATGGCGGAATCCTTTGCGATATAGGTGTCGGAAGAGGGCACATAGGCCTCCGGCTGGTAATAGTCATAGTAGGACACAAAGTATTCTACCGCATTCTCAGGGAAAAATTCCTTGAACTCGCCGTATAATTGTCCTGCCAGAGTCTTGTTGTGCGCTATGACCAAGGTGGGCTTGTTCAGGGCAGCGATGACGTTTGCCATGGTAAAGGTCTTGCCCGAGCCTGTCACGCCCAGCAAAGTCTGGAACTGGTTGCCTTTTTTAAAGCCTTCCACCAGCTCGGCGATGGCTTGCGGCTGGTCGCCGGTGGGCTGGTACTCGGAATGAAGCTTGAATGGTTTTTCTTCGATGAACGATCTCTGTTCATTTTGCACCAAATATCACCTCCGTAAAGCGATTGAAAACGTCTTGCTCCCAATGGGAATAACAGAATTACTATAGCAGAAAAGTTCGCCTATTAGATAGAAATTCGTCGAGCCACCTCTTCCGTTTTCAGCGAAATACCCTTTCGACGAATTTTGTTCACTGATTTCATTTTTCCAAACTCGATAATAGCAGTAAAACTAAAATGTACCGGATGCTACAAAAGCAACTCTGATTATAGCATACTGCATTTTATTTGTATAGATGAAATCTTTAATTTTTAGAACATTAGTTCCGAAAATCTGTTCCCTTGCGATGGAACCTGATTTCTCCTCGTTGATAAATATTCCTTCATCTCAATGTCGGCATCTAAAATTTTATCTTTTGGATCGGGCTTATCCTTTTGGGGCATAACATCCTCCATGCAGAACAGCAGTTCAGAAATTATTACTCCTTTCTACACGAAAAGGGCAGCATCTCTGCCTTTAACAGAAACACTTCCCTTTGTTTTATAGCTATCGGAATACAGCACCAGCTGCTGGAACAAGTCCACGCACCGTACAGGAATAAACCAGTTCATAAAGTAGCCTTCGCCGTTTTTGTCCGTAAAAAAAGGCGCCAGCCCCCAGTACTCAGGATCCTCCTATGTGATCTTTTTGATCCCCAGCTTCTGCGGGATCCGGTCTGTCATCATTTTCCCCAGCTTCACAATGCTCTCCCGGGGCGTCCCGCTGTTGTCCGGCTTATACACCGGGTAGACATACTCCGGGTATAGTTCCTTGTCTGCCTTTCTCTCCATACCTTGTTATCATCATGTTTTATTCAATGTATCATTGACGCAGGAGAAAAACAAGGTACAAGCAAAGTGATCAATGCGTTCTCTTCGGAACCGTTCAAAGGCCTGATAACCGTTTGCCTTACGCTTGGGGTATATACCTGTTACAGTATGCATTGATCCCAGTTTGTACGGACGCTTAGGACACGGCGGTTTAAATGTTTCAAAATCCCGCATTGCAATTTTATCCCCAAGGCATTACAATAACAGCAAATACCAATCCGGCGAGGAGAAACCCTATGAAAAAAACAGCCATCGTCAATATCTATAATTTTATCCGTATGTCCCATGTGGAACCCAGCATTTTTATCCCCGATGACTTTGAAACTGTCAGGAACCAGATGACCCTGATCCGGCAATACGGTCTCCCGGCAACATATGCGCTGAAATACGATGCCCTGATGGAACCCCGTTATCAGGAGCTGCTCAAAACCTACACCGGGGATGAGGATGAAATCTCCGCCTGGTGGGAAATCACGGAACCTCTCTGCCGAAAAGCAGGAGTAGCCTTCCGGGGTGTCCAGAGCGAAGAATACGACGAGCGTGTCGATAGCGCCTACAGCATCGGCTATACACCTGATGAGCGCAGGAAGCTGGTTGACGCTTACATGGAAGATTTTTACCGTGTCTTCGGCTTCTATCCCAGAACCATCGGTTCATGGGTACTGGACACGGCGACAATTGCCTACGCGGCGGAAAAATACGGCATTCTGGGAAGCGCCATCTGCCGGGATCAGATGGGAACCGACGGCTTTACCCTATGGGGCGGTTTTCCCAACGGCATCTATTATCCCAGCCGCAGCAATGAGAATATCCCGGCCAGTACATACGACGGCCAGCTGAATGTTCCTATGTTCCGGCTGCTGGGCCCTGACCCCATCTACAATTTTGAGCAGGATGTGCGCGCCGGCCTCCACGGAGTCTACACTCTGGAGCCCTCATGGCTGATCGGAAGAAACGAAAAATGGATCTCATGGTTTTTCGGCTGCCTCACGGAGGAAGACTCTTTAGGGGCAGGCTATGCCCACGTAGGTCAGGAAAACAATTTCCTCTGGGAAAATATAAAACCCGGAATGGAGCCCCAGCTCAGGAAACTGAAAAGCCTGCTGGCGGAAGGTAAAATCCGTGTTGAGACCATGGCAGCGTCTGCCGCATGGTTCCGCGGGACCTGCCGCCTTACCCCGCCCATGTCCTTTCAGGCTTCCAAGGACTGGGACGCTGACAGAGACCTCTCCGCCCAATGGTATGCCTGCTGCAATTACCGGCTGGGGTTTCTCGGGGAGAGCGGGCAGCTGCGCATCCGGGATTTCTTCCTATACCGTCAGGATTATCCCTCCAGATACCTGGGCGCCCCCATGAGCAGCGCCAAAAGCACCTTTGACGCGCTTCCTGTACTGTTCCCTCAGGCCTGGATAGGCCAAAGCGGGCAGCGTCCCTTTATCCGGCTGTCGGATGAAAGCGGTCAGGAACCCCACGGAAGGATCTGCTATAAGGCTCTGGATGAACTGACCGCTCAGGCAACGCTCTATGATGAAAAAACTGGGCGGCAGCTGGCATGCTTCACCCTGCATCCTGACCGGGTGGTGCTTGAGGGCAATTACCTCCTGCGCTTTGACACCCTTCCGGTTTTCCGATCCTATAAAGACAGCAAAATATCACTGGAGCATGAAGGATTTTCCTATGGATTCGAGATAGACAAGGGCAGGATCCAACGGGCAGGAACAGACGGCATGGAGCTTTCCCCGGAAAGGGGCGAAATCTGCCTGCGCCTTGGAAACCCCATTGATAAAAAGGAGATTTTTACAGAAGAAACTCAGATAACAGAAGAAACGAGCCGCCTTACCTCCAAAAGCATAAAACAAGGCTTCCCCGTCCCTCCCATGGCCCCGGTCATGGAGCCGGAAGCTTGTATCTTCCCTGCGGGCACAGCCGGACAGGTTCTGCTTAAGGCAGCGGAAGCCGGTGAGATCCGCTATACGCTGGACGGCTCGGAGCCCACGGAAGCCTCACCCCTCTATGCCCGCCCTCTGGAGCTGACATCGGACACGGTTGTGTCTGCCAGACTCTTTCTTCCCGCCGGACGCTGCAGCGATACCGTGTCATCGGAATACCGTTTTGGCATTCAAGGCATCCTGCTCACCAGCAATACGCACTTTGACCCCCGCCCTGTATTCCGGGGAAACGGCATCGCCGATCTGCTGGAATCCCGGCGCGGCTCTCTGGACTATCTGGACGGCAGGTGGCGCGGAACTCTGGAGGATCTGGAAATCTGCGGGCAGCTGCCCGGGGTTTTGCCCGTAGAAAAGATAACTGTAGGTTTCCTCTCCCACCACCGTGCGGGAATCGTTTACCCGGAATCCCTGCAGCTTTATACCGGGCCGGACCCGGCGCACCTGACGCTCGCCTCCGAGCTGTCCCTTCCCTGCAGGCCCTGCGCCAGAGAAATCGCCCGGCAAGACTTCTCCCTCCCCGTAGGGAAAGAGATCGGCGCCTTCCGGCTCGTGGCCCACAGATACGCGAAAATGCCTCAGTGGTGCTGCTACAAAGGCTCCACGGGAGTATTTACTATGGCAGATAACATTATTGTCTCTCCCCTTTGAATGGATTACACCCTCAGACCCACGTGGGCTTCTGATCCTTATGGGTAAAGTTCTTCATCCTGTTGTTCAGCTCCTCCAGCTTGTCGCTGTAATAAGCCTTCTGCTTCTCTGAAAGCATGCCCGCCTCAGACAGACCATGGAACAGTGCCTCAAACTCTTTCAGGTTTATCTGGGCGGCATCCTTATAGTTATTCTCAAAATTCATCTGGATCCGCTCCAGCTTTTCATCAAGCTGCCTGGCGGCCTTTCCTTTTCCAAACAGTCCCATGCTTATTCTCCTCCTTCCGCCCGTTCCACCAGATATACTGTCAGGTTCGTGCTCTTTGTCAGGTACCGGGCATCCAGCTCCCCTCCCAGCTCCTGCTCAAAAAACGCCAGCGCCTCAGGAAGATAATCCTCATATATATACAAGACAAAACTGTCCCCCTCCAGCCTGCGGGCTGCCGCCTTGTCCTCAGCCGTACGGTCTTGGGACAGAAAGCATATCTGCTCCGGAATGATCCAGTCATAATAGGAATATACCCCTACTGTGGTGCCGTACACGATCCACGGCTTCTCCCTGTGCTCCTCCAGCAGAGCCACATCCTTATCCGGATGGAACAGATAGGCGATGCCGTTTCCGCCGTCCATCACCATGATTTCTCCCAGAAGGATGCCGACAGCCAGAACCGAGAACGTGATCCTGCGAAAAACACTTCTGCGCTTCTCATTACGGACTTTTGCAAAAATCTCTTCCAATACCAGAATGCCCCCCCAGACCGCACAGATCATCATGAATGTGAAGGAGCCCCACAGATAGCGTTCCTCCCATGCATCCGGCATGGTAAAGCATACGGCAATCTGATAAAGCTGTGCCGTGAGCACGGTAAGGATCATCCCCGTCAGCCTATTATGCTCCTTTTTTCTGTACAGAATGATCCCCCCGCCCAGTATACAGCCAAAGATGATCAGCAATCCCGCTGCAGCCGACACCGACTCCCCGAACAGAGAGGCCGCCAGCCGCTTATATCCCCAGCCGATCTGCTCCAGCTTGTCCGCCGAAAAATCAAAAATCGACTTTAACGCCGTCTGTCCCTTCCCCTTATTGAGATTCCACTGACAATAGGGAAAGATCCCTATTGTAACAAAAAGGGAAACGACAAAATTGCCTGCCCATGCCGCGGCATACCAAAACGCGGCGGAAGCCCAGAATCTTTTCCTTTCCTTTCTCACCGCCGAAACCAGAAGCCACAAGCAGAACAGAGCCGCAGTGACCCCATAAAATATCCAATAGTCATAATGGGTCAGGAAGCCTGCCACACTGACCGCCGCCAGATAGAGGAACACGCCCGGAGCCATCTTCCCCTTATCCGCCTCCTTCAGAATCCACAGCGCCCCAAGCAGCAGGAGAGCCTCCGCCAGCAGAAGCATCATATACATCCGCAGCACCGTGGCCTGCTCCATCATCAGCCTGTTGGCGACCCCTGTCAGGAGCATAGCCGCCCCGGAAAGCAGGGGGCGCTTCGTCAGGCGTACCATGACCCCATATCCCAGCCCCAGCACAATGAGATAGAATACAAGATTGATGCTGAGACCTATCCAGATGGTGCCGCTCCCTTTGAAAAACAAAAAGCTCACTGTACGGAAGAGCCAGAAATACAGCGGAACATGGTCATTGTACAGGCGCACCGTTATATCGTTCAGCGCCAGCCTGTCCTGATCCGCCGCAAAGAAGGCCTCCACATCGGCTCCCGTCATCCACTGATCCACATAAACCGCCGGCCATTCCTGCTCGAATCCGTTAGAAGACTCATAGGTATATATCTCGTCACAGAACCAGACCTGCTTTTTGCCGCTCCAATAGACAAAGGAAAGCGTCCCTATTACCAGCAGCAGGAGCCCTATACACAGCACCTGCCCCCTTTTTGTACCTGACATGCCCTCTTTCATATCATCTCCCATAAAATCCGTCCCTCGATATTGCTCTGCATGGCATTTGATTTTCTGCCTGCAACAAGCTAAGCGCCGTTTGCTCTCCTCCAGCAGCGGCGCTTTTCCCTTGTGTCCCATGTCCTTTACTTCAGCATGCCTCTCAGCACTTCCTTCGCTTTTTCCAGCTGATTGTCCGGATGATCCTCGCTCCCATAATATGCCTCGCCGTCAAACTCGCATACCACATCCGGCTCTATGCCGATGCCATGTATATTATTTCCTTTCGGTGTATAATAAGCGCTGATCGTGACCTTTACCGCAGAGCCGTCCCGGAAGGGAATGATCTGCTGCACAATGCCTTTTCCGAAGGTAGTGGTCCCCACCAGAGTACCCAGTCCGTAATCCTTGATGGCACCTGCCATGATCTCCGATGCGCTGGCGGAATTCTTGTCTACCAGAAGCACCAGCGGCACCTCCAGCTCATGCCCGCCGTCGCAGGTATACTCCGACCTCTTTCCGTTCTTGTCCTCCGTGTACACGATCATCCCTTCCGGCAGCATCATCTTCAGCATTTCCACCACTGCGTTCAGGCTTCCGCCGGGATTTGCACGCAGATCCAGGATCAGGCCCTTCATGCCGTCCGTCCGCGCACTGGCCAGCGCATTGGAAAACTGGTTGATCGTGACCTCGTCAAACTCTGTCACACGGATATATGCCATACTGTCTTCCTTCATCTCATAGGTCACGGTGGGCGACTCCACCTTCCTGCGGGTGACGGAAACCTTCACATAGTCGGATGCCCCCTCCCTGACCAGCGTGAGAACCACATCCGTATTTTCGGGCCCCTTGATCATGGAAGTGACTTCCGTAAGGGAAAGCCCGTAGGTTGATACACCGTCCACCTCATAGATCAGGTCATCCGGCCGTATGTCCACCTCCTCAGACGGCGACCCGGCAATGGTTCCCGTGATCATAGGCAGCGTGGTCGCCTTATCCTGCTGGATATATGCGCCGATGCCGAAATACACCCCTTCTGTGCTCTGCATCAGAGCCGCCAGCTCCTCCGCTGTATAATACTCGGAATAGGGATCTCCCAGCGCCTCCAGCATCCCCTTGTAGATGCCGTTGTGCAGCTCCTCATCAGTAACCTCATGCAGGTAAAAATACTGGTTGATAGTCCTCTCCAGCCCCTGCATCTTTGACACCACATCGGCATCAATGGCAGAATCCTCCCTGAAGGACATCTTGGACGATACATTCTGTCCGTCAATCACGGCATTCTGGATATACAGCCCCAGATAGCAGATCGCCACCACCAGCAGCGCAGCGGCTATCCCCGTGACAAGCCCCCCCAGAAACAGGCCCTTTCCGCTGCCCCTTTCCGCCCTTGGCGGCCGGGGCGGCTGAAGAGGAGGCATACCGCTGTACTGAGAGCCCGCTGTGGGCGGGACACCCGAACCGCCTGATATATTGTCAAAATAAGCCGTGCCGTTACTTCTGTTTTGGTCCATGCCGAAATTACCTCCTATTCCCGTTCCTCACAAGACTCTCCGTCTTCCGGCTCTGCTATGCGTCTTTCCTATGCCTTCTGACATCGCTGTCCATCCTGCGCCCCATATTCTCACTGCTTCAGATATTCCCAAGGGGATACATATGCCCCGTTCAGCCTCACGGTGAAATGCAGGTGATTGCCCGTGGAATAGCCGGTAGTTCCCACAGCGGCGATGGTTTCGCCCCGTGCCACCACGTCGTCCTTCTTTACATACAGCGCCGAAGCATGCATATAAATAGTATATAGCCCATCACCATGATTTATCATAACATAATTGCCCATGGAATTATTATAAGCAGCAGCTACAACAATTCCGTCATACGCCGCATAAATGTCCGTTCCTCCCGGTGCCGCCAGATCCACCCCGTTGTGGAATTCCTCCTTCCCCGAGATGGGATTGATCCTCCATCCGTATTCGTCGGACACCGCCGTCATGGATGCCAGCGGAAACTTAAACATACCGCCGTCATAATTGATCACCGTGCCGTTGCTGGCCAGCAGACGCTTCCTCTCCTCTGCCACGGCCTCCTCCAGAAGCTTGATTTCTTCCTCCTGAGCCTTGATCTGCTCCTCATACTCCCTGATAGCCTTTTCCTTATTGCTGATGTCGGTCTCATACTGGATGATATCCCGGTTCTTCTGCTCGATCAGCTCCTCCAGATTCTTCTGTTCCAGCTCCACATTCGCCTTTGTCCCATCCAGGATCTCCTTCTCCAGCTCCAGCTCTTCCCTACAGAGCTCCACGTATTCCGTGACCATCTTGTAGGCCTCCAGCATTTCCTGATCGTAGGCCACCATCTTTTCCACCCGGTCGGCCCGGTTCAGCAGATCACTGATGCTTCTGGCTTTCAGCAGCATATCTATCATGCTGTTGTTTCCCCGCTCGTAGACCAGCCTGATGTGGACGGCCATGGCTTCCCGCTGCCTCTCTTCTCTCCTGATCGCAGCTTCCAGATTCGCTTCCGTCTCCCGGATCTCCTCTTCCTTGACGCTGATCTTTTCCTTCAGGTCGGCAATGTTGTTCATCACCAGCGTCAGGCTCTCGTCCAGCTGCTTCACATAGTCCCTCAGCCCTGCTTTCTGGATCTCCAGATCCTTCTTGATGTCCTGCAGATAACTGAGGCTGTCCTGCAGATTATCCTTCTCGTCCTTTTTCTGTGAAATCTGGTCTTCCTTTTCCCTTATGCTCTCCGAGGTGATGGAAGACAAGCTTGAAGCGGCTGCACCCATAGGCTCAGTCAGAAAGCACAAGGCCGAAAAAGCCAGACCCACCATCCCACAGACTCTCCGATACATTAACCTTCTCTTCATAATCATACTCCTATGTTCCCCGGAAGCAGCATACGGCTCATGGCCGCCGGCCCTCTACACATGGAGATGCTTCCGCACTGTAGTAATGCTCCCTAGAAAGCCGATGCCTACGCCTACGATGAGCGATACCGGCGTCAATATCCCAAATACCTCTTCCAGCGGCAGAAACGCCAGAAAACTGCTCAGCATCGAAAATTCCTCCGCAATATATGTCAAAACGTAATTATATATATTGTAGATCAGACATAAGGGCAGCACTGCCCCCAGTAGCCCGATCAGCATACCCTCCAGCACAAAGGGTGCCCTGACAAAGAAATCGGTTGCGCCGATATACTTCATGATATTGATTTCCTCTGCCCGGACGGAAATGCCGATGGCCACCGTATTGCTGATCAGGAAGATACTTACCGCCAGCAGGATGATAATAATCCCTACGGATACATAAGCAATCAGCAGATTCGCCCCGCTCAGTGTGTCTGCGGTCAGCTGGGAATGATTCACATCCCGTACCTCCGGAATTGAATTCAGCCATGTAACCAATGTGTTTTGCATGGACACATCGTTAAGAAAAATCTCATAGCTGTTGTCCCCCTTTAAGGGATTGTCCAGAAAGCCTATGGCGAACTCTCCATACTTCTCCCCAAAGAGATCTCTGGCAAAATCCTGCCATGCCTCCTCGTCGGAGGTAAACACCACATCCCGTACCTCTGTCCGGGCAGCTATCATCTGCCCGATCTCCTCTATCCGGGCATCCGTGGCGATCTGCCCCGGCTCATGGCTATCGCAGAAATAGTCATGTTCATTATGGAAGTATACAGTAACGGACACGCCTTCCTCCGCCTTCATCACGATGCTCCTGAAATTCATCACCACCGCGTAGAAAAGGCCGAACAAGAACAGACATGCCGATATAGTAGCTATGGAAGCCAGCGAGTACCATTTATTCCGGAAGATGTTGACAAACCCCTGCTTGATGGTATACAGCAATGTACTAATCTTCATCGATGTACTCGCCCCCTTCCTCGTCGCTGATGATCACACCCTTCTTCATTGTGACCACCCGCTTGTGCATGGCATTGACAATCTCCCTGTTATGGGTGACCACCACCACCGTGGTGCCCGTCTGGTTGATCTCCTCCAGCAGCGTCATGATCTCCCACGAATTCTTGGGATCCAGATTGCCGGTAGGCTCGTCTGCCAGCAGTATGGAGGGCTCGTTTACCAGCGCTCTCGCCAGAGCCACCCTCTGCTGCTCTCCTCCGGACAGCTGCTTCGTCTTTGCCTTGTACTTTCCTGCAAGCCCTACGGTAGCCAGAATGGAGGGAACATTCCTCCTGATCTGTTTGGATGGGACCTGTATGACTCTCTGGGCAAATGCTACGTTCTCGTATACGTTCCTGTCGTTCAGCAGGCGGAAGTCCTGAAACACCACCCCGAGATTGCGGCGGAATTTCGGCACCTGCCCGTGTTTCAGCTTCGCAAGGTCGCTTCCCATGACATACACGCTGCCGCTGGAAGCCACCAGCTCCCGCAGCAGAAGCCTGATCAATGTGGACTTGCCGGATCCGCTGTCCCCCACGATGAATACAAACTCCCCTTTTCCTATCCCAAGCGTGATTCCGTTTATGGCCGGCGAGCCCTTGGAATAGACCTTGCTCACGTTATCCAGATAAATGATGCCTTTTTCCTCTATAAACTGTTCCCGTTTTTTTATGGCCAGCAGCTTGTTGGTCATTCTCTTCCTCCACTCAGCCCAACGACTCTAAATCCGGCCTGTCACCGGATTCAATAATTGGAATCCTCCATATACTTCATGTATTTCACTACCATCAACGCAATCTTGAAAGTAATGGCATCCTCAAAGACCCGCAGATCCAGCCCCGTGCTCTTCTGCAGCTTATCCAGCCGGTATACCAGAGTATTCCTATGGATAAACAGCTGTCTGGAGGTCTCCGATACATTCAGGCTGTTCTCAAAAAATTTATAAATCGTAGTTAATGTTTCCTCGTCAAAATCATCCGGACTTCTTCCGTCAAAAATCTCCTGAATGAACATCCTGCACAGCGGAATAGGCAGCTGATAGATCAGACGTCCGATTCCCAGCTCGCTGTAAGCGATGATCTCCCTCTCATTAAAGAAAATCTTCCCCACATCCAGAGCCATCTTCGCCTCTTTATAGGAGCGGCTGACCTCCTTTATCTCCTGAACCACTGTCCCGTAGGCGATACGGACGTCCTTGATGCCCTCCTTCTTCAGGTACATCCAAAGCTGTCTGGCCGCCTTGTCGATTTCCTTCAGAGCATCGCCTTCCGACAGCTCCTTCACCACAATCACGCTGGATTCATCCACCTCCGTGGCAAAGTCCTTGCTGCTGCCGTTGAAATACCCTCTGGTCAGCTCCAGAATGTTGCTGTCCCGCCATTTTCCGGATTCCATCACAAGAACCACTCTGGGTACATCCGTCTGGATATGCAGCTTCTTTGAGCGGTTATAGATATCTACCAGCAGCAGATTGTCCAGCAGCAGGTTCTTGATGAAATTATCTTTGTCAAAACGTTCCTTATAGGCTACCAGCAGGTTCTGAACCTGAAAAGCCGCCATCTTGCCAATGACGTACACATCTTCACCGGTTCCTCCCGCCACCAGAACATACTCCAGCTGCTGCTCGTCATAAATCTTGAAAAACTGATAATTCTGTATCACTTGAGAATCAGCAGGGGAAGCCACGAATTCCGCCACAACCTGAACATTGCTGTACATATCCATAGTGGACGCAACCTCTTTTCCGTCCACATCCATAATACAGAATTCTACCCGTGTAATACTCTTGAGCCCATCAATCGTGTTCTGCAAAATCTGATTTGATATCATAGAATACCTCTCCTTTTTCGCCGGACAATCTGGATTTTCTTCGAGAATACTTTTCAACACCTGCTTTTTAACTGCAAAAAGAACCCTATATTACAAATGTACAGAAAACCCGAAAAAAAAGCAATAGAATTCTATGAATTTTCACAAAAAAGCCGCCTGAAGCACATTCCCCAGGCAGCTTTCAAGCTTCAGACACACCTTGTCAGATACGCATATCAAAATTTGCGCCCACATTCGGATTCACGCTCAGCTCCATAGCGGCATCGATCATCTCTACCATCCCGCTCCCCAGCGCCTGACTGGTATCCATGGCCTTGTCCAGCACCGCGACACTGACCTGAGACTGCAGCGAAACATTCGCCAATGCCGTCGACAAACCTGCAATATCCATAAAAACACACCTCCTGCTCCCGTCCGGTACCCCGTCCGTACGGGCCTGCCTTACGAACGCTCCGGTCAACCAACGACTTTTCTGTTCCTTATTGTAGCACAACCCCCTGCCATTTACCAGCAGTTCACAGAAATTTCGAATTTCTTAATAAAAAGCCTACCGCCTCCGGATGACCTTCTCCCCGATCTCTATCTTTCCTTCCTTCAGCAGCCTTCCCACCGCCCGCTTGAACTCGTTCTTGCTCATGTTTGTCTCCCTCTTGATGATCTCCGGAGACACCTTGTCGTTAAAGGGCAGAACCCCCGCATAGCTGTCTATGATGGAAAGCAGCTCCTGCGCATCCTTGTCCATCTGCAGATACGCCTTCTCCCGAATGCTGAGGGAGAGCTTGCCGTCCTCCCGCACCTTTACCACCCGGGCGCTCACGTCCGCCCCCAGCTCCACCTTTCCGTAGAGCTCCTTCTGGGGAATCAGGCCGGAATACATATTGTCCACAGCCACGAAGGCCCCGAAATTGTCACTGATCTCATAGACCCTTCCCACCACGCGGTCGTCCTGCTTATAGGGGCTGTCCGTCCGCAGATTGTCATATACGTTCATAGTGGCACACAAGCGGTCGCTCTTGTCAATATAAAGTGACACCAGCACCTTGTCCCCCTCGTTGATCCGCCCCTTCTGCTGCTTAAAGGGAAGGAGCAGATCCTTTTCCAGACCCCAGTCCAGAAACGCCCCGATCTTCCCCGTCTGGGCCACGGTCAGCTCAGCCACCTGCCCCATCACCAGCTTCGGCTCCCGCACCGTGGCTATCATCCGGTCCCTGGAATCCCGATAGACAAACACCTCTATCCAGTCTCCTATATCGCTGCCCTCCGGCACCTGCTTTATCGGCAGGAGAACCCTGTCCTCCTTCTCCTCCGGCGCAGCCGCCAGATACACTCCAAACTCTACCTTCTTTACAATCACAAGCTCCTGCTTCTCACCTAAGCGAATCATACTCTTGTCCTCCGTTCATTTCCTATTCTCCACTCTGCTCCCCGCTCTCTTTCATCCGCAGGAACTCCGTCACCGCAAAGGGGGTGCCTTGTACAGAGCCGCCCTGCCCGTCCTCAAGAGAGACCACGATCCTATCTCCATCCTCCGCCATCCGGGGTACAAGCACATCCCCCAGAAACGCCTGCTTCTTATACTCCGCCCGAACCTGTCCCACCGTAAAGTCTTCCGGCAGACAGTCCATCGCTATGCTGATAAACTGCTGGTTGTTCACATGGCGGTTGGTATCCAGATGGTGCTTCTTCACGGTTACGGCCTCCTTCAGCTCCCCTTCCCCGGGGAAGGCGATCTTGCGGGGCGCATATTCCATCTCCAGCTTTTCCCCCAGCCGGTATCCCTGAACCATCTCTTCCGGAACGGCCACCGGCTTTCCGGTGTCCACATTCAGCAGGCTCCATAAGGAATTCGCCTTTGCGGCATATTCACCGTTCCGGTCCAGCATGGCAAAGTTACGGTATCCTAAAAATCCCTTCATGTCATAGGGCTGGGTACCGATGACTACCCTCTCCCCCAGATCGGGATAGCGGTGCACCCTGATCTGCCACGCCGACAGCACCCACACCAGATGCTTCTCCCGCATATATCCCACCCCCAGCCCCAGATCCTCCGACTGAAAGGTGGAGCTGTCCTGAAAATAATTGATAAGGGAAGCCATTGTAAGCTTCCCTCCGCTGTCAGTCTCGCTGTACCTGATTCGGCTTTCAAAGGTATACATATATCCGCCTCCGTCCGTCTGCCCCTCATTCATATGCAGACGCTGCGACAATATTATTTAAACTGCTCACCCCGCAATAAGCTTCATGATTTCCGTCCCGAACATCTGCCAGAGAATCATACCGATCCAGAAAACGCTGTAGAGTATCATGCCCACATTCAGGAACATGGCCCTGAATCTCTTACCCTTAGGCAGAGTCACGGTACCTCTGTCCAGAGCAAAACGCTTCTTTACCAGAAAGACAATCAGCAGCACTCCGCCGGTAATCATGATGCCGAATACAAAGAGTATGAAGAAGAGATAGGCTATCCAGCCCGCAAGATGATCCATCATATATGCCATCAAGGCTGACATATCTCCTCTCCCCGCTACCCTGACATATTCATCCAGATCGATCATGTCGATGAGCTTGGTGCTGACCACGCCGCCCATGAAATTGATCATCATATGAAGCGCAATGGTGATCTTCAGCTTTCCCGTCTTGACATACAGAAAGGCAAGAAACATCCCCAGCGTAAACGCATATACAAACTGGTTCAGATTACCATGAAAGAGCCCGAACATAAGCCCGGACATGATCACTGCCGCTCCCTGCCCATATCGGACAGTCCTGTCCACGATCAGCTTGCGGAATACATACTCCTCCATAAAGGGAGCGCAGATCACCATATAGATCAGCACCATCCAGATGCTTACGGATGTAGCCACATTTGCAATTTCGTTCTGCACAAGGCTTCCTTTCAGCAGACCGATGATCCATGTCATGACATTCCCTGCCAAATTGGAAATATACACGATGGCAAAACACATGATAGCCGCCAGAATGAAGCTCCCGGCCTTTATGGTATGTTTCTCCACCCTCTCCGCAGGCACCTGCTTCACAAGAAGGATCAAAATAGGCATACCTATGATATACATGGGCAGAACGGACAGCATCAGGTTGATATTCGCATTCCATGCCCATGAGGGCTTCAGCAGATACACGACCGAGGCCGCAAACTGCACCGCAAAAATCACGATGGTGCCCGCAAAGTACATCAGACCCAGCTTTGAGAAGTGCTTTCTGGCCCTCCGCACCTCTTCCTCCGGGCAGGGCGCCTGCGGCATAGGCTGCCCCCAGCCATATGCTCCGGTGTCCGGCTGCCCATATCCCATATGGCCGTTCATCTCTACGCCCGGCTGTTCCGGGTTCCACCCATAACCGTTCGTACCCGCGCCCGGCTGTTTCGGGTTCCCTCCGTAACCGTTCGTCCCCGCACCGGACTGCTCTGTATTTCCTGTATATCCGTTCATTCCGTCCATATTCCAGACCTCCGTCCCGCAGGCGGATCCGCAAAAAAACATCCGTCTGGTTCATCATGCCTCTATCTTATCACGCAAGCATAAAATTAGCAAGGGAAAGTAAATCTCTGCGGTCAAGAAAAGGCATATGCGAAAGCGCATATGCCTTTTTTCGGCCGGCGGGACATACATCTGACCGGCATCCGTTCCATCACTCATTCAGGTACGTCCACAATATGAAACACAGATTTTTACGACACTTTTTACACCTTTCAGCCGCGTCTCTGGTGTGTGCTGCTTTTATCGGCATCCAGCCTCCTGCGCTCCCTGCTTCTGATGGTACCAAAACCGAACAAGGGCTTGAGACTGCAGAGGACATAGACGGTAACGACTGGCTGTCAGGAAATAAGGGTTCCATTGGCGGAGAGGACGCAGACAATGAACCGAGCATATCGCCGCAGAATGACAAAGAAGAAATTGCCGACTGCAATACACAAACATAGGCGGTTAATGACCATTTGCGACACTGTGCTCAGCCAGTCAATAAATTTTTGTACAGCCCCTTGGATTTCATCACGGGTGTAAAAAACGTTGTTTATAACAGAATCTTTCAACCATCCCCAAAGCTCCTCAATTTTGTTCAGGTGGGGGCTGTATGGCGGCAGAAACACAAGCTTCAGGCGCTTCCTATTTTTTTCAGGAAATCCTTGAGCAGCTTCGCATGGTGGATTTTTGCATTATCTAGGATCATGACTACCTTTCCGGCTGGATACAAGGACAGAAACTGCAAAAAACTTCCACATCATATTTTTTGTATTCTTCTACATAAATACAGTCAGTTTCATAGTCCAGGCAGCCAACCAGTTTCACGCCTTCATGTTTAACATAAGTTGGTATGATACGCTGTTTTCCTTTGGGAAACCAGATCTTCATATATAGCAGAAAACAATGGACAAAATTGTTTATAACCCCTGCTTTTCGACAATCCTGCCCTCGCTCATATACAAAACCTTATCATAGCATCCAAGCAGCCCGTCCTTGATTCGATGCGTTATCGTCAGCAGCGTCAGGTTATCCATATCCAGCAGCTCCTGCTCTATTTCATTGGCCGTCTCGACATCGATTGCGGACACCCCTTCGTCCAGAATCATGAAATCAATCCCCCGGATCAAGGCCCTGGCCAGCGCGATTCTCTGCTTCTGCCCCCCGGACAAGTTCGCCCCGTCTTCGCCGCACACCCCGTCCACGCCATCCGCAATGTAGGGGACAAACTTGTCCACACCGCTCAGCCTCAGCGCATCGCTGAACTCATCCTCCGAGAACTGCTCGCCCAGACATATGTTGTATCGTATCGTATCATTGAAAATAAACGTTTTCTGGTGTATGACCGCAATCATCTTGCGCAGTTTTCGGATGTCAATCCGTCTTAGCTCCATGCCGTCATAGCAGATCTCTCCCTGATACCCGCCATAGTCCCCGCTCAGCAATTTAACGAGGGTGGACTTGCCGCAGCCGCTGGCTCCTATCAGCGCAAGCTTTTCACCCTTTCGTACCGTCAGCTGAAGACCCGTCAGCACTGGATGTGCCTCCTTGTATCGGAAACATAAGTCCGTCACCCGGATCTCACGGGAAAACGTGGGAGTCTCAGTCCCCCTGACGGCATCGTCCGCACCGTCCGTCACGGTCGTCAGCCTCTCGATGATTGGCCTGCATCCCGCAAGCAGCGGAACACATTGGGAAAACATCATGATCCCGCCGCTGAAAAAACCGTAAAGCGACACAAACAGAAGGACTGTCCCCACGCTGATCTGCCCCTTGACCGCCATCACGCCTGCCACAAGGAAGGTAACTACCTTGACCGCCTTGCCTATGATCACGGAAGAATTCTGCAGCACGGACAGCAGCAGCGCAAACTTGTACAGCGAGTCGGCCAGCGTTCTGTTCGCTTCCGAGAAACGAACCCGTATTCTGGGCAGAACCCCGAAAGCGGATACAACATCATGTCCGTTCAATGCCTCCTTGAGCTGAACAGCCAGAGCGGACTCGCACATCGCCTTTTCCACCAGACTCTTCTTGATATGTCTCGTAATAATCTTCGGAACCATGAAGGAAACAAGAGAACATAGGACTGCGATCCCTGCCAGCAACGGACTGTACATCACCATGACAGCCAGCGAAAGGACAACGGTGATTCCTCCGGAAATCAGGCTCCAGATAGGATTGGAGAAATTAGTGGCCACAGTATCTACGTCATTGTTTATCATGGAGATATATTCCGCCGTGTCCCGCTCCTGAAAATCCGCGATCCCCTTTCGCATGATCCCATCATATAGGTCATTGCGCATATCCATCATAAGCTTGTTCTTAAACTTGCTTTCTGTCAATGCGCTGATGTAATATATCACCCCCGCAGCCAGAACCACCAGAGCGACGTACCACAGTGATGTCTGAAACTCTTTCATACTCCCTTGTATGATGGCATCGATCATGTTTTTCTCTAAAACGGCCGAAATCGGAGCAATGACGCTTTTGATTATGCCGGCACATAATACCGCCAGCGCTAACGCATATTGTCTTTTTATGTATCTGAACATATTCTTGTCCTTTCCCAGAAATTATATTTCTTACATACTATCACGTTCAGAAATGGCAAGAGAACACTTTTATTTCAAAGAAGGCATGGACATATACTACTGTCAACAGTTTATGGATTTCAGACATAAAATATCTTTTTAAACTTTCTTTCACTTTCCTTTATCCCAGCCTGCCCTCCAACCGTAGAGCAAACACCTGACTCCATCAGCTTCCTGAAAAAAGGCGAAAGAGCCTGCAAGTCTTCTACTGTCGCAGACTTTATCTCCCTTAACAGATTTAATCTATAATCATCAGGGTATCCCAGATATTTATCCTGCATAGCCAAAAAAGCTCTGTTCAATATTCCTTCAGATTTTGCCATGGTCGAAAATGAATTAATAATATGCCCATCTATATCATCCTGCGTGAAGGCAGCATCTAAAATATAATCTGCAATCCCTTCATATATACAATAAGTTTTGTCAACAGCTGGATCACGAAATGAAAAAATAAATATCCCTCTGCAATCAACTACCATTTTAGCACCATAAGCACCTATAATCTGGCGTATTTGGGGTACAAGATATTCACTTGTTATAAGAGATGCCAGAGGAATAAATTTCCCACAATATTTCATTCCTAACTTTTTAAATGAAGCAAACATGAAATTATATTGAACCATGCTGCCGATAATAATACCTTCTGAATCGGCAGGTTCTGGAATAGCAGAATAATCAGCAGGCTGAAATATATCATTTTTGAGGCAATCAGTCAGCTTCCATATTTCTTCTTTGAAAATTTTAATTCCTTGCGCATTTCCTGCAAACATCACAACAGAATCCTCTGCATAGACCAACTTTTGACGTACCGATTTTAATGCGGAAATAACATCGGTTGGAGTTTCTTCTATCATTGTGGGCAAATTACATAAAAAATAATAAAATTCAAGCCCCTTCATATATGCTGCCTTAACAAATGAATTGTCCTGATTGGCCAAAGCACGAAGCATCTGAATGTTTATTGGATTTGCATTTATTTCAGAATGCATTTTTGATTTTAGACACTTTGCAACATTCGCTATTTGAGCCAAATCGTTTATATCAGTCCGCAGAACCATCTCTTGAATCAAATCCACAGCTTGCGCATAATCGACATTTAAGGTTTTCCAGCTCAAAGCAAGAGCAGGTATGCTTTCTTTATCAAAGAAGCTACACACTTCCGCAGAATAGTTAGAATCTTTCAGGCTACGGGCAATTTTTGTTTGAAGAATATCCAACTCATAGTTTTCCGTTTTTACATTCCCTAATAAGGATGCATACAAATTCAAAAAATGTAATTCATCAATTGTTGCCGCCGCTGCATTATACTTAACGTTCGTAAAGTTCACATCCCCACATGTCACCTCTGCAGTCATAATTCTTAATCCACCAAAATCTTGATCAAATATAATTTTTGATCCAGCTTCAATTGACAATATGTCCGCTGTGACAATATTTAAATTCTTCAGTATCCACCGTGGAATCTTCTCTTTTACGGTTTTTTCAAAACTTGCATTTCTTTCTATAATTTGTGTAATCTCTCCATCTGACATTTCTTTCTTTTTTCTGCGTAACTTTCTTTTAAAATCTGAATCTAGTAATTCACGCATACCCGATTCCGCAATTGTCATCGAAACTGCCTTATGATCGTTCTTAACCATATACTTTTCAATCAATCTCTCAAAAAGACCATTTTTGCTTTCCTTTTTCACCATATCTAAGGTTTTCAGAAATGCGTTTAGATAATAAAAGCTATCATCAATCGAATGTTTGCAAGCCATATCTAAAAGCAGATTCACACCCAAGTCTGGCTGGTCTGTAATAGACAGTAATTCAAATTCCATATTTGATATAGCTGCCTCAACAGACATAATATCGAAGCCATCTTGCACTATTTGAGATAATATAGCATCAACTGTTTCTTTCAAAAAATCCACATCAACTTCTCGTGGACCCATAATCAAAAAAAGCAGACACTCTCCTGCTGTAGTGGAAAGTAATTCTGAATTTACATTGTACTCTGGCATAATTTCCCGCAACTTCGACACAATAGGAGAAGACGGTAAACCTATTACACTGTTTAATATGTCAAAAATACCATATAAATTTGCTGGCTGCATACCAAGATTAATTGAATAATATAAGATAACCTGATTCGTTGTCCCAGCATAAATTTCCTCAGGATAATGAAAGATATTCTTAACAGCTTTATTAAAGGTGCATATTTTACCTTTCTCTACCAAAATATTTTGATATTCGAATCCTTTAAAAATAGCATTGATTACTTTTAAAAAGGGATCAACATCAATGTCGCCGTACAGATATATTGTTGCGTTGCTTGGATGATAGTATTTCCTATGATAACTGATAATTTCTTCATTTGTCAATGTCAGTATAGCTTCAGGAATCCCACCAGCCACATTACCAACAACACTTTCCGGATAGAGCACTCGCATATTATTATATAATGCTGCCATATCAAATGTATAGGCCCCTTTTTGTTCATTATAGATGATGCCCGTTATTCCTAAAGGAGCATTTGCATCCGCTAGCTCATAACGCCAAACTTCCCTCAAGAAGCAAGCCTCATCTGTATAGAATAACGGATAGAATACGATATTTAGATAATATTCCAGAATACACAGCAACTGATTTTCAGATAATGTAGCATAAAAATAATTTGTCACTCCATGAAACGCATTAACGTGCGCCCCCATTGTTGTGTTATACGACTGTCGCATCAGAGACGAAAACAATCCCGGAATAGGATACTTTTTACAGCCTTCGATAACGACATGTTCAACCGCATGAGGTGTACCTTTGTCATCCAGCGCAGGTGTTTCAAATGAAATTACAAGCGCACGTTCTTTATCACTATTTTTAATATGAAAAACTTTTCCAAGCGTTTCTTTATGTATATACAAATATGTTTCAGCATCTATTATTTCTATAACTCCCATATCAGCAAGACAAAAGCTGTCGCATTCTGCAAAGACTCCCTTATTATCCAAACAAATCTCCTCCCTATGTTACACTGTCAACATATACATCAAGTTTTGAAGGGAACCCTACAGTAGCAGGGTTCCCTTCAAACAGCTAGATAGAAAAATGAATCTTGAATGCCCATATCATTACATACAATACTTTTCTACCCTGACTTTTTCTCTGTCCGAGAAACGCCCAGTTATCATCAGCCCACTTTTATTGTGATCTTTGTTCCGTCCGGACTTTCAAGCTTAATTTCGGTACAAGCTTCATTTGTCACATCCATTTTGCTTTTAAACAACATACTATTTCCTCCTTTCTGTTTTAAAATATAAGAAATTTATTGGTCATTCAAGAATTCATCAATTGTTTAATACAATGTTCTTTGTTGGATATGTATGCCTTGCACAATCTATCAAAATAATAAATACTTTTATATAATGCATAGCTCCGAAAACGGCATCCCCCTCCGCACACATACCGAACATGACACGTTCTGCAACGTTCAATATGATCCACTGTCAATGAAACAAATGGGTTCTTTTCATCACAATTTATTACATCAATTATATCATCGCTTAAAGCACTTCCCAGACAAAATTCATCAATGTTATTAAACATATGACATGGATATATACGACCATCAGAAGAAATGCTTAAAATATTTTTCCCTGCACCACAAGACAGCGTACACCCAATCATGTCTCCCGCCATATTATCCTCTATAGGCTTAACACTCAAATCACTCCTAAAAAAATTCTCCAGTTTTATGTAATCGTCATCAGTTAAAGCTAAATAAGATTTTTCCTCATTAAACTCTATTACTGTAAAGATACTGAATCTAAAGCCAATCCCTAATTTTTGGGCAAAATTACATAATTCCATACACCTATCCACATTATGATGATGTATAGTAAAGACAACGGTTACATTCACGCCCTGCTTTCTCAATACTGCAATTTTTTCAACAACACTACTAAACACGTCACTTGTTCGTATTATTGCAGTTTCTTTATCAGGCGAATCTAAAGAAAACGATAGCACATCAAGGTACTTACTTGCATTCAGATAACTTTCAATAGGGGCTGTCCCATTGGAAATACATTGCACTGACGCTATATGTAAATTGACCTTAGCATACGCTAATATATCTACAATATCTGTACGAAGAAACGGCTCTCCTCCAGATATCACCAGATCAGCAAGCCCTGCCTCTGATAGGTTGTCCAGAATCCGCTTAATCTCCTGTAACGATAAATCATTCTTCTGATTCCTTTGCACTTCATAAGAATAGCATCCTTCGCAGTTTAATGTACAACGGGATGTGACATGAAAATATGCTCGTTTAAGTTTAAACGTAACTAGCTGTTCCGTGCAAAATCCATTTTCCACCAACGCCTTTATCAATGCCAATTCACTATCGTTGAAATCCTTCGGCACAAATAAAACACCGTTCCTCAGTCGCCTAATCAATGCTTCACCTTCCGAGTTTAATCCGATAATCACACCAGTATCCGGACATCCAATAATACTGACTCCACATATGTTCATAACACAACATCTTTCAGATAATCTTATCTTCTTATTCAGCATCGCCCTTCCCTCCCCTTTAGTAGTTTTTCCCCCAACTATTATCATAGCATCCCGATAGTCTTCTTTCATTTCAGCTAATACACAGATACCCAAGCCCCCTAATATCCAAAACAGCCAGAGAACAACATCGCCAATATATATCGTCTTTTTATGCACCCAAACACATTCTGATTGTCTACTCAAAAGCCTTTTCGCAGATTCAAAAGCTTTCCTTCAAGCCAACTATATTTTACACTTTCCATCTTTTTATGCCTTTATGCAATAATAATCGACCTTGCACAAAGAAGCTCTAGTAGATATTTTTATGATAAACTGCCGCCAGTAAAAAGACAAGGGACAGAGTTGTTCATAAAAATAAAGAAAAACTGAACAACTCTGTCCCTTGCCTTTTTCACTACGTTTGTGAGATAATACATTTAATTTTATTCGAAAAGGAGTAATTAATATGAAACACAGATTTTTACGACACTTTTTACACCTTTCAGCTGCGTCTCTGGTGTGTGCTGCTTTTATCGGCATCCAGCCTCCCACGCTCCCTGCTTCTGATGGTACCAAAACCGAACAAGGGCTTGAGACTGCAGAGGACATAGACGGTAACGACTGGCTGTCAGGAAATAAGGGTTCCATTGGCGGAGAGGACGCAGACAATGAACCGAGCATATCGCCGCTGAATGACAAAGAAGAAATCGCCGACTGCAATACACACTAATAATATAATTTTACTATAGCTCCTTCAGCTTTTTCATGTAAAACGCCTCGTCACTGCTTTTAGCCAATCTGCTGAGGACAATGCATTTTGTCAGTTCCTCCGCATCATCCAGTACTTTGTCTGTGGGGATGCCCTTTTTATTCCTCTCCTTGTAATTCCACCATCTGTCGTACAGACTATCATCAAGCATCCACAGTCTGCGGAATCTAAGGCATCCCTCTATGATATTCCTGCTATGCCAGTCCGCTCTGTCATATTCTCCCATATTGCCCCAAAGGCTCCTCGTATATCCCATGACAACATCATACATCCCCATGACGACCCCCAGCAGTTCCTCATTGATATAAGGACGGTATATCTCATCAAAACGGCTCATACATGTCAGAAGCTCGTCATCTTGTATACTCATAGCCTGCATCATGTTTTGGATGCACAGCTGTTCTTCATTGGTCAGATACTTCTCTCCATCCCGCAAAAAAGCCTCATACGGCAAAGTCAGTTCCAATGCTGCACGCATCTGTCTGAGATATTCTCCCTTTTCTATATCTTTCTTACCCCATCGGATCCGCAGCTCCTTCCGCATAAGCGCCTGCCGGTTGCTTCTTATCTCTGTTGATACAAGCTTTTTGACCTCTCCCAATAATCGTTCGGCTTCCTCCCATCGATGGTTATTGCTGCTCTCCCGCAGCCGCTCCATCAGCCTCCGGGCTTTCGGACTGTCCGTCACCAGCTCCGTCCGGGTAAGCTCTCTGGGCAGCCCCAGACGTTCAAACAGCTCCTTCACGATAGCCCGCTGGGGAGACGTCTTCCGGCTCTCCAGCCGCCGCAGGGTCTTCACATCGCAGATTCCCTCACACAGCTCCTTTACGCTGAGCCCCAGCATCTTACGGCGGATCCGGATGACATCATTGATGCAGCTCACGCCCTTAACCACATAGAGATAACAATACTCAAAGGTTTCTCTGGGCACCCGAAATTCCTCATATATCCTCTCCAGAATCTGCTTCCACTCCCTGTTCTCCCGAGAGAGCCGCTCCACTGTGCCGGTACGGGCATCCCCGTCCTGCCTTACAGACTTCTCCCGCAGATCCCTATACAGAGCTTCCAGAAGCCTCCCTCGCATATCAATGATTTCCCACAGATAATACATCCTTCCATTGTCCCTCAGCACCTCAAATGCCTTATTACAGTACCCAAGGAGCGCCTCCCTGCTCCATTCCGCTTCCTCACCGGTTCTTCCTATATCCGGCCCATCTTTTTTATCCGCCTCTCCTCCTAAAGCAAGGCACTTATACAAGAAATATACTGCCTTGGGATATATCTTGGCCGTTCCCCGTCTGTCGAGGCCCTTGCCTTCGATATACTTCAATACCTCTCGATATCGTCCGGGCCTCTGTACCCTGCGTACCCGCTCCGCCTCCAGAACCAGATTCAGCTCTTTTAGGGATAATGCGGATTCAGCAAGGGATTTCGTCCCTGCCCCCGGAACAGTCAGTTCCAATGCCTCTTCATAGAAGCCTCTCAGCTCCTCCGCCGGACAGCCCTCGTAACGGCGGACCTGCGCCAGCATACTAAGGTAAAACTGCCTTTCCAGCCGATAGCTCACATCGATTACAAATTCCCCGTTTCTGTCTGTCTGGTGATATCCGGCTGGCGCGCTTTCCCCGGCCTGATACCCTTGTCCGCAGTATTCGAGCCGGTACCGTTCCAGCAGCTCCTCTGCCCGCACCATTTTTTCATAAGTGATATAATGCAGAATGCTCTGTCTTGCCTTCCAGTGCCGATAGTCCTGATAGTCCAGATAGCGTTCATAATCCTCCGCTCCTACTCCCAGTCTTTCCAGCATAGCCTCCTGCAGAAGCCTGTCGGCCTCCCGCTCTCCGTTTTCCAGATACCATGCTGTCCTGACGCTGCAGAGCCCCTCGCTGAGCTGCTCCATGGAAATGCCCTGCTCTTCTCTTCTTTTTTTGATAAAGAATCCTAATGGCTGCCCCTCTATTCTTTCCTCCATATATCATCCCCCTCTTACTTCATCTTCATCCGGCTTGTAAAATTCGGATCCGCTCCTTATCAGATTCCCTATGGCGCAATGACGTTCTAAACTGATGCACTGTCCGTACAAAAAGAGCGGCTTCCACATCAGCTGCCGCTCTTTCACAACGATACTGATATCACCGGATTTTTACCCTATACTTCCGGGGCTTCAGACGTCTGCCGTCTGACGATCAGCTGTTCTCCTGAATCGTCAGCATCAGCATCTCCATCACCAGCTCAAAATTCACATTGGCGTCCAGACGCTTCTTGGCGGTGTCCAGAGCCTTTATGATATTCTCGATCCCCTCGTAGCTGCTCCTTTGGGCCGTGCGGCGCAGAGCCTGCAGCTCCTCGCGGAAAATCAGATGGTTCACATCGCTGGTGGCCTTGAACAGCAGCGCATCTCGGTACCAGATGACACAGATGTCCAGATAATCGTTCACCTCCAGCTTGTACTCCGTGATCTTTTTGACGGCGGCGATAATCTCGTTGAGATCCATCTCTTGTATGTATTTGAGCAGGGACAGCGCCTCCGCCTTCACCTTCTCAAAATCCTCGCTGGTTGCCAGCGCCTTGGCCTTACCGATATTACCCCTTGCGAAAGCTACACAGACCTCTGCCTTATAGTCCGGCACCTGCAGCTGGCTGCAGAGATACCGCCGCACAATTTCGTCCGGCACCGGCTTCATGTCCAACACCACGCAGCGGCTGAGGATCGTCGGCAGCAGCGCATTCAGATTAGAGGTCAGCAGCATGATCACCGCATACTCCGGGGGCTCCTCCAAGGTCTTGAGCAGGGCGTTCTGGGCCTGCGCCGTCATCTTCTCCGCCTCGCTCAATATGTACACCTTGTATTTTCCGCTGTAGGGCTTGATAACCACATCCCCGTTCACCTGCGCGCGGATGTCATCCACGCTGATGGTGTTTGGCTTCTCATGGACGACCCCGATAATGTCCGGATGGTTGCCTGAAAGGGCCTGCCGGCAGGAACGGCATTCCTGGCAAGGCCTGTTCTCTTCCGTCTCGCATTGCAGCGCCATGGCGAATACCTTTGCGATAAACTCCTTCCCTGATGATTTCTCCCCATTGATAATATAGGCATGAGATACCTTCCCGGTGGAAAGCGCATTCTGCAGATGCTCCCTTATCTGCTCCTGTCCATATATATCCTGAAATCCCGCCATAATGCCCCCTCTTTCTTTTGTCTTTTATAAACAATGTGCCTTTCATTCACTATGCCCCATTGGCATACGATGCATCCCATGCCATACAGCGCATCCTCCGGACCCACAGTGCATCCCACCAAGTGCCGCCCCTCCATGCTTATGTGAATATGTCCAGAAGGAGCCCCCTGATCTCCCCGATCTTATTCAGTATCTCCAGATGATCCTGTTCGTCCTTCATCAGCTCCTGAGCCAGCTGATCCAGATTCTCGTCTACCAGCCGGATGATGCCGTATACCCTGTGCCGCCCTCTCCTGTCGAGGAAATTCTCTCTGGAAAAGGCGTGGGAATGGGTCACCACTTCATTCATGAAGGCCTTCACCAGACTCCGGTAATGTTTCATGTCCTTCACATCCCGGCGCTTGGCCAGCTTGTCCCCCTGCATGGTGATCTCCTCCATGAGGCCCTGCAGCCTGGTCTGCAGCTCCGATTCCTCGATATGGCTGGCAAGCATGAACTTGAAACTCCCGTCAGAGGGCTGGGGGCTCTGGGTCTGCTCCACCGGAGCGCTCTGCTTCACTTGTCCAACCTTGATTTCCATATGTCCGCCTCCCTATATCCTATATTTTATCGTTCTGTTCCGGCTCCCATGATATACTCCCGGATCTCGGCCAGACACCGTTCCAGATCATCGTTTTGAAACCTTGCAGTGATGCCTGCCGCTTTTATTTTCTCTTCCGCAAAATCCTGACTGTCAGCCAGAAACCTGCGGCACATTTCCTCATATTTAGGCTGCTCCTGGGTCCGCTCTCTGTCCAGCGCCCGCTGGAGCCTGTCGCCGTCATCCAATTCTATCATGACAGGAAGCAGTCTGGCGCTGCCAAAATAATCCTGCAGCTTCCCGTATGCCTCCAGCGTACCTATCATGATATAATTTTTCTCCTCATCCTGCAGCTGCCTGTCGCTGACGGTGAAATAGCGCCATAAACCATGGACAGTGTGATAAGCCCTATCCTCGATGATTTTGTCCTCTGACTGCAGAATCCGAAAACCGGCCTCATCCGTAAAAAAATATTCCACCCCGTCCCTCTCGCCCTCCCGAATCGGTCTGGTTGTGTAAGGTATGATCTTGCGGAGCCCCAGCGCAGGATCCTCCAGCAGCCTCTTGAAGACGGTATCCTTGCCGGAAGCGCTCCTGCCCATGAGGCAGATGATTTTACCCATGGCTCTATTCCACCTCGACTACATGGATCATATTGGTGGTTCCGGTCTTCCCCAAAGGTATGCCCGCAGTGATTACAACTATATCTCCATTCTTTACATAACCGGACTTTCTGGCCTCCGACACTGCGTCAGCGAAAAGCGCGTCGGCAGACTCCTCCTTTTCCACCTTCAGGGGATTCACGCCCCAGAGGAGGTTCAGCTGCCTGCAGACCCTCTCATTGACCGCACAGCCGATGATGGGACACTGCGGCTTGAATCTGGAGATGGCCTCCGCAGTGAAGCCTGAAAGCGTGACAGTGATGATTGCCGCTGCGCCTACATCCATGGCGGCAGAGCAGGTAGCGTAGGCAATAGCCGTAGTGATGTCCGCCTCACCGGCCTTTCCCCCACGGCACATCCTCTGATAATAATCAATATCTTTTTCGGCACTTTCGGCAATTCTCGCCATAGTCTTCACCGCCTCCACGGGATATTTCCCTGCGGCGCTCTCCCCCGACAGCATGATGGCCGTGGTTCCGTCATAGATGGCATTGGCGATATCGGTAGCCTCCGCTCTGGTGGGTCTGGGATTCTTTATCATGGACTCCAGCATCTGGGTCGCCGTTATGACATGCTTGCCCTGAACGTTTGCCAGCTTTATCATCTTTTTCTGGAGAATGGGCACCTCCTCCATGGGAATCTCTACTCCCATGTCCCCTCTGGCCACCATGATGCCGTCGGACACCTCCAGTATCTCCTCCAGATTCTGGATGCCCTGCATATTCTCGATCTTTGCGATAATCTTCATCTTGCTGCCGTGCTCGTCCAGAATCCGGCGGACCTCCAGAATATCCTCCTTGCATCTGGCAAAGGAAGCCGCCAGAAAGTCGTATCCCAGCTGGATGCCGAACATGATGTCCTCTCTGTCCGTCTCGCTGATATAAGGCATGGAAAGGATAGCTCCGGGCACATTCACGCCCTTGTGGTTGGACACAAAACCTCCGTTCACTACACGACAGATGATTTCCTCTCCCCTGATTTCTTCCACCGTCATCTCTATCAGTCCGTCGTCAATCAGGATGGTTGTGCCCTTTTTGACATCATTTTTCAGGTTTTTGTAGGTGATCGCCGCCTTCTGGGATGTACCCAGAATCTCCTCCGTGGTCAGCACAAACTGCTGTCCTGCAATGAGCTCCACCCTGCCGCCCTCGAAATCCCGCAGCCTGATCTCCGGGCCCTTAGTGTCAAGAAGCGTCGCCACGGGCAGACCTGCCTTTTCTCTGGCTTCCAGCACCTTCTCGTACTTTATCTTCTGCTCCTCATGGGTCCCGTGGGAAAAATTGAATCTCGCCACGTTCATGCCTGCCTGCATCAGCTGCTGCAGACATTCCACACTGTCGCTTGCCGGTCCGATGGTACAGATAATCTTTGTTTTTCTCATACTATATCCTCTCTTTATCTATGATCTCTGAAAATATATATTTTTTTCGCCGCCCTTTTCTTGTATACGGATCCCCTGCACCGTAAGTCCCTGCCCCTGCGCTTCTTGTATCCTCCTGCAGAGCTCCTTGGTCATCCTTTCACCCGGAACCAGAAGGGGAATCCCCGGCGGGTACAAGTTGATAAATTCCCCTGCATATCTGCCGACGCTCTCCTCCAGAGAAATCTCCTCCGCAGGCATATCCCATGCTGCCGAAAGGGGAATAGCGTCTCTGTATGGCACATGGCCATACTCTCCGCTGTCTTTTAATGCCTTAACGAATATTTCCCTATATTCTAAATTCACTGCCTTCTCTTCAAACTTATCTTCTGCCGGCGATACCGTCAGACTCGCGTCAATTTCCACCAGAGCCTCTGTCATGCGCCGGTAGGCTTCCTCTCCGTCATTCACCGTAAACATGGCAAGTACACAGGACTCTGCAGCCATTTCTGCCTGCAGGTGATATTTATCAAGAAGTATTTCATACAGCTGTCTCCCGGTAAGATCGGTCTGCTTTACAGATATCAGAAGTTTCCCTATATCCTGCCTGCCCTGCACGTCACTCAGTAACCGCAGATGCCTGCATTCCGCAAGGCGCTCCATCATTTCCCCATATAGCCTGCGAAAGCTTTTGAATGCCTCCTGACCCTGAGCTTCCACATACTGCAGGGCATTGTCGATGCTCGCCATCAGCAGATAGGATGGACTGCTGGACTGGTAAATATGCAGAAAACGCCTCAGCAGCTCCCTATCAATTCTCTCCCCGTTCACATGGAGCAGCGCTGTCTGCGTCAGCGAAGGAAGCGTCTTATGGACACTGTGGATAACCAGATCCGCTCCTGCCTGACAGCTGTTAGGCAAAAAACCCTTTGCCAGCCCCAGATGGGCCCCGTGAGCCTCATCCACAATCAGAGGAATCCCCTTCTCATGCACCACCCCGGCTATGGCTTCCACATCGGATATCCTGCCCTCGTAAGTGGGCGACACGATCAGCACCGCCCTTATATCAGGCTCACGCTCCAGCGCCTCCCTGATCTGTTCCGGTGTGACAGCATCATAAACATCGTATTCCTTCAAATAGGCTGGCCAAAGGTAAGACACCGTCAAATTCCTTAAATAGGCTCCATGGTATGCCGATTTATGGCAGCTGCGGGCCATCAGAATATGTCCCCCCTGCAAAAGCGCACTGCTGAGCGCACATAGGATTCCGCAGGTACTTCCATTGATAAGATAAAAGCTTTCGTCAGCACCATAGATCCGTGCAGCCTTTCGCTGCATCTCAAACAAAATACCCTCCGGCTGGTGCAGATTGTCAAAGCCCTCAATCTCCGTGATATCCATTTCATATAATTGTCTGGGAAGCATGCCCCATGCCTGTCTTTTATGTCCTGGCATATGATAAGGATAGATATCTCCTTGGGCATACTGCTTAAGCAGCTCGAATAAATGCTCCACTCTTTTTTCCCCGATGTTCTCTTTTCTCTGCAGGCTGGCGCTCCCGCAGGACAATATATATCCGATTCATATGTCAGGTCGGTATAGTCCTTCCATTTCCTTTGTCCTCATATCCGATCAAGGCAGCCCCATGTCCTTTATGCATATGCAGGGTCTCCATAAAGGAGCACCATTTATCTGCCGTGGTCACGATCCATGCTTCCCTGCATCTCGGCGGTACGATTGTCAGCGGCCACATATGCCTCCTTATAATATTCTTTTCCCGTTCCGTCAGCTCATACTCTCTGCAAGCATTTCTCAAAGCCACACCCGGATGATAGAACCCATGCAGCCTATGAGGATTCTCCTTATCCGGTATATGCCAGTCATAAAGGAAATAGTCATGCAGCAATGCACCTCTGATCAACTCCCTCTTATGACATGGGATATGCAGCTTTTCACTGAATGTAATACTGTATCTTGCCACATTCATGACATGGGCACTGACACTTACATTCCCATGCTGAATATACCCCTTCATCTGTCTAAAATTTGAAGATCCCAGGATATCCGGTGCCTCCGCCCGAATCTGCCTCTGAATCTCTCTGTACCGCTCCAGCCGTCTCTGCCATCTTTTTGCCCGCCTTTCTGTGCGGTATCTTACAGCTCTCTCTCCCATCTTTTTCTATTTCTCCTAACTTCAATCTGTCTGAGCCTGCCTCAATCTGTCATGCCGGTTCGTCTGCGCCATTACTATTTTACGTGGCTGCTTCAAGATTTCTATTCATTATATCATGGTTTTTTGCAAAAAAATAGCACCCAAAGGCTAAAAAATGCCTTTCGATACCATCTTTTTATTTCCTTTTATTTTGTTCATCTTTTGCTATATCTTTTTTCCACCAAAAATGCCCAGAACCGGAATCGAACCAGTGACACGAGGATTTTCAGTCCTCTGCTCTACCAACTGAGCTA
>CAXHOW010000033.1:0-46160 GCA_964018205.1 uncultured Acetatifactor sp. | reverse complement strand
TCCTCCAACATTTTTCTTTATTGTACTTGAAACTTGGAGGAATTGCAAAAAAACTTTTCCGGTTTATCCGGGTTAGGCCAGATATAACTCTTGTATGTGCCGCCCTCCTCACGGAAGGAAGTCAGCACGACATAGAATATGGGCAATACCCAGATAAGGCTCAGCACCGCCAACAATGCGTGGCTGCCGATATTCGTGATCATTCTCTTCGCTTTCATTATTGGAACGCCCCCTCATCTTTATAGGAACCGGTACGCCGGTAGGTGATCAGTGACAGTACGGCAAGGATGATAAACACCAGAATGCCGATGACCGCTCCCAGATTGTAGTCCTTCTGGGTGATGGTCAGCTTATACAGTCAGGTAACCAGCAGATCCGCTTTGAGCTGGCGGTAAAGCATCTGACCCGGCTCGGGCACAAAAAAATAGGCCTTATATCCGGCCCTCTGGAATCCTATATTCTGAAAGCCCGGTACAATGCCTATCTAAACGCCATGGACAGATTCGGTCTGGAGATCAACGAAAGTCACATCGGCCTCGGGTACTATGTGAACGACTCCACCAGAAAGTATGTGCCGCAGCTGCTTGCGGAGGGTGTCACCGCCATCCTTTTCTCCCACGACATACGGGCCATCTCCGCCATCACGGAGTGCGATGACAGAGGCATCCGGATCCCGGAGGATCTAAGCATCATAGGCTTTGACGATCTGCCCATGACCGCGCATACCATGCCGCCCCTGACCACCATCAGGCAGGATCGCATCGCTCTGGGAAAATGCGGCTTCTACGCTCTTTCCAGCCTGCTGAACCATGTGGCCATCGGCTCCATCCTGCTGCGGGCCCAGCTCATCGTCAGGAGCTCCACGGGGCCGGTGCGGACCGATGCCCTGCCTGTCAATATCAATGCTTCACGGCAAAATAATTGATGAGGATTTCCTTGATATGGCTGTACCTTCTGGCATAGGAATTCTCCACACGGATGATCTGCAGGTTATGGGCCCTGCAGATTTCGTTTTTCTTACGGTCCCTCTGCTTCACCACATCGTCCTCAAAATGCTCCTTCCCGTCCAGCTCGATGGCCAGCACCGGCATCTCCCTCTGGCCCTGCCTCTCATATACCACAAAGTCGAAGCGCCCCGAATAAAACAGATCGTCATGGCTTACATTGTCCTGAAACACTTGGGAAATGGCAACCTCCTTCCTGACTGTGAAGCGGTTCTGGGACAGCCATATATTTTCCAGCGCATGGTTCAGATTCTCCAGAAACGCCTCCTCCGTGGCAGTACTGAAGGGCTTTACTCCCAGCGCTCTGGAGTCGGTCTTTTTCCGGGTCACCTCAGCCTCCCCGTTCTCCTTCACATACCGCACCAGCTCATAGAGGTCATCCTCCCCGCCGTTTCGGTGGAGTCTTGCCAGGTGTCTCCCGTCGGAAAGCACGATCAGCTTGTCTCTGGCCCGGGAAACCGCCACGTTGATCAGTTCCTTGTTGTTCTTCAGCCATTCATAGGTTCCCTCCTGGGTCTGATCCGTCAGGGCGGTGGAAAACAGCACCACATCCTTCTCGTCTCCCTGAAAGGCATGCACCGTGCCGCACACCACATTGTCCAGTCTCTCCCTTGCCAGCGCCTCCTCGATCATCCTCCTCTGGTTCACGAAAGGGGTGATCACGCCGATGCTCTTGTCCCTGTTGCGTCCGGCATAACCCACGATGGCCGCCACCTCCTCCGGGGCGGTGTTCCGCACAAAGCCCGGGCCGTTCTTTATATCCACGTACACCAGCGGATGCTCCTCTCTGCTCTCGGAGCGGATGTTCAGTCTGGAATTGTAGTATTTCCTGTTATTGAACTCTATGATCTTTGCATTACACCGGTAATGATTCCGCAGCAGGACCTCGTCGCTGACCGCATCGCAGGCCAGAAAGGTCTTATAGATGGAATTCCTGCAGTAATCATACTCCTCCGGCACCTGATACTTCCTGCGCAGCGACTGGTTCACCATATCCTCCAGAAGGATCACCGGGCTCAGCTGCTGGGGATCCCCCACCAGCATCAGATTCTCCCCCCTGATCACGGGAACAAGGGACACCGCGGTGTTGCACTGGCTGGCCTCGTCCATGATCACCATGTCGAACATGGGCTCCGGCTCTCCCAGCCGATGGGCGGAAATGCAGGTGGTGATGATAATAGGAAAAATCTCCTGCAGCTTTTTCACATTCTCCGTCTTCTTCAGATATTTCACAAAGGCATCCAGCTGCTCCTTCCCCTCCGCCTCAAAGAGAATCTGCCGCAGCTCCTTATTCTTCTCGCTCTCCAGCTTTTTGATGTACCCTGCGGAGACGTAGAAAAAATATTTCAGCAGCTCGTCCAGATCATTGTCCAGCAGCGCCAGCGCATCCTTGTCCGTGATATCTCCCGCCCGTCCTATCCTGTCCTGCACCTGACGCAGCTGCCGCCCCTGCAGATCCGCCTGAAAGGGCAGCATCTCCATGGAAGCCGGCGCCTGCCCCTGATATTCCAGCAGACGGTTCAGGGTCTCGCCCCTTTCCTTTAAGTCCAGCACCTCCTCATATTTCTTCAGCAGGCCGGACAGACGCTTCGCCCTTTCCGCACGGTCCCCTTTGTTTCTGTCCAGCGTGGAGGAATATACCGAGATCCCCTGCACCTGATAGTACAGGCGCTTTATATATTCTATGGCTTCCGCCACCTTGTCTATATTACCCAGCCGCAGAACCGGAAAAGGGATCCTCCTCCCCTCGTACTCCATGCCGGCGAGTTTTTCAAACACTCCATTGATGGGATGGTTGTTATAGGAGACAAAAAGCACCGTCCGTCCGTTAAAGAAGGCCGTGGCGATGGTGTTGATGATGGTGTTGGTCTTGCCCGTCCCCGGAGGCCCCTGAATATAGGCTACGGGATACTTCATGGCATTGTTGATGGCAAGCAGCTGATCCAGATTGATCTGCCGGTTCACCAGCATGATGGGATAGCTCTTCGTCCTCCGGGGACGGTGCAGCAGATCCCCGAAAAAGGCCTTTATGGGCACCGTCTCCCTGCCCTCCTCATACATCTTCACGATAGCCTGATACTCTGAATGGAGATCCAGCGCAATGTCCATGCCCATCCCGATCACATAGGGCATATCGTCCACTCCGCAGACATACGGAGTACGGGCCATGACCCGATCCTTGATTTTCTCCTGATTCCTCTTAAAGTCCTTCAGCAGCTCATAGTCGTCCGCATCCAGAAACCTGCGAATGCTCTGGCGCACCTCTCCGTACCGATATTCTGTACAGATCGTAAGCTCATCCTCCGGGCGCAGTATCCTGCCCTTCACATCCAGCTGCAGCATACGGCAGGCAAGGACGTACAGACCCTTGTCAGTGCGGATGCTCAGCACGTTCATGGCCAGCTTCTGGATGGACAGCCTGCCGTTCCCGTTCCTTTTTTCGTCCATCCTTACCTGAAAATTCTTCACGACAGTCTGGAACTGGGCATCGTCCAGCACATAGCCCTCCCCCTGAAAGCTCTCCCTGTCCAGAAATCTTACCAGCGCAAAGTCCGCATGATAGGGAACCGTGTCCATCCTGCTGCACATTTCCAGATAGTTCAGGATCTTGAGATTGGCCGTATTCTCAAATATCTGCTTATATTTATGGGGATTCAGGTGAATATCCTGCACCAGCCGCTCATTGACGGGACAGTAGGAGCCCTCCACGATCTGGGAGGAAAGAATAGAGTCGATATAGATAGCATCATAGCCCTCTATCGTATACCTGCCAAGATGCAGGCCGTCTACCGCAAGGGTACGCCTCAACGGATTCAGCTCCCTGATTCCGATCCAGTATTTCGTGATCTGTCCTTCTCTGTTCTTATACTCGATCCTCAGCCATTTCCCTTCATGGATGGCCCTGAAGATATCCCGGCATACGTTGTTCATCCTGATTCCCCTTACAGCGTTTTTTGCCGCGGCGGGCCAAAAGCATACCTCTGCCGCAAAAGCTGCCTGACATAATGCACGGGACGCATCACGCCGCATCCTCTGACCTGCCCTTTAAGACAGACGTCACGGATGTATGCGGTATACGCCCCCCTGCACCGAAAATCTATTATCCCTTATTTCCACGGCAGCCAGATATGGTCAGACCGGCTGCATCAGGGCCCTGCGGCTCCGTCAGGTTCTTGCGGCCCCGTCCACGGACAGGATCTCACCTGTCACATAGCTGGCAAGATCGCTGGCAAGGAAGAGGAACGCATTGGCCACATCCTCTGGCTCACCCACTCTTCCCAGAGGGATCGTCGCGATCAGAGGCTTGATCAGATGCTCCGGCAGCGCTGCCACCATGTCGGTCCTGGTGACACCGGGAGCCACTGCGTTTACCCGAATATTATCCTTGCCAAGTTCTCTGGCAAGAGATTTGGTAAGGCCGTTCACCGCAAATTTGGAAGCGGGATAGGCAACTCCCGAGGGCTGTCCGTAAATGCTTACCATAGAGCTGGTATTCAGGATGACGCCGCCCCCCTGCTCCTTCATCACTCTGGCCGCAGCCTGAGCACAGTTAAACACCGCGTCCACGTTCAGGTTCATTGTCTTTGCAAAATCCTCTGCCTTGTAATCATATATGCTGTCTCTGGCGGATACGCCTGCGTTGCTGACCATGATGTCGAAGCTTCCGAAGGTATCCTTCACCGTGGCGACCGCCTTCTCCACCTCCGCCGGATCCAGCAGATCCGGACACAGCCCGATCACCTTGTAATCAGGGTTCTCGCCTTTAAGCTTCTCCAGCGCCTTGTCCACGGTCTCCTGGCGGGAGCCGCACAGCGCCACATTCGCTCCGTTCTCCAGATACACCTTCACGATTGCGTAACCGATGCCTCTTGTACCGCCTGTAACCATAGCAGTCTTTCCCTTTAATAATTCCATACCGTTCCTACCTCCTGACTAATGCATTTCGGCCATGGCTTCCCCGCTTTCCCGTCCTGCGCACGTATCATCCCCTTCCGATATCCTGCTCCTGCCGGAATATCATCGGGCCGTCATAGCTGTTATTCTTAGCATAGCCTAACAGAGACAAGTTGTCAATGGGACTTATCATATACTGTTGACGAAACGGCTTAAAACGGTTATCATTATCTTATCATTAAGAAAAGGAAGTTGATTCACATGAAAGTCAAAAACGTAAAAAAACTATTGCTGCCTTTGTTGACAGCGCTGGCAGTCTTCTCCGTCTCCTGCTCTTCTCCTGAAAGCAGTGGCGGGACAAGCGAATCCAGCAGGACCATCAGCGGAAAGAGCTCTCAGGAAGCTAGTACGACGCCTGAATCTGACACTTCGTCAGGTTCGGGAACCTCCAAAAACTACGAGAGCTTCGCCGAAGCCCATGATGCCTTCCAGACAACTCTGGCCAGACAGGATCATGACAGCGACTCCATTCCGGAGCCTCCCGACAATTTCGAGCTGATCTCCTATCCCTCCAAGGTAGGCGATCTGGCTGCCTATGTGTCCAGCGACCCCGGCGACGGCGAAAAGCACCCCCTGATCATATGGATCGTGGGCGGCTGGGGCAACGGCATCGACGATTTCCCCTGGGTCTATCCCGAATGGGACGATGACCAGACAGGCTCTGCCTTCTGGCAGGCAGGTGTACTGACCATGTACCCCTCTTTCCGGGGCGGCTGCGGCAATCCCGGCTACTATGAAGCTCTCTTCGGCGAGATAGACGATATCGTTTCCGCCTACGAGTACGCCGCGTCCCTGCCCTATGTGGATCCCGACCGTATCTATCTGGGCGGCCACAGCACCGGTGCCACCCGCGCACTGCTTGCGGCAGAGTACACCGACAAATTCCGGGCGGTCTTCGGCTTCGGCGCCGTGGACGAGATCAAGTACCACAATAACAGCCAGTTCACCTTTGACACCAGCATAGAGGAGGAATTCATCATGCGTTCCCCCATCCATTGGCTGGACGACGTGAAGACGCCCACTTTCCTCATAGAGGGCAGCGACGGCAATTCCGCCAACCTGCTGAACATCCAGAATACCTCAAAGAATGACAATATCCATTGCTACATCATTGACGGCACGGACCACTGGGGACCGCTGGGGCCCATCACCCCTCTCCTTGCCCAGAAGATTCTGGCGGATACCGGGGCGGAATCCAATATCTCCATCACTCAGGAGGAACTGGAGACTGCCATGAAGCAGGAGCCTATCATCCCTCTGCCTGCTATGACGGAATGGGTTCTGGAGGATCTGCACAACGATATGGATCTGGTTTTCTCCTGCCCCTACATCTGGGATGTGGTAAACACCTCCACCGAAGAGGAATTCCAGCTGGATGCCTACTCCGTCTATAACGGCGACAATATCTGGGATCTGGCCAGCCTGTTCATCAACGCCTATATCATAGAGGAGGAAAACTATCTGCAGACTCTGGCCGAGTCCATGGAAACCATGGAAGGCTATGAGGCGGAGATCATCACCGTGAACGGACTGCAGGCTATGGATTCCCACGGTATCTCCACCAACGATGATGGTTCCGTTTTCAATAACCGTTATGTGGTGATACAGAACGGGGATGCTTATATCGGCTTTGATTTCTACATCCATGAATCCTTCGGAAATGATGCGGACGAGCTGTTTCAGGTTATAGTAGACAGCATCCATTTTGAGTAAAGACTGGCCTGCTACCTGAAAGGACAGCAGGCTGACCATATATGCTGTCTCCAGAGGAGGCACCCGCATTTTTGAATGAGCCAACCTGCCGCAGGCAGCGGGATATCCGCATCTGGCTTCTTCCTGCTGAACGCTGCAAGCAGCGGGGTATCAGACCTATAAAGGAATAATAAAAAGGACATCGGAAACAGCAGCTTCCAATGTCCTCTTTTTTCATCTGCCTTCTGGAAATCGTCATTCAAAACACCCGCATTCCTCTTAGCAGATCCTCGTCCCCTCCGGCACGATGTCATCCACAAACACCACCTGACATCCGCAGGCATTGTTGGTAGCCGCAAGCAGCATACCCTCGCTGGTGACGCCCACGAATCTGGCAGGCTTTAAGTTTGCCACCACGATGATCTTTCTGCCGATCAGCTCCTCCGGCTTATAATACTGCTTCAAGGTGGATACGATGACCCTCTCCTTGATTCCGTCGAATAGGGTCAGCTTATAGCAGCTATGGGCCTTTCTGATCTCCGCGCACTTCAGAACCTTGCACACTCTCAGGTCAATGCTCTTAAATTCATCCAGCGTGATTTCCTCTCCAAAAGGCTCTACCTCGTCAGGGTCCCCGTATTCCACATGCTTCTCCTCAGCCGGCTCCTCCTCCGGAACCGCCGTCATGGCCCGCTCTTCCTCCTCCGTCACGGGATAGGAAAAGTCCAGAAGGCTTAAATACTGATCCTTCTCGATAGCATATAGGAACAGATATAGTCTGGGTCCTTTTTCCTTGTCCAGCAGCAGTCTGTACACATTCTTGAAGAAGCCTCCCTGCAGGGTTTTCAGGTTCTCCGCGTCATAACCGTATATCTTCTTGGGGATCTCGTACAGCTCCGTGTTCAGCTCGTCCAGCGTGTATTCGTTATGGGACAGCTCCTCATGCAGCAGCCTGACAGCCTCCTTCTCCTTCTCGTCCAGCTCGTTATAAACCTTCCAGTTCCTCACACAGCACAGCTTGTTGGCATTTTCGGGGGAACAGTTCTCCAGCCAGTATTTCGCCAGCCCCAGACGATCCTTAAACTCCTCATATTTGTAGGGCGTCCCGATCTTTGCGAACACTGTCTCCAGCATATCTACGTTGAAGTCCACAATAGACCCCAGCTGCACCAGATGGGACATGGGTACCAGCTTGATCTTTTCATCAAACATCAGGCAGCTGTTCATGATATCCCGGATATACTCGTCCGCCGTCCCATCCAGAAAGCTTTTATACTGCTTGTCAAACTCGAAATACTGTCTCAGGATGCCGTCATCAAAGCAGAAATCAAAAGCCTTGTTGGGGTCAGCCTTGGCATAGAGCCATAGGATCACCTCAGGCTGATAAATGTTCAGGAGCGTTCCCGGCGTCAGGTTCAGCCCCGTGGAACCGGACATCTTGCCAGTGGAGCCCTTGATGCCGATGAACTCATAGCCCTGAAAAATCGGAGCCTCATAATCAAAAATCTTTTTTGCGATCACTCTGCTGGTATCATAGCTGCCTCCGGGGCTGGCATGATCCTTCCCGCCCGGCTCAAAGTCCACCTGCTCATATTTCCAGCGCATGGGCCAGTCGATCTTCCACGCCAGCTTGCAGTTAAAGTCCTTTGTGAAATCATGGTCGCCCTCATAGCCGCATTTGCATACATAATGAGCCTTGGTGCAGTCTTCGGACAGAGACGTGATCTTAGTGGTGTCCCTGCCGCATTTCGGACAGTAAATGCTCACCGGATAATAGGCTTCCTTCTCACCCTCCTGCGCGTCCTGCGTCCTGAAGGAGTCCAGAATGTCAAAGATCTCCTCCCGCTTACGCAGCGCCTCTATGACATACTCCTTGTATCTGCCGCTTTTGTTCATCTGTCCCTGATATCTGTAATCCATCTTGATGCCGAATCTCTCGATGGAAGCCTCAAATTCCTTCTCGAAATACTCCGCATAGCTCTTCTCTTCCGTGCCGAAGGGATTAGGTGCGTCCACATAGGAGGCTCCGATGTACTTTTCCATATCATCGTTTACCTTGGCCACATTCACGGGAATCTTCCTGATCCTGTCATATTCGTCCCAAGAGAACAGCAGTTTCGCTTTCTTGCCCTTACGCTCCAGCGCCTTCACCACGAAAAGGCTGGTGGCGATATCCCTGAAATTTCCGATATGGATAGAGCCGGATGGACTGATGCCTGCGGCGCATACATATTCTTCCTTATCCGGATTCCTGCTGATGATCTTGTCCGCAATTCTGTCTGACCAATGCATAAATGTACCCCTTTCAACTGGTATTCTCTTGTCTCTGTTCTCTTGGTTCTGTTCTCTTGGTTCTGCTCTTTTGTCCGCAGCGTCAGGTGCTTTGCGGACATGCCGTCCTATACCTCTGTGTCACCTGCTTCTCTGGATTTCCAATACCTTATAGGTGAATACCCCCGCTGCAGTCTCCACGTTCACATTGTCCCCCACCTTGCAGCCGATCAGGGCCTTGCCCACAGGGCTCTCATTGGAGATCTTGCCCTTCAGGCTGTCGGCCTCCGTAGAGCCTACGATCTTGTATTCTAGTTCCTCGCTGTACTCGATATCCAGAAGCCTTACTACACAGCCCACATTGATCTTGTCCAGATCCACCTCGTCCTCTACCACGACCTCGGCGTTCTTCAGGATCTTTTCCAGCTCCTCGATCCTTGCTTCGATATCCCTCTGCTCGTCCTTGGCAGCATCATACTCAGCATTCTCGGACAGATCTCCCTGCTCCCTTGCCTCCTTGATCTTCTGGGCCACCTCCTGACGCCTAACCACCTTCAATTCATGTAATTCGTCCTCATATTTTCTGAGTCCTTCGTAAGTCAGAATGTTTTTCTTCTCCTGCATTTCCATACACCTTCCTAGTTTTATTTCATTGATTTCCTTGATCTCGTTTCCTTGTCTCCGGGGTCTGGATACAGCTGTCCTTTCGGGAAGCTGCTTTCCGCCGCCATATTTCCCTGTTCCCTTGATTCTTCCGTATTATACCCACTTTTGCAGCCACTGTCAAGGCAATAACCGCATCTATCGTACTATAGGCTCCCTGCACCGCCTCTGAGCCTGCTTCCATTCCTCCTTCAGGGAGAAGTACCCGATCCCGCCGCGCCGTCCCGCGATCCGGTATCTTTTCTCGTCCGAAGACAGCATATCCAGCCAGACGCTGCCCTCCGCCACCCCGGCCGTGCTGAAAAAGGTCTCCCCCGTGAAATCCATGATATTGGCAGGCGGATCACAGACGAGCCGCAGCCGTTTCAGCCGATTCGTGCCCGCAGCCGTCTGCAGCTCAATGGCCAGTCCGTACTCCGTATAAAAGTCCTCCACGAAATCCTGAAGCTCCTGCGTGCAGTCCGCTTCAAGCAGGATCCAGCGCAGACTCTTCATCCTCCGTGCATGGGCTTCCAGGATTTCAAAGACGCAGGGAGCCGTGCCCAGCACCACATAATGGTGCAGCAGGGCATAGGGCATCAGACGCTCCACCCAGAAGCGCTCCTTGTAATCTTTAAATTCCTCCATATCGAAATGCTTGTGCCACAGCCATGGCAGCTCTTGTCCTGACCTTGGCCGTTCCGGCTCCGGGACATCCCAGAATGTCCTCTCCCTCTCAAGGAATCCCCCTGCAGCCTCTCTCCCTATGACTCCTTGTTCCGCTTCTCTCTCCGCCTCCGCGCCCTGCCTGCCCAGCAGAGCCTTTCTGACGGCGCTCTCATACACACAGCGGCAGTTTTCCGGCTCATCCGTCAGTTCCATGACCTCCGCAGCCAGTCTTTCCATGGCCAGATCCGCCTGCCGGATCCGCTCCTTGTGCCGGACCATGGCGTGTTCCCGCTCCAGCTCCTCAGCCTCCCTTCTCCGGGCTTCAAGGCGTGCGTCTCTCCTGCGCCCCAGCGCCTGCCTCAGGCTCCGCAGAGGATGTGCCCACCGCTTCGTCATGCTTTTCTTCCGTTCCGTCGGTTTTTCACCGGCGCCTGCTCCTCTGCGCCTATTGGGCTCCGCTCCTTGTATCGGGCCGGCTTTATCCTTCGGCACCTCCGCTGAACCCGTGGCATTCTGCCTTTTCGGCACATTCTCTCGGTCTGTCTGCGGGCTGCCGTACACCTCCGTCTCCCAACCGCTCTGCTTATCCGGCACATTCTCTCGGTCTGTCTGCGGTTCGCTGCGCTCCCTCGCCTCATTCTCCGGCCCCAGCTCAAGACCGAACCACGTCTCCTCCTTCACGTCCAGCCCTACGCGGATCAGCATATAGCTTTTCAGCCCCACAGGCTCCACCAGAGGCTCCTTCAGGCCTCTCTTCCCATAAAAAAACAGTATCGTGTCCATGCCAAAATATATGCGGCTTTACCGAAAAATAGTCTCCACGCCTTCGGTCAATGCCTCCATGGTCTCCATGGAATTGATCATCTGCCGGAAACGGGCGGAATTCGGCATCCCCGTCGTGTACCACGCCAGATGCTTCCTCATCTCCCGCACGGCGGTATACTCGCCCTTGTACTGCAGCTGCAGCCTTGCGTGTTCCAGTACCAGCTGCTTCTTTTCCTCCTTGTCAGGCGGCGGAGGGAGCATTCCGGTCTCCAGAAAGCTCACCGTGTCCCGGAAGATCCACGGGTTCCCCTGAGCGGCGCGGCCTATCATCACCCCGTCACAGCCTGTCTGGCGCAGCAGTCTCTGCGCCGCAGCCGGGCTGTCAACGTCCCCGTTGCCGATGACGGGGATCTTCACCGCCTCCTTCACCTGACGTATGATCTCCCAGTCCGCCCTGCCGCTGTAATACTGCTCTCTGGTGCGTCCGTGCACCGCTACCGCTGCCACGCCGCAGGCTTCCGCGATTCTTGCCAGCTCCACCGCATTGCAGTGCTCATGGTCAAAGCCCTTGCGCAGCTTCACTGTCACCGGCTTTTTCACGGCCTTCACCAGCCCCCTCAGAATCTCTTCTGCCAGCCTGAGATCCTTCATCAGTGCGGATCCCTCCCCGTTGTTCACTACCTTCGGCACCGGACAGCCCATGTTGAAATCCAGAATGGAAAAGGGCCTTTCCTCGATCCGGGCCGCCATATCGGCAAGAATCTTCGGATCCGAGCCGAAGAGCTGGAGAGAAGCCGGCATTTCATCAGGACTCACCTGCAAAAGGCCCTCTGTGTTCTTATTATTGTAATAAATCGCTTTGGCACTGACCATCTCCATGCAGACCAGCCCCGCCCCCGATCTTCTGCACAGCAATCGAAATGGCAGGTCTGTCACACCTGCCATGGGAGCCAATATGATATTGTTCTCTAAAACCACATCGCCTATCGCCAGCTTTCCCACTGATTTGTCCTCACCTTCTGTTCATCACGCATATCATGTCTTCCGTTCCTGCCTGCAATCCTTTTCTATGCGGTTTCCTCCGCAAATCATTCTCCGGCTATCCTCCGCTGACATTTCCCGAGCCCCTACCTTCTGTTTTTTTCATAGATTATGTTCAGGCCGTCCAGAGTCAGGGAGCTGTCGTAGATATCGATGGCATCCGTCTCGTCCGCGATCAGCCTGCCCAGACCGCCTGTGGCCACCACCTTCAGGTCGTTCAGCCCGCTCTCCTCCTTCACCTTCCTGACGATGTACTCCGTCTGGCCGATCTGGCCGTACACCAGCCCTGCCTGCATACTGCTGATGGTCTCCTGAGCCAGTATGGACTTCGGCTTCCTGATCTCGATGTTGGGCAGCTTCGCCGCCTGTGTCCAGAGGGCCTCGGAGCTGATGCGGATGCCCGGGGCCGTGATGCCGGCGGCAAACTCCCCTGCCCCGGTGATCAGGTCATAGGTGGTAGCCGTTCCGAAATCCAGCACCAGCACGGGCCCGCCGTATTTTTCATAAGCCGCCACAGCGTCCACGATACGGTCCGCCCCGATGGCTCTGGGATCCTCGGTGACGATGCGGATGCCTGTCTTCATGCCCGGCCCCACGTTCATAGGCTTTGTGCCCGTATACCGCACCAGACCGCCCATGAGGGAATGCATCACGTCCGGCACCACGCTGGCCACGATGGAGCCCTCCAGACTTAAGGCCTCGATCCCCTTGTTCTGCAGCAGCTGCGTGATCAATATCCCGTACTCGTCCGAGGTTCTGGGAGTCTTGGTCATGATGCGGAAGGTGGTCACCAGCATTCCTTTTTCATACACCCCCATGGTCATGTTCGTGTTCCCGACGTCAATTACCAGAATCATAGCTCCTCCTATTCCAGACCCGCATCCGCCCCTTCAATGCCCAATACAAACATCCTATAATACAAGCTCAGGGACTCGAAAAGCTCCTGCCTCCTCCTGCGCACCTCCGCCACCATCAGGCCGCTGCTGACCTCATCATAATAGATATCGTCGTCGTCCGCATTGGTCTCCAGCACCACATTCCCATCTTCCTCGAAGGCAATGACAAAGACGCCTCCCACCTCCTCAGTGAACAGCACGCAGAGGATATGCAGCTCCTCCTTGATGGACTCCGGTATGTTCTTGAACTGCTCGTTGAAATAATATTTCATCTCATAGGCATTTGCCCCGCAGAGCACGGTATTCCTGCTTTCCATAATTCCTCCCCTTGACTCCTGACGACTTCTTCCACCGGGACATACACCATACCTCCCGCAGCACTTCGACAGCTGACGGCACCATATCGCGGATATCAGGCCAGCCGGCACTCTACCGCAGGCAGCAGCACGGCATGACAGCTCCGTTGCGCATAAACAGAAGGAAATCACACATACCCGTACATTCCCCGCACGGACACTTCTCCCGCATACACGGCAGTCACGCTGCCGTCCTCACGTTCCACCAGCAGTTCTCCTTTTTCGTTGATGCCTCTGGATATACCCTGAAACTCTCCCTTGGGATCCAGCACCCGCACCTCCCTGCCCTTGTTCACCAGCAGGCTGTTATATCCCTCCAGCAGCACGGACAGGCTGCGGCTGTTGCGGAACATCCTATAATATTCCTCAAAGGCCTTCATCACATTCACGATCAGCCCGCCTCTGGAGACTTTCACTCCGCATTCCTGCCACAGGCTGGTGGCAGTCTCCGCGATCTCCGCAGGGAACTCCTGCTCTCCCACGTTGATTCCCACGCCGACCACCACATAATGGATGAATTCCCGCTCCACGCTCATCTCGGCCAGCATACCGCAGACCTTCCTGCCGCCGATCACGATATCGTTGGGCCATTTGATCCGCGCATCGGCGCCGCAGGTCCCGCGAATGCCCTCCGCCACGGCCATGCCCATCACCAGAGTCACCATGGATGCCAGCTCCGCATCATAGTCCGGCTTCAATATCAGGGTAAAGTATACATTGGTTCCCGCAGGACTGCTCCAGCCCTTTCCCTTGCGCCCGCGGCCTGCGGTCTGCATATCCGCCACGATCAGGGTCCCTTCCTCCGCACCGTTCTCCGCATCCAGCTTGGCCTGCAGATTGGTGGATGCCAGTTCATCGTAGTAGATGACCGGATGCCCTGCCCATCTGGTGTCCATGCGGCTCTCCAGCTCGTGCTGGCCGAACACCTCCGTCTCCGGTCCGAGAAGGTAGCCCCGGTTCTTTGCCGCTTCTATGCAGTAGCCTTCCTTCTTCAGCTGTCCTATTGCTTTCCATACCGCCGTGCGGGATACCCCGAAACGCTCGCACAGCTCCTGCCCTGACACATACCCCCTGCGCTCCCTCAGAAGCGCCAAAATCTCCGACTTCATATCCTGCCTTTCTATATTTTCAGGCAGCGGCATGACCTCCGCCGCAGCGGAAGCGCCGCCCTGCCTGCCGCTCCAAAGCCTCTGGATTTGTTTCTACAGCGTGGCGGCCATCACAGCCTTGATCGTATGCATACGGTTCTCAGCTTCCTGAAATACCAGAGACCGCTCTGACTCAAATACCTCGTCCGTAACCTCCATCTCCCGGATTCCGAACTGCCTGCCCATCTGGGCACCGATTCCTGTATCCAGATTATGGAATGCCGGAAGACAGTGCATAAACACTGCTCCCTCCCCTGCATTCTCCATGACCGCCTTGTTCACCTGATAGGGAGACAGCTCCCGGATGCGCTCCTCCCATACTGTATCGGGTTCTCCCATGGAGACCCACACATCGGTATAGACCACATCCACATTCTTCGTCCCCGCCTTTACCTCCTCCGTAAGCATAATGCTTCCGCCAGTCTGTTCCGCAATCTCAAGGCACTGCCTTACCAGATCTTCATCAGGGTAATATTTTTGTGTAGTGCAGGCGGCGAAATGCATGCCCATCTTGGCGCATGCCACCATAAGAGAATTCCCCATATTGTAGCGGGCATCTCCCATATAGGTCAGCCTGATTCCCTTCAGATATCCGAAATGCTCCCGGATGGTAAGCAGATCTGCCAGCATCTGGGTAGGGTGGAATTCATTGGTCAGCCCATTCCAGACCGGCACCTTTGAATACTTTGCCAGCTCCTCCACGATGTCCTGCCCGTATCCTCTATATTCGATTCCGTCATACATCCCCGCCAGCACTCTTGCGGTATCCGCAATGCTCTCCTTCTTGCCTATCTGGGAGCCGGAAGGATCCAGATAGGTTGTCCCCATTCCCAGATCATGCGCGGCCACCTCAAAGGAACATCTTGTGCGCGTGCTTGTCTTCTCAAAGATCAGCGCCACATTCTTCCCCCGCAGGGTATCCACCGGAATCCCCTTTTTCTTTTTCTCTTTCAGCTCTGCGGCCAAATCGATCAGATATGTGATCTCCTCCGGAGAATAGTCCAGCAGCTTCAAAAAATCCCGTCCTTTTAAATCCATCGTCTTGTCCCGCCTTTCTAGATTTCTTACTATTTAATATACTTCACAATCTGCAGTTTTTCAAGCTTTTGTGAAAAAAAGGATCCGGATGCCTGACAGCATTTCCGAATCCTTTCTGAAACATAGACTGCTTTACCAGTTCTGCAGCTCCTGAAACGTATAGAACTGCACCCCCATCTCCTTTGCCTTTTCAAAAAGAAACCTAAGCTTCTCCTCATCCACGCTCCAGTCCCCGCCCCCTATGGCATGGGAATACATGGACACTACCGTGGCCTTTCTCCCTTTCAGCTCTTCAAGCACCTCCGTGATGCGCTCCTCATACTGTTCCTGAGAATCATAATTTCCATTGTCCAGAGACACGGATTCCACAAAACCATTCCGATATGCGTGTTTGTTGTTGAATTCCAGATTGTATGCCCCCCGCAGCACCTTATAGTACTTCAGCAGGAGCTCGTTCAGCTCTTCGTTGCAGGCACCGTAGGGATATGCAAATGTAGACAGCTCAAACCCCTTCTCCCGGAAAACCTCTATAGGTGCCACCGCTTCCTCATAGACCTCTTCCTCCGTAAGCTCTGTCAGCCTTATATGGCTTATGGTATGAAACGCTATCTCATGCCCTCTCTCTACGGCGCGGTCGCAGAAATCCGTAGGCTCCGACAAGTTTACGAAAAAGGTTACTTTCACGTCATATTCATCAAACAGATCAAAATATTCCTCCCAGTTCGGGCCGTTGTAATCATCAAAAGCCAGACAGATTCCCACCTCGTCTCTCTCATGGATCCGATACAGCTTAAACCCCCCAAAACCGCAGCAGCTATTATAACCAGAACAGCGCCGCAGATCAAAATTTTCTTTTTCATGCTCATCTCTCCCATTATTATTAAATCCGAATTTATTTCTTCTCAAAAACCGCTCGCAGAGTCAGCCCGCCCTCCGGGATCTCTACTGTCTGGCTTTTGTTTCCGGGCTCCTCCAGTCTCACCTCTTCCGACTGCCAGCCCACGAAACGATACCCTTCGTTGGCCGATGCCGTAACGGTTACCGGATAATCCGTAAAATAGATTCCGCTCCATTCCCCTTCCGACATATCCGGCACAATCGTATTCAATGTGACCGTCCCCCCGCCCGCATCGCTTACCCGCAGTCTCACGGTTTCCTTTTTTCCCTTCAGGCAGAATTCTTCCGCCAGATAACCTGTCACGGCTTCCGTCCGGGCCGGGAAAAAATTCTCCATCCAGTCAGGATACATTCCCCACCACTCCATGGTGATTCCCCAGTCCTCCATCGCCTCCGTAGCTCTCTGGACCGTAAAGTCCGTATTCACCATATCCATGAAGCTCAGCACAAACTGCCGGCAGAATACAGGATTCTGCCGCAGGGCCACATACATGGGACGGGTATTGAACGCGCTGCCGGCATAATGGGTATCCATGGTAAAGGTATTGATATCTTCCATGCGCACGCCGTAATCCAGATTCTCCAGATCCATGTCGTATAAGGCCCATCGCCAGCGGCCGTCCTCATACTCTCCATACCCCGTCTTTCTCGCCCGCCAGCAGATGACATTTTTGCTTTCATTATAGTCGAGATTGGCAAAATATACATTTACACAGGAAAAATCAATGTAGCTCTGTATATCCATAAGACGGTCCAGCTCCTCATAAGCGCCCGCCTCAGACATATCATGTGTGTTCAGAAAATCGTAAACGGCATGATACAGCTCCAGATCCTCCGCTTCTCCGGCCTCCAGCGCTCCTGCTTTTATAATAACGACATTTTCGTAATCCACGCCGTATTTTTCCTGGAAATATTTCCTGCTGTACTTTTCCTGCGCAATCGTGTCATACCAGAATGCCCCGTTCAGATATACCATCACTTCCATGCTCTCTGCGGAAGCCACATCCCGGTCCTGCACCAGATGCTGTATATATCCGTTCATAAAACCTGAGCGCAGCATGAAGGAATGGACGCGGCTGTTCCCGAATACAAGGATATCGAACCAGCTGCTTTCGCTGTATTCCTTTCTGGAATAAACGGAAAACCTCTTGTTATCATGCTCTCTGGCAGACGCCCCCTGAATGCGTATTCCCACAGGCTGCTGCAGGATGCTGTCTCCCTGAAACATTTCCAGCACTGCCGGTCTCTCCCACTCTTTACCCCGCTGCAGGAAGTTTGCCACCGGCTCATCCCCCTGCTGTCCCCCCAGATACCAGTCATCATATGCCTTTCCTGTCACATAGATGCCATTTTCCCCGAACAGATCCTCCGGATCCGCCACCAAAGACACCACTGTCCTGTTCCTCTCGTCTTCTAGCCCTATAAAATATGTCGCTGTCACGGCATCGCTGGCCTGACCGTCCTCATATACTGCCAGAGCACGGAGAACCGTCGCCACATTAGAATGCGTTTCCCCTTCCCTGTTCTGCCAGTCCTCCTGCATATTCTGGATGAAGGTCACATCCGACTCCCTTCCTCCTCCGTAAGTGATCTGGATGGGTTCCGAATAAAGCATATCATCCGCCGCAGGCAGACTGCCGTCCAGCGTATAGTACACTTTTGCCCCTTCCGGCACGCTGATCTCCAGCATAAAAGGCTCCTCATAGAACCCGCTTTCCGCGGACAGCAGGGGCGCCTGCCTCATGCCGCCCTCCGGCACAGACTCCGCTCCCCGCAGGCTGCTGCCCAGAAGCACGCAGGCTATTACGGTCATGATGACAATCACAGTAAAATCAAATTTTTTCATAGCCAGCTCAATAAACCGAATCGCCCTTGTGGGCCACCAAGGACACCGAGATCACTTGCTCTATCTCATTCAGCTCCTTCAGCAGCCCCTCATAGTCCTTCAGCCTGACCTCCATCAGGAAGTCTGTGTTCTCCTTCGTGAGATTTCGGGATTTCACGGCATAATTCCTATCATATTTTTCCACCGTCTGAAATACGGTATCAGCACAGCTGTTACCTGCCGCGTTCACCACCAAAATCATGGATTTTCTTGCATCCGGCAAACGATAAAAGACCAGCGCCAGAACAGTCGCCCCAATGGTCAGCACCACCGCCAGGCCAGGCATCCCCGCCCCGCAGATGATTCCCACGCTGATGCTCCAGAACATAAAGATCAGATCCAGCGGATCCTTCACCGCAGTGCGGAATCTGACTATGGATAATGCGCCTACCATTCCCAGCGACACCACCACACTGCTCTGAATGGTGACGATAATCGCCGTGGTGATCACGCACATCAATATCAGAGATATATTAAAGCTTTTGGAATAAAAAGAATCCGCTGTCATAAAGCGGTACACAAAGAAAAGATATATTCCCAGCACACCGGCCGCAACCAGCAAAATGACCACCGACTGCAATGTCAGGCTTGTGTTCTGAAAACCCTGCAAAAATGATTTCTTGATGACATCCTGTACGCTCATCTACGCCCGCTACCTCTCAGTTCTTTATCTTGTCCCGTACTCTCTGCACAATGCATATTTCGAAAAGCTGATCCTGCGAAGCTCCTGCCCCGCCGCCAGCAGCTCCAGTATCGCCGCCGGCAGGCCCTCGTCATACTTTACCTCCAGAATGTGTACATTCTCCGGCAGGATGCTTCTGTAAGCCCTGTCCTGCCCGGGAAAACCCGTGACCTGACAAGAAGAACGGATTCCCCTGTCAAAGGTGATCCGAACATTGCCTGCCGGAAAGACATATGGTGTGCGCCTATATTCCACGATCACCTTGGGCATCAGCAATTCTATATTCCTTTCCGTCAAAAAACGTCCCAGCAGCCCCTGCTGCCCTCCCCACGTCCACAAAGGGTTCCTTGTCAGACAGTCGCACTGCTGCCTGCTGATTTCACAGGACTCTTTGGCCTTCATGCCTCTTTTGGAATACTTGCATTCCAGCTTTATCACGTCCACATTATTATTATAGATTCGTATTCTGTATTTCTTTCTATCGTCTACGCCGGCCTGATTCTCATGATAGCACTTGTCGTCCACAGTATCGAAATACAGACTCTTGATCGAATAGACGCCTGACTCCCCTGCGTGGATATCCCGTCTGCAGATGTGACGGAGCTTCTGCTCCATAAAATACAGCTGCCGTTCTTCACAGAGAAACTTCAGTTCGTGCCGATAGCTGTGGGTATCCATTTTTCCTTTATCCTGCTCCCGTTCCTTTTATCTGTACAATACATGCCTAACTATAGCATTTCAGAATCCCGCTTGTCAAGCGGGATGTAATTTCCGGCCCGGAAATAAGCCTGCCATTTACCTCTGCCCACAGCCGAAAGCAGTCCTCACAGCATACCCGCAAAAGAGGCCCGCAGAAGCACACATGCCGACGAAAAAACCGTGCGGGACACGCATACCTCTGGAGCCCTTCTATATCCTTGTTCTTTTTGTAATTATAGATACTTCTTAAGCTCTTCCGCCTTGTCCGTGGCTTCCCAGGGGAGATTTACGTCATCCCGCCCGAAATGGCCGTAGGCTGCGGTAGCCCGGTAGATGGGCCTGCGGAGATCAAGCATCTTTATGATGCCCGCCGGACGCAGGTCAAAATGGCTGCGGATGATCTCCACCAGCTTGTCGCTGCCCAGCTTCCCTGTGCCGAAGGTGTCCACCATGACGGAGGTAGGCTGGGCCACGCCGATGGCATAGGACAGCTGGATCTCGCACTTGTCCGCCAGTCCCGCCGCCACGATGTTCTTTGCCACATAACGGGCCGCATAGGCCGCGCTCCTGTCCACCTTGGTACAGTCCTTTCCGGAAAAGGCTCCGCCGCCGTGGCGGGCATATCCGCCGTAGGTGTCCACGATGATCTTGCGCCCTGTGAGTCCTGCGTCTCCCTGAGGGCCGCCAATGACGAAGCGTCCCGTAGGATTGATAAAGAACTTGGTCTCCCCGTCCACCATCTCCTTGGGCAGAACCGGGTCAAACACATACTTTTTGATGTCAGCATGGATCTGCTCCTGAGTCACCGTCTCATCATGCTGGGTGGAAAGTACCACAGCTTCCAGACGCAGGGGCCTGCCGTTCTCGTCGTATTCCACGGACACCTGGCTCTTGCCGTCCGGACGCAGATAGGGAAGCGTGCCGTCCTTGCGGACCTTGGCAAGCTGCCTTGCCAGCTTATGGGCCAAGGAGATAGGATAAGGCATCAGCTCCGGGGTCTCGTTGGTAGCATATCCGAACATCATGCCCTGATCCCCTGCTCCGATGGCATCCAGCTGGGCATCGTCCATGCCGGACTCTCTGGCCTCCAGTGCCTTGTCCACGCCCATGGCGATATCGGGGGACTGTTTGTCCAGAGCCACCATGACTGCGCAGATATTGCCGTCAAAACCTGTCTTGGCATCATTGTAGCCGATCTCGTTCACGGTACTGCGCACAATGGCAGGTATGTCGAGATTCGCCTTGGTAGTGATCTCTCCTGTCACCAGAATGAAGCCTGTGCAGCTGGCGGTCTCGCACGCCACCCGGCTCATAGGATCCTGTTCCATGCAGGCGTCCAGGATCGCGTCGGAAACCGCGTCGCAGAGCTTATCCGGATGCCCCTCTGTGACAGATTCCGAAGTAAATAAATGTTTCTCCATGATTTTTATTCCTCCTATATGTAATGCTGATATTAAAAAAATCCGCTTATCAAATAAGCGGATTCCCATCTCTCGACTTTCATCCTCTTATTGTTCGAAAAGTTCGCTCAGGGGGGCACCTTCCTCAATGGGGTTGCCGTGGCTTCATCGATCCTATGTATCTCCACCAACTCTGAATAAGAGAAATCATATTAACTTATATCTATACACTACTACATACAGCTGCCCTTGTCAATGCTTTTTTAGGCCGGCTGGCTTATTTTCAGTTTAAATTTCTGGAAATCCTTATCCGTATCCACAAGCTCGATCTGAGCTCCCAGATTCTTCAGCTTGATATGGAAATCCTCATATCCCCTTTCGATATACTTTACATTGTCCACCGTTGTATAGCCTTCCGCCGCAAGCGCAGCGGTCACAAGAGCCGCTCCGGCCCGCAGATCCGGCGCCGTGATGCTGGCTCCCGTATATCTTCCCACGCCGTCAATGATGGCGGTATCTCCCTCTACCTTTATCTCCGCTCCCATCCTGGTCAGTTCGTCCACATATTTAAACCGGTTCTCAAAAACACTCTCCGTCACGATGCTGGTCCCCTTCGCCAGCGCCAGCGCCACCGTGATCTGGGGCTGCATATCTGTAGGAAATCCCGGATAGGGAAGCGTCCTGACCTGACAATGCACCAGAGGCTTCGAAGCCACTACCCGCACGCTGTCATCCTGCTCCTTTACCTCACAGCCGATCTCCAGAAGCTTTGCGGTGATGGACTCCAGATGCTTGGGAATCACGTTTTTCACCGTCACATCCCCCTTAGTGACCGCTGCCGCGAACATAAAGGTCCCTGCCTCTATCTGGTCGGGAATGATGGTATACTCCGTGCCATGAAGCCTGGACACTCCCTTGATCCTGATCACGTCCGTCCCTGCTCCTCTGATATTAGCGCCGCAGCTGTTCAGGAAATTGGCCACGTCCACCACATGGGGCTCCTTTGCGGAATTTTCGATGATGGTCACACCCTCTGCCAGAACCGCCGCTATCACGATATTGATGGTGGCCCCTACGCTGGGCTTGTCCAGATAGACATGGCCTCCCCGCAGATGCTCCGCCTTTGCCTTTATCAGGCCGTGCTCGATGACCACCTCGGCCCCCAATGCCCGGAAGCCTTTCAGATGCTGGTCTATGGCCCGGCATCCGATATCGCAGCCCCCCGGAAGCACCACCTCTGCTTGTTTATATTTCCCCAGAAACGCCCCCAGAAGATAATAAGAGCCTCTGATCTTCTTGCTGCCCTCGTCGTCCACCGTCAGATTGTGGACGTTTCGCGCATTGATCATGACACTGTGCCTGCCGGTGCGCCTTACCGTCACGCCGGTATTCATCATGGCCTCCAGCATCACATCGATATCCCGCACATCGGGAATGTTGTCTATATATACAGTCTCATCCGTCATGGCCGCAGCCGCGAAAATAGGAAGCGCAGCGTTTTTCGCTCCTGCTATCTCCACGTCCCCCACCAGCGGATTTCCGCCTTTAATCGCATATTGTTCCATCTATTCCTACCTCTGCTTAAGGTCAGCTCTTCCATATGATTATTCAGATCCAAATGATCCCCATCCGCCGAAAAATTCTTCCGGCTTACCCTTGATTCCTATATGTCCGGGCATATAAGCACATCTGTCTCTCCTTATATGCCCGATTTCAGCTCATCATATCCAAATGTCGTTATTTTACATTGGCTTCCATCTTACCACATTTTCCCCGGTTTGTAAACAGAACAAGCATTCTGCCTCAGGCCGCGGCTATCTGGGCACGAAATTCAGCGGGTCAACCGGGGTTCCGTTGACTCTTATCTCAAAATGCACATGGGGGCCCGTGCTGGCTCCGGTATTGCCGCTGAGGGCAATCCTCTCCTTTTGCTGTACCTTCTGGCCCGGTGTCACCAGAATCCTGCTCAGATGGGCATACCGGGTCTGCTTTCCGTCCGCATGGTCGATATAGACCGCATAACCGTAGGTACCTATCCAGCCGGCTCTGGAAACCGTTCCGGCGCTGGAGGCATAGATAGGAGTCCCGGTGGGAGTCGCCCAGTCCACTGCCTGATGGTTGGAGGTGGCCCCCGCCACATTGGGTCTTGGCCTGTATCCGAAATAGGAAGTGATGTATCCGCCGGAAAGGGGCTTAATGTAAGTAGGCGGAACCTTTGTCCCTCTCTCTACCACCTTGGCAACGGCTTCCCATATCACCTCTTCCTTCAGGATCTCCCGGGATACCTCCCTGTCGTTCCGGTAGGACACATTTGCCACCACCCTGCGGGAGCCTGCGGAGGGCTGCACCCGCACCACCACATCCGTGGTATACCAGCTGTCATTGTCAATATAGACGATATCCGCATCATAAATCTCTTCATAATACTTCTGTTCCACCCTCGTCACCGACAGCTCGGGCTCGGGCACCGTAATGACAAGCTTATCCCCGATATGCAGGGTGCTGTTCACATTGTCAAGGACATCCGGATTCATCTCAACGATCCTGTCCATGGGAAGATCCACCTTGACTTCGATCCCGCTCAGGGTATCCCCTGCCACCACCTCATAGATGCTGGGGGTCTCCTGCTCCTTGATCACAAGATCTATGGCCTCCTCCAGACCGGTCAGCTGGCTTTCGGGCAGATAGGCCTCCACCACCTCTACCTCCTCGGCAAAATCCATGGTCAGGATTCCAAGGTCAAAATCCTCAAAGTCCTTCTCTTCCTCCGTATCCTCCTCCACAGAGGTCTCAGTGAAAAAGCTCTGGACTCCCGCTTCCGTATAGGACTGCTGCGAGCTTACCGCTCTCCCGGCAGCCTCCAGAATATCTGCGGTGTACACCCCGAACTCCTTTTCCCTGTCATATGCCAGCTCCACGACAAACTTCCCGTCGCTGTCATACTTGTCCACTGCCGCCTGCAGCAGCTGGCGCACCTCTTCAATGCTGGCAAGACTGATGATATATTCATTGATCTTGACGGTATAAGCGCGGTGCATGGTCTCACGGACGCCGGTCATCAAGGCCTCCTCCATCCTCCGGATCACGTCCTCCTCGGTGTCTATCTCTCCCCAGAGCACACTCTCCCCCACCACGGTCATCTCCGCCTCCATGAATACTATCTCGTCGCTGGAAGCAGCCACATTCCTGCGGGCCTGCAGAAACAGTTCCTCCACCTGGGACTTCTCACCCAGAACACCTACGTCGTGGCCGTTCACCCGCACATGGAAAAAGTTCTCCTCGGACTCTACAAAAGGCGTGTATCCCTTCAGGAACAGAAGTCCCAGAAACAAAACCGACACCGTAGCATTAATATATGTAAATTTGTATTTTTTATGACTGTTTTTCTTTTTTCTCATATTTTTCATAAGTTTCACCAACTGATACCCTATAAGCGTTGACCGCATTTATAAGCCGCTATATCAATTACAGTATTTCCTTTTCATCCTCATTTATGCGCAGCGCTTATTTTTTCACGCTGTATCCAAATCTTCCCAGCTCTTCGCCGCACACAAAATAAGCGCCATGGGAATAGACGATGGGCTCTGCCTTGTCCAGATGGAATTTTCTCTTTTCATCCATATATCTCTCGTCCGCGTGGACTGCTGCCACGTCAGCCAGAAACATATGATGGGAACCCAGCGCCATGACCTGACGCACCTTGCATTCTATATTCACGGGACTCTCGCCGATCAGCGGAGCCCCTACCTCTCTGGCCGGAAGCGGGGTCAGCCCCAGCGCCTTGAACTTGTCTACATCCCTGCCGCTTTTCACGCCGCAGAAATCCGTGGCATAGGCAAGCTCCCTCGTGGTCAGGTTCACCACAAACTCCCCTGTTTCCTTCAGGATCGGAAAGGAATATCTGTCCGGACGGACGGATATGCTGATCATGGGAGGATTGGTACAGACCGTACCCGCCCATGCGATCGTGATAATATTATAGTTTCCGGCTCTGTCCGCCACGCTCACCATGACAACGGGCAGCGGATACAGCATATTTCCCGGTTTCCAGATTTCTTTCGTCATTATGCACCATCCTGCCCGCCCTCAGCAGGCATCCATTCAAAAGTCAGAAAAACGCCTGCTCAGAACGCCAGAATGCCAAGTCCTGCCAGCACCTGCAGCACCACGCCTGCCAGAGCCATGATCATCGCCGCCAGAGAAAAACCCAGAACCGTCCCCTGCCTGCCCTTCACAGCTGCTATCTCCTTCTTTGTCTCGGCCAGAGTCTCGCCCTGCCTGCCGCTCTCCTCCGTCACCACGGCCTGAACGTTCCTATACACCTTCACACATTCTTTATGTACATTCTCCTCCAGAGCATTCAGCTTCTCGGTAAGCTGCGACTCCGTCAGCCCCTCCATCCGGTCAAGTTTTTCCTCCATAGACCTGCCCATGAGTTCTATCCGGCCGAGCCCTTCCTCCACGAACCTGCTCATGCTCTCTGTCCGGGACACTGCCGCCTTGTCCATGGCTCCCACCTGCTCAAGGAGCTTTTTCTGGCACTGCTCAAGGCTCTCTGCGGTGCCCCGCAGAGCCTTTATCCCCTCCATGTTCTCCTTCACAAGCCTCCTGACCTCATGATCCTCCGACCGCATGCCTTCCAGCCTTCCCATGCCGTCATCTATGAGCTTCTGCAGCCTGACAAGACATTCGTTATATTCTCCCACCTGATTTTTAAGTCTGTTCAGCTCTTCCACATCCGCAGCCGTATTCGCCTGAATGATTTCCTGTGCCGTGGCCCTCTGGGCCAGCTTATCCATAAAAATGTCCATCCATTCTCCTCCTGATGCCTATAAACGCCAGTTTCCCTATCATTTGCGGAACCAAAACACCGTTCGCTTTCATTCCAGAATATATATTATACACTCTGCACATGAACATTTGTGCAAATTGTATATTTTTCTTTTTTAATATTTTGCTGTTTTGTGAAATTCATCAACATTTTACACGTCGTTCATATCTTGTTCATATTTAACCGCTATACTTAATTTCATCGGAAGCACTTGAGGCCGATGCCATAATAAGCAGATCAGATTGTTTTTTCATAACAGCCCAGATGCCGAAAGGTGTCTGGGCACTCCTCATTTCAGGTAGCCTAACCCGGACAAGCCGGAGCCAAAATTTTGCTGCCTTGCGCAAGATTTCGTTGTTAAGCGCCTAATCTCTCAGGCCAGCATTCCTCCAAAGGACAGCAGATTATTCCTTTACCCTCTCCCGGCTCAGCTCCAGAAGCTCCTCGTTCAGCTTCAGCATCCTTGCGTCCAGATCAGTCACCATCTTGGCGCACTCCACCAGCTCGCTCCTGATATGCTCCGGCGCCTCCCCTTCCAGCTTATAATGGATCTTATGCTCCAGACTCGCCCAGAAATCCATGGCCACAGTCCTGATCTGGATCTCTACCTTGGCATCCACAGTGCGGTCAGAGAGATATACGGGCACCGTCACGATCATATGGTAGCTTTTGTAGCCGCTTGCCTTAGGAAATGTGATATAATCCTTTACGGTCAGCACCTTCAGGTCCCGCTGCTCACTGATCATGTCTGCGATCCTATAGATATCGGACGTGAAAGAGCATATGACCCTGATGCCTGCAATGTCGTTCACATGTTCAACCATATTGCCGATGGTCGACTCGTATCCGTTGCGCTTCAGCTTCTTTACGATGCTTTCGGGAGTCTTGATACGTGCCTTGATATGTTCTATGGGATTATACTGATGTACATGCTGAAATTCATCATTCAGAACCTCCATCCTTGTCTCGATCTGCTTGAGGGCGGCATTATAAATAAGGGTGACCTCCTTCCAGCTGTCAATCCCCTCTCCATTGTCTTCCCTGATGTCCATATCCCATGTACACTCCTTTTTTCAGGTTCCGGCTCTCATAAGACGAGTTGTCTGTTATCTTAATCCGCCAAGCTACATAAGTATATCATAAATTTCAACGGAAATGTATATTATTCATGAAAATTTAAAGTTTTTTTCGGGAGATGAATTGTCGAGATTTATTATCAAGATATATTATCTTTGTGCTATTGCGTTTAAAGAAAAAATCTATTACCATGTTGATTATGGCTGATGCCGCATCCTGCGCAGCCAAATGATTACAAGATACCGCCGGAAAGGAGAATACAGATGTTTCGTTTATGGGCAAGAACCTTCAAGGACAACCGTATGCTGCAGGATACCTGCATCGAGGACGGCAGCACGGACACCCGCACCCACAAGGTCTTCAGGGCTCTGGATGAGGTATGCAGGCAGTTTGACTTAAGTGTGCCGATCTGGCTGGACAAGACCATATCCGATTTCAAGCGGCACCGCAAGACCCGCTTCACAAAAGACAATTTCATAGACGGCATTGATTTCGATTATCTGGAAATTCAAATAATCGAGGAGGATTAGTATTGACATTTTCGGAATCAGGGTATAATATCTCCTTAAGATGTAGTTTTTAAAACTATGTTATATGTTTTACGGTTTGCATTCGTGTTTTTGCAAACTGTAATCTGTGCTTTTCAGAACCACAAGTCCATATCTGCCCACAGCAGCTATTGCCTGCAAGCCATACTGCGTATTCAGCATAATGATCACATAGGTATAGATGCATATAGGCGGTAAAATCTGAAAAGCCAGGCAGCGCATGAAGCCTGAACAATAGGGCTGAAACAGGCTTTTATTCTCCGGCTTGAACGCTGACGTACAGAAACAGAATCCAAAGGAGGTATCAACATGAATATTACAATAAGAGAACCCGGAAGCGCAATCACACATTTCATCGGCATGATGCTGGCTTTGTTCGCGGCGGTGCCGCTGCTGGTAAAGGCAGGGATTTCCTCCGGCGGCAAGAATTTTGCGGCCATGGCCATCTTTATGGCCAGCATGATCCTGCTCTACGGTGCCAGCGCCATGTACCATTCCGTAAACCTGAGCGGCAGACCCTTACGGATCTTCCGCAAGATCGACCATATGATGATCTTTGTCCTGATCGCAGGCTCCTATACGCCGGTGTGCCTTATCGTGCTGGGCGGAGAGCTGGGATATATCCTGCTGACTTTTGTGTGGGGCATCGCCCTTGCAGGTATGCTGGTCAAGGCCTGCTGGATCACCTGCCCCAAGTGGTTTTCCTCCGTTATCTACATCGCCATGGGCTGGGTATGCCTGCTGGTGTTCGGAAAGCTTCTGGACACCCTGCCCACCGCAGCCTTCCTCTGGCTTCTGGCGGGAGGCATCATCTACACGGCGGGGGGCATCATCTATGCCATGAAGCTACCCTTGTTCAACCTGAAGCACAAGGGCTTCGGCTCCCATGAGGTGTTCCATCTCTTTGTCATGGCAGGCAGCGTGTGCCACTTCATCTTCATGTATTGCTATGTGGCATGACCATATATGGCAGCGGCCTGCTTCCCGCAGCAGGAAAGCTGCCTGCCATACCGATTTATCTGCTTTACGGCTTAATGATCTCCGCATCACAGCCTATGAACCGGCAGACCCTGCCCCGGCAACGTGAGGCAGGCCTTTCCGGCCTGCCTCAGCCTCCTATATCATCCCTCATACCCATTAGGATTGTTTTTCTGCCATCTCCATGAATCCTCGCACATCTCACGGATGCCGTACCGAGCTTCCCAGCCCAGCTCCTCCTTTGCAAGGCCGGCGTCCGCATAGCAGGCTGCGATATCCCCCTCCCGTCTGGGCTTGATGACATAGGGGATCTTGACCCCGGTGGCTTCCTCAAAATTCTTCACAATGTCAAGCACACTGTATCCCACGCCGGTACCCAGATTATAAATCCTCAGGCCGGCATTCTCCTCGATCTTCTTCAGAGCCTTCACATGTCCCACCGCCAGATCAACCACATGTATATAATCTCTTACTCCCGTGCCGTCCGGGGTGTTGTAATCATTGCCGAACACGCCCAGCTGGGGCAGCTTACCTACCGCCACCTGCGTGATATAGGGCATAAGGTTGTTGGGGATACCGTTGGGATTCTCGCCCATAGTGCCGCTCTTGTGGGCTCCGATGGGATTGAAGTAACGCAGCAGGATCACGTTCCATTCCGTGTCCGCTTTCTGGATGTCGGAGAGAATCTGCTCCAGCATGGACTTGGTCCAGCCATAAGGGTTTGTGCACTGTCCCTTGGGGCACTCCTCCGTGATAGGAATGATGGCCGGATTGCCGTACACCGTAGCGCTGGAAGAAAAGATGATATTCTTTACCCCATGCCTGCGCATCACATCCACCAGCGTGAGAGTCCCCGCAATGTTATTCTCATAATATTCCCAAGGCTTCCGCACAGACTCCCCTACGGCCTTCAGCCCTGCGAAATGGATCACAGCGTCAATGGCTTCCTTGGCAAAAATCTCTTCCAGAGCATCCCGGTCCAGAATATCCGCCCGGTAGAACGGAACCTTTTTGCCGGTGATCGCCTCCACACGCTGCAGGGACTTCTCACTGGAATTGCACAGATTGTCAATCACCACCACGTCATAGCCTGCCTGCTGCAGCTCCACCACTGTATGGCTGCCGATGAAACCGGCGCCGCCCGTCACCAATATCTTCATAGCTCCCTCTTTTCCGCACGGCTGCCACCACCGCACCCCCGGCTTGCTGCCATCGTCCTTAAGTGCGCCATGCTCACGATTTGTTTTTCAGCATGATTTAAGGATAGCCGAAACCTCCGTTTATCTCAATACTCATATGTTACAGAAAACTGTCGAAATGTTATATTTTATCATCCGGCAGGCCTTGGCGTAAAATTTTTGTTTTTTATCCTTGATCCTAAAATGTATGCCTGATACCATTTTCTTCTCCAAATGCCTATTTACGCAAAAGACCGCTCCTCTGTCTCGTCACCTCATACATAAGGACAGAGGCGGCGCAGCTGACATTGAAGGATGTGGCATAGGATTTTTCAGACATAGGGATAGTACAGAGCAGGTCGCAGCTTTCCTTGAACGCCCTGTTCAGGCCCATGGTCTCATTCCCCATCATCAGCATCAGGGGGCCGGTCAGATCTACGGTATAGACGGGCGTTTCCTGATGCGCCGTGGTTCCCAGTACGAGGAAGCCGGGATACCGTTTCTTCAGTCCGGCGATGTATCCGTTCAGTACATTGTTGTCCTCCGCCCTGATCACGGGCATATTGAAAAAAGACCCCATGGCCGAGACCACAACATCCGGGTCATACAGATCCACCCCATGCCCAGTGATGATCAGCATATCCGCCCCCATTGCGTCGCAGGAGCGGATCATGGTGCCCAGATTCCCCTTATTGGAGGGTCTGTCGAACAGCACAATAAAGGGATCACCGGAAAGCCGTACGGTATCCAGCCTGTCCTCCCGCATTTCTATGACCGCCATCAGCTCGGAGGTGTCCTCTTTGCCGCTGAGCTCCTTCATCAGCTCCGGTGCCAGCAGATAGTTCACATCCGTGTCCACTGTCCCGATCATCTCGGATGCCCAGCCGGATAAATTGTTCTTGTCATAGAGAAAGGATCTGATCTTCCAGCCGTTCTTCACTGCCTCATTGAGGCTGCGGACGCCCTCTACCAGAAATTCGTTATATTTGTACCGTTTGCTGCGGTTCCTCTTCAATACCTCGAAGCGCTGAAAGGCATTGTCCCTGCTGAATACTTTTATTTCCCTCATAGAATCACCTCTGCTGCGGATGCTGTTGCCTCCTTGTGTTGATCTGCGAAATACATATCATCCCTCTTTCATCTACTTCACTGATAATTCCTGCTGAATGCATATAGAAAAATTGCTATACCTATTAACAGAATTCATATTCCTTTCTATGTAGTCCCACGATTCCTTAGTTTCCTCTACGATTTTCTCATCCGGAATATAAGCTCCGTCAGTATCTATGATATGGATAATCTGTTTAAAATCACTTGCATTATAATGTCTCGATTTAGCAAAGGCAGTGACATCGTTTCCCAGCTTTGCAATTATATTTTTCGAATTTATTCTTACGAGCCAAACGCCTCACCTGCCTCTCTGAAAGCTAGTGCAATCTCAAAATTATTTGTAGGATCATATGCCTGTTCACACTGCTCTCCTAAAACGATATCACGATAATAAAAATCCCGCAGGTTATTATTTCCTTTGACATTTGTCATTCTGATATATCTTTTTTCTGGATTCGTAGTCGTAAAAGCGATAAATCCCATGTCTAAAGTTTCCAATGGCCTGAGATTATGCGAGGTAAATATCAATTGTCCTTTCCCCTTTTCCGAGATGATGTCCAGTAATTCTCCAAGCAAATACTCAAAAACTCCGGCATCAATTTCATCAATTGCCACAGTAATCGACGGATTATTATATACGGCAATTAACAGCTGCAAGATCGATACAATTTTCTTAATACCTTCTGATTCATATTGAAAAGGGATTGCCTTGCCGTTCTTCAAAGACAGCAGTTGGATCAAACGTCCGAATTTCCCGTCTTTAAGAACTGTCGGACCCAGATCAACAATATCAATTGTCAGATCTGGCACTATTTGCTTTAAAACAATATTCATGTTGGCAATCACCTTTTTTATAACATCATACTCATCTTTCGGAACAGGAACCGCGGCATCCAGCGACATCATCAAGTTACCATATGTTATTGTATTATTTCCTTTATAATTAAAAGCCAACGGTAATGCATCCATACTGATTAAGCCTGAATTTCTTGTTTCTATGACAAAGAGCTCCCTGTTCCCGTAGATCAATAATCTTTCAACGAGTGCCAGATAATATTCCTCCATGACGCCATATTATCACGTTATAAGCCTTTACGCAACTTTCAATCTATATAATTATACATTTTGTATCGTTTTTAAGCTTTGCATAAATCATATTTCGTAATGCTGCAGGACATTTCACATGACAGAATATATTATAGTACCATTATAATCATTGTGGCAGATATCATACTTTTTCACCCATATTTTTACACTTTTCCGATTTATAGATCGTCACCGGACGCCTTACACCTCAATATCAACCTGATATGCCTCATCGATATAAACATATTCCGTCCCATGCCTGACGCAATTCTCCAGCATCTCGGCATTATCCCTGCATACCATCTCCAGCGTACAGTCTTCATCCTCCCCGCGGTCCTCGATGACACTTGCAAACCTTCTGATATCGCCGAAATGATCTTCAATGTATTTCCTGCTCATAACCAGACAGTAAAATCTGATTTTGTCCCGGTACTCCTTTTCAAAGTCCCCAGCCCAGTCAAAGGGGATATAGCACCCTTCTTTTTTATTGACAGTGGTACCGGAATGCAGTCATGCCGCAAGATTTTCCGCCTTTTTCTACTTTTAATGGAATTTTTCTCAAATATGCGGCTATTGCTTCTATAGGATCAATCGTGTATTGTATAACCAGCAACCAAATCCAACTACTGCAAAAAAGGAGAACACTATGGAAATACGTATTGCAGAAAACCTGAAAAGGCTGCGGAAACAGCGTGATATGACCCAGGAGGATCTGGCCGGATTTATCGGCGTTTCCTTTCAGGCTGTCTCCAAATGGGAGCGGGGCGAGGGGTATCCCGACCTGACACTTTTGCCCACGATCGCTGCCTTCTTCAATGTGACACTGGACGAACTGATGGGAATGAACGAGCTTCATGCCGAAGAACAGGCGGCGATCCTGCAGGCTGCCCGGACCGCCGCTTCGAAGGGAAAGATCCCTGAAACGGTTTCGATCCTGCGGAAAGGCATTCAGTCCTTTCCCAGCAATTATGAGATGATGGCAGAACTGGCATGCTATCTTGACGGACTAGGGGATACGGAAGAGGAACGGACAAAAAACCGAAACGAATCCATCCAGATTTCGGAGCGGATTCTGGATTTTACGTCCGACGGGCAGATCCGCAACAATGTACAAGCAGGCATCTGCTTTACTCTTTTCCGCGCAGGTCGGAAAAGGGAAGCGATAGAGCAGGCAAAAAAGCTGCCAAATCTCTATAAAACCGCCGAGGCAACTCTTCCCCGCTTTCTCTCCGGAACAGAAAAGATCAAATTCTGTCAAAATACTATCCTTGAGATCCACTGGCTGTTCTGGTGGACTGTCAATCTCCTTGTGGAGGAAGACCATTATAGCGAGGATGAAAAAATAGAGCTTTTGAAAAAATCCGCAGCCATGTATGAGATTGCATATGAAAAGGACGACTATGGTTTTGCTGCCATCCGTCTGGCAGATATTTATGAGGACATGGCTGTCCTGCTTTTCCAGAACGGCTGTATTGATGACGCCTTCGAAAGCCTGAGCAAATGCGCCGATTACTGTGTCCGTTATGATAATCTGCCGGTCTGCCTGCCCCATCGATCCCTGCTCATAAACACCTTGACCTTCTGCAAGGAATGTACCTCCAGACCCACCGAGGCCAGCTGCAGCTCCAATGTGCGGAACACTATTAAAAATGACATATCGGGAATCTACAGCCCTCATATGCAGGATCCGCGAATGGTGAAAATTCTTAAACGGCTGGAAACCGTTGCCGAAGTGTAATGCCATGTACCGCAGGCAGCAGACTTATGCTATCTTATGCGTCGTACTGCCTGCGGTTATGTCAGGAAATCCGCACACAGCGGAGCGCCGGGCCTATTATCATCCATTTATCCCTTATTTTATGATCAGCTTCCAATCTGTCCCGTCATCGATGCTGATAGTGCTCACGGTCTCCGAACCTTCGTCAAACCGGAACGTATACTCAAATTTACCGTCTTCAAAGCATAGGTAGGTTTCGTGGTCCAATGTCATCTCCGCCCCGCTCATGGCTTCCTTAATCTGGTCTCTGGTATATCCATAATAATTCACATTATTAATCAGGATCTCTCCGATGACATAATCCGGATCCCGATAATCAATCACAACCCGAAATACCTTTCCCTCTTCAAAATCCATCTTTTGGGAGCCTTTATTGCCGGCATACATGGTTCCATAAGCGACATCGCCCAGGGCACTCTTTTAAATATTCACTCAAAATATCGTCATATGCCTTTGCTGTCTTATGCAAATCCTGAGGATCGTATCCGCTCAAAGCGTCATATCTGCCAATATCCACTTCACTGCTAATTTCAGAAAACATTACATTAGCGCTGATCAAGCTCATAAACGCAAGATGTCTGTTTCCTGTTTCGGCTGCTCCATACATCTTATTCCGCCAGTTTGAATACATCTCCTCAAAAGTACCGATAAGCATATCTGGGAGTATCCGTTTCTTCTGTCTGGCAATGGTTGTTTTCACTTGACGGAACACGGCTGTTGTTTCTTTCATAAGTATGGTTAAACGTTCTTTTACCGCCTCGACAGAAGTCGCCGATATTATATCGTCTATCATGCTGCAGAGTTTTTCCGGCCTGTTCTGCAGGGCGTTCAATTCTTCGCAGATATGTTTGACTCCGTAATGAAAATACTGCTTGTTCAGCATTGCGATCGCATTCTCTACATAGTAAATAATATTACCGGCGCCATTCAGCACCTCCGGCTTATGCTCTGAAATCATAGCCATTGTGTAAAAGGGCTATGATTTTTTCATCTCTAATTGCTCTATGTACCAGATAATAGACTTAGAGTGTTATTATACAAAATCAGCCGAATAACTTATACTATAACAAATTCCATTTCAATACACTCCCATTCACCAATAGGCATTTTATAAATTTCAGTCTTTCCAACAGGTTGAAATCCGACTGATTCGTAACAATATCTTGCATTATCATTATTGGCAAATACCCCCAATGTGATTTTAGATGCGTGCAAAGTATTTTTTGCATAGTTACTGTGAAACCTAATCTTGGTCTTAGCCAAAAAAGCGCAGACTTCCCCCTGACAAGCGTTTTAGGCTTTTTCATACATTCATATATGCTTAAGCGGGCTGTCCAGCGGCGGTAGTCTCCCAACCTAAAGCCTTTAGTTTTTTCAGGTACGCTTTGATCTTTCGCTCCTTGTTGAATTGATTATAGTAATCAGCCCCCAGATCTTTGAAAACAACACCGTCCTTAAGGATGTGGTATATTGCAATCAGCATGGAATGAGCAACTGCAACATAGGCCCGTTTCTTTCCACGGTGTGCACTGATCCTCATAAACTGTGCATAAAAGTAGGATTTCTTGTTTTTCACTGCCGCGTGTGCGCAGTTGACCAGCGTCTCCCGCAAAAGGGCATTTCCCTTGCGGGTTTTCCCGCTCTTTCGTTTTCTGGCGCTTTCGTTGTCACCGGGACATAGGCCTGCCCATGAAGCAATGTGTGCATCATCCGGGAAACGCCCCATATCAGTCCCGATAACGGATATGACAGCCTGTGCACTGGTGTTGGCTATGCCGGTAACTGCCTGGATTGCTGCGGAAGCCTGTTTCTCTTCCGGCTTCATAAAACCGTCAATGTCATCATCCAGCTCCCTGATATGGATGTTTAGCTCATCAAGATGCTTCAGCAGTGTCCGCATCATTTTCCGCTGCAGCGGTGACATGACACCGTTCAGATCATCAATGATCTGTTCCTTTGTCGCCTTGAGGTTATGCGCGATTATCTTTTTGCCATACATTTCATCGTACTTTGCCTCGTCAAAGGACTCGCCGGTGAGGATGTATTCCAGAATGCTTCTGGCACTTTTTCCGTTAATGTCAGATACTGTGCCGGAAAGCTTGATGTTTGCACCCTCCAGCATTTTCTGGAGACGGTTGAGCTCCCGGGTGCGTTCCCCTACCAGGCTTTTGCGGTAACGGACAAGCTCCCGGAGTTCCCTTTGATCCTTATCCGGAATATAGCTGGCCTGAAGCAGGCCGTGCTGGAGAAGATCAGCAATCCATTCAGCATCCTTGACGTCCGTTTTCCGTCCCGGTACAGCCTTCATGTGATGTGCGTTTACAACCATGGCATTCAGCCCGGATGATTCAAGGATGTTATACAAGGGCTTCCAATAAGACGCTGTGCTTTCCATGGCGACCATTTCACAGCCGCCGCTGCTCAGCCAGTCAGCAAGCTTAAGAAGCTCCCTGGTTGTCGCACCAAACTCCCGCACCTCCTGCTTTCTGCCGCATCTAAAGCAGGCAACGATGAGTTTTTTGTGGACATCAATACCACAACATTTGTCGTAAACTTTTTCCATAGTGACACCTCCTGGAAGAATTTACGGCACAGCTTCCTGTCTCTTATCATTTTACTGTACGTCCTTTTGCTGTCAGCGCAGCTGGACAGATGGTGGTGCAAATGAGGAAGCCTAAAATCAGTTTTATTGGCGGGCTACAGGCCCAAAATAACATCGATCTTTGCCGTTATCTAAAGTATACGGCAGAAAAATAGATGCTGTAAACCCCAACTTGCTCAATAGGTTTCATTTATGGTGGTGTCAAGGATGCGGGACATGGAAGTTTTATTGCCAACTGCAACATTTTCTTTCCATTTCCGCATCCTCTTAAAAGAGGATCAACAATTACAAAACCAAAACGGACAATGCTATCATCATTCTCATTCGGGTATCTAATATACAAGTGTCCTACAAGACTCCCTTTGTCATCAACTGCACTAAGCGGAATAAATCTGTTACCTTTAATCATGGGTGCATAATCTTCGTTCAGATCGTTATCTGCAACCGGAAACTTCCCTATTCTATTTGCAGACCATTGATATAAACTCTTTTCATCTTTAATCCAGCTACAAATATTTGCCGAATCTTCTTTTTTGTATTTTCTTAGTTTCATATTTCATCACCAACTTCTGAATTTTCTTTTTCTATATTAAGTATACTTTAACGAATTAATACATCTTGATTTTTCACTTATTATTCTCCAATTACCATTTAATTAATCAAAAAATTTACCCTTAAAAAAATTTTTATTACCCAATGTCTTTGCTGTAATCCTAAACAAAACGCAACCGTCTGGACACATAACAACTTTACTATACTTACTATCCCCACCTATATTCTCTAAATCTCCACCACTTCTGACAGCTTCCATAATAGGATACATCATCATCATTACTTTAGAGCAAATACCTTGTCCTTGTGAATTTACTGGGCAACCATAAGTACAAGTATATTTATCTCCAATCTCCTCACCGTTCCGGCAAAATCTCTCTGTTTCCTCATTATCTTTATTAAATCCTACCACCTCTATTTCCCATTCATATTCTTCATCATACCATTTTTTCAAATCAATTCCCTCCTCAAATTTTTCTAATTATATCACTTCCGCTCCTCATTTACCACAAAAATATAGGGCATAGCAGCCGCATTCGTATCAACTGATATCCGATTTGACTTTGCCTTGCGGTTGGCAAATGAATCAGAAATGGATGTGAATGAGATATGCGCCGCCAGTCCATTCTCCGGCGCAATTACCAAAGAAGAAATATATCCCACGCTCCCCGATGGACTAAATGGAGCTCTTGGCGGAAACCGAGTAAAGGTATATCTGAAAAATGTCAATGTAACGGTTTGCATAAGTTGTAACATAGACACAGAAAAATTTACAGCCCTCAGGCTTATGCTTGCTTTGTTATACTTTAAATGTCTTTAAGTGCACTATGACTTGTTAATTCCTTTACTATTTTCCAGCCTTCGTAACTGTGTTTCAAATTTTCTTTTATCGGCAAAAATCCTAAATCCAAATAAACCTTGCATGCCAACCATGTATTTGTTTGTGTCGGTATCTTCGCATGTAAATATCCAAGATTCTTCATAACATTTACAACATATGTAATCAACGGTTTTGAAAGCCCTTTTCCTTGATACTCCCGCTTAACCGCTACCCAATGAAGCCATCCGGCTCCTGAAGTATCTCTGCCGTGAATGTCATAAAAAGCTGTAGCTGTAGCAATCTTTTCCCCCTTCTCATTTTCGATAAAATACATTCTGTCAGGAAGTATATCAAGGCTATTTGCGTAATAACGATTCCAAGCATCCAATCCCTGTTCATAATTTGCAAACTCTTTTGCCGACATCTCAATATCAATCCATCGTTCCCTATCCCCGTCGGAATAGGGCACAAATCTATATCCGGCTGGAAGACTGTAATTTGTCATGTCAGACAACTCTCGTTCAAGTAATAATTCATAATAACAAATTCTTTCATCGTGATTATCATACTGTGTTATATCTATTTTCCGCAGATGAACATTCAATGCTTCCTTGATCTGAGGTACTGTTTTATGGATATACTTCATTCTATCCATCGTATTGCGCACCTCGGAAATACCTAATTGTCTTTCTTCTTCGTCCATACAATTTCCCAAAGCTCTTTGGATATTATATTCCAACCACTCAACCCAGGTATATGCTACACCAACAACATCACTGTATCCCCGAAAACAATTATCATATGCTTTCAAATAGCCGTCAAAGAAAGAGATCATCTTATCAACATCCATCTTGCCGCTTACGATCCCTGACCATTGCAATGCCAACTGCATGACATGGGATATGGGATTACCATAGTCCAGACATTCCAGATCGATCATCCACGGAATACCATTATCCCACATAATATTCTTTGGATCCATATCTCCATTGGACAAACACAACACAGCCGGCAATGACGCCCTAGCTTTGTTTAATTCATTTTCAGCGTAAATAAGAAGCTCTTCATTATCTTCCAATAACGAAGCGATCACAGAGTTTTCCTTGTTTGCCTTCAGCACATATCCCCGCCAATCTATATGACTTGTTTCCGGAGCCTGATATGTAATATTCTTTGGTTCGATCGCATGGACTCTACCAAGAATATTTCCTGCTTTATAACACATCTCATTTGAAATATGATCCCAATCGGCAATGCTTCCCTTCTGCCATCTGAATACATAGAAAAACTGATCATCTATCTTCTGCATCTTATTGCCGCCAATCACCATAGCTGGCACAATGGGGATATCATTGTTCTCCAGTATTCCTTCTATTTTTTCTGCTCTTGCATAGTTCCCATGTACACCCGGTCTCTTCATTATTTCCGCATTTAAATGCTTCACTGCATATACACCGCTGTCCGTTATCACTTTGTACATCCTATGCATTAAGCCACCAGATACAGATTCAACATCTGCAATTATTTTTCCTAAACCACACATGCGTACTAATTTCACTAATAAATTTTCTATCGTCTTTTCTTTCATTCCATTTCTCCCTTTATTAGCCAATATGTTTTTCATGTAATCTCACAAAAAATTCCGAGTTTGTCGTTTTATTATATCACTTCCTCTCTCCGTTTACCACAAAAATATAGGGCATGGCAACCGCCACACCCCATATTTCTTATCGTTTCAACGACAAAATACCATACGCCCCCAATATAGTAGCACAGCAGAGGGATATGCTGCATACGGCTGCCTCCGGTCTGGTTCAGGTGTGCCTTTTCCTGCCATGCACAGAACATCTGTATCTGGTGCGCCGCTGTCCGAAGAGATCGGTGAGAACCCGGCGCACGCCGGTATAATAGTCCTCGACCTTTTCAGCAGAAAGAGCGAGAGATTGTGTCGTCTGCAATCTTATAAGGCGGTGATAATTTTGAAGATAGGCTTATATTAAAAACCATCTTAAGGAAACACGGGCAGAGAAGACGTTATCACAAAGCCAACTGGCAGAAATGGTTGGTGTATCTCGCAACACGATCAGTTCTATTGAAACAAGACAATTTAACCCTACTGCTAAATTAGCACTGGTACTATGTATTGCATTAGATAAAAAGTTTGAAGAACTATTCTATTTTTAGGGAAGATGCAGATTCCGAGAAGAAAACGGGTATTTTGCGACTGGAACTATTTTACTTGCAGCATTGCTGATATTTTATGGTGGTAAATATAGAATGACAGTAGTATAATGATGTTCAGAAGCTAGGACTGCATGATCATTTTATCCGCAGCAGTATAAAGCGGGGAAAGCTTCAAACAAAAATGGTGCGGAAGATATTGGTTTTGATGAAATATATCATCATATCAGAGATAGCTTAAAGAGTATTGATTCACAGGAAGTCATTATTACCGGGATATTGAACGAAGAATATGATGACTGGTATGACGATAGCGGCGAGGAGTTTTATTATGAGGACAACAGCGGTATTTCAGATATGCTTGAGGAGACCTGCGGCTTTGTGCATAGCTGTATGGAGATGGAGAGATATGAGGAAGGTTTTGAAGTCGGGAATCAGATGTTAGCCATGGAGATCCTTTGCGATAATGAGTATGGCGATGAAGAATTTTCACTTGGAGATATGGTGGAGCATGAGCTTTTGAGATGCAACCTGAAACAAGTTATCCTTGATACAGCATACTGTGCCTATCATGCAGTGACGCGGGTCAAACGCCCGGAGACAACATATGGAATTATTGTAAATGGAAAAAAGATGAAATCACATTAGAAGCAATGATGCAGTATGGAGATGAAGAATTACCTGATTTTGAAGATTTTCTGCCGCATTGGATTACGTATCTTGGAAATAAGGCAGGACATGATGCGGATCGACTTATTTTGGAAGCTGTCAGTTTGCGGAATAATGTTTCATATGCTTTTACTGCTCAGATTTTTAGACAGACAGTTTGCGGACGTATTAGACAAAGGATTGAGCAAACCGAAAGTATTAGGCTGGTCAGGATCTTTTATGAAACAGGGGATTGCGTTGTATCTGCTATATTTGCATGAGGGGCAATGGAACGGTAAGGGGATCGCTGCTATGGCAGAAGCAGCAAAAAGCGCAATGAGATTTTCCGCAGGAGAATATAAACAAGGTACCTATGGACTTGAGGGGACAGACGAAAATGAGTTATTCTGCCAATTATTTTCTAAATGGAAGCCTATGGTGCAAATGGAATCTGATATCAGAAATCTTGCGGTAAAAAGAATCACAACACTGCTTGAAAAGCGGACAGAAGGAATTATGGATGCAAACCGCAGAAACTATTACGGAGAATGTGCAGCATATATCGCCGCTTTGGGCGAGGTGCGGGAATCCATGGGAGAGACGGGTGCAAAGCAGAGACTTATGACATCGTATAAGGATAAGTATTCACGCAGGAGTGCATTCCGGGAAGAAATGAGAAATTATGGCTGGATAGACACTAAGAGAAAATAGGCGCATCCTTCTGTGCGCATTAGTATTTCGATTCAGCAGGAGACTGAACTTAGCATTAGGGGGCGGAAATAGTTGAAAAACCGACTAAATGTCCGTGGGGCTGTGAATATGTATTTTTATGATTTTGATAGTAATATTGTATATTTTAGAAAGGAGTCGTAAAGAAATGCAGGCATACCAATTTGAAAGGATTTATTCCCAGATGGAAAAGGAGTTTGGAAAAGTAAAAAAGGGAGAAGAAGATGCTTACGCAATGCTGATGTTTCCTATGGAAAGCAATGCGCTGAAGATTCACCGGGCGAACCCGGAATCAAACAGCCGCCGCCTTCGGGAGGCAATCGGACTTGTACTGTTTGACATAAAGAACCGGTATACAGAAAACGTATATGATGTGGAAGCTTTTCGTAATAAGGATAACAGAAAGCTTGAAGAAGCGTTGCTGATGGCATTTGACCCTTTTACAAATGAAGAGGTAAAAAACATTCTAGGAATGCCGTCAGAGCCGGAAGAGCTCCGAAAATACTATAGAGAGCCTGTCATGTGCTTGCTAAGGATCAAAGACTCTATAGATATCTGGGAAAAAAGGGCTGGGGCAAATGGATATTTTGATTTCATAGAAAAATACATGGGTTCCCAGATCAGCGGGGACGAAATGAAATTTTCTGTATTGGCATGAGTATAGCGGCGTTCTGCAAGATACCTGATATAGACATTATAAATTGCCGGCAAATATTTTGCGATGAGGGATATAAACCGGAACCCAGGGAGAACCTTATGTTGTATCACGGTACAACAATAGGTGAATGATTTCGAGATTTCAGAACATGAGGAGGGCAAGACAATGCGTATCAGAAAAAAATTATCATTAGGGTTCTTATTGGCAGGGATGTTTCTTTTAGGAGGCTGTTCCATCGGGAAAAAGACGGTTCTGACCTATGATGGGACTTTTGAGCTGGAATTAGGCCACTTATCAATGATTTTTGACGCAAAATGGCAAAATTTCTGCGTAAGAAAAAATACCTATGCCAATGTTGGTATAAGCACAAGGTTTCTTACGGACAAGCCCGCAGTGATGATTTCTTTACCATAGGCTGTTGCAAAGTATTTATAGGTACCCTGTACCCGTTCAATAATCCCATGGAGACGGAGACGTTTAAAAATTCTGGACATGGCTGACGGACTGATATTTTCAAGATGCTGACGGATATCCTTTCCCTGCATCCCGAAAGTCATGTACTCGCCCCGGCCGATTACTTCCAGCACTTTCAGGTCATTGTCTGCGAAAAAGTTGATGCCGCGGTAGGAACGTCCTTTTTCCATGACTGGGCTGGTGGCTTTGGTCAGGTTTCCATTCCCATTGCTGTGGTCATCAAACGTTGAGATGAACTCCAGGTACCGGTAGTTGGCCGCTTTCATGATCGTGAACAGCTGGTAAAGGCTGTAGATGCTTTTTTTCAGAGGGGCTTTCTGCTCTGTGGAGCTGCCGTCCCTGTGTTCCACTTTCCGTTTTACCCGGAAGGTCCCGATGTCATTGCAGGTGCTTTCTATCCGTAAGACATGGCCGAACTTATCATACATTTTGATTGATACATCACCCATATGGTGTTTGATCCTCGTGCCAAGGATTCGCTGGTTATAGTTGGTGCCGACCTCTTTCTTACAGTTATAGGTAATACGCTGCCCAAGGAAAGTGGCGATATTGTCCGGTTTTACCGTAAAAATTGCCGTTCGGACGATCTCGTCATAAAGTGGCTCCAGCCCTTCCGGCTGTTTGAACATGATGTCCGTTGCACACTCGATCTGCTGGACTGTCCATGTGTAGCTGAGTCCAAGCGTTTCAGGGACTGGACAGCAGCGTTTTGCGAAAACATCCAGGACCTTATGGAGGTCTTCCGGATTGATCCTGTCAGAGAGTCTCTGGGCGGCTTCGATATCCGAGATCTCCAGGAAAGCGTTATCATGCATGCGGTAAGCGATTTCCTTCTTCTGCAGTTTATGGGCAAGCAGGTTATGGCCGTTCATATAGAACTGCAGACGGAAAGGCGCCCAGGTAGGGACACGGAGGTAACAGAGCCCAAGTTCTTTGTCAATGAAGTAGAAATAATAGTGGAGACATTTGCTCTGGTCAAACTTAAGGAATGTCTTCCCCGTGGCCTTGTCATGCCATGGCTTATAAGTACTGCACTGTTCCATGGCAGAAAAGATATGGACCAGCCCCTCGGTCTTTCCGGTCTTCTGGATGATTTCCTGGATCCGGTCATCCTTGCGGAAAGCCCGGAGCTTGCGGATGAACTCGATTTCAATGCCGTTTTCATCTGCGATGCGTTGGGCATTTGCACGGATTTGTTCTGTAAGGGGCTGGGTGAAATTTGAAAAATCAAAAATACGGATGTTGTTGGCATTCAGATAGCCGGTCATGCCTTCGGCATGGCTCCATCCGGGGATATATCCCTGGATGATCATGCGGTCATAACAAGTGATCGTGCCATAAATTTTGTCAGCGTATTTATCCGTAAGCAACATGAACACATCCTCCAACATTTTTCTTTATTGTACTTGAAACTTGGAGGAATTGCAAAAAAACTTTTCCGGTTTATCCGGGTTAGGGAAAACCAAAGTAGCAGATGTTATGGAAGCAGGATTCACAGACCGGTATTCTTACAGCAAAAAATCTCAGATTGACAGCAGCTCATGGGAAAATTTCTATGCCATGAAGGGGGATGTCACCTATGGAACCATGTATATCGGCAATATGAGCTCTGGAAAAGTGGATTTTGAAGAGGGAAAGGTTTTTCGGGTTGTGATTGATTATAAGGATCCGGATTATGTCACCGGAGAGATCCTGATCAATAATGTGAATTATTATGGATATACCAGAGACCAGATTAAGGAAGCCATGAGCGGGACGGTGATGACATTGGATCACGACACCTACTTGTGCTTTGAAGACGGTAAATTTGAGTATACGTTCCGATTTGACGAAGGTTCGGAGACCGTGAGCAGTATCAGCATCGATGACGGGACGGATTGGAAGCTGATCATAAAATAAGGTATAAATGATAGCAGATCTGACACAACCGCAGGCAGTACGACGCATAAGATGGCATATTTTTCAGCACCGTTTTGGCACCACTTGCAACTTTTTCACTGTTACAAAATTTCAAAAAGGGCTTCCCGATTTCTCGGAAAGCCCCATAAAATTTAGCTTTTTACTGATTACTCAATAATCGTAGCCACACGGCCAGAACCAACAGTACGTCCACCCTCACGGTTTTCTGTTGGGGAAATCAGGGTGATTTTGTGTGATTATCAGGTTTTTTCGGTGGTTTTTTCTTTGATATTCACCTTGTATCTGAGGTTTTGCAGATTTTTGTTATCATGGTGTTATCACGGAAGCATTAAATATCCAGTAAACATACTAGCTATCCCCTCATCAAAAAGCTAAACGCTGTTTCACTTTTTTAATTTCCGAAACACTGTTTGGGATTTTTATCCCTATAATTTCCCAATATCCGTTTTTATTTGCCCCATGTCGTATTATTTCCCCCTCCGCCTTTAATTTAGTCAAAATACGCTGTGCCTGCCGTTCGGTGATTCCCACAGATACAGACAGCATATTAGCTGACATATTGCCATTCTGCCTTAAAAGGGCTACTATTTTCTCCTCACTTGTTACGACATTTATTCCGACACCTGTTGCGACATTTGTTTTGTTATGTGTCTCACTGATCTCCTTTATCCTTTGGATAATTTATAGACGGCATTATTTGTATTACCACTTACTTCAACATATCCCGTTTCTACAAGCATAGTCAAGTATCTATAAGTAGTTGAATATTCTTGTGCGGTGAAACCGCATATCCGGGCTGGCGGAAACCGCCAGTCCGGCATATGGGAAACCGCTATTGCGAGTTTACTCGCGTAATGCTTTATCTAAGCCATATACCTCACGCATTGATTTGTCATTTTGGGGATCAATGCTGGTGATGTTGATTATATAGCTGTCATGAGCGATTCTGTCTATGATTGCATCGGCAAGAGGGCTGTCATTGCCTCCGAGCTGGTCATACCACTCAGAATACTCATACTGGGAGCAGAAGATGGTGGATGATTTCTTCCGTCTTCTGTGCAGGAGTTCGAAGATATCCCGTTGCTCCGTCTCCGTAGGCTTTAAGAGAAGCCATTCATCAATGATAAGTACCAAAGGATTGGCGTACTTTGCCATTACCTTTTTGTAGCCGCCGTCAGACCGCGCCATTTCCAGATCAATGAGCAGATCCGGCAGACGGACATACCTGGTGTTAAAATACTGCTTACATGCCTCCATGCCAAAGGCACAGGCCATGTAAGTCTTCCCACAGCCTGTAGCGCCGGTAATAAAAAGATTCCGGTGTTCGGAGATATATTCGCAGGTGGCAAGGCGTTTGATGAGTTCCCTGTTCAACTTGCGTCCGGATGTATAGTTGATATCCATGATACTGGCATCCGGCTGATCGAATCCGGCATTCTGGATGAGCCTTTTTAAACGGTTATTCTTGCGGCTGCTGAATTCGATATCTACCAGCATACCGAACCGGTCTTCAAAAGGAACTTCCTTAAGTCTCGGATCGTCTGTCTGGTTACGGAATGCATCCGCCATTGCAGTGAGACGCATTTCGATTAATTTATCAATTGTACTCTGGTTGGTCATATGCGTTTACCTCCGATAGTAATCGGCACCACGGGTGATGCCTTTTGCTTTCTGTTTCGTGTTTCCGGATCCATTTTCGGATGGACCTGTCTGGTCAGCACCGGTTGCAAGAATGTTGCTTATGCTCTTGTAACTGGGCGAAGCCGTAAAGGACAATGCCTTTTTGCAGGCGGCTTCCAGTCTGCTGTCTGAATACTTTTCAGCCAGCTTCAGAAGCCCCATACAGCTCCGGTAGGTCTGCTGTTCCACGGGTTTGGACAATGTCATTAAGTTAAGCCGATTGAAAAAATCTCATCTTATGGTCTAACTCAAATTTACCAATAAATTTCAGA
>CAXHOW010000032.1:21579-46574 GCA_964018205.1 uncultured Acetatifactor sp. | reverse complement strand
GGAAAAGTCCCACAGACCAGTAAATTCAAGGTCTCTGGGACTTTTTAGCCCTATTAGGTGTCAAACTCAGGATAATACCATATTTCGGCCCGTTTGGCAAGAGAAAATTTTACTTTTTCAAAACTTTGAAAAACTTTAATAATTCCCAAAAATGCTCCCGAGAGCATTATGGTATTATAAGTTCTACTTCATTGTCCCTATAAATAATGTACCCGTCAATCTCCATAAATACCGTCCAGCCATAGTCCGCCGTATCACCCTCCACCTTTCTGTCCCTGCCCAGAACGATGTAGTGACAGCCCGCCTCTCTGGCCAGAGGGACCAGTCTTTCCAGATCAACGGAGTCATTCTCCTCCATGATCTCGTAAAATTCATTAGGCTCCCCCATGATCACCTCCCGCCCATAGGGCATACAGACATAAGGGGAATACTGGCGCACATACAGCAGCATCTCCTTGGGCATCGCCGCCATGACCTCCCGTCCGGGGACCCGGATGGCATCACAGACATGCACCACGCTGTCCGGCACATGATAAATGTTTTCCGCAGGGCTGTACAGAGGATTGGTGTACACCAGCTTCCCTGAAACCATGATAATCAAGAATGCCGCAGCCACAAAGGAAACCGCCCTCCTGCCCTTGAGCCTGCCCGCTATCTCCGCCACGCAATAGGCAATCTCCAGAATGATCGGCAGGAGCCAGCAAGTGCGGAAGTAGACCGCATCGCCCATGACGGCACAGAGCAGCCTTGAAAACAGCGGATTGAAAAAAAGCAGCAGCGTGACGATGGGAGCGTACACAAACAGAATCCGTCTGGGTTTCCTCTTTTCATGAAAAAAAAGATACACAAGCGCCAGCAGGAACCATATCACAATGAGCCCTGTCCCCATATATTTCTGAAAAGTCTCCAATGCATAATTTCCCATATCGTTTCCTCCTGCTGCCCCGCATCCCTTGATCCACTTCCCATAAAGCGCAGGCCGGTCACGCAGGGGCTATCATGTTGAGCCATAAATACAGCAGCATCAAGGCACCCGGAACGACACAGCACCCTGCCATGGGAAGCAGCAGCTTCCACCTGCGGTAGGCAACCACAGTACAGCCTCCCAGAACACCCAGAAGCATTCCCGTCAGCTGTATGCCCTGTGTGCTGCACAAGCATCCTGTCACCATGACACATGCCACCAGAAGCCAGTACATAGCCCCTGTCTTCTTTCCGTTCTGGATTTTCTCCACCAGCATCAAAAAAAGCAGGAACAGAAAAGGTATAATAATACTTGCGATCACAGCCTTGCCCTGCGCGGTCCTGACCAGAAGGAAATTTTCCGCCGTATAGAGGGAATAACCTCCGAACAGCACCAGACATTCCAGCAGGAGCATAAAAAGCGGAAGCTTTCTGGAATGCTCCTGAAAAAGATGCCTCCCGATGATAAAATATACCCCGTAGCTCATCATGATCAGCACCACAGGCAGCACGATCTGCGCCACGGTCACCGCAGGCATCCCTGAGACTCTGGCCAGATAGGACACCCATATGGGAAAGGGCGCCAGCCCGTGGCGTATGTCAAAAACCGTCGACCTGCCTGTGTAGGGCAGCTTGAGGTACATGGTATCTGAATCCGCCGTGACAGTGGAGATGCTGACATAGAAAGCATCATCTCCTTCCTCATAGGCCAGTACACATGCCAGCACCAGCTGCATGAGAAGCAGCCCTGCTGCCAGACACCAGAGAGCTATGGACAACGCATCCCTCTTCGGCCCGGCACAAGGCACCGCCTTCAGTTCCCCGTGCCCTTTTTTCCTCCTCACAATATCCAGCAGCACGGCCAGCAGTATGGCACACGCCGTATATAACCAGAATATCCTCACCACGCTGGTAAAGCTCTTTTCCAGCAGAGTCAGCGGCACACAGATAAGCTCAAATCCCGCCCACAGCAGGATCTGGCCGCTCACCCAACGGAACAGCAGCTTATCACATGACCTGCGGGCTTCCACGAAAACCCCTCCCGCCAGCAGCGGCACCACCAGAAGCAATGCCGCCAAAATCACAAGTTGCGTTATCAATGCTTATTCTTCCTTTCTGATTTCGGTTCCGCCGTCAGCCTGCCTGCAGCCGGCTCTTTGGTCTTCTCAGCCGTCTTCCCTGCGCAGTACTGCAATCTTATTGGAAAGTCTCCGCAGGGGCGGGAAGAGCTTAAGCAGATAATAGGAAGGATTCATCTTTTCCAGTCCCTCCATCAGGCTGAAATCCCTCACAGCCTTGAATCCGGTGGTGATCGACGCCAGCTCCTTTCCGCTCTTTGCCCCCCAAGTGTACTTGGGCCTGCTGTTTCCGTCCACATTCTCGTAAGTGTTCTTTACCGTATATGGAGACGCGATTTCCATAAAAATCTCGGCCTCGCGGAAGCGGCTGCGGATGATCCTGAATATATTCTGAAGCTTCTGCCTGTCCAGATACATGGTCAGGCGCTCAGCCAGGATCAGTACCGGACCCTCTCCTTCCACCTCCTCCGCCCATGTATCGTCCAGAGCGGATTTTCCGATCATGGAGACCCTTTCTTCCTCCTGCAACAGACGCTTCCTTGCCTCTATGATGTCCGGCAGATCCAGATCATACCAGCGGATCCTCCCGTTGTCTACACGGCAGAACCGGGTATCCATGCCGCAGGCAAGGTTGATCACCCTTGCGTCAGGGTGCTTTCTCACATAGCGGACCACCATCCTGTCCAGAAGCATCGCTCTGGCCAATGCGCCCTTTCCCATGAATGAGGATTTGATCTCGGCCGCCCCCTCCAAGAGGCTGGGTTCCAGCCGTTGTGCAAGCTCCACCGCTTTTTTGTCATACAGATAAGGCTTCTCTCTCCGGGATTCGTTCGCCATGGCATATATGGTCCGGAGCATACTCTCAGGAATGTCCTCTGTGCTGATTTTTTCCATATCCCAATGATTCCTTTTCAACATATCCCTTGCGTCATAGTGTCATGGCGCCCTTATAGGGCACTATGCCGCTGATCCGTCATTTTCCAGACAGCTTATTTCAAAACGGCTCCCCGTCTCCTTACCCTCTGGCCTCCAGCGCTGCCGCGATATCCGCCCTCATGGCCAGAACTGCCTCTCTGGCGGCATCCGCATAGCCCTCCTCTCCGAAGCGGGCATACTGCTCCTGCTGGTAAGCCGCGATGATGCCTCTGGAGGAATTGATGATCGCTCCCAGACCATCCTCGTTGAAGAAATACGCCAGATCGGCTCCCTTGCCTCCCTGAGCTCCATATCCCGGCACCAGTATAAAGGTCTTAGGCATGATTTTTCTCAGTATCCGTCCCTGCTCCGGGTAGGTTGCGCCGACTACCGCTCCCACATAGCTGTAGGAGCCCTCCTCCGGCATATATTCCGCTCCCCATGCGGCCACCTGCTCCCCTACGATCTCATAAATCGGCCTGTCGCCGCCTGTTTCTGTCCGCACCAGACGATCCTGCAGCTCGCCGCTGCTGGGATTGGAGGTCTTTACCAGCACAAAGATACCCTTCTTCTCCTCGGCGCACACCTTCAGGAAGGGCTTCACCCCGTCCGAGCCCAGATAAGGATTCACAGTGGAAAAATCCTCATCAAATCCGTAATAAGCCTTGCTGCCTACCTGCACCTTTCCCAGATGCCCCACTGCGTAGGCTTCAGAGGTGGAGCCGATGTCCCCCCGCTTGATGTCGCCGATGACTATCAGACCCTTTTCCTTGCAGTAGTCCACCGTCTTCTTAAAGGCCATAAGCCCAGAGATGCCGAACTGCTCATACATGGCAATCTGGGGCTTCACTGCCGGCACCAGATCATATATGGCGTCCACGATCCCTTTATTATACTGCCATATGGCCTCGGCCGCCCCCTCCAGAGTCTCCCCCCGCTCCGCAAAGGCAGCCTGCCGGATATGGCCGGGCACATATTTCATCATAGGATCCAGCCCCACCACTATGGGCGCTTTTGTTTGTTGAATCTTCGATATCAGCTTGTTGATCATGCTCTTCCCTCGTTTTCCCGGCATCTGCCCTGCCGCCGTATTTATTTCCATCTTATCATTGCGGATATCAAAAGTCAATGCAGACTCCTCGTTCCGGCCCGGCTCATCCCCATATGCCTTTCTGAAGCAAAAAGACACCTGCCGGAGATTGGCTGATGCAGAAAAAGGAATACTTGGGAGTCATTGGGAGGAAAGCAGGAAAGGAAACATTCAGGGATATATTTTTAGCTTTTGTAAAACATACATACGAAATTATTGCTTTTTTAAAAACCTATTTTTCATATCCTAAATTTGCATAAAATAGATTCAGGAAAGTTAAATAAGAATGCCAGAAAGGAGGATGCAGGATATGACAGAACTAGGCACACGGCTGGCGGCTCTGCGGGAAGAAAAGGGACTGACCCAGAAAAAGCTGGCCAATCTCCTGAATATGTCCGGCGGCACCATCTCCAACTATGAAAACGGTGTACACTCCCCCGATCCCAGCACCTTATGCCGACTGGCGGATTTTTACAGCGTCACCACCGACTACCTGCTGGGACGCACCAATTACCGATATTCTCCGAATGTTCTAAGGGAATATATAGCTACCGACTACACTATTCAGGACATGGTAAACATCCTTTTGTCCTTCGACACCGCATCCCGGGATGCCGTCATCAAATTTGTAAAATACCTGAATCAGGAAGCAAATATGGACAAGAGAGGCTGAAACCTCCCTTGTCAAATTTCTCATATGGTCTCCATCTTATAGAAATTCAATGTGGCTATCACCATGAAAATAATGGTGAACAATGCCAGAAACACATCCATCAGCACATATCCCTGCAGTACCCCTCCCACAGACGTACCGATGATTCCGCCGATCACAGCCATGGTTATGGCGACACCCTGAATCAACATCTGGAAAAGCTGCCTGCCTACCATGCCCAGCGTCCCTCCCACCACTGCCTCCGCCACTGCCAGCGCATACAGCTTATTAGCTGACAGAATCACATAAAAGAGGATACAGAGCACGGCCCCCATAGGCGTCATCCCCATGACCACCGCCCCCGGAACCGTGATCAGGCAGGCGTTCACAAGGCTCTGCACATGCTGCATGGCCGTAGCGTTCATCAGCTTCTTGAAAGCCGTATCCGGTATCAGGTAGGTGTAGGGCGACTTCAGCTCCTTGGCCCACTTGCCGTTCAGCGCCGTAAAGACAAATATCAGATACGACGATACCGCCGGTATCACATAAGGGCCGAAGGTCTCAAAGATATTAGAATCTCCCTCACGGATGTACAGCCACGCGATCCCTATGCCCCCCAGAAGCGCCATAAACGTGCTGGAATCAAATATGAAATACTTGCTCTTCTTGTACTCCAGAAGCTGTCTGTAAAAAAGGGCCTTTGCCCCATACCCCTTCCAGCTGACATGGGCTTTTCCGAATTTCTGCTTCTTTCCCAGCCTTTTCTGGGTATCTCCCTGCCTGCGGCTTTTTACAACCTCTTCATAATCTTCCGCAAACTTCATGGCATCCTCATAATAGGATCCTGTGCATTTCATCCGCCATGCTGCCGCCAGAACCGCCATAAGCAGCAGACCATAAGCCGCCGTCACCGCAAGGTTCACCGCCGTAGGACCCATGAGCAGCAGGTGCAGCACTCCGATATACCATCCCACTATAGGCACCATCTGTACCATGTCGCTGTGCAGGAAGGAGGATACGGCCTCCAGGCTTAAACCCCTCTGGATATACCAGTAGATCCCCATAAGCACCAGTATCCCCAGCAGCCCGTAGGCTCCCTTTATCACCATGTCCCGCTGCTTCTCTCCCAGTCTCTCTGAGCCATAGAGAAGAAGCATGATACTGCCCTCCAGCAGGTTCTCCACCACCATAGAAAAGAGAAAATAGACCGCCAGCCGCCAGAGTTCTGCCCTGAATATCACCCCGCCGCATACCACCGCATACACATTCATCAGCATCTGAGCCACCAGCGTCTTTAAATGGGCATACAGCAGTACCCTCTTGGGGCTCACCGGGGAAGGGAAAAGAAAATGCACGTCACAGTTTCTGTACACCAGCCCCTTGCGCTTTGCATATGCGATAAGGTTCCCCGGAACCATCCAGAACGCCATCACGGTCAGCACAGCAGCCATGCCCTCCGGGGAATCCCCTCCCAGCTGTCTGGCAAATACCCGCAGAGAGGCCGGCAGGATCAGGAAATAGAACAGCAGCAGCGCTATATAAAAGTACGTCACAGGCTTGCGCAGAGCGATTTTTACCTTGTTCCGCATATTTCTCCGATACAGATACCCTATTGCTCCCATGACTCTCCCCCGTTTCCTTCCATAGACTGCCCTTGTCCCGTAACGGAGAAATACAAGGCGTCCAGATCCTCATTGTCCAGCGACTCTTTGGCATAGGTTCCCAGAATGTGCCCCTTGTCCATCACAAAGGTCACATCCCACAGCTCCTTTACCATCTCCAGCATATGGGTGCTGATGAGTATGGTACATCCCTGATCCCTAAGCCCCATGATCACCGACTTCAGCTCTTTGATAGCCCCGGGATCCAGACCTACCATGGGTTCATCCAGCAGGATGACCTTAGGCTTGATGATCAGCGCACAGCAGATGCTGACCTTCTGCATCATCCCCTTGGACAGCTCGTTGCCCAGCTTATCCTGCTTATCTGTCAGCTCGAATCTTTCAAAGAGCTCTTTCAGCTCAGCTTCGTTCAGCTCCACCCCGTAGGCTCTGGTGATGAACTCCATATGCTCCCGTACTGTCAGGGCATCGTACATATAAGGCAGCTCCGGCACATAGGCAAAATGCCTCTTGGCCTCCAGTTCTCTGGAGTCCTGCCCCTCGATGAGAATCCTCCCCGAAAACCGAAGCAGCCCGGCGATGCTCTTGATCACTGTGGACTTTCCCGCCCCGTTAGGCCCCAGCAGTATCCCCACCTTGCCGTCCGGCACCGTAAAGCTTACTTCATCCGCCGCCAGCGTCTTGCCGTATTTTTTTGTTAATCCGATTACTTCTAACATGCTTTCCTCCTATTCCGGTTTCTTTCCCTGCTATACCGCCGATATGCTCCCGATCCCCATCCACACTGCGATCAGGTACAGCAGGAACAGATGCACCGGATAGAAAGCATAAAAGAAATATTTCATCCTCAGTCCACGCCTGCCATTGTACAGTGCCACGGGGATCAGTACCAGAAATGCCGGCAGCTCGCTTACAGACATAAGTGTCAGCACACCGCAGCCTGCAGCCATGGCCCATATCTTGTTTCTGCGCAGTGCATACATGACAGCGATGGTCAGTACACCCATGCCGCCATAATCTGTGCGGAGCAGATCCGCAAGATATACGACCAATACCAGCGCCGTCATATCCACACAGACTACTTTCACCCGCTCCATCCCCTTTTTCTTTCCGTATAGGACAAGGGCCGCCGCCAGCCCCACGCACAATACTGCGCACAGCACTGCAAAACGGGGCGGGAAATATCTCGAAAAAGACAGATAATCCTTTACATCACCGCCGCTCACGGAAAAGAACTGAATGCCCAGCCAGATACCGAAATAAATGCCCGGAAAGATCACGCCCGTGACCATAAACACTCCCCATAAGGCCTTAGGCACCCTCGCCAGCAGTCCCGACTGTCTGCATCTCTCAAAGAAACGAAATACGCAGAGGGCAAAGAGCCCCAGAAACAAGGTAAAGAACACATTCTGGTATGCCGATGCGGTCATGTTGCCCGTGAGCGCCAGATTAAAGGGAATCTCCGAGACTGCCGCAAAAACAGCCAGACGGAGCCCGTACTTCTTTACATTCCTTGTCTTCTCAAAGCCCTGCACCAGCAGAAAGCAAAAAATCGGGAATCCCAGCCTGCCGATGCCTCTCATGACCATATAGACCGCATACAAGGCCATATTGTCCTTCATCCATTCCTCCAGAATCGCTTCGCCGCCCCACATAGCGTTCATCAGGCCTCTGTCCATAAGCTGCCTCGCCAGCACCACTGCCGCCACATGGTCGATCAGCATCGCAGCCACCGCAATGATCTTCACCGTGCTGCCGCTGATCCCCCCTCTTTTCTCCGGCACGGCAGCCGGAGCGCTGCCCTGTATGCCTGCCACCTCTGATATTCCTGCCATTTCTGCCATATCGGTCATCCTCCATATATATCCTTGCCCCCCAGCAGGCCGGAGCCTGCCTCGAAACATTCTATGTATTATCCAAGCAACACAATACTGCACTTTTCCTTCCTTGTCAATAAAAAAACGGGGCAGATTCTCTCACCTGCCCCATCTCCCGCGCATATCATCCCACCTTATAGCCATTGCCCCATACCACCTTCAGATACCTAGGCTCCTTAGGATTGACTTCGATCTTCTCCCTGATGTGCCGGATATGCACAGCTATGGTATTGTCTGCGCCGATTGCCTGCATATGCCAGATATTCTCGTAAATCTGGCTGTTAGAAAACACCTTCCCCCTCTGCTGCACCAGCAGGCGTAGTATCTTGTACTCGATGGGAGTCAGCCTTACATTCCTGCCTTCCACCGTGACCTTTCTCTGGGCATCGTCTATGACCAGTCCGTCCACCTTGTAGATACGGTCAATATTTGCGCACATATTCACCAGCTGAGTATACCTGCGCAGCTGGGATTTGATTCTGGCTAACAGCTCCAGAGGATTGCAGTCTGCTACCACATAATCGTCTGCACCTGCCTCCAGCGCCATGATCTTCGCAGTCTCCGCCGACTGGGCCGAAACAACGATCAGGGGAATACTGCTTCTGCGCCTGAGTCCCGCTATCATCTCGATCCCTCTGTCCCAGCCCTTGTCGTTCAGCTCTACATCCACCAGCATCAAATGGATCTCCGCTTTCTCCAGTATATTATACAGCTGCTCCAGATCCGCAGCCACCAGCACAGATAGCCCTTCCCCCACAAACAGAGGCGCCATCTTCTCCGCGATTCCTGTCTGATTATTGTAAACCAAGATATTTCTTTCCATACCTCATCCACCTTCCTGAATATTGCTTAATAATATATACTTAAATCAATGCTGTTTATAATCTCTTCTATGACATTCTTTTCAAATCCTCTGAATGTAAGCGTCAGATCCCAGCCGTTTACCGAAATCACCGCACAGACTGAAATGACCTGTCCCTTTTCATCCAGCGTGTCAAACACAACATAGGTCAGTCCCTGACTGTTGGTGAAGTTTCTCTCATTGCTGCTGTGCCCTCCGAAGGTCATTGCCGTACTGTAGCACTCCACTTCCCTATTGTCGAACTGGGTCATGCAGAAACTGTATTCCCCGTTGTAAAGCTGAACAGTGACATCTCTTCCATCATCAACTATATTCACCCGCTCGATTGTGAGTTCCGTCCCGAAAAGAGTTCTGTCCGGAAGCGCCACCGTCACATCCTCCTTGGCAAGGAATTCCTTCAGCGAACTGTACTCCACAACGTCAAGCTCATAGGTTTCTGAGATTTCTTCGTCAGGGAAAAAATCCACTGCGGAAAACACCCCCCCTAGTTGCTCAAAAACGGAAAACATGGGGGAAGCAGGATCCTCATCCGACTTCACTGCGGTAATAATCACACCCGTATCATTTACCCGTATCACACTGTCCCTATAGTTCTTTGCAGCCACTGTTCCCACTCCGCAGAGCAGAAACACCGACGCTGCGGTACAGCCCTTTACAAGCATATAGTTTCTCTTCCGGCGCTTCATCCTGTAATGCCGCAGCTCATCCCGCACCGCATCCGCATCCGTCCTGAACTCCGGCAGCGCATCCATCGCGTCCCGATATGCATCCTGAAATTTATCCAAACTCATATTCCCCCTTCAACACCTTCTTCAGCAGCCCCCGGCCTCTGGTCAGCTGGGAAGTCACTGTAGACTCTCCCCGGCCTATGATCCGGGCAATTTCTTTCACGGGAATCTCTTCATAATAGAATAGGTGGATCACATCTCTGTATTTGGCCGGCAGCGCCATCACCGCTTCCAGAACCCTCCGCCTTTCTTCCTGCCGGACTGCAGCCTCCTCCGGGTCAAGGATGTCTGACCCTCCTTCATCCTCTGCGTTTGCCGCCAGAGATTCTATCACATCCATGTCCAGATGCTCCTCGGGCCGTCTCTTGGCGCTGCGCCATATCTTTCCACAGGCGTTCAGGGTGACTTTAATGAGCCATGCCTTTTCATGTTCAGGGCTTTCAAAGGGGCCGGAACGCTTCAGATACTGGTAAAACACCTCCTGCACCACATCCTCCGCATCCTGCACGTTTTGCAGCCGAAGATAGCTTAACTTAAAAAGCATATTGCCGTATGCGTCAATCTTCAGTTGTAGCTCCCGGTCCTCCGCAGCCGCATTTGCCATGTTATCTGTTCACACAACCTTTTCTATATATTAATATCCCAAAGCATATCGTTTTACTGCAAAATATTCTAAAATATTTTTGTATCAAAGTTGCCAACTATTCCGACTTTTTATCCCACTTGGCTGAATATTATCCGTAAATAGGCATATATATATCCGATACTCCGACATATCGGTTGTTCACTGCCGCTGGAAATTAAAAGAGAGCGTACCTTAATACGCTCTCCTTCTGAATATATATACGATATTTACTGCCGAATGTTACAGAATATCTGAAAATTTTTATAATTTTACTCCCTTTTCCCAAAAAGCGTTCCCATAGCTCGTTTGTAATAAGCTGCTTTAGATCAGATAATCCGTCCTAAAGCCCATTGCAAGATTTCAGGCCGCTTACAACTTGTGATGAGCGATACACATTCAGATCTCTTCTCCCTCGTCTCTGCTGCCGCTGTCCTTCGCCTCCACCTCACACATATCCTGCTTTTCCAGTCTGCGGAAACGGTTCAGGCCCGACACCAGAATAAGGATACTGTTTTTGGTAGTGTCAAATGCACCTTCCTGATACATGGAAAATATCAGAAGCCCCAGAGGCACGGCCACGATCATCCCCACCACGCCGCCTACCTTATAACCTATGTAAAGCAGGAAAAGCGTAGGCAGCGGCGGTACGCCGATGGAATCACCCACGATCTTTGGCTGGATCAGCTGTCTCGCCAGCTGTCCCACGCCCCAGATTACCAGCAGTCCGATGGTGACCTTGTAATCGGCCGTCAGGAACCGTATCAAGGCCCATGGGATCAGCACCGTTCCCGTCCCCAGAAAGGGCAGGAAGTCCAGAAAGGCAATCACAAGAGCAATCAGCCCAAAGTAATTCACCCCCAGAACCCCCAGACCGATCAGCAGAAGCAGATACATCCAGATCTCGATTTTTAACTGGGCCTTCAGGTATCCTCCCACGGATCTCACCAGACTGTGGCGGATCATCCTATAGCGGGAAAGCACCGACTCCGGCATATGCCTCTGAAACCATTCATTCAGCAGCTGCCGCTCCGCTACAAAGAAATAGGAGGAAAGCAGCGCCATGATCACACCGATGAATATAGAAGGCAGGGATTTTGCCAGATTTCCCGCAGCCGCAATGGTAGGAGATCCCATCTTTTCAAAAAATTCCCCGATATATCCTTCAATAAGATTGGTAAAGTCGCTCAGCTTCACCTGCGTATCCCCGGGAATCTTGCTCAGCAGCACGTCCAGCCTGCTGCCGATATCCTCCAGATCCGCCTCCATCCCGGCCCACATCTCCGGCAGGGCACCGATCAGCCCGGTCAGCTGACTGGCCAGCTGTGCGCCTATGAGATAGATCAGCAGCACCACCAGCGCAATGACCGCAACAATCACAAATGCGCTGCCGATCTTCCTCTTCAGCTTTATCTTTTCTTCAAAGAACCGCACCAGCGGACCTGCTATCAGCGCAATGATCCAGCCTGCAACAAAAGGCGAGAAAAAGACAACCGCCTTGGGCAGCACATAAATCAGGGCTAAAAGGATCACTGCTGCCACCGAAAGATTCACCAGTGCCTTACTGTACTTCCTCATCAAGCACCTCTCTGTCCAAAACACCGTATATTTCATCCCGTCCCTGCTTGGTCTGCGCCGAGAAGGCGATGATCACAGTATCTTTTTCAGCCTTCAGGGTGGTGCGGATCAGCTCTGTCTGCTTCTGCATCTGGCTACGTTTTATTTTGTCCAGCTTCGTAGCGATGATAATAGGCTTGTAGCCGCTCTGCACGATCCAGTCATACATGATACAGTCATTCGGGGAAGGCTCATGCCGGATATCGATCAGCAGGAAGACCTGCTTAAGCATCCTTGACTTATGGAGGTATCTCTCCACCATCCTGCCCCACTGGGCCTTCACCTTTTCATTTGCCTTGGTATAGCCATAACCCGGCAGATCAACAAAATAAATCTGATTGTTCACATTATAATAATTGATTGTCTGGGTCTTGCCCGGCTGGGAGCTTGTGTGTGCCAGCGACTTGCGGTTCATCAGGGCATTGATCAGAGAGGACTTGCCCACATTGCTCTTGCCTGCGAACGCCACCTCGGGCAGGCTGTTCTCCGGCAGCTTGCTGGTGACGCCGCACACCGTTTCCAGACTGACATTCTTGATCACCATATCTTGTCGTTTCCTTTTTATTCCCGCCGCTGCCTTACTCTCAAGGCTTCTTCGGCGCAGCAGGCCGATGCTTTTTACATGGCGGCATCCAGCCCTCTCCTGCGGTCGTTTTTATGCAGGACCATGGGAGGTTCCCCCTTCTCCACAGTGTCCTTGGTAACATGGCATTCCTCTATGGTCTCGTCCGAGGGGATACGGTACATGGTATCCATCAGTATATCTTCCATAATGGAGCGCAGTCCCCTTGCGCCGGTCTTGCGCTCAAAGGCCTTTTCCGCTATGGCCATCACCGCATCCTCCTTGAAGGACAGATCCACCCCGTCCATGCCGAAAAGCTTCTGGTACTGCTTTATCAGTGCATTCTTGGGTTCCTTCAGGATACGAACCAGAGCATCCTTGTCCAGCCCTTTCAGGCTGACGCAGATAGGCACACGGCCCACAAACTCCGGAATCAGACCAAACTTCACCAGATCAGGAGGAGTCACCTCCTGAAGCAGCTCGGCGATGTCCTTTGTAGACTTCTGGGTAACTTCCGCATTAAAACCGATGGACTTGCGGTCCAGTCTGGCCTCAATGATCTTTTCCAGTCCGTCGAAAGCGCCTCCGCAGATGAAGAGGATATTGGTGGTATCCACGGAGATCAGCTCCTGATGAGGATGCTTCCTTCCCCCCTGAGGAGGAACATTGGCTATCGTCCCTTCTACGATCTTCAGCAGCGCCTGCTGCACACCCTCACCCGAGACATCTCTGGTAATAGATACATTCTCGCCTTTCTTGGTGATTTTGTCGATCTCATCGATATAGACGATTCCGTACTGGGCTCTCTCCACATCATAATCCGCCGCCTGAATCAGCTTCAGGAGGATATTCTCCACATCCTCCCCCACATATCCTGCTTCGGTCAATGTAGTGGCGTCCGCAATAGCGAAAGGAACATTGATGATCTTGGCCAGCGTCTGGGCCAGATAGGTCTTGCCTGAGCCGGTAGGCCCCACCATGATGATATTGCTCTTCTGCAGCTCCACATCATCCAGATCCCTAGGTGCCATCACTCTTTTATAATGATTGTACACAGCCACGGACAATACCTTTTTGGCTTCCTCCTGACCTACCACATAATCGTCCAGAAACCTCTTGATCTCTACGGGCTTCAGAAGATTGATATCAGGGCGGGCTGCTTCCTCTTCTTCCTCGTCCTGCAGCTCTTCCTCCAGAATATCCGCACATATCTCAATACAGTCGTCACAAATATAGACTCCAGCAGGTCCGGCAATGAGCTTACGCACCTGATTCTGGGTCTTATTGCAGAAAGAACACCTAATATCGCTTCCAAGCAATTTTCCTGCCATTATTTTACTCCTAAAATTTATTTACCTATTTGTCATTCTGAATGCTGCGGGGGACGTACACCTTATCGATAATGCCGTACTCCACCGCCTCTTGTGCGCTCATCCAGTTGTCACGCTCGGTATCCGCGCAAATGGTCTCATAGTCCCTGCCCGTATTCTCGGCCAGTATATGGTTCAGCTTCTCTCTCGTCCTTAAAATATGCTTCGCCGCGATCTCGATTTCCGTGGCCTGCCCCTGCGTCCCTCCTGCAGGCTGATGGATCATGATCTCCGCGTTGGGCAGCGCAAACCTCTTGCCCTTGGCACCTCCGGCAAGCAGGAAGGAACCCATGCTGGCCGCCATGCCGATACATACTGTCGACACATCGCATTTGATGAAGTTCATGGTATCATAAATGGCCATTCCCGCCGTGATCACGCCTCCGGGGCTGTTGATATACAGATGGATGTCCTTTTCCGGGTCCTCCGCTTCCAGAAACAGAAGCTGCGCCACAACGATGCTCGCAGAAGTATCATTTACCTCTTCACCTAAAATTATGATTCTGTCCTTCAATAGCCTTGAATATATATCGTAGGACCGCTCGCCCCTGCTGGTCTGCTCAATGACATAAGGTACTAAACTCATAATAAAAATCCTCCTATTCCAGTTCCTTCTTTACACTCCAGCGCCCCTCCTCCGGAGGGGTCTTGCACTCCCAAATATCTGCATTCTTTGTGGAAAAAAGGACGCAGTTATGCGTCCTTCTCCTCCGCATTCTCTACTACAAATTCTACTGCCTTTTTGATGCAGATGTCCTGCATGACCTGCTTTTTGCCGGACTCGCCCAGCATCTCCTTAACCATTTCGGCAGTCTCCTGATAGACCTCCGCCATGGTCTTTGCTTCCTCCTCAAACTCCTCCTCGGAGGCCTCTATTCCCTCGGCGGCCACCACAGCCTCCAGCACCAGCCTGGACTGGATCCTCTTGAGAGCCTGAGGCTTCATCTGCTCAACAAGCATCTCTTCTGTGGTTCCTGTATATTTCATATACTGCTCCATGCTCAGACCCTGATACTGGAGTCTCCGGGCATAATCCTGAACCAGCTGCCTCTGCTGGGTCTTGAGCATGGCTTCGGGTATGTCCATCTCGGCATCTGCGATCAGAGCCTCGATGACCGCATCCTCCTTTGCGCTCTTCACGGAAGTTTCCTTCCTGTCGGTCAGCTTCTTCCTGATCTCTTCCTTGTATTCCTCTACGGTATCGCTCTCTTCGGAAACATCGCCGACGAAATCTTCATCAAGCTCCGGGAGCTGTTTCTCCTGCAGTTTCCTGACAGTGCACTTGAAGACCGCTGGCTTTCCCGCAAGCTCCGCCGCCTGATAATCCTCAGGGAAAGTCACATTCACCTCTGTCTCCATGCCGATAGGCGCGCCCACCAGAGCCTCCTCGAAACCGGGGATAAAAGCATGGGAACCGATGGTCAGCGGATAATCCGTGCCCTTGCCGCCGTCGAATGCCACACCGTCCACGAATCCTTCGAAATCAATGGTAGCAATATCACCGTCCTGTACCGGTCTGTCTTCCACATCCACCGTTCTCGCGTTCTTCTCCCGCTCCTTGTCGATCTCGGCGGTGATTTCCTCGTCCGTCACAAGCACGTCAAACTTGCCTACTTCCACGCCCTTGTATTTGCCCAGAGTCACCTCCGGTTTGAGAGCCACCTCCGCAGTGAAGATAAACGGCTTGCCGGCCTCCAGCTGAACCACGTCGATCTCAGGGCTGGACACAATCTCCTCGCCGCACTCGTCATAGGCCTCCTCATACGCATCAGGGATCAGTTCATTGGCGGCATCTTCATAAAAAATCTCCTTGCCGTACATCTGCTCGATCATCTTGCGGGGCACCTTGCCCTTGCGGAAACCGGGGATGCTGATTTTATGCTTGTTCTTCTGATAGGCTTTCTCGATAGCCGCCTCAAGCTTCTCTGCAGACACTTCAATTGTCAGCTTCGCCATATTGCCTTCTAATTTCTCCACCTGTAAACTCATCGCTACATTTCCTCCTTCAATCATCTGTGTCCTATCGTCTCTGAATCAGTCAAAGCCCTCTTTTTTGCGGCAAGGATCATTTTTTCCCTCAAAATGTAGGCCTAAACACAGTCATCTCAAAATTATAGCATATAGTTTCTGAAAACACAAACATTTTTGCATATTTAAGACAATTTTAAAGATTTTGCTTCGGCCCACTCTCTTCATGGAACGCTATAACCACAGTTCGCCCGCCCTGCCGTCTGCGGATATATTCCTCCGCCAGACGGCGGGTCTCGCCGTCCATGCCCGTGAAGGGCTCGTCCAGAAGGATGTACGCGGAATCTGCCTCCATTGCACGCACCAGCGTCACCCTGCGCTTCATGCCGCCGCTGAGCCGGCTGCAGGGCTTATAAAGGGCATCCTCCTCTAAGAGCTCTCTCAGCGCCTCCTTGGCCCTGCACCGGTCTCCCGTCACCAGCTCCACGTTCCTCACTGCGCTGTATTCCTGACAGAGCCTGTCCTCCTGAAAGGCCATGCTGCACCTGCCCGGCACCCGGCATATGCCCCTGTCCGGCATGGTCAGGCCTGCAAGGATACGCAGCAGCGTCGTCTTGCCGCTTCCGGAAGGGCCGGTGAGCCAATAGATGCCTCCCGGCTCATAGACAGCGCTGACTCCCGCCAGAACCGTCCTGCCGTCGTATGACTTGGTTATATCCTGCAGCTGCAGCCAGAGCTTCTGTCTTTCATCTGCTGTTTTAATACTTTCTTGTCCGCGCTGTTCCTTCACCGCTCCGGCGCTTTCCTGCCTCTGTCCTTCTTCCGCCGTCCTGATCTCCTCCTGCTTCTGCTCCTCCGCCGCTCTGACATCTTTCTGCTCCCGTCCTCGCTCTTTTGCTGCGCCGAACGCTATCCCGCCTTCACACAGTTCCCGACTTTTGCGCAGGGAACAAGATGCTCCGCCGCAGGCCGGCTCCCATGCGAAAAACCTCTCCGCCAGCCCCAGAACCAGCTTTTCCAGAAGACTGCTGATCAGCACCACCACTGCTGTCCACGCAAAAACCCCCGCCGTGTCCAGATAAATCTTTGACAGATACAGCCTCTCCCCTATGGAGTGGGCAGGGATGCCGATGACCTCCGCCGCTACCCCCGCCTTCCAGCACATCCCCAGAGAAACCTTCAGGCTCCCCCATAGAAAGGGCTTGAGCTGAGGACGGTAAATATAGAAAAACCGACTCCAGAAAGGCAGCCGGAACACCTCCGCCATCTCCAGAAGCTGGACGTCCATGCTCTTCAGCCCCTCCAGCATACTCACATAGACATTGGGCAGCACCACCAGCAGGCACACTGCCGCCGCCAGCCCGGAAGACCCCCACCATATCAGGAGCAGCACCGCAAAGGAGGCTACGGGCACGGTTTTCATCAGCCCGATCAGCGGCGCCAGAAGCTCCTCCAAAAACAAAAAGCGGCAGCCTGCCGCCGCCAGAAGCAGCCCCAGCACAAGCCCTGCCGTAAATCCTCCCCCTATACGCAGCAGGGAGATGCACACGGTAACATAAAATTCCTTCTCCCCAAGCAGAGAAAGTATCCTCTTTCCTGTCTCCAGAGGCGCTGCCAGCAGGATGCCGTTGTCCACCGCCGCCGCAAGCAGGAACCAGATCCCAAGCCAGAAGATCACGGCTGCACATCTGGAAAGTCTTCTGCGCGGGGCTTTCTCTTTTCCTTTATTTTCCCTCATGTCGCCAGATTCCTTCCGACCTGTTTTTTCCTGCGCACAGGTGCCGGCTGATCCGCAGCAAATCTGACAGAGCCCGGACTGCTGTTGACACCTATAGCATCCACTGAATTCTCAAGCCATCCGAAAGCCAGTTTCAGGCACCGCACAATCCCGGCACTGTCAAAGCGCAGATGACCCGGCTCATTGCCCATCGAAATAAAAATCCGCCTCCGGCAGACTGCCTCCCACCAGCTCTTTATCAAATCCCTCCAATACCCTCAGATACCCTTCCAGTTTCTCCTTCATCTCCTCGCCGGTAATGCAGGAGATGTTGCACAAAGGAATAGCTTGTCTGGCAATCTCTTCCTTAGCCACGATTCCTGCTGCTGCCGCAAAGGATGCCCCGGTCTGAGGATCACCATTGACGGCGGCTGCGCTCTCTTCATGCTCCTTCAGGAATTCCCTTACTTCATCCTCATGCTCCTCCAGAAATTCCTTCCGCACTATGGTGACACCAGTGACCATGCCCCCTGCTGTCCCCGTCAGGCTTTCCCATTCTCCGTTCATGTCCAGAACCGTTTCCAGTTCCTGATTCTGCATCAAGGCCGCCGTGGCAAAGGGCTGGGGAAGCAGCCCCACCGCCTCTGGATGCTCTGCAAGCACTGCCGCCACCTCCGTTGCCTCGGACTTGTATTCCAATGTATAATCTTTCTCTGTGAGTCCGTTCTGTCCCAGAATGTATTTCAGGGAGGCCTCCGGCGTGGCCCCCTTTCCGGTAAGATATATGGTTCTGCCCTTCAGATCCGCCACACTGCCCACATCACCGCTTCCCGTTACCACATAGAGCACCCCCAGAGTATTGATGTCTATCACCCTCACCCCGCCCTCTGTCTTCTGATAAAATACCGCCGCCACATTGGCAGGCACCAGCGCTATGTCCAGCTCTCCCTTCGCCATCAGGGCCAGCAGCTCCTCCGCCCCCACCGTCATCCGGAACTCATAAGCAGATGCCGTTTCTCCCTTTTCAGCCTTGTCCATCATAAATAAAAGCCCCAGTGAGGTGGGCCCTTTCAGGGATCCTATCCGGACAGTTCCCGGATCCCTGCTCCCGCAGCCACACAGCAGAAACCCGCATACAAGCATGACACACACGCGCAGCGCATATGGCAGCCGTAAGCCTTTCTTCAGACCTTCTGTGTTTATCTTCCTCCTGATCCACATACATTGCTGCATATATAAACTCCTCCGCAATCTTATCCTTATATATCCTATCGATTGATCTGTCCGCACTTCGGTTCTTCGGCATATCGTACATCATGACTTCCCTGAATGGCTCAGCCTCTGGTCCTTTGGTACGCCATACATCATGATTTCCCTCCGGCTCCTCACCCTTCCCTGCACCGTATTATATCAGAGTATCTTCGTCATGTAAATAATGTATTTTCATAATTTCTGACAATATTGTCATGATGCAATTTTGATGGAAAAAAGATGTATCTAATATGCAAAAAGGATGTTAATATGATGAATCCCCCTCCTATGCTGTATATATCAGCCGATGGACAGTAAATGCCTGCCGCAGCCTGCAAAAGGGCTGTTTTTGGCTTGTTTTCCCCCATATTGCGGTTCGGATCGGTGAAGGAGTCTGCTAAAGATTTTCGACTTACGAGGAGGAGCGTTTTCATGGAACTACTGGATCTTAATTTTTTACTTCGCTTTCTCCCTATATTTCTGCTGGTTTATTACTTTGCGCCTGTCAAATACAAAAACGGGGTTCTCTTTGCCGCCAGCCTGCTTTTTTATATCTTCAACGGCTGGCAGAACACGCTTCTCCTGCTATGCTCCCTTGCGGTAAATCATGCAGCGATCCAGCTGATGAGCCGCAGGCCCAGAAGCCTAAGCTGGCGCAGAGGCTGGCTCCTGACAGCGGTGCTGTACAATGTGGGAACCCTATGTTACTTTAAATATGCATCCTCCGCGCTGCCGCCGGGCATCAGCTTCTACACCTTTACCCTGCTGTCCGCGGACATAGATGTCTATCTGCGCCGGGAAAAGGCGCCCCGGAGCCTGACGGAGATGGGTGTCTTTGGCATCATGTTCCCCAAGCTCCTGTCAGGACCCATCGTCCGGTTCAAGGACATGGCAGGGCAGATCCGCAGACGCACCACCAGCGTGAAAAAGACGGAATATGGGCTTTCCCTGATCATCGTGGGGCTCTCCTTCAAGGTGATACTGGCGGATACCATCGGCATCCTCTGGCACGACATCCAGACCATAGGCTTTGAGAGCATATCAACCCCTCTGGCATGGATGGGAGCTGCCGCTTACTCCGTGCAGCTGCTGTTTGACTTTCAGGGCTACAGCCTGATGGCCATCGGACTGGCTTCCATGCTGGGCTTTGAATTTCCGAAAAATTTTGACCATCCCTACCGAGCGAGGAGCATCAGCGAATACTACCGCCGGTGGCACATCTCTCTGGGACAGTGGTTCAAGGATTACCTGTACATCCCCTTGGGCGGAAACCGCATGGGACTGGGCCGAACCTGCTTAAACCTCTTGGCTGTATGGGCAGTGACCGGCATCTGGCACGGCACTACGGCAAATTTCCTCTTGTGGGGAGGGATTCTGGGCCTTTTCATCGTACTGGAGAAATGCTTTCTGGGACGCTTTCTGGAAAGGCATAAAGCGCTGTCCCACCTTTATATATGGCTTCTGATCCCGCTGACTTGGGTGATTTTCGCCATAACGGACTTTGACAGCCTCAGAATCTATTTTACCCGGCTCTTCCCCTTCTGGGGCGAGGGCATCGCCGTAAACGAAACAGACTGGATCACCCGCGGGCAGACCTATCTCCCTTTCTTTCTGGGGGCGCTGGCAGTGTCCTGCCCTCTGGCAGACAGACTATGGGAAAAATACTGGAGCAGGCTCTGGGCCAAGGCTCTGCTGTGTGTTCTCTTCTGGGTATGTATCTACCAGATTGTGAACGGAATGCATAATCCTTTCCGATATTTCAGCTTTTAGACCTGAAAACCATCCCTGTCCACCGGAACAAGCAAAAGAGGACGATCATATGAGAGAACAAAGGTATACACCCACATTATTCATTTTAACCTTTGCCAGCATACTGCTGGTCGGTATCGTGTCTACCGTCAGCGCAAAAGACATCTATCAGGAATACAACAAAGACGGGCTTTCCCAGCCTGCGGCGGCTGTGCTGATGCAGGGAATCTCCCACCATGTCTATCCATGGGATTTTGGCCGTCAAAAAGCTTCCGGCTTGCCCCGGCTGGCGGCAGCCGCCTCTGCCAATATACCCGCCCTCTATCTGGCTGCTTTCTGTCCTGATCCACCGAAAGGCAGCCATACGGCAATGCTCCTGACGGCGGCTCTTCCGGAATACATACAACGCCAGATGAGACCGGCACCGGGACAGATTCCGCAGGCGCCTCGACCCCCGGCTCCTCCCAGAACCCGCCGTCTGCCTCCGGCAGCGGCGGAGCCGGACAGTCCTCGCCGAATCCCGGAACAGCGGCATCCGATGCCCAAAATCCCGATTCCCTGCCGCAGGGGCCTATGCAGTACGACTTCACGGAAGTGACGCAGGACTACTTCAACGATGCTCTGGTCATAGGCGACTCCCGGGCGGTGGGCATCCAGCTCTATTCCGGCTGGGACAACATGACATATTATGTGGAGAGCGGCATGACCGTCTATAATATGTTCACCCGCAGGATCACTCTGGCCGACGGCACAGAGACCACCATCGACGAAGCCTTACAGCAAAATACCTTCGGCAAGATCTATCTGGAGATCGGTATCAATGAGATGGGAACCGGCACAGTGGATTCTTTCATGGAAGCCTACGAAAACGCCGTACAGCACCTGCGGGAGCTGCAGCCGGAGGCCGACATCTTTCTCTGCGGCATCATGTATGTCCGACAGAGCAAGTCGGAATCCGACCCCATCTTCAACAATCCGGGCATCCGGGAGCGAAATGAACGGATTGCCGCTCTGGCTGACCGGAACAGTATCTTTTATCTGGATATCAATGAGGTCACTTCCGACGAGACCGGGAACCTGAATCCTGAATACACATGGGACGAGGTACACCTGCTGGGCAGATACAACGTGCTCTGGACCGAATACCTGTCCAAGCACGGCATCCTGAAAACTCCGAAAGACCAGAACATCCCGCTGTAAAAAGCGGGATGTCTTTTCATTCTTCTACATCCCCGAAGAGGATGTCATGGTTCACTGTCCTATAAAAGAGCCGCCGGAACTCCTCCGGCTCCTTTGTCTGCCCCAGCACCCACATAGCCTTAGTCACGGTGGCTTCCAGTGTCATGTCGTAGGCCTCCATAAGGCGGAATTCTTCCTTGATGACCTTCCCTACCTGATAGACCTCCATGTCGCTGCCTTCATGGGTGACCTGAGTGGCCATCATCACAAGCTTTCCTGCGTCCGTCCATCTTCTAATCTCCTGAAAGAAAGGGATCTCCCCGTATTCCGGAAACCCACCCACCCCGAAGGCCTCGATAATGACGCCGTCATAATAGGAGAACAGACGGTTCAGCACTGTGCCGTCCATACCCGGAATCAGCTTCAGCAGCAGGATGCTGTCGTTCAGCTCACGGTAAAATACCGGCCGCTTCGCCTCATCCTCCTTATCGTCAATATAGAATACCACCCTGCCGTCCCGTATCACCGCCACATTGGGATAATTGATGCTGGAAAAGGCGTTGTAGCTCTTGGAACGCTCCTTCTTGGCCCTTGTGCCTGCTATCACGTTGCCCCCGAACACGATATTCACCCCGTGGGCTCTTGTCTCAGAGGCAAAGCGCAGGCTGTCCAGAAGGTTGGTCCTGGCATCCGTCACCGGCAGGTTGATGGGCTTCTGGGAGCCGGTGACCACAATGGGCTTAGGGCTGTCCTGCACCAGATAGGACAGGGCCGCAGCCGTAAAAGCCATGGTATCCGTGCCATGGCAAATCACAAACCCATCATATTCATCATAATGCCTCTCCACCAGCCCGGCCAGCTCCAGCCAGTGCTTTCCGTACAGGTTCGTGCTGTCCAGACTGAAGGCCTGCAGGATGTCAACGGCGCAGAAGGCCTTGTACTCCTCCACATACTGCAGCAGATCCTCCGCCGCGATCCGGGGAGCCAGTCCCTCCTCCGTGTAGCCGGAGGCTATGGTTCCTCCGGTGGCTATCAAAAGTATCTTTTTCATCTTCCCTATACTTCCTTTGTCATCTGCACATAAGGCAGGACATGGTATCCGTTCTTTTTGTAGGCCGCCACTGCCGCCTCGTTTTCAAACTCCACCTCCAGCCGGTACCTAACTGCCATGCCTTCATACTTTTTCTCCAGATAGGAGAAAAACAAGGAGCCCAGCCCCTGATGCCTGTACTCCGGCTTCATATAGATGTCCTCCACCCATAGGCAGAGCCCGCCGTACTCTGTGCTGTATGCCTTCGCCACCATGGCATATCCTGCAATTATTTCTCTTTCCGCAAAGACATAGCCCTCAATATAGGGCATATCCCCGACGCAGTCCTCGATGTCCTGCTTCAGCACCTCCTCCGGCGCCTTGTGCAGCACCGCCGGAGACGCATAGAACACCTTCATCATCCCCAGTACCTCTTCCAGATCCTCCCTGATCATCGGTCTGACAGAAAACATCTTCTTCTCCACCCTCCTGCATATTTTATGAGTTTTTATGATTTCTTTCTTTCCTGCTCAGGGCTACTACGGCTTCTAACGATTCCGTAAACGGGAACATATCCACGGCAACACATTTCTCCGGCTTATAGCCCTTCTTTCCCAGAACCTGCAGATCCCTCACCAGCGTCTCCGGGTTGCAGGAGATATACACGATCCTCTTGGGCCCTATCTTTGCCACGGCGTTCAGGAATGCCTCGTCGCTGCCGCTTCTGGGGGGATCCAGAAACAGCACGTCAACCTCTGCGGACTGCTCCGCCATCTCCAGCAGGAATCTCCCCGCATCGTTCTGGTAGAAATGAATATTGGCAACCTTGTTGCGCTTCGCATTGCTCACGGCATCCCTGACCGCATCCCTGTTCAGCTCCACCCCGGTCACTTCCCTTGCCCTGCCTGCGGCTATCAGGCCGATGGTTCCCGTGCCGCAGTAGGCATCCAGCACCGTTTCCTTACCGGTCAGCCCGGCATACTCCATGGCCTTGGCGTACAGCTTCTCCGTCTGTACAGGATTTACTTGATAAAAGGATCTGGGAGAGATCCTAAAGGTCATGCCGCAGATTTCGTCCTCGATGTATCCCTTGCCGTAGATCACCTGCTCCTTCTCCCCCAGAACCATGCTGGTGTCACGGTCATTGACATTCACCACAATGGTCGTAATCTCCGGGTGAAGCTGCCGCAGCGCCTTCACGAAGTTATTCTTGGAGGGCATGACAGGGGAGGTCAGCACCAGCACCACCATGATCTGGCCCGTGGCACGGCCCACCCGCACCATCACATGGCGCAGCAGCCCATATCCCATGTCCTCATTGTAAGGCCGGATCTTGAAGGACTTCAGAAGCCCCCGTACGGACACAATGATCTGATCCGCCTTTTCATTCTCGATCAGGCAGCTGTCCACGGGCACGATGCGATGACTCTTTTCCTCGTAGATGCCGGATATGGCGTTGCGCCGCCTGTCCTCCCCAAATGCTGCGTGAACCTTGTTTCTATAGTGGGCAGGCTCCTCCATGGCAATCAGCTTTTCAGGCCTGCAGTAGGGCTCCATCAGCCTGCGGAACCGGTTTGCTTTTACTTCTACTTGTTCCCTATAGTCTATATTGATCCACTGACAGCCGCCGCACTTTGCCGAGACCGGGCAAAGCTTGTGTTCCGCGCTTTTGGGGTTCCTCCCTGACTGGGTTCTCTGAGGCTGCCTGTCCCTTTCCGCCTCATGAAATCTCTGGCGGTTTTCCTTTCCGTTCTCCATCTGGTATCCCTTGGGTTTTCCTTTCCCGCTTTCCTCCCGATGACTCCGAGTATTCTCTTTACCTTTTCCTTTCTGGTTCATTTGAGACCTGCTTTTTCCTCTCTCGTCCTGCTTTCTTTCCTCGGCCCCGGATTTCCTATGCTCTGTCCCTCTCCCGTTTTCCTTATACTCCTTCGCCATGACCCTCTCTTAACCTTTCTCATCCTCTTGTTTCCTGAAGCTTTTCCTCATTATACCATGTCTTCGACATTGTGCTCCGCAAGGATGGCCACTCCGCTTTGCTCCGGGCCGGTATAATGTCTGGCGACATTATACCATGTCTTCGACATTGTGCTCCGCAAGGATGGCCACTCCGCTTTGCTCCGGGCCGGTATAATGTCTGGC
>CAXHOW010000032.1:13688-21479 GCA_964018205.1 uncultured Acetatifactor sp. | reverse complement strand
GACATTATACCATGTCTTCGACATTGTGCTCCGCCCTGCCGGCTTTTTCAACGTCTTTCATGCCCCTGCGCGTATGGACAGCAAAAAAGAAACGCCAAAGCGTTGTATGTACAAAACTTTAGCGTTCTCCCATGTATCGGAGTGGCGGGATTCGAACTCGCGACCTCCGCCTCCCTAAGACGGCGCTCTAACCAAGCTGAGCCACACCCCGTAGCACTTTTGTATTATACTGTGTTACGGCGAAAAATGCAATACCTTTTTTAATTTTTTTACATTTTTTTGTTTTTGACTTTTTATTTTTTACCTGCATACAATCATGTCTGCATCATCCTTGAATTCCTCCATCCACTGATCCGTGAGGATAGAACCGCTTTCGACAAGGGCAAAGGTCACCGAGCTGACAACATTGAACTTGCTGTGGTCGCAGAGCATATAGGCCCTTTTGCACTGCTCCAGCGCCGTCCTTTTCACCAGAGCCTCATTGGCATCGGGGGTGGTGAACCCCGCCGTCCGGCTGATTCCGTTTGCGCCAAAAAAGCCTGCCGAGAAATGATAATCCTTCAGCATCAGCACCGCCGATGTGCCCACCACCGCCTCCGTGGAGGTCTTCAACGTCCCGCCCACCAAAATGACATGGAGTCCGCCTGCGGCAAGACGCTGGGCATGGGCCACTGCGTTGGTCACAAACGTCACATCCGTTCCCTGAATATAGTCCAGCATATAACCGGTGGTAGTACCTGCGTCCAGATACACAAAGTCATGAGGCCGGATCAGGGAAGCCGCATATCTGGCAATGCACTTTTTCTCCTCCTTATTGATCTCTGACTTCTGGGCTACTGTAGGCTCCGCAGACAGATAGACATTGTCCGCAAGCACGGCGCCTCCGAATACCTTTACCAGCCTGCCGGCTTTGTCCAGTATAGTGATGTCCCGCCTTGCCGTGGATTCCGAGATGTCCAGAAGCTCCGTCAGCTCCGTCACTGTCACACTGCGCTTCTCCTCCAGAATCTTTAATATCATCCTATGTCTCTGCTCCGATAACATACTGTCCTCCGTTTTCTCCTTATGCCTTGCTTCACCAGCTCTTCCGGCGAGTCTTTCTGTATTCTGATACGTCCGTCTCCAGCACGATTTTCCGGATAGGCAGGATCCTGCCCGGAGATACGGACAGCTCATCCACACCCATAGCCAGAAATTCTCTGGTGAGCGTCAGATCGGCACCCAGCTCCCCACAAATTCCTGCCCAGATTCCCGCCTTGTGCGCATTTTCCACCACCAGCTCTATCATTCGGAGAATCGCAGGATGATGCAGGTCACAGAATTCATCCAGCGCCGTATTCTGTCTGTCGATAGCCAGCAGATACTGGGTCAGGTCATTGGTTCCTATGCTGAAGAAATCCACTTCCTCTGCAAGCTGGTCACTGATGATAGCCGCGGCAGGGGTCTCGATCATGATGCCTTGTTCCGGATCCCCGTACACCACCCCCTGCTCGCTCAGTTCCTTTTTGACCTCTTCCACGATTTCCTTTATCCTTTGTACCTCCCTGACGCTGGTGATCATGGGATACATGATTCCGATCTTTCCGAAAGCGCTTGCGCGGAAAAGTGCCCGCAGCTGTGTCTTAAAGATTTCCGGCCGGGTCAGGCAGATTCGTATCGCACGGCATCCAAGGGCCGGATTGTCTTCCTTTTCCATGCCGAAATAATCACACTGTTTGTCCGCCCCGATATCCAGCGTGCGGATGATCACCCGCTTTTTCCCCATGGTCTCGGCCACGGTGCGGTAGATCTTGAACTGCTCCTCCTCTGTAGGGAAATCCTCCCTCTCCAGATAGATGAACTCACTTCTAAAAAGCCCGATGCCGCCTGCGTCATTCTGCAGCACCGTAGCCAGATCCTTTATATTTCCGATATTAGCATACAATAAGATATTCTGGCCGTCAAGGGTGACATTTTCCTTTCCCTTCAAAGTCTGCAGAAGCTCCTTCTTTTCCGTTTCCTCCTGCTGTGCCTTAACATATCTGCCCAAGGTCTCCTCATCCGGGTCAACATAGATCCTGCCCTCCGCGCCGTCCACGATCCCCAGTTTTCCGTTCACCGTCTCGTCCAGAGGGAGCCTTGTGCCGACCAGCGCCGGGATGCCCATGGTTCTGGCAAGAATAGCGGTGTGGGAATTCAGGGAGCCGTGAACCGTCACAAAGGAAAGAACCATATCCTTGTCCAGCTGCACTGTCTCAGAGGGTGCCAGATCATCAGCCACAATGATCATAGGCTCTTCTGCATCTACCTTTACAGCTTCCTCCCCCTGCAGAATCGACAGCAGGCGCTCGGAAATATCCTTCACATCCGCAGCACGTCCCCGCATATAATCATCCTCCATGGACGAAAACATCTGGGCGAAATTGTCTGCCGTCTGCGCCACTGCATACTCCGCGTTTACCTGCTGGGTATGGATGATATTCTCTATGGACTCCTGATAATCCCCATCCTCCAGCATCATCTGATGGATCTCAAATATGGCGGCGTTCGCCTCTCCCACCTCCTGCAGCGCCTTTTCATACAGCTCCCCCAGCTGCGCCAGCGCGGCGTCAGTGGCTTCGTGATACCGGAGGATCTCAGCTTCCTGATCCTCCACCCTTACACGCTTTACCTGCTTTTCCCCTTTGCCGTACACCTGAATCTTTCCTATGGCTATGCCGCCAAATACGCTTTTCCCATTATATATCTGCATATTAAACCTCCCAAAACCCCTTTTTTGCCTGCCGCTGTCAGACGCGGCCCGGCTGTTCCACACTCTGCCCATAATCATGTAAAAGAGAAACTGCCCCGTCAGGTACGTATGCTGTGCCTGACAAGACAGCCCTTTACACCGTCCTGATCACAGATTTTCCTGCATGAACCTGCTCACGGCCTCATACGCCGCGTCCTCGTCGGCACCGTCAAAGGTGACGGTCACTTCATTGCCCTTCTTGACACCCAGCCCCATAATGCCGAAAATCTTTTTGCAGTCCCCTGCCTTGCCGTCCTTGGCAAGCTTGATGCTGCACTGGAATGCCTTAGCGGCCTTAACCAGCTCTCCTGCCGGACGTGCATGGATGCCTTCCGTATCTGTGATTACATATTTGAATTCCTTCATGATACGCTCCTTCTTTCTTTTTTATAGTCTGTCTGTTGTTCCATTTTCTTTTGTTTCTTTATTTTGGGTTCTTTTTTGATTCTTTGTTTTAGGTTCTTTTTGATTCTTTGTTTTGGGTTTTTTGATTCTTTGTTTTGGGTTTTTTTGATTCTTTGTTTTGGGTTCTTTTTTGATTCTTTGTTTGTTTCGTTGGTTATTGGTTTTTGGTTCTTTTTTCGTTTTTAGTTTTTAAAGTCAGTATTCATGCTGTATTCCGCACGTTCTTTTTCAGCACACCCAGCAGCAGTGTAGATATCAGTGTCCCCACAACCAGCGCCACTACATACATCACAGCATTTCCCACCACAGGGAATACAAAGATTCCTCCGTGAGGCGCCATCAGCGTACAGCCGAACAGCATGGACAGTGCGCCCGCAGCCCCTGACCCTATGATGCAGGCCGGCAGCACATGGAGCGGATCCGATGCAGCAAAGGGTATGGCGCCTTCGGTGATGAAGGCCAGCCCCATGATAAAGTTGGCGGGGCCGGATTCCCTCTCTTCCTTTGTGAATTTCTTCTTGAAGAGAAGGGTTGCCAGCGCAATGGCGCAGGGAGGTGTCATGCCACCTATCATGACCGCGGCCATAATGTCGTAATTACCTGCGGCAATGGCCGCTGTGCCGAATACATACGCGGCCTTGTTGAAAGGACCGCCCATATCGATGGCCATCATTCCTCCAAGAACAATGCCAAGAATCACCTTGCTGGCACCGCCCATGCTGACGAGTCCGTTATTCAGGGCCGTATTGATGCCGCCCATGACAGGCTCTATCACAAAAGACATGGTGATTCCCATAAGGAGTATGCCCACCAGCGGATAAATCAGGACCGGCGCGATCTTCTCCAGAAAATCCGGCAGCTTATCGCAGACCTTGCGGAGCAGAAGGATGATATAGCCTGCCAAAAACCCTGCCGCCAGAGCGCCCAGAAAGCCGGAATGGCCGCCGGAGGCCATCATTCCTCCCACAAAACCCAGCGCCAGCGCCGGTCTGTCGCCGATGGCCATTGCGATAAAGCCTGCCAGCACCGGGAGCATGAACCCGAACGCCACACCGCCGAGGTTTTTAAACCATGCGGCCACCGGCGTGATGGTGCCGAAATTTTCCCTTTCCGTCAAAGACAGCGCATCCATATCCACACAGATTCCGTCGATCAGGAAGGAAATGGCGATCAGGATGCCTCCGCCTACAACAAAGGGAAGCATATGGGACACTCCGTTCATCAGCCGGGTATAGATCTGATGCCCCACGCTGCCGCCCTTTGCCGCCGTCTGCCCGGAGGGCTGGGAGCCTGCTGTCCCATGGTATACCAATGCATCGCCTGCGATAGCCCGATCCAGCAGCTCCTCCGCCCTGCTGATACCGTCAGACACCTGACACTCGATCACCTTTTTCCCGTCAAAACGGTCCATGGGAACCTGCGCATCCGCAGCTACGATAATGCAGTCCGCCTCCCTGATGTCCTGCGCCGTAAGCACATTTTTTGCCCCGCCGGAGCCTCTTGTCTCGATCTTGACAAAACATCCCTTTTCCTTCGCGGCCTTTTCAATGCTCTCCGCCGCCATATAGGTATGGGCGATTCCGGTAGGGCAGGAGGTCACCGCAAGGATTTTGATCTGGGCAGTATCCGCTGTCCCGGTATCTTTGAGTCTGTCGTCTATATCGGCTTTTTCTTCATCTGCCTTGTCGATGATCGCCAGAAATTCCTCAACGGAGGCCGCCTTGCGCAGGGAATCGGAAAATTCCTCATCCATCATCAGTACAGACAGCTTGCTCAGCACGTCCAGATGTACATTGTCCTCCGTATTCGGCGCGGCGATAAGGAAAATCAGCGTCACTGGTTCCCCGTCCAGAGAGTCGAAATCCACGCCTTCCTTTACCACCATGGCAGCCAGCCCCGGCTTTGTGACCGCATCACATTTTCCGTGGGGAATGGCTATCCCCTCTCCGATGCCGGTGGTGCTTTCCTCCTCCCGGGCATACACTTGCTTCCGGTATGCCTCCTTGTCGTTGATCTTGCCGCTCTTCACCATCAGCTCGATAACCTGATCCAGCGCCTCGCTCTTATCTCTGGGCGCTCCTGAAAGCGAAATGCTCCGCTTATCCAACAGCTCCGTGATCCTCATCTTTCCCTCCTTGTTTCAGCTCCGTATCGGTCTTATCAGTACCGCATCCGTCAGGCCCTCTCTTCCATGCCGTCCAGATTTCCTCTAACCAATGCTCCTATATACCGCTTCAATTTCCTCTCTGGTTGCCAGCCGCTCGGAAAACGCGCTGGCGCTTCCCGCCGAAATTCCCATATAGAATGCGTGGCTGTAACTTTTCCGCTCCATCCATCCCGCCAGAAAACCCGCCACCATGGAATCTCCTGCACCTACTCCGTTGACCAGCGTCCCCTTGGGGGCTGGTGCCTGACAGATGCTGCCGTCTCCCGCTGCCAGAACTGCACCCTCTCCCGCCATGGAAACCAGCACATTGACCGCACCCAGCTCCTGAAGCTTTTTGGCATAGGGAATAACTTCCTCTCTGGTTTTTAGATCTGTCCCGAAGATTTCACCCAGCTCATGGTTATTCGGCTTCACGAGGAAGGGGCGGTACCCAAGTACATTCACCAGCAGATCCTTCGTGGCGTCCACCACAGTCATCACCCCCCGGCCCTCCAGCCTTTCCAGAATCTTCTTGTAGATATCGTCCGGCATGGAATTCGGTATGCTGCCTGCCAGCACCAGCACGTCTCCGGCTCCCAGCACATCCAGTTTTTCCATCAGACTCTCCACTGCCTCGCCGCAGATTTCCGGCCCGCACCCGTTGATCTCCGTTCCCTCAATAGATTTCAGCTTCAGGTTGATTCTGGAGAAGCCGTTCCGAAGAGAAATGAAATCCGACTTGATCCCCATTTCCTCCACCAGCCGTACAATCTCCGCTCCCGTAAAGCCTGCGACAAACCCAAGTGCCGTATTGTCTATGCCCAGATTTCCCAGCACTGTGGAAACATTGATCCCTTTCCCTCCGGGCAGTATCAGCTCGGAGCCGGTTCTGTTCGTCAGACCCAGCCTGAAATTGTCCACCGATACAATATAATCCAGCGATGGGTTGAAAGTAACCGTGTAAATCATGCCGTTTCCTCCTGCTTTAACTTATGAGCTAATTATACAATCAAATTCGGTCAATTTCAATCATTTTTATTCACAAATTATCAGGAATATTCTTGGTGAAAATAAACAAATATGGTTGTTTATAAAATATTTTGATTGTTTATAGGCATATATTATTTTTCCCGATACTTATTATTGCTTCCGTAGCGCCATCTTATCCCCCCTTAGAAAAGCTTTCTAAACAAAAAGACGGCATAACCCTTTATAACAGGGCTATGCCGCCTGATTGAAATATGTTTCATTCCTTTGGCTGCATCCAGTAATTAAGCTTCGGCAGCTGTGCTTCAAAGAAAACCCGTGCCTGCTCAGGGGGCCAGTTTTCATTTGACATATGTCCCACAAGGAAATCCGTTAATTCCTGCAGGTTCGTATAGACAAATTTCCCCTCAGTGTAACACCACTTACAGTATTCTTCATTGAATGTACCGTCGGTCTCTCTGCTGATCGAGGAATCCTCCAGCGGCATGCCGCAGCACTGGCAGATCAGCTTTCGGGGAGATCCCAGAAGCGTATTGATCGAGACATCAAACTGCTTCGACAGAAGCTTCAGTGTTTCCGTGTTTGGCACAGTCTCACCGTTTTCCCAGCGAGATACCGCCTGTCTTGTGACATGGATCTTTTCCGCAAGCTCGTCCTGAGATAGTCCGCTTTTCGTACGAAGCTCAAATAAAACATCCTTTGTTTCCATATTCTTTTCACCTCCAAAGATATTGTATCATCCTTGCTTCAGAAAACCAAGCAACCCGCTGTTGCTATAAGCTCAACCTATCCACTTGATTATGGCACAAAAAAACCTGTAAACATTCCGTTTACAAGTTTTATGCCAAGCTATTCACTTACCTCCCCGAGTAGGGCTCGAACCTACAACAACTCGGTTAACAGCCGAGTGCTCTACCATTGAGCTATCGAGGAATAAGGGCTCGCGCCCTCAGAACCGAACACCGTACACCGGAACCTGCAGGACATCCGGGCGCACACATACGCGCCTCTCCTCCTGGTTAAGCCCTCGTCCTATTAGTGTGCGTCAGCTGTGCGCATCGCTGCGCCTGCACCCCGCACCTATCTACCCCGTCGTCTCCGGGGGGACTCCCGTGCCTGCGCACCTGGAGACCCCTTCTCGGGGAGGGCTTCGCGCTTAGATGCCTTCAGCGCTTATCCCCGCCGGGCTTGGCTACCCTGCCGTGGGGGTGGCCCCCCAACAGGTGCACCAGCGGCCCGTCCGTCCCGGTCCTCTCGTACTAAGGACGGCCCCCCTCAGGTCTCCCGCGCCTGCGCCGGATAGGGACCGAACTGTCTCACGACGTTCTGAACCCAGCTCGCGTACCGCTTTGATGGGCGAACAGCCCAACCCTTGGGACCTGCTGCGGCCCCAGGATGCGATGAGCCGACATCGAGGTGCCAAACCACCCCGTCGATGTGAACTCTTGGGGGTGATAAGCCTGTTATCCCCAGGGTAGCTTTT
>CAXHOW010000032.1:0-8982 GCA_964018205.1 uncultured Acetatifactor sp. | reverse complement strand
CGCCCTTCTTGTGGAATTTTCAGGGTTGCATTACTGTTTGTTTGTCAAGGTGCACCCGCATCTCCCGATGCGGCATTTTGTTTCGCTGTCATCAGCGGCAACTTCCTTAAGATATCACAGTTGCTCTGATTTGTCAACAGCTTTTTTCAATTTTTTTCATTTTATTCCATTTTTTTCTGAGCGTCTACCACAGACAACAATTCATTTGCGGTAGGTTTTCATTATAGCACCGACAGATTTTATTTGTCAATGCCATTTTTATATTTTTTACTAGTTTTTTACCTGTTTTTCAGCCGTTATTTTCCAGCGCTTCCGGCGGCCGTTTCTGCTGCTATCCGCAGCATTGACGCAGTTTTCATTGCATAAACAGCTGCAACGGTATAAAGCTGAATTCCTCCAGCATCCGCTCAATTCCATACGCAAGGTAATTATGCTGGTAAATCCACGACAAAAAGGCGCTGTCCTCCGTATAGGATAAGATGATCTGCCCGATCGCTCCCATGTCCATCATCATGATAAAGGTATATATAGTCCAGAGTATCAGGATAACCTCTGCAGCCCCGAACACAAATCCCAGAAGCTTGTCTATCGAATGGACAATCGGGAGCTTTGCAGCCAGCTTCGCAGGAAAGAGCACCAGCTTCAGGAAATGATGCGCAATGCCCAGAACGGTAAACAGGATTACCATGAGAACCACATTGATAAACCGGCCCTCCAGGTAACTGCTCACTCCATTCGCCACCAGCGCCACCGTCAGACAGAGCACTATCATGGAAATCAGGGAGATGATCTCCTTCACGATTCCTTTTTTATATCCGTCCACGGCCTTCCCCAGAGCAACGATCGCCACAATGATCAGCATGATGTTGATGCTTATGTCTAAACTCTCCATTCCCCTTCCTCTCCTGTCCTTTTACTTTAATTGTATGGTATCTATCGAGCTGTCCGTAACCAGCTGATATCTGTAGGCATTTCCGATGGGAAGCATCAGTCTTACAGATTTCAAAAAGTTTCCATGATATTTTTCGGTACCGTCCAGAGTGATGATCTGGCATTCTGTTTCATTATATATCACAAAATTATTCTTTCCGAAGAAAATGTCATTGTATTCCATGTCAAAATAAAAGGTCTTCTTGTTCATATCGGAGCTGTTCGCCGTGTCATAGACCACCATCTGATATTTGTTTTCATTATTGTCCGAAATGTACACCAGCCCCACGTACCTATCATTATGGTAGACGGACAGCACCTCCCTGCTGTACAGATCCGCCACCATGGGAACCGGCTTATAGCTTCCCGAATATACCTCCAGCTTACCGTCCCCCACCACAATGGCTGTGCTGTTGTCCAGAAACTGTATGTACGGAACAAGCATATCTGGATAGACCCAGCTGCTTACAAAGTTATCGCTGACATTGTCTCCCACCGCCCCGAAATTGTAAAAAGCCACTGTAGTTTTCAGGACTCCCGCATCCACATACACATATGCCACCCCCATCAGCTCCCCGTTCGGCGACAAGCCAATAGTCAGAGGATAACCCGAATCATCCATATGCGCCTGTCCTCTGTAGACCATATTGCCATCATAAGAATATATATTGATCCACATGACATCCGTGTCGGCAAGCACTGCCGCCACATATCCGCCTGAGGAGACTGCAATGGATCGGATAGGCATAGTAGTCGTAATCTCACCCAAGATTTCTTCCGTGTTCGCCACATAAATGCTGCGACCGTTATAATCTCCTATCGCCACTGTATCCCCGCTGACAGACAGCCTCGCATCCTGCATCTCAAAGGTCTGGTTCCATCTCACGCTTCCCTTGGCATCCGTGCAGTGGGCACCGTCCTTGCTATAGGTCAGGACAGAGTTTCCCAGCTTTATATCCACTGCACCGCTGGCAGTATCCCTCTCCACAGAGGATATGGTTTCATATTCCGTATATATATGCTGTTTATACTGTACCGCCACAATAACGGTCAGTGCAGCCAGCGCAACGACTGCCAGCACAATGCGGTATACGGAATTCAGCTTGTGCCGCATAAGTTTTTCTTTATAGCCTGCCTGCTTCCGCCCCTTTTTTTCTTTTTCCTTCATGTAGCTTCTGATATCTGCCATGGTACCTCCGGTGAAGATTATGGCTGTGGCAGCAAAATCTTCTGTCCTTCTTGAATACTGTCAGGATTCGTAATATTGTTGAGCGAGCATACCTCCGCCACCCGTGCGTCGCTGCCGTATTTCCTTATGCAGATACCTATCAATGTATCCCCTCTCTGCACCACATAGGAAACCGGCTCCGGTGCGGGTTCCGGAGTAGGTGCCGGGGTCGGTGCCGGGGTAGGCTCTGGCGTAGGTGCCGGGGTCGGTGCCGGCGTGGGCTCTGGCGTAGGCTCCGGGGTCGGCGCAGGTGTAGCTTCCGAAACAGGCTCTGCGCTCTGCTCCGGGGCAGGTGTCTGCCCGGAAGGTGTCGCCGATGCATTTTCCTTCAATATGGCATCTGTAAGCTTGTCCTCCGTCACAATCGTTCCCACCTGCACGGAATGATTGGCTACCTCCACCACGTCCGAATCCGGAATCTGCTTTTCCGACATTGCATCAAAAAATCGCCTGGCTGCAGACTGCAGCCCGTTCACCCCTTCTCCGTTCATCATTGTGGACAGCCCTACCACACACAATAGCCCGAACGCAGCAGCAGCCGTCAGTTTCATATTCCTCAGGCTTACAGCAGGAGAGGCCGTTTCCGCCTTCTCTTTCGGGGGAGCATTCCGCTCCATCCCCAAAATATGCCTGACTCCCCTGTCCGCCAGACTGCGCCTTTCCTCCTGACGTTTTTTCACCACATCGTACTTTTCCTGATTAAACTCCTCAGGCTTTGCCTGCTCCTGACGCTCGTCCAGCATCAGGGCCAGCATTTTGTCATTCTTCACATAAAACTGGGCATATCCTTCTATGTACCTGCATACATCCTGCTGGCAGACATGGAACCCTTCCACCATCTCTCCATCCAAAAGCCGGTAGCCCAAAAAGTCGTACTCTGGAAAATACTTTTTACGCTGCTTCTCCGCCTCCTGCTGGACGGCTTGAGACAGATGGCGGCACTCCTTCTGCAGGAAATTAAGCCTGCATGCCCCGTAAAAGAACATATAAGTAATCCCTGCCTCCTCTTTCCGCTCTCCGTACAGCCCTATCGCAAGCATCTTGTCCCTTGCATATTGATTCAGCTGCTTTATATAAGAAATCACGTAATCCTCCACATATATCTTGCAGCGGGGATCCGCTTCTCCGATCTGTGTAATATTCTTTGGCAGCTCCATACAAAACACCTCCCATACCGTTTTTCATAATCATAGCATTGGCGTGCGAGGTATTTTAGCATTCTTTGTCGCGGCCGGACAAGAACTGTTCGACAATCTTTGCATTGGCTGCCCTATGGGAACAGCCGCAAAGCAGGCTCCAGAGAAACAGGCAGTGCCTTTTACCGGCAGAACCTAAAGACCGTCACGGAACCGTAATCCGCTCCTTCCCCGAAGACACAAGACGGAAACCGGGGATGATTTATGGAATCCGGAAAATACTGGGTCTCCAGACACAAGCCATGACGGTAGCCGTAAAGAACCCCATCCTTGCCGGGCTGGTCTTCGATGAAATTGCCGGCATAGAACTGCACGCCGGGCAATGTGGTATAGACCTCCATGGTTCTGCCGCTGGCAGGCCCCTTCAAGGTGGCAAAATGGCGGAGCTTGCTGTCCCAGCCGTCAATGACCCAATTATGGTCATATCCTCCGGCAAACTTCAGCTGCTCAAAATCACAGCCTATGTCCCTTCCCACCTTCTTGGATACCGTAAAATCCATGGGAGTCCCTGCCACATCCGCAATCTCCCCCGTAGGGATGGAGCCTGCGTCCGCAGGGGTATACCGTGAGGCCCCGATCCACAGCTCATGCTCCTCTATGCTTCCGCTGTCATGACCGTCCAGATTGAAATATGTATGATTCGTAGGATTCAGAATCGTCCTCTTGTCACTGGTTCCATGGTAATGAACCGTCAGCGCGTTTTCCTCGTCCAGAAGATAGGTGACGCTGGCCCGCTTTGTCCCGGGAAAGCCCAGATTCCCATCCTCATCCCTCAGGCTAAAGGTAACGCTGTCGCCCTCAGATGCAGACTCCCAAAGCTGCTTATGCCATCCCAGCTCCCTGTGGCTGTGGAGATTGTTCACCCCGTCGTTCGCATCCAGCTTATAGGCAGTCCCGTCCAGAGTAAACGCCGCATTGGCGATCCGATTCGCGCTGGGACCTACCACCACGCCCATGAAGCTGGGATTCCTCATATAATCCTCTCCCCTGCCGAAGCCCAGCACCACGTCTGCCATATTGCCATCCTTGTCCGGCACAAGAACCTTCACCAGAGCCGCCCCGATATTCGCCACCGATACCTGCATCCCATTCTTGTTGGAAATCGTGTACAGCTTTATCTCCCTTCCGTCCGGATAGGTTCCGAAAGAACTCACTGTAACTGACATACTTATCATCCTCCTGTTCGGATTGCCGTCTTTTTTGCTATCTTTTTATCGTCATACCCGTCCATACTGCCTGTTTCATAATCTTGTCAGAAGAGAAGCCTCCTGCTCTCTGCCATGCAAAGGCCCTAGGGCGAGCCTTTCCTGCCGGCTCCGCTGCGGCTACAGCTCCACCCGTCCCTCCAGAGCCCTGAGGAGCGTCACCTCATCAATATACTCCAGATCGCCTCCTACCGGCACGCCGCTGGCGATACGGGTCACCTTTATCCCCGTAGGCTTGATCAGCTTTGCGATGTACATAGCGGTGGTTTCTCCCTCCAGACTGGAATTGGTGGCGATGATGACCTCCTCCACATCCCCCCTGAGACGCTCCATCAGCTCCTTCAGCTTGATTTCCCCCGGACCGATGCCCAGCATGGGCGAGATTGCTCCGTGGAGCACATGATATACCCCCTCATATCTGCCGGTCTTCTCATACGCCGCCAGATCTCTCGTATTCTCCACCACCATGATCAGCTTATGGTTACGCTTTTCGCTGGAGCATACGGGACAGGTCTCCTTGTCGGTAAGGGTGAAGCATTCCTTACAATAGCGCACATTTTCCCTTGCCTCTACAATCGTGTCCGTAAGTCTCTTCACCTTGTCCTTGGGCATATTGATCAGATGGAAGGCCAGACGCTGAGCCGACTTGCCGCCGATTCCCGGAAGAGCCGCCAGCTCTTCTATTAATTTATTGATATGTCCGCTGTACAGCTCCATCAGAAAGGCATGCCTCCCAGCCCGCCTGTCATCTTGCCCATAAGCTCGGCGCTTGCCTCGTCAACCTTGTGCATAGCCTCGTTCACCGCAGCAACAATTAAGTCCTGAAGCATCTCTATATCCTCAGGATCCACGATCTCCTCCGACAGCTTTATGCTCAGGATCTCTTTCTTGCCGTTCACAGTCACTTCTGCGGCACCGCCGCCTGCCGAAGCCGCAAACTCCTTCGTCTCCAGCTCCTTCTGCCCCTCTTCCATCTGACGCTGCATCCTCTGGGCCTGCTTCATCAGATTAGCCATGTTCCCTGGCACCCCGCCTGCGGGAAAACCGCCTCTTTTCGCCATTATTCCTCTTCCTCCTCTATCTCCATCTGTACTATTTTGGAAATATCCACATAGCTTTCTTCAAACTCCTGCCCGCCTCTCACGGTCTGGATATCTACCTCGATCTTTTTCCCTGAAAAATCCGCCAGCAGCGCCTCCAGATGCTCCTTGTTTTCCGGATGCTTCGTAAAATAATCCGATGCCATCCCATCCTCCAGCACCATCACCAGCCTGCTGTCGGCCCCGAGGGTAAGCTTGGCAGACTTCATGTATATCCGCATGGGATTCTCTGCGTTTCCTACGATAGCAGGCCATCTGGCCACAATCTGCCTCACATCCTCAGGGATAGCCCCGGCCAGCTCCCGCCGTCCGGCAGCATCAGGCCTGCCCCCTTCTCCGGCTCCTCCGTCAGATCCGCTGCCAGTGCGGGCTGCCCCGCCTTCTCCCGCCGCAACCACAATGCCCTTCTCCAGCTTGTCCTCCACCTGACGGATCCGGTCAAGCAGGGAATCCTGCTCCACCTCCATCTGGGGCCTGCAGAGCTTGATCAGGGCGATTTCCACCAGAATGCGCTTCTGCACGGAATACCGGATCTGTCCCGACAGCTCCGAAAAGATCCTGATGAACCGAATGATCCTGTCCATGTCCGCAAGCTCCGCCTCTTCCTTCAGGCGCTTAAGGTTGTCCGTAGACATATCGATCACATCCTCCAGCTTGTCCGAGGCCTGCACCAGCATCAGGTTGCGGAGATACCATGTAAAGTCCGTCACGAACTGGGTCAGCTCCCGGCCCTGCATCACGATCTCCTCCAGCAGTCCCATGCAGCCCGACACATCCCTTTCCAGTATATGGCGGAGCAGCCTGCTGAATACCTCCGTGTCCACCGCCCCGAGGACGTCCAGAACCTTGTCGTAGGTCAGCTCCCGGCCCAGGTGGAAAGCGATGCACTGATCCAGAAGGCTCAGGGCATCCCGCATGGAGCCGTCCGCCGTCTTTGCGATGTACCGCAGGGCCTTTTCCTCCACCTGCACGTTTTCTACCTGCACCAGCTCCTGCAGCCTCGCCGCTATGGTGTCTATGGAGATACGCTTGAAATCATATCTCTGGCACCGGGAGAGAATCGTGACAGGAAGCTTATGCACCTCTGTGGTAGCCAGAATAAAGATGACATAGGCAGGGGGCTCCTCCAGAGTCTTCAGCAAAGCGTTGAAAGCTCCGGTAGAAAGCATATGCACCTCGTCTATGATGTAGACCTTGTACTTTCCTTCCGCAGGAGAATAGGAAACTTCCTCTACAATCTCCCGTATATTGTCGACGCCGTTGTTGGATGCCGCGTCGATCTCTATGACATTCATGCTGGCGCCTGCGGCGATCGCGCGGCAGATACGGCATTCACCGCAGGGGCCCTCCTCCCCCGGGTTCTCACAGTTCACCGCCCGGGCGAGTATCTTTGCCACGGTGGTCTTGCCCGTGCCTCTGGTTCCGGTAAACAGATAGGCATGCCCGATTCTGTTCGCCTTCAGCTGATTTTTCAGCGTGGTCACGATATGCTCCTGCCCCTTGACCGCCTCAAAGGTATCCGGGCGGAACTTACGGTATAATGCCGTATATGACATATTCTGCACCTCTCTTAAACAAGCAGCCCCGCCCCCCTGCGGCAGCACAGCGTATTCTCGCTGCCGCCGGCAGCGGAGCCTATGGGTCCGTGCTCTGCCGAACTATATCCTTAATCGCCGAAGCTGATGCCGAGAAGCTTTGCCTCCTGCACGATGGTAGCATCCGGCGAAACCATCTTCAGCTTGCCCGCTACCTCCTCCAGAGGAACCCGGACAACTTCGCGGTTCTTATATCCTACCATGAATCCATACTGGTTGTCCAAAATCAGCTTGCCTGCCTCCGCACCCAGCCTGCTTGCGAACACACGGTCATACGGGCAGGGGCTTCCGCCTCTCTGGGTATGGCCGGGCACCGTGACGCGGACTTCCCTGCCGCTCTTCTCCTGAATGGCCGCCGCCAGCTCATAGGACACAGACGGATGAGGTCTCTTTGCCAGCTTTTTCTTGTATTCCTTCTTGGAAAGCTTTGCGTCATCCTTGGAGATAGCGCCCTCCGCCACCGCGATGATGGTAAAGCCGCTCCCCTTCCTATCCCTCTCGTCAATCTTTGCAATGACCTTCTTGAGGTCATAGGGTATCTCGGGAATCAAGATGATATCCGCACCGCTGGCCATACCTGCGTTCAGGGTCAGCCATCCTACCTTATGTCCCATGACTTCCACAATGAACACTCTGCCATGGGAAGCCGCCGTCGTATGAATGTGGTCGATGGCATCCGTTGCGATGTCCACTGCGCTCTGGAAGCCGAAGGTCATATCCGTTCCCCATAGATCGTTGTCAATAGTCTTGGGCAGGGTGATCACGTTCAGCCCTTCCTGACGCAGCAGGTTAGCGGTCTTGTGGGTGCCGTTGCCCCCGAGGATGACCAGACAGTCAAGCTGCAGCTTATAATAATTCTGCTTCATGGCCTCCACCTTGTTCAGGCCGTTCTCGTCCGGATCCTGAATGGTCTTGAACGGTGTGCGGGAGGTTCCCAGCATGGTACCGCCCTTGGTCAGAATGCCTGAGAAATCCTTGCCGGTCAGCATCTGGAACTTGCTGTAGATCAGTCCCTTGTAGCCATCCAGAAAGCCGTAGATCTCTACCTGCTCCCCGCTGTTGTACAGCGTCTTCACAACCCCCCTCATTGCCGCATTCAGGGCCTGGCAGTCCCCTCCGCTGGTCAACATACCGATTCTCCTCATGTGTTAATCCTCCTTCTCTTTATTTCATCGGGAAAGGCATCTCTCACAAGCGGGCTGCACATCCTTATGCCTCTCCTCAACTATAATCAAATATTACCCTTTTTGGGAAAAATTTGCAACACTAACGGAAAAAATCGTATCCGGTACTTGCAAAAAAGCGCAGGATGCTATAGAATAGGGAGAGTAGGGAGAGTTATCGAAGTGGTCATAATGAGCTGCACTCGAAAAGCAGCAGGCTTTGCGGAACCCCTTACCTCCAGCTTTTGTGCTGGCTGGAAATTTTCGTGGAAGGCTCGAATCGCTTTTTGATTTTCATTCCTGCGTTCTTTCCTTCTTCCCCGAAACGGGTGGAATGTGGCGGGAATGTTTTTTAGGAAAGTTTTTAACAATTTTTAAGTTGTCTGTCCGGCATCCGCTGGTTGACATAAATGGAGAGTTGTCCGAGTGGTCGAAGGAGCTGGTCTCGAAAACGAGTGACCGCTTTGAAACCACTTCTCCAGAAACCTTTGATTTTTCGGGGCTTTTGCGGTATTATTTACAACTGAAATCACTTTAGTTCTCTCCATCAGTTCTCTCCTTTTTC
>CAXHOW010000031.1:48583-49774 GCA_964018205.1 uncultured Acetatifactor sp. | reverse complement strand
ATGTGAATCCCCACCATGTGAAGAAATCGAAAGAACTGGATGACAACAACCCCAACAAGAATGACCGCAAGGATCCAAAGACGATCGCCGCGCTTGTCAATGAGGGACGGTTCTCGTACCCTTACATACCAACCGGTATCTATGCGGAGATCAGGAGCCTGTCGAACCTGCGCTTCCAGACGCAGGAGGAGCTCACGAGGATCAAGAACCGTCTGGCCAGATGGTTCTCCATCTACTTTCCAGAGTATAAAGACGTTTATGGGGATTTGAAGGCGGTAAGCGGCAGGATGGTGCTGAAGGCGGCGCCGCTGCCGGAGGACATCATAAAGCTGGGAGCGGAAGGAATGAACCGGCTGTGGAGGAGCGCAAAGCTGAGAGGTGTCGGGATGAAGAGGGCAAAGACCCTGGTATCGGCGGCGGAGCATAGCGTTGGGAGTAAGGAAGCGCCGGAAGCAGCCCGGCTGGAGCTGAAAAATCTGCTGAATGACATGGATGTATACGCGTCAAGAATGGAGGAGCTGCTCCGGAGAATAGAAGAAAAGCTGAAAGAGATCCCACATATTGATAACCTGTTGGCGATCAAGGGGATCGGGGTGGTGACGGTCAGCGGCTTTATAGCGGAAGTGGGTGACATTGGACGTTTTGACAGCCCCAAACAGCTGCAGAAGCTGGCAGGATATGCCATCGTGGCGAATGACTCCGGAAAACATAATGGGGAAAGCCGGATCAGCTACCGTGGGCGGAAACGCCTGAGATATGTACTATATGAGGCAGCGATATCGCTGGTGGGGAAGAATGCAGAGTTCCGGGAGATACATGAGTATTACCGGACGAGGAAAGAGAACCCGCTCAAAAAGATGCAGTCGGTGGTGGCGGTAGCCTGTAAGGTGCTGAGGATATTTTATGCGATCCTTACCAAAGGTGTCCGGTATGCCCCGGAGAAGCTGCTGGGTGACATCAGGAGGCCGCAGGAACAGACTGCGTAAGAACAGAAATAAAAACATGCAATATCTGTCACGGTTGGATTGAGCCTCCGGCAGATGATGCCGGGAGCTGAATCCAGCCATGGCAGAAAAGGCTGGGAGTCATGGGGAGCAGCCTGGGAAACGTCCACCGTAAGGTGCCAGCCTGGGAACCATGCAGGTCAGTAAGACTTATAACAAAGAATGAGCCAGTAGTCGGCAGGAATAT
>CAXHOW010000031.1:0-48573 GCA_964018205.1 uncultured Acetatifactor sp. | reverse complement strand
GGATGGAACTGAAGAACCTGCTGGATGACATGGATGTATATACAGCAAGGCAGGAGGGACTGCTCCGAAATATAGAAGAAAAACTGAAAGAGATCCCATATATAGACAACCTGCTGGCTATCAAGGGGATCGGAATGGTGACGGTCAGCGGCTTTATAGCGGAAGTTGGGGACATAGGACGGTTTGACAATCCCAAACAGCTGCAGAAGCTGGCAGGATATGCCATCGTGGCGAATGATTCCGGAAAACATAATGGGGAAAGCCGGATCAGCTACCGTGGGCGGAAACGCCTGAGATATGTACTGTATGAGGCAGCAATATCGCTGGTGGGGAAGAATGCAGAGTTCCGGGAGATACATGAATACTACCGGACGAGGAAGGAGAACCCGCTGAAAAAGATGCAGTCGGTAGTGGCGGTAGCCTGCAAGATACTAAGGATATTTTATACGATCCTCACAAAGGGTGTAGAGTATGACCCGAAGAAGCTGCTGGGCGACATCAGGAGGCCACAGGTACAGGCGGCATAACAAACAACGGGAAAAACAGGCAATGCCCTGTCACAGTTGGACTGAGCCTCCGGCCAATGCTGCCGGGAGCTGAATCCAGCGGTGACAAGAAAGCTGGAAGGTATGGGAAACCGGTCGGGAAAACGTCCGCCGCAAGGTGCCGGCCGTGGAAAACATACAGGTCAGTAAGACTTATAACAAAGAGTGAGCCAGTAGTCGGCAGGAATATTTTCCATAGGGCATGACCCTGTAAAGGAGCTAAGCTGACACCCTGGTTATGGACAGGCGGAACGAAGGAAGTTAGGACCCGCAAGGCGGTGATCCTGGTAGACACGGGAGGTGCGCTGCCATAGAAGGAGGGGTATGCACAAGGCCATGTAGAGCGAAAACAAAGACGTTCTATTTCGTGTACCCTTCACCCTCTATTTTCGTACCAGATACAGAGAAATGTCCATCTCCTTGGCTCATTCATCTGAGATATGTAACTAAAAATTCCTTGATTTTTTAAGGAAAATCACTTGACAATATAGGGAGGAAAAAGAAGCAATAAAAAAAGCACAGGCACGAAAAGCATTAGCACAGGAGAATTACTTGAAAAGCCAATTTGAAAGTCAGCAAAGGTTACATAGTTTTCTTATGGAGAGTGCCCAAAACGGGCAGGAAACTTCGGATATGTCGGCTTTTCAGTCAGTTAGCGTAGGTGCATTAGCAGCGACAGCATATGAGGACACTATAAGTACATTCAGTAAAAGCGTAATAGGAAGCCAGAAGATATAAATATGCCCGGACTTATCATAGGGGGCAAAGGCGGTTCTGAATGATAGATGAACCGCCGTAAAGAATCGATAGCATAAGCGGAAAGGTTGGTAGCATGGATATTCAAGCAATTTTGCCGGAAATCAATAATGCTGTAAAATTATCGAATAACAGAATAAAGTGTGGAGATGAATTTGAAAAACTTTTACAGCAGGTAAATGAGGACACGGATATTGCAGAAATGAAGAAATTTCTGGACGAAAAATTTAATGTTAATACGGTTGTTGTAGATTACAGTTGCGAAAAAACAGATACAGAAGCGGAAATGTATGATACTGCAATGTTGGAAAAATATGATATGCACGGTGGGCGAAATGTGATTATCTCAAAGAAAACCTTACTAAGAATGAAAAATGATAGTGCTTTTAGGCAGAAAGTGTATAAATCAATCGAAGATATACCGTGGTCAAGTAAATTGACTGGCGGAGAGGTAAAAGGCAATGGCGTATTTATCCATGAGGACGGGACAGGTGGCTACTATTTGGAATTTGACTGGGGCGGTGATGAAGAAAAAACAAAGCAAAGGAAACATAAAGCGATGTACTCTGATAGTCCACAAGTAAAAGAGTTAAATGCCCCGGCATTAAACGAAGCAAATAATATGGGATTACAGGCAGATATTTTAATTTCTCTAATGGGGGCAAATTTTATACTGCAGACCGCCAGAATTTACAGTGATGCCTCTGGGAAAGTACTTGGCTGGCGGTCTGCAGTCGGGTTGCACTGCAAATTTAACTGGTGTGCAGTATAATTAATTTTAGCACGGGAGAATTGAGAATACTTAGAGAGAGCCTTCTGTCATTCCAGTTTGGAGATTTCTATGTCTCATGTAATGCCAGACATGATGAATCGGAAGAGAATGAGTTGGAAATGGAGTTACTCATATTCTATTGTCCAAAGCGATATGGGACTTGATACAGCCATTTGATTGAAATGCTGGGATGGTGTTTTCAGCGTTGTTCAGGCATGGGAAATGTTGCTACTTTTCGAGGCAGCGCGAGAAAATGCCTGTTCCTTCAGTTCTTTCCGATACTGTCTGGGACTCATAAAATAGTAATTACGGAAAGCAGAGGAAAAATGCTCGATGGAGGAATAGCCCAGTTCTTCAGCAATGGAGGTGATGCTGTACTCTGCATTGGAGAGCAGGATTGCTGCCGCGGACATGCGGGCCTCAGTTTTTTTCTGTAAAAAGGTTTTTCCATACTGTTTCTGCAAAAGCCGCTGCGTTTGCCTTGTGCTCAGTCCAAGCAGGTTTCCCAGTTCCTCCAGAGAGAGGCTGCGGTACTGATAAAGAAAGTATTCTTCAATGATTACGGAGGTTTTATCCGTAGAACATGGCTGGACGGAGGCTTTGCTGGATATAGTTTTTTCATAGTCGCGCACCAGCTTGACAAAAAGCTGCCGCAGCAGGGCTTCTGACTGAAACTCCCATCCGGTGTTCCGGTCTTCCAGCTCTGCAAACAAGGTTTTTATTATTTCTCCAATCATCTGGGAATCCTGTCCGAACCAGAATGCGGTTTCCGTGAAGATTTTTGTCAGATGATTGTCTTCCCCGGAAGATTTCTTCATTACAGACCGATTGCTGGAGGTTTTCAGATAAATGCAGTATTCACACATGGGATGTTTTGGATAGGGGGATTGGGCATGGTCTATGTGGGGACCGGTGACATACAGCGTACCGGGTGTGATCTCATAATACCGTCCGTCAATGAGAGCATGGCCATAACCCTCAGGAATATAGTGAATCTCATAGTTCCCGTTTCCATGGGCATGGCTGGGAATGGTGCGATGGAACTGTTCATAAATGAAATTCAGGGCACGGAAATTGACATTTCCAATCGTGAAAGAAATATCCAGATCTTGGTATCTTGTGAACATGGCAGCCTCCTGATCATGTTTCCTGCTATTCTTTTGATGTTCCCCATTATAATAATCAATGCGAAAAAAATCAAGAAAAACTTGCGCCAATGCGACATATAATTCTGCAAATTGTCCTATCATTCTCTTAATATTTCCACGGAAGAATCATATAATGAATTCATTGGGAAACCGAAAGAAGTTTCCGGGAGGCTGCCATGGACGGCGGAAAAGGATGGCATCAGACGGAGCACAGGTTGCTTCGTACCTTATAAAACAAAGGAGAACATCTATGCAAAAAAAACAGTTTAAAAAATGAACACGATACCGGATATGTTGCCGGAAGCCCGTTTAGATATCAGCCTATATGCGGGGGTTTTGAAATCCATAACGGGAAGAAGGATTACACCCGGCCAATATATCCTCCGCATATGAACGATGACCTTCTGGGAATAAAAGGCAAAAAGAGTCCAAGATTTATATACTATCTTGGAGACCGCCCTAAGCTTGTGTTACAAAGCGTGGTTAAAAATGTATACAAGCGTTACGCACATATGTTTATCGGCATTGAAGGAGGGAAATGGCTTGATGAAATGGAAAATATTACCGCAAGGTATTTGTACGGTCATGAGGAATATGAAATTACTGATTCCTCATTTGACGGCATAATCAGGCTTATCTATACCCGCTCCGATAAGCTTGATGCTATGCTTATAAAGGTTGAACTTCCTGATTCCATAAAGAACAAGCTGGTGATTGTCACAGCAGGTGAGAATGGCGCTGCAAGCTCACAGCCTACAGGCGGAAATACGGCGGGGCTTGAATTTACTATTGCTGATACAGCGGCATGTAATGTGAAAATCTATAATAATATATTTAGAATATCGGGGACAGATGATATTTCAATATGCGGCACTGCAAGCATTCCCATGGATTATTCTGTTAAGGATGCCTCCTTGTATGGGAAAAGTGTCGATGACTTGCTGGGTTCAAACGGGGGTACATATCCCATCATAGCTGGCAGAACAGTGGGCAATACGGATAATGAAATCTATTTCCTGCTGACAACGGAGCATTCTGACAATAAGTATATTGAAGAATTTAGGACAAACGCTGAGGAAATATTTGACAGCGGAATCAATTATTATAAAAGTGTATCTGAAGCGGTCAAAATGAATACCCCGGATCCAAGCCTGAATGCCTGCATGATATCGCAGATGGTTGCTTCTGACGCAAGCTGGGACTGGCCTTCCATAACACATGGACCGATGGGGTGGCACGTTGCTTTTGGCGGATGGCGGTCCCATTACGGGTTTGTTGATGCCGGCTGGGGCGACAGAATAAAGATAAACGCTAAGCAGTTTATGGAGACCCAGAATGATAATGGACGCATTTGGGTATATCCGTATGCGGATGACCGTTACAATATGAACATTGTTCTGGTTGACGGGCTTCTGCATTATTGGGAATGGTCAGGCGATAATAATTTTTTTGCGGAGGAGGGCGGCTATGATTTCGTTGCGGGTCATTTGCGGTTTATGGATTCTTCCATGCAGGTTCCCGGAACAAATCTCTATGAAAACTGGCTAGATGCATGGAATACCGATAATAAGTGGAATAACGGCGGCGCGGGAAGTATTGCGACAGCATATACATGGCGGGCTTACAGTACAATGGCAAGGCTGGCGGCAGGACTGGGGAAAATCGAGGACTCCGTGAAATATCAAAGGAAGGCCGATATGATCAAAGCTGATATGAACGAGCAGCTTTGGGATGCGGATATCGGTGTGTTTGGTGAATACAGAGAACGTTTTGGATACGGCCGGTTAAATACGGCTCCTGATTTATCTTCTGTATACACACCTATTGATATGGGACTTACAACATCCGAGCAGGCCTGCCAGATGCTGTACTACACGGATTACGCAATACCGAGTATTGAGAATCAGGACGGTATCTGGGAGGGAATAGATTTTAAATATTCTTCCAACAGACTGCCTGAATATTATTCAAGCGATGGTTTATATATTCAGCTATAAATGAGCAAATTTGAAATTTTACCAAAGTTACTAAAAATGGCTTAAAACTAAAGACATCACGCCTCTGCGGGTGTATACTGTTTCTGCTAAGAAATACAATAACCTGCAAAGGATGATGTCTTATGGAAAACAGTATATACCAGCATGGATATGACAATCTTGATTGGAATGGAGATTGTGTGGCGGGGAGAAAAGGTAATCTATTAAGTGCCCGAATGAAGAAGCATTCCAAGCTGCATATATTCCAGAACCCTTAATTCAGGAATCAGAGTGCTGTAGGACAAGAATAAAGGAAAGATGAGAAAGAAATTAGAGGACAGGAGGGAAATGATGGATTTTACGAAAAACACTTTGTTTATGAGATATCCTTCTACATGGTGGCATGATCTGTGGAGGGAAGGACTGGTCAGCGGAAACGGCAGGATTGGGGCTAATGTGTATGGAGGCGTAAAGGATGAGACGGTTATGCTGACGCACCACAGGCTGTGGCATAACGGACAGGCTGAGGAACTTCCTGATGTCAGTGAGGCTTTCAAGTCCCAGCGCAGGCTGATGGATCAGGAACGCTTTCAGGAAGCGAGCTGGGAAGTTGTAAATGCATTGAAGGATAAGAATTATCAGGCGCGATTACAGTCACCGTTTCCGGCAGCAGACTTGAAAATCAGGATCAAACCGGTCTGTGGATTTACAGATTATGTGAGGGGAATCCACATGGACAGCGGGGAGACCTTTACACATTGGAAGGAGGGGAAATGCGGGCGCGCATCCGAACTTTTTGTATCCAGAGCGAGAGGAGTTGTGGTGAAACGCATTACTTCCGATAACTCTGATCTCACAGTGAGCCTTTCTCTGGATACGCATAAAAACGCAGGTTCTGACGGATTGGAGACATGGGGAAAACATATCCTTGACTCAAGGGAATTTTTGACGGAACTGCCTTATATGGTTTATACGGCGCGGAATGATGACGGGAGTCTGTACGGTGTATGTGCCAAAGTATTTTCTGCGGATGGAAAAATGGAAACGGACCGGAATTCTCTGCTTGTAAGCGATGCCAGAGAGGTCATGGTCCTGCTCAAAGTCTTCGCCGGAGAAAATGCTGCAGAGAAGGAACGGGTCATTGACGATATATTGAGGGAACTGGACAGCCTGCCTGCTGATTATGATGCGCTCCTTACGGAACACAGACTGCTCCATGAGAAATGGTATCAAAGTGCAGATCTTTCGTTGGGATATGATGGGGAGTATCATAGTAATGAAGAACTGCTGTTGTATGCCTATCAGGGGAAGCAGCCATTGGAACTGATTGAAAAGCTCTGGAGGTATGGGCGATATCTGTTTGTCAGTGGGACGGATGAAAAGGGAGACCCTTTCCCGATGTACGGATTGTGGGCAGGGGATTACCGTCTGATGTGGCCCCACAACATGGCGAATGAAAATATTCAGATGATATACTGGCACACCTATACGGGAAACCTTATGCCTTTCCAGAAAGCGTTTTGTCAATATTATTATGAAAAAATACCTGCTTTTCAGGAGAATGCAAGGAAGCTTTTTGGCATGCGGGGCATTTATATGACGGCAGGTACGACATCCGGAATATCTGCGCCTAACCAGATCGTACCCGTAATCATGAACTGGGTCGGTGCGGCAGGGTGGATCGCACAGCACTATTACCGGTACTATCGCTATACTGGGGATAAGGAGTATTTCAAGGAGATCATTTTGCCGTTTCTGCTGGAAGCAGCGGCCTTTTATGAAGATTTTGTTGTATATTATCCCGATGGCACGATTCACTTTTATCCGAGTGTGTCACCTGAAAATACACCGGGAAATTTCATGCCGCCGAAGCATATACAGATGGCGCATCCTATGCCCACCACGGTGAATTCAACGATTGATCTGGCGATACTAAAAGAATTTATGACGGAAATGTGCCATATTGCTGAAGAATTCCCCGTGCCTGCAGAGCGTGCCGAAAAGTGGAAAAAGATACTTTCCTCCATTCCGGAATATCGCACGAACGGTGACGGGGCTGTCAAAGAATGGCAGGATGACCGTTTTGAAGAGCGGTATGATCACAGGCATTTGTCACATATCTATCCGGTATTTCCCGGAACGGAGGTGAATGCGTTGCACAAGAAGGAGCTTCTTCCGGCATTTGAGAATGCTGTGGCATTAAGGGAAATTGATGCACAGACCGGCTGGTCCATGGCACATATGGCTGCGATCTACGCAAGGCTGGAAAAAGGGGAGGAGGCGATGGAGTGCCTGAATAAGATGGTGCGGTCGTGCCTGACCAATAATTTCTTCACCTTGCACAATGACTGGAGGGGAATGAATATTTCCCTGAATATGGAATCGGCGCCTGTCCAGCTGGATGCAATTATGGGATATGTAAATGCGGTTCAGGAAATGCTTGTTTATTCCTCGGAAGACCTGCTGAAGCTTCTGCCTGCGCTTCCCGTGGAATTGTCCCAAGGAAGTGTAAGCAATTTTCGGTATGAGAATGGTTCTTTGTCCATGAACTGGAACAGGAAAACAGGGGATTTTACCGCCATCATCAGGGCTTTAAGGCCGCATACAGTGTGGCTCAAGCTTCCAGAGTATGTAACAGACTATGAACTTGAGCAGAAGGACTGCAATAATGGGCAGGAAAACGGGTTTATTATACTCACGATGATGGAAAACGGAGAGCTTCATATATCGCAAAAGAAAGAAACTGCAGAAAGGCAGAATAAATAAGAGGAGGATACGTATATGAAGAAAAAGATAGTATGGAAGGTGCTGGCGGGTATACTTACTATGGGTATGGTGATTGGTGTGGCGTCTTGCGGCGATACAACAGAACCCAACGGCGGAAATTCGCAGGACGGCTCTTCCAAGGAGAGCGAAATGCAGAATCAGGAATCCGGAGAAGAGGAGAGTGATTCTCAGCAGCAGGAGGAAGAATTGCCGCCGTTGAAACTCAGCGTCCTATTGAACGCTGACAATCAGGGGGGATCGGAAGAGTATGAGCGCATGGTTCAGACGATAAACGAGTACACCAACGCAGAGGTTACATGGGTGTTTGACAGCGCTGCTGAGTACACGGATGCCATGGTTTTGAGATTCTCTGCCCAGAATCTGGAGAGTGTCAATCAGGTTAGTTCACTGGATGCAAATTTCAGTAAGGCATGTGAAGAAGGTGTTTTCTGGGATATCACGGATTATATTGACGATTATCCCAATCTGGCCACGATTCCTGAGATTGTGCGGATGAACGCCAGTGTGAACGGTAGATTATACGGTGTGCCCCGTGCACGTGATCTGACGCGCAACGGACTGTCATGGCGTCAGGATTGGCTGGACAATCTGGGATTGGATGAACCGACAACCCTTGAGGCATTTTACAAAATGCTCTATGCGTTTACCTATAGTGATCCGGATAAGAATGGACAGGATGACACATATGGAATGGCTCTCATCAGTTATGAAGGCCCATGGGATATGATGCAGATTTGGTTTGGCGCGCCGAACGGATGGGGAATTGACGAAAACGGTGATTTGATCCCGGCACATATGACGAAGGAGTATGATACCGCGCTTGATTGGTTCCGGCAGATTTATTCCGAGGGATTGGTCAATCCCGATTTTACTGAGATAACGGAAAGCAGAGATTGGAACACCATGATGCAAGATGGCGTAGCGGGAAGCATTGCAGATACCTTGGCCCGTGGGCGTTACATGCAGACCTATTTTGATCAAAATGAAACCGGAGGACAGGCTAATATGTTCTATGCAGTCGACATGGGATATGGTTATCGGTGCCTGCCTACGGAAGGATTTGGTGGAGTATTGGCTATTTCCAAGAAAATGGTTCCTACGGAGGATGAACTTAGAAGGGTTCTGCAGTTTATCAATGACCTTAACGATGCAGAGATGAGTGACCTGATGGAATACGGATTTGAGGGAATCCATTATTTTATCACCGAGGAAGGTTATTTCCAATATTACACGGATGAGGAAAAGATTGCACTGGGAGTCACCACCGGCAACTATAGAAATGGATTCAATCAGGCTCTGGCCTTTTTCCGCACGGAGGAAGAGACGGCTAAGCGGTTAAAAGCTGTGCCAGAGACAGGAATCAAGGCATTGGAGACGGCATATATGAAAGAAAGCGAGCAATACGCGGTTCCGAATTATGCGCTTTCCTACCTGAAGAATTCACCGACTTATTTAGAAAATGGGAAATCTCTGGATGACATGATAAAAAAAGCAAGATTGGATTATATCATGGGTACCATTGACAGAGCAGGACTTGAAGCGCGTAAGAGTTCGTGGCTCGCTGCGGGAGGGCAGGACGTGATTAACGAAGTGAATGCTTTATATCATGGGAATAATTGATAACAGGCAAATATGATATGCAGGGAAACAGAGATAAAATCTGCTTTCACCGCTTCTTGTAAGAAACGGCAGTTACCTTTGCTGGGAGGAGGTGACTGCCGTTTGCTTTATTTCTGCCAAGAAACCTATGTACCATGTCATGAGTTATGAGGATTACTATGACGAGGGCTCCATAGGGAGAAGTCTGTCCTTTGGTGAGTGGGAGACCAGTCAGGTATGGCAGGCTTTATACTGCAAGGAGTTTCCTGATGTCGGGTTAACAAATTTTATAAAAACCTTACTGAACAGTACCAAATGATACTTTTTTGAGAAACTGCTTAGAGCTTCTCTGGCTCCGGATAATCCACACCGAAAGTATCAACGGTAACACTCTGCATTACTTGATTTTCCAGCGGTCTGTCGGAATAATCGGTAGCTGTTTCAGCAATCCGGTTCACCACATCCATACCTTCAACGACCTTCCCGAATGCGGCATAGCTGCCGTCTAAGTGGGGTGCGTTCTTATGCATGATGAAGAACTGGGAGCCTGCGGAGTCAGGGTGCATGGACCTGGCCATGGAGAGCACGCCCTCCGTGTGCTTGAGGCTGTTCGCCACGCCGTTTTTGGAAAATTCACCCTTGATGCTGTAGCCGGGGCCGCCCATGCCGCTGCCGTCGGGGCAGCCGCCCTGAATCATGAAGCCTTTGATGACCCTGTGGAAAATAAGGCCGTCATAGAAATGCTTGTTGATCAGGCTGATGAAGTTGCCTGCGGAGATGGGGGCGGTCTCAGGATAAAGCTCCAGACGGATTACGCCGCCATCCTTCATTGTGATTGTTACGATGGGATTCTGTGCCATGATTTTGTCCTTTCTGATTATAATGTATAGGAGGCAGACAACGCATGACGTATGGTGCCTGCGCTGTTGTCTACGGCATATTGTAACCTAAAATAAGGATAACGTAAAGGGGGAAAACAAGGCAGACAAGGAAAACGGCCGCCGTAGGACCGGCGCCGCAGTAAAAATCCCCGCTGCAGGAGATTCGCAGCGGGGACAAAGGTCTATGACGGCAGCTCTGGAAAGCCTGCTATCTTGTATAGAAAATCTGTGCAATGGGAGAGTCCGGGGAGAGGATGACGGTTTTGTTCCCGCCCTGCATGGAAAGTCTCAGGGCATCCAGACTTCTCACGAAAGCATAAAACTCCTGCTTGGACTCGTCGCTATAGGCATCGGACAGGATCCGCATGTACTCCGCCTCGCCCTCCGCGATCAGGATGGCGGCTTCCTTCTCGGCCTCCGACAGCAGAACGGTGACTTCCTTGTCCGTGGTGTTCCGGATGATCTGGGCTTCGGAGTTACCTTCCGCAGTGTAGGTAGCCGCAATATTGTCACGCTCGGAGATCATGCGCTCATATACGGCTGTCTTGTTATCGTTTGGAAGATCCAGTTTCTTCGTCTCGAAGGAAAGCAGCTCTATGCCGTACTGATCCAGCGAGTCGCCTATATTGGCCATGATGGCATTGGACAGTTCCCCGTTGCGCCCGGAGATCACGTCCTCCTGCGTGATGCTGCTGATGATGTTCTTTGTGGAGTTGTACACAATAGGGTCCAGACGGCTCTCTGCGTTGGCGATGGAGAAATTCAGGGTCTGGGCGAATTTCTGGGGATCCGTGATCCGCCATAGGATGTAGCTGTCGCAGATCATGGTCTTTTTGTCGCTTGTGATGACGTCGGAAGGGGACAGGTCGTACAGCAGTACCTGCTTGGGCAGGGTGTCCACGCTCTGGATGAAGGGAATCTTGAAGCTGATGCCCGCCTGAGACACTACTTTCTTGATGGCGCCGAACTGGCGGATCAGGCTGTATTCATCTTCATGGGTGATGACGATGCTGGATGCCCCCGTGATCAGGAGGGCGAATAATATGACTATCATAAAGACTCTTTTTGCTATCTTCATATCTGCTCCTATCTGCCCGTGTAAGCGGGCCGTGTACTGTTTTGCCATGTGCCGCCCCGCAGTATGCCTTTATCGTTGAGGCATCTGTTTTCGCGCCGCTGGCTTTGGCAGTATATGCCGTTGCTCAGGGATGTTTGTGTTTTCATTGTACATTTATGCAGCATTGTCTCTGGCACAAGGCTGTGTGCCTACGGATTATCCTGCGCAGAGGGGGCATCTTCTTCGGAAGCTGTATTGCTCTGGTCTGTGCCTGCAGGCTTGTTCAGTGCCGGATTCCCGCCGGTGCTGTCTGTCCCACCGGTGCTGCCGCCGGATTCTCCGGTGAAGGAATCCAGAGGATAGATGGTCTGCACATTGCCGCCGGAACCCTCGATGATGACCTTCAGATCCGGAAGCACATCCTCCATGGCTTCATAAAACATACGCTGTCTGGTGACCACGGGATTCTTGATATACTCCTGATACATGGCATTGAAGCGGGATACCTGCGCCGTGGCCTCGTTGATGCGCTCGGTCTTCTGGGCTTCGGCGTCCTTGATGATGCCGTCGGCCCGTGCCTGGGCGGAGGGCAGCTGCTCGTTGCGGTATTTGTTGGCGTTGTTCAGGGCGGTCTCCTTGCCCTGCTTTGCGGTCTCCACGGCCTTGAAGGCTTCCATGATCTCCTGAGTAGGAGGTTCAGAGTCCTGAATAGTGATATTCACCAGCTGGATGCCGATGTCCTGTCTGGACAGCCGCTCCAGAATCATTTCCTTGATGGTGGACTGGATCTCGTTCTTTCCGGTAGTCAGTACATCATCCACGGAATAGCTGCCGATGACGGTCCTGATGCAGCTCTGGCTGATGTTTTTCAGGATTCCCAGAGGATTCTTGGAGGCGTAGAGCGCCTTCACCGGATCGCTGTAACGGTATTCTACGTAGAAATCCACGTCGATGAAATTAAAGTCAGAGGTGATCATCAGTGATTCATCCTCATTGTACTGGGCGGAGTCCAGACTGTAGCCGATGGCCAGACCCTGAATAGTGGTATTCACCTTTTTCACCTGCTGGATGAAAGGAATTTTGAAATGCAGTCCGGGGGATGTGACCGCCTGAGGGCTGCCCAGAGTGATCAGCACCGCCTGCTCCTGCTCCTTGATCTCGTAGGTGCAGTTCATACCCAGAATAAAGAGTATAACGACCAGCACCGCGATTCCGATGATTCTGCCGCTGGGCATCTTCTTTTTTGGAGGGCCGTTTCTGGTGCCTCCGTCCATGGTCTCGAAACCATTCCTTCTGTTGCGAAAAGAATCAGTATTCATAATTTCCCTCCTGTTCTCTGTGGCGCCGCCTGCCGGTATCCGGATACTGCCCAGACAGCTGTTGTTTTGGATTTAAGATTATAATATGCCGGCTGCATCTGAAAAGCAATGGAAATTGCAGCACTATAGCAAGGGCTAATGTGCTTCCGGAAATCCTTCGGTGCCTTCCCAGCAGCGGCTTTCGATGAAGAGTCTTGTGAGCGCCGGATCCAGCTCGCCCTTCTGCTCCGCGTTTTCTGTCAGAATGGAGAGAGCTCTCTCCAGAGGCATGGCCTTTTTGTAGGGTCTGTCATTGGCTACCAGCGCGTCGAAGATATCCAGAATCGTGATGATCCGTACCTCCAGGGGGATTTCATCCTCCTTCATATGGTGAGGATAGCCCATTCCGTTCAGTAGCTCATGATGGGATGCGGCCCATTTCCGTACATGGGACAGCTCTCCGGGGAAATGGATCTGCGACAGCAGCTTGTCGGTGATCTCCACATGTTCTTCCATGATCTTTCTTTCCTTCTCCGAGAGGGTGCCCCTTCGGATGGATAGCATATCATATTCTTCCTGCGTAAGCCATGGCTGGACGGTGCCGTCCTCTGCGGTGAAAGTTCTGTCCCGCAATTGCTGCAGCTGCTCCAGAAGCTCATCCTTCAGATAGACCGGGGCGTTGACAGTGTCTACCAGCTCCATGGCCTCGTGGGTCTGACGGATCAGACGCTGGCTTTCTGTCGGAGAAAGGCTGCCCTTCAGCTCCTCTATGCGCGTCAGGAGGCGGATGGTCTCCATGCGGTGGGTGAAATCCGCGTACTGGTTCGGAAGGAATTTTTTCTCCTTGTTCATGACCTCCAGAGGCGTCACCAGCTTTCCGATGTCGTGGAGCCAGATGCTGGTGAGCAGCTCTTCCTTCTGGGAAGGGCTGAAGTGCGGGGCATCCTCACGGGTATTCAGATAGTTTATGAAGCTGCTGCAGTAGGCGGCCATATGCCGGGGGTGGCTGCCGTTATAAGGTGTTCTTTCGTCTACGGCGGTGGACATCGCCGATACAAAGGACTGGAACAGTTTTTTGATTTCTTTCATATAGTGGACATTCTGGATTGTGATTGCCGCCTGAGAGGCCACGGATTCCACTATCAGCATCATGTTTTGAGCAAAGCTGCAGACATTGCCCTTTCCGTCCAGAGCGTTGATCAGCTGCAGGACGCCCAGAGGATCTCCCTGCCTGTTGCGCATGGGGACTACCAGCATGGATCTGGTATGATAGCCTGTTATGGCGTCATACCTGATGGGGCCGGAAAAGTCATACTCGCTGCAGCTGCGCACATCCTCCACCAGTATGGTCTTGTTGTCCAGCAGGGCAAGGGCACAGACATTCTCCCGCTTTAAGGGAACAGGAGGAAGATCCGGATCCGTCCCGTCCCCGCCGGAATAGGTCTTCAGGGTGTCGTTTCTCATGATCTTAAACCGTAGCGAATCTCCGTCAAGGAGATACAGTGTGCCTGCGTCACAGTGGGTAAGATCCATCGCACAGGACAGAATCTGCTCCAGCAGACGGTTGATGTCACGTTCGGAGGAAAGGAGTACTCCTACCTCCAACACCTTATTAATGTCTTCTTGTGTCATGCTTATACCTCCCGGCCCGTCGCCTGCGGGCAATCATCTAATCTGTTATGGGTCTGTTTTCCTGCCGCATGGGGCGGAGCAGGTCATTAGCAGGTCAAACGTCAATCCGCATCCCTTCTCTGGCGAAAAGGGCGGCAGGGTCTGTCCGGGTACATGACAGCTCCTGCGTCTGCAGGAATTCATCTGTATAATCTGATGCGTAGTGGGTCATAAGAACCGTTCCGACCCCGGCGCTGCGCCTCAGGGCAATTCCTTCCGTCCATGTGGAATGCCCCCATCCTCTGTGCCGGGCCAGATCTTCTTCCGTGAAATTCGCATCCCAGATAAGGAGGCTTCCTCCTTTGGAGAAGTCTGTCAGAGAATGTCGGATGGCTTCATTCATCTCACAGTCCAGCGCATAAATGACACTTCTGTCATTGCTCTCCAGACGGTAGAGCAGGCTCTGGTTTGGATGATTTCCCGATAGGGTGCGCAGATTTAGCTTTTCGGAAAGATCATCGCTTCCTGCCAGCCGAAAGGCAGCTCCGGGGATGATTTCATGAACCTCCACATGGGCGGCGAAATCCTTCAGCCCTATAGGCCAATAGGGCGGGCCCAGCAAGGTTTCGAGGGCCTTTTGGAAGCTTATGCCTTCATGGGCGCTTCCGTAGAGGTGGATTACCGCGTGAGGATCATGAAACAAGGGGAAACCGAACAAGCCCAGACAGTGATCCATATGGAGATGACTGATGAGGATGTGTAACCCGCTTCTGCCGGTGTGCCTTAGATGCCGGCCAAGACTGATCAGGCCGCTTCCCGCATCAAATACAACCAACTGCTTCCCGCAGTCTACGGAGATGCAGGAGGTATTGCCTCCATATGTCATGAAGTCGGATCCGGAAACGGGCAACGAGCCCCGGACGCCCCAGATGTTTACCTTCCAGGCATTTTTCATATTTTTACCTCTCTCTGTAGATTTCGTCCATTCGGAAAACCTCAAAGCCTTCTTCCTTTCCCTTCAGCCGGATCTTTCCCAGAGGCGTCACCCGTATCCTGCCCTCCAGGGCCTCGGCGACGGCTCTGGAAATGTAGATATTTCCGCCCTTGGCATTGGCCTCAAGCCGCTCCGCTGTATTGACGGTATCTCCGATTGCTGTATAGTCCATGCGCTGAGGAGAGCCGATATTTCCCACGACCGCAGGCCCCATATGGATCCCGATGCCGAAGGACACGCTGCGCCCATAGAGCCGCTCCAGCTCCTCCGCAAGAGCTGCGGAGCCGGCTGCCATATCTGCTGCCGCCCGCACGGCCTTATAGACATAGTCGTCCTCCCGCAGGGGAGCGCCCCAGAACGCCATGGCGGCATCCCCGATGAATTTGTCCAGCGTGCCGCCGTTTTGCAGGATGCATTCCGAAATCAGGCCAAGATAGCGGTTCAGTACGGCTACCAGCTGCTCCGGATCCAGTTTTTCCGACATGGAGGTAAAGCCCCGTACATCTACAAAAAGCACTGCGATCTGGGTCAGCCTGCCTCCCAGTTTCAGGGAATCGGTGCCCTCCTTTAGTATCTCGTTTACGATTTCCGGCGCCACATATTTTTTGAAACGGGCTGTCACCCGATGCTTTGCCAGCGCCGCCTGAATATAGTTGAAGGCCAGACAGCCCACATAAAGCAGGGTGACGCTCACGGGAATCCACAGCACATGGAGAATCCAGCCCCCTTCATACAGCAGCCGGCAGAGGAGGATATAGCCGCCGCATAGGAAGAGCCACAGCGCCGTGGAAAAACGCACGGATCTTTTCCAGAAACACAGAATGCCAAGCAGGATTATGATGAAAAGCAGAAACAGCTGCAGCCGGTCGCTGACTTTTTGTTTATAGTTGTCTCCCCACATCAGGGACTGGACGGCATTGGCCTGGATTTCCACTCCGTACATCATCCGGGCATGGTCGATGGAGGTCAGATAGCTGTCCTGCAGACCCGGGGTGTAAGGGCCGATCAGGACGATCTTTCCTGCGAAATACTTCGGATCCCGCCTGCCGGACAATAGGTCGGCAACAGAGATGGATTCGTTGAAGGCGCCGGGGAGGCCGCAGAAGGGCAGATACCAGAAGCCTCTTGCGTCTGTAGGCGGCAGCTCCGCGGCATCCAGCCCGTGGAATTCTCTGTATTTTTCTACGAGGGCGAGAGCCATGGAGGGAACTGCGGTACCGTCGGGCCGGCGGATCTCCAGCAGATGATGGCGCAGGATTCCGTCAGCGTCCAGCATGGCATTGATGTGCCCCTGACAGGAGGCCTCCTTCAGCGCAGGATAGGGATCGTCGAAGCGCAGCAAAGCGTCATTGTCCAGATAGAGTTCTCCGTCGGGAGCCTCTACGAGAGCGCTTCCGAATTCTGCCAGACATGCGGTGACTACATTGTCATATTTGCCTGCGGACTCCGCCAGCCGGCTGTCCGCCCAGCCTAACGTCTCTCCGGTGTAGAGGACATCGATGCCGATGGCGGCGGGGCGGTATTCCTCGGATTGGTTCAGAAAGTCCAGCACCCCTGCCATGATGTCCCTGCCCCACTGGCTGTAGGGTCCCAGCTCCTCCAGCGCCCGCTGGTCGATGCCCACCAGCACGATGTATTCCTCCGATGCCCTTCTGCTCTGGTATAAGGCGTCTGATGCCGTAAGATCCGCTTTTTCCAGAACACCTGCCCAGGCAAGAAGTGTAAGACAGGCGGCTGCGGATAAGGCACAGAGCAGGAAGCAGGGGGTTATTTTGAAATTCTTATCATTCATGATAGAGAGTCCGCCTTTATGCAATATGCTTTCATTATAGCTTTTCGGAAGAGAAAAAGCAATTCTCGAAATAAATGAGGAAATAAATTAAGAAAAGGCATTCCCTTTTGGCAGAATATTGGTATAATGTTGACACGGGAGGGTGGTATGTAAACTTTTATGTGTAAGAGGCCCGGTAATGGGACAGACTCTTGAAAGCGGCCTTAGAAAACAGAGGCTGCGGAAAGGAAGGAGATTATTATGAAAAAGTCAGTACTTTATCTGTGTGCAGGCATACTGGTCATGGGGCTTACTGCCTGCGGAGGAAAGCCGGAAGACGGCGGTTCATCAGACAATAATTCTGTGGAGAGCGTCAGTGCGCAGGGGACAGAGCAGACAGATGGCTCCGTATCCGCCGAGAATCCAGAAGGCTCCGGGGAGGGCAGTCAGGAAGGCTCCGGGGAGGGCAGTCAGGAAGGCTCCGGGGAAGAGAACCCGGAAGGCGCCGGCGGGGATGCGGCGCAGCCGGGCGAAGAGGGCTGGAGCGAGGAGATGGCAGGGCTCCGTGCAGCGGTAGTGGAGGCTGTGGGAGAGGATGAATACTGGCCGAATATGCCCATGGACGGGGAGATGCTGGAGATGTTCTACGGCATCACGGCGGATATGTATGATGATTATATGGCGGAGACTCCCATGATCAGTGCCAATGTGGATACCCTGATCATTGTCCGGGCCAAAGAGGGCCAGACGGATGCGGTGTACGACAAGCTGAACGCCTACCGGGACGCACTGGTGAACGACACCATGCAGTACCCTATGAATCTGGGCAAGATTCAGTCGTCTCAGGTGGAGAAGATAGGGAATTATGTGGTCTTTGTACAGCTGGGCGGCGAGGCCGGACTTGCGGATGACGAAGAGGAAGCCATTACCCATAGTCAGGAGGCAAACAGCAAGGCTCTGGAGGCAATCAAAGGAAAGCTCCAGTAGCCGGGGACTGGCCGCAGACAAAAGGCCGTTAAGAACAATAGAGTAAATCAGAGAGATTAAAGTAAAAAGCTCTCGGAATCTCAATAAGCCGGATCAGGATTCGGATCAATATGTGGTATTGAGATTCCGGGAGACTATAGCGCATTTAGAGAGGTCATGGGTATGGTATTCAGCAGCGTCATATTCCTTTTCCGGTTTTTCCCCTTTTTCTTTCTTGTATATTATCTGGTTCCAAGGAGAGCGAAAAATCTCGTGCTCTTTCTGGGGAGCTTGTTTTTCTATGCATGGGGGGAGCCGGTGTATGTGCTGCTGATGCTGTTTTCTACGGTGGTGGATTATACCCATGGGCGGCTGCTGGAGCGATTCCGGGGCAAGGCCGCGGCAAAGGGGATCCTCCTGAGCTCCGTGATCATCAATCTGTTCATTTTATGCTTTTTCAAATATGCGGATTTTCTTGTCCAGACAGTGAATTCCCTGACAGGGCTTTCCCTGCCGCTGCTGAATCTTCCCTTGCCCATAGGTATTTCTTTTTACACCTTCCAGACGATGTCTTACACCATCGATGTGTACCGGGGCGAGGCCAAGGTTCAGAGGAACCTGCTGAACTTTGGCGTGTTTGTTACCATGTTTCCCCAGCTGATCGCCGGGCCTATCGTGAAATATCGGGATGTGGAGGAGCGGCTGCACCGCCGCAGCGTCACTCTCCCCGACATCAGCGCAGGGCTTAAGCGTTTCTGCGTGGGGATGGCGAAAAAGGTGCTGCTGGCCAACAATATGGGTGAGCTATGGACGTTTGTCTCCGCCAAGGATTTCGGGGAACTGGGCATGCTTACCGCATGGCTGGGAATCGTGGCCTTTGGTTTCCAGATCTACTTCGACTTTTCGGGCTATTCGGACATGGCTATCGGCATGGGGCGGATGCTGGGCTTTGGCTTTCCCGAAAACTTTAATTATCCATATATTTCTGCCTCCGTCACGGAATTCTGGCGCAGATGGCATATCTCGCTGGGAAGCTGGTTCCGGGAATATGTATACATCCCTCTGGGAGGCAACCGCAGGGGCCTGCCCAGACAACTGTTCAATATTCTTGTGGTATGGATGCTTACAGGCATCTGGCACGGGGCAGGGTGGAACTTCCTGCTGTGGGGATTATGGTTTGCACTGGCATTGATGCTGGAAAAGCTCTTTCTGGGCAAGGTGCTGGCATGGCTGCCAAGAGCCGTGGGAATCCTTTATACGCTGTGCGTTTCCATAGGGGGCTGGGTACTTTTCGCTCTGGAGACGCCGGAAGGGATACTGGGATATTTCAGGGCCATGGCAGGGATGGCCGGAGGGGTGCTGGACAGTACATTCCTGTATCTGGGCAGACAGAATGCGGTGCTGCTTTTGATTGCTCTGGCGGCTTCCACCCCGCTGCCCCATATGCTTGGGGAGAGGATCAGCAAATCCCGGACGGGTGTGGGCATGGCCTTGTACAGCCTGGGCGGGAAGATAATTCCCGCAGCCCTGCTGCTGCTTTCCATAGCAGGTATCGTGGAGGCGTCCTACAATCCGTTTTTATACTTCCGGTTTTGACCGGGAACAGGAGGTCAGGGCATGAACGAGAAAAGAAACGCTGCATTTACAATTGCATTGATCGCATCCATTCTGCTGGTCTTTACCGCTGCGGATCTGATTCAGGGCGATAGGCTGTTTTCCGAGGCGGAGAACAGGGTGCTGGCTTCCAGACCGAAGTTTTCCGTGGAGGCCCTGCTGCAGGGGAGCTACACGAAGAATTACGAGACTTATGCGACGGATCAGTTTGTCAGCAGGGACAAGTGGATCGCCATCAAGACCTATACGGACATCTCCCTCTGCAAGGAAGAGATCAACGGGGTCTATCTGGGGAAGGACGGCTATCTGATCGAGCAGCATCTGCCGGAGGACTATCCTGATGAATTGGTGGAGGAAAAGCTTGCCTTGCTGAAGAAGCTGGTGGAGAGATGGGACGCTCAGGTCATGCTGGTGCCCACCGCCGACAATATCCTGAGGGACAAGATGCCTGCTTACGCGCCTTATTATGACCAGACCGTGCTGCTGGGCAGGGTGGAGGAGGAAATCGGCGAAGAGAACTATATTGATGTCTTTGCTTCCCTGAAGGAGCATACGCAGGAGCAGATTTATTACCGCACAGACCATCATTGGACCAGTCTGGGGGCGTATTACGGATATCTTGCATGGGCAGGGGCCCAAAAGGACCAGACTTCACAGGACAAAGAGACGGGGCAGTCAGAGGAAGCGGGGCGCTACGGCGCAGAGGGGCTTGCCACGGCGGCAGAGGGGTTTCTGGGTACTCTGCACTCCAAGGTGAATATCAAAACGGGCACAGATACCATCCAGTATTTCCCCGAGACTCTGGACAGGCCTCTGAAAGTGACCTATGACCTGAAGGAGATCAAAGACAGCTGTTATGCGGAATCCTATCTGGACACAAAGAACAAGTACGGTTTCTTTCTGGATGACAATCATGCTATTGTGGAGATCAATACGGATTATCACAATGGAAAGACGCTTTTTGTGATCAAGGATTCCTATGCGAACTGCTTTGTCCCGCTGCTGATCCCCTATTATGAACGTATCTATATCATGGATCTGCGCTACTTTAACGGCAGGCTGTTCTCGTTCATGGAGGCCAGAGAACCTGAGGACGGGATGGATGTATTGGTGCTGTACAACTGTATTCATTTTCTGGAGGGATTCCGGTATCTGCAGTAAGGCAGGGCCGCAGTATAGAGAAAGCTGCGGATAGCCGCATTCCGTACGGATTCCGGACGTGAAGAGCAGGGGATTTATAAGAAGACGGAGGCTCGTTAGAGGCGGGCAGGAGGGGGATGAGCATGAAGGCAGTGATATTCGATATGGACGGCGTCCTGTTTGATACCGAGGTATTGTGCATGAAGAGCTGGATGGCGGTAGCGGAGCAGAACGGCCTGACGGGGATGGAGGAGGTCTTTCCCCAGTGCATCGGGCTGAATTCCAACGACAGCAGGCGTATCGTGCTGGAGGCCTATGGGGAGGATTTCGACTATCCCCGGTTCCGGGAGCAGGCCGCCGCATGGCAGAGGGAATATCTGGAAAGGAACGACATCCCCATAAAACCGGGGATGGAGGAGATACTGGGCTGGCTGAAAGGCTCCGGCTATGCGGTGGGACTGGCCTCCTCCACAAGGAGCTCTTCCGTGTTCAGCCATCTGGAGCAGGCAGGCATCCGGGACTGCTTTTCCGTGGTGGTGACGGGGGACATGGTGGAGCATTCCAAGCCCCGGCCGGACATCTATCTGCTGGCTTGCAGGGAGCTGGGGGTGGAGCCCAAGGAGGCCTATGCCATCGAGGATTCCCCCAACGGCATCCGGTCGGCCCATGCGGCGGGGATGCGGGCCGTGATGGTGCCGGACATGATACCGCCGGACGAGGAGATGCGGCGGCTGAGCACAGTGATCTTAAATGATCTGGGGGAAGTGCTGGAATATTTAAAGAGGGAGAAGGGAGCAGGGCCGGAGGCTGCTTTTGCAAAAAGCGGATGATCTGTAAAAAGTAAATATAGCTGCACAGAAGGTTTGAGGGTTGAGGGATTCTTCTTTTCTTTTAAAGTGGCAAAGCACGCCTGCCCAAACAGCGACCAAAAAAGAAATCACAGCTTCCATTCGAACACCTCCTCCCGTTGTCGGGTATCGGTTGGACAACGAGAGTATTATATTATATGAGGCGAAGATTGCATATAGGGAGTCCGAAAAACAGTAGGAGGTAGTAAAACACATGGCAGATCTGGGAATCCCGCAGAACACCATCGCGGTGCTGCAGAAGCATCAGTTCCATATCCAGAAAAAGTACGGGCAGAATTTTCTCATAGACACCGCCGTTCTGGACAGAATCCTCCGGGCGGCACAGATCGGTCCCGGGGACTGTGTGCTGGAGATCGGCCCCGGCATCGGCACTATGACCCAATGTCTGGCGGAACAGGCAGGAGAGGTAGTGGCGGTGGAGATCGACAGAAACCTGATCCCTATATTGGAGGAGACGCTGGCTCCCTATTCCAATGTGACGGTGATCAATGAGGATATCCTGAAGGTGGATATCAGAGGGATCGCCGAGGATAAGAACGGGGGCAGGCCTATAAAGGTAGTGGCAAACCTGCCCTATTACATAACAACGCCTATCATCATGGGACTTTTTGAAAGCCATGTCCCCCTTGAAAGCGTTACGGTCATGGTGCAGAAGGAAGTGGCGGACCGTATGCAGGCGGGTCCGGGCACCAAGGATTACGGTGCGCTGTCTCTGGCAGTGCAGTACTATGCCCGGCCGGAGATCGTGGCCAATGTGCCGCCAAACTGTTTTCTGCCAAGGCCTAACGTGGGCAGCGCGGTAGTTCGCCTGACCAGACATTCAGAGCCTCCCGTGCGGACGGAGAATGAGGGGAGGCTTTTTGCGCTGATCCGCGCCGCATTTAATCAGCGCAGGAAGACGCTGTGCAATGCCCTCGGCAATGCGCCGGAGCTGGGGCTGTCCAAGGAGCAGACTGCGCAGGCGCTGGATAGGATGGGGCTGCCTCGGACTATCCGGGGGGAGGCCCTGACGCTGGAGCAGTTTGCGGAGCTGGAAAAACAGAGCAATATTTCATCTATTTATTTTTGACATATGTATAGAGACTGTGGTAAACTTAAATTTGAAGCAGATATTATGCCAAAGACGGGAGCGAAATACTTTGGATAAATATGAATATAAGATAAGAGCGGATGAAATAAACCGGCTGATAGTGGAAGGGGATTATGCTCAGGCGGCTGAGATAGCGGATACCATCGACTGGCGGAGGGTGAAGAGCGTCATGATGCTCTGTACCGTCAGCGATCTGTACAAGATCAACAGACGGTATGATGACGCAAAGAATATGCTTCTGCTGGCCTATGAAAGAAGGCCGGGAGGGAGGACGATCTGTTACTCCCTCTGTGAGCTGTGCATCAAGACAGAGGATTTTGTGCAGGCGGTAAATTACTATAAGGAATTTGTACAGGCAGCGCCCAAAGATCCGGCGCGCTATATTCTGCAGTACAGAATTTATGAGGCGCAGGATGTGAGCATAGAAGAACGGATCGGTGTTCTGGAAGAGCTGAAAAAAAGGGATTATAGGGAGAAGTGGGCCTATGAGCTGGCATATCTGTACCATAGGGTAGGACTGGCTACCCGCTGCGTGGAGGAATGTGACGAGCTGATCTTATGGTTCGGAGAGGGGAAATATGTGGTGAAGGCCATGGAGCTGAAAATGCTCCACCAGCCGCTGACCCCGTCCCAGCAGGAAATCTACGACCATCGTTTTGACCGGCATACAGAGGAGCAGCCGGCGGCGGAGGATTCATGGCAGGAGGCGCAGGGGGATGCTGCCGGACAGACGGTTCCTGAGCAGCCGGCTGCCGAAGAGGAATACGGCGGTTGGCCGGAGGAGTCCGGAGATGCCGGCAGCGGAAACGAAGACTGGAATACCGATGACAGTCAGGCTGCTGCTGCGGAAGAGGCCGAGCGGGAGGAAGAGCTGGACATTCAGGTCAAGACCATGGATGTGGGTAAATTCAATACCATCAATCTGCAGGAAGAGCTGGCAGCAGGCCTGCAGGAAGTGCTGGGGGCGGATGAGATGACCGGACACGGCCCGGTGTCTGTGCCGGAAGAGGACAGCGAAGAAGGAAAAAGCGGATCTCCGGAGGAGGACGAGGCCGCTTTAGAATTGCAGGAGCAAGAGGAGGAAGTGGAAGTCTTTTTCGGGGAGACGGGAGAGATCAAGGATGTCCCGGAGAATGTGGTGCGGGAGACAGCTTTGAAGGATAGAGCTCCGGATGATGATAATGGGGCAGGAACGGAAGAGGCAGAACCTGAAGAGGCAGAGGCCCCTTCGGAGGAAGTCGGCCCGGAGGGCACGGTGCCGGACAAGACCGGAGAACTGATCATAAAGCAGATGCGTGAAGAAGCCGCCAAGGAGAAAGAGGAGCAGATATTGGCTGCGCAGCCTCCCAAGGAGCTGGCAGGCGTGCTTTCTCAGGAGGCCGACGGGCAGATCCGCCTTGTGATGCCTGAACGTGCGGCAGTGGAAAAGCAGATAACCGGACAGATGAGGATCGAAGATATCCTGGCTGAATGGGAGCGGATGAAGAAGGAAAATCAGGAAAGATGCAGGGAGGGCGTGCGGCAGCATGTACTGCAGCAGACGGGCCCCATGTTCACTGAATTCGAAGCCGCTGTCAGGGACGGGCTGCTGGAGAAGCTGGAGACAGACATGGGGGCGGAGGAAGAGCCGGAGCCTTTCGCAGATGTGCTGGAGAGTATTTCGGACAAGGAGGGCGGACCGGATGAAGCCGATGAAATAGAAGAGCTTACGGGTTCGGAGGAGTTTTTGGAGGATTTCCCGGATGTGCCTGAGAATCAGGAGAAGGGGGAGCCGGAAGAATATTCCGAAGAGGACGATGAACGAATAGAACACTTGGAGGATGAGGAGGAGCTCGGAGAGGACGACGGTAAGATAGAATATCCGGGAGACAAGGAAAAAATCGGAGAAGGTGATGACCGGACAGAGTATCTGGAGGATGAAGCGGAATCCGGAGAGGACGATGGCCGGACAGAATATCTGGAGGATGAAGCGGAATCCGATGAGGATGATGGCCAGACAGAGTATCTGGAGGACGAAGAGCATTTCGGGGAGGACGACGGCCAGACAGAGTATCTGGAGGGCGGAGAGTATTTCGGGGAGGACGATGGCCAGACAGAATATCTGGAGGACGAAGAGGAATCTGAGGAGGATGATGATCAGACGGAATATTCGCAGGATGAGGAGCCTTTCGACAAGGACGGAGAATCCCTCGTAGAGGGTGCTGTCGGAGAGGGCAATTCCGAAGAGGGGGCTCCCGCAGGGGATCAGTCCCGGGAATCCGGCAAAGCCAGAAAAAAGAACCAGACAGGCGAACAGAAGAAGGGCAGGAAGGAAAAGCAACCCATAGAGCAGGACAAGGCCAAGGTGAGGGGACTGACCAGAGAGGAAAAGGAGCTGTATGCTCCGTTTATCCAGAGCCGCCATTCCAGAGAACAGCTTGTGAAGGCCATCGATAATGTCAGCATGGCCGCTTACACCGGAAATATCGTCATTACAGGCGACGAAGGAATGGACACGCTGACACTGGCCAAGAACATGATCCGGGAGGTCAAGATGGCGGACAGCAACTTTGCCGGGAAGGTGGCAAAGATAGCCGGACAGGATCTGAACCAGAGGAACGTAAAAAAGACTCTTGAGGAGATGAACAGCGGGGCGCTGATCATTTACAAGGCCTCCGGCATGAACAAGGATACCGCAAAGGCGCTTTACAGATCGCTGCAGCAGGAGCGTCTGGGCATAGTGGTGGTGCTGGAGGATACAAAGAAAGCGATCCAGAAGCTGTTTGCGGAGCATCAGGAGCTGGCCGGCGCGTTTACCGCAAGGGTGGATATGGAGGCTCTCAGCAATGATATGCTGGTGCTGTTCGGAAAGCGTTACGCAAGGGAGATGGAGTATTCCATCGACGAGCTGGGCGTACTGGCATTACATACCAGGATCGAGGAACTGCAGACTATCGATCATGTGGTGACGGTGATAGATGTGAAGCGGATAGTGGATGAAGCGATCCGGCATGCCGGCAGAAAGACTTTGGGGCATTTCTTCGACGTTCTTTTCGCGAAACGGTATGACGATGAAGATATGGTTATTCTGACGGAAAAGGATTTTGTAGCATGAAAGGTGGTATGAGCAAAATGGAAGAAACAAAAAAGGTCTTTATATCGGAGGCCGATCAGTATCTCTTTTCGCAAGGGACCCATTATGACATTTACAAGAAGCTGGGTGCCCATGTGTCCTGCGAGGAAGGGGAAGAGGGGGTTTATTTCGGGGTCTGGGCGCCGAATGCCAGACAGGTTCATGTAATCGGCAGCTTCAACGGATGGGACGAGGAGGCAAATCCCATGAAGAAGCTGGGGCCGGTGGGCATCTGGGGACTGTTCGTGCCGGGGGTGGAGCAGGGCTCGATGTACAAGTTCCTTGTCACGGCACAGGACGGAAGAAAGCTCTATAAGGCGGATCCCTTTGCCAACCATGCGGAATACAGGCCGGGCACGGCATCCATTGTGACGGATCTGGAGGGCTTTGCGTGGGAGGATGAGGCATGGATGGAGGCCCGGGACGAGAAGGATGTGTACAAGGAGCCCATGGCTATCTATGAATGCCATATCGGATCGTTCATGAAGCATCCTGACGGGAAGGAAGGGTTCTATAATTACCGCGAGTTTGCAGACAGATTGGTAGGGTATCTGAAGGAGATGAGATACACCCATGTGGAACTGATGGGGGTTCTGGAACATCCCTTTGACGGCTCATGGGGCTATCAGGTGACAAGCTATTATGCGCCCACGGCCCGTTACGGTATGCCCAAGGACTTTATGTACTTGGTGAACGAGCTGCATAAGATCGGGGTAGGGGTCATTCTGGACTGGGTGCCTGCTCATTTTGCAAGGGACGCACACGGTCTGGCGGAATTTGACGGTCAGTGTATCTTTGAGCATCCGGATCCCCGCCTTGGGGAGCATCCCGACTGGGGCACGAAAATATTTAATTACGGCAAGCTGGAGGTCAAGGGCTTCTTGATTGCCAACGTGCTGTACTGGCTCAGGGAATTCCATGTGGACGGCATCCGGGTGGACGCCGTGGCCTCCATGCTGTATCTGGATTACGGAAAGCAGGACGGCCAGTGGGTGCCCAATAAATTCGGCGGGCATGAGAATCTGGAAGCCATAGAGTTTTTCAAGCATCTGAATTCCGTGGTCAGGGGTACTTATCCGGGCTTTATCACCGTGGCAGAGGAATCCACCGCATGGCCCAATGTGACCGGGCCTATCGGAGGAGACAGTCTCGGCTTCACCTTCAAATGGAATATGGGATGGATGCATGATTTCTGTGAATACATGAAGCTGGATCCCATTTTCCGGAAAGGCAACCATTATGCCATGACCTTTGCCATGAGCTATAACGAGAGCGAGAAATACATCCTCCCGCTGTCCCATGACGAGGTGGTACATCTGAAATGCTCCATGGTAAACAAGATGCCGGGCTATGAGAAAGACAAGTACGCCAACCTGCGCACGGCATATACCTATATGTTCGGCCACAGCGGCAAGAAGCTGCTCTTCATGGGGCAGGACTTTGGCCAGGAACGGGAATGGAGCGAAGAGCGGGAGCTGGACTGGTTTCTTCTGGGAGAAAAGAAGAACGCAGGCCTGAAGGCTTATGTGAAGGAGCTTCTGGCGATTTACCGGAAATATCCTGCTCTTTACGAGCTGGATGACAGCTGGGCCGGATTCCAGTGGATGAATGCGGACGATGCGGAGAACAGTGTATATTCCTTTGTGAGGAGATCCTCCACGGGCAAGAACAGCCTCTTGTTCGTGCTGAACATGACACCTGTCAAGAGGGAGGAGTATCAGGTTCCGGTGCCCGCGGCTCCCCGGCGCAGGAAATTCAAGCTGCTGCTGAACAGCGATGAGGAGAGGTTCGGCGGATGGGGCAACGAGATAGAGAGCGTGATCGTGGCGGAGAAGGAGCCCTGCAAGGAACAGGATTATTCTATTATGCTGGATCTCCCGCCTTATGCCGCTGCAGTATTCGTGTTTTAAAATCCGTAAAGGTAAAGGTTTTTCCTGATTTAACCGAAATAAAGGGTAGGTGCCGGGCGCACCTACCTTTTTGATTTAGATAATGGAATAACCGACAGCATATGCCTATATAGTGTTTGGAAGGAGATATTACTTTGAAGATTACATTCAGCGAACAGGCCATAGCGGAAATCGAGAAGAAATATGCGGACAGGAGCCGGGCGGCCAGAAGCAGGGGGGCAGACGCTCTTGGCCAGACATTCTATGCGGCGTCCTTGGGCAGGCATCAGGATGATCTCCCGGGGGCGGGAGGAGAAAAGGGCAAGAGCCTGATCGAACTCCAGCAACAGGCGGAGAATGCGGATGTAGGGGTACAGCGGGATTTTATGACAGTCATGTCACATACCATGAGCGCGGAGGACTATGCCAAGATGCAGGAGGAGGGCTTTGACCCCGGCAGCATGGATCCTGAGGACGTGGTGACCATTGTGGATAAGATCAAGGCGGAGCTGGTGCGTTCCGGCAAGAATATCGTGGGCTATACGGATAATCTGGACATGGATACCCTGTCGGCGGCGCTGGGGAGCGAGGCGCTGGCAAGGGTCATTGTGGACAGCTTCCGGTCTGCGGATGTGCCCTTGACCAAGGAGCATCTGGCAGCGGTCTCTCAGGCATGGGAGATGAATTCCCAGCTGCAGCCCGTAGGGGACGGCACACGCAGCTATCTCATTGACAATGAGCTGGAGGCGGAGATATGGAACCTTTATCTGGCCCAGAGCAGCGGGGCGGGAAAGACCGCCAGCGCACCTAAGTTCTATGCGGAGGATGTACATGGATACTATACCCAGAGCGCAGGGGGAGCGCAGGGCAAGGGGCTTTCGGAACAGATAGACAGAATCATAGAGCAGTCCGGCAGTCAGGTGAATCAGGAGAGCCGGAATGACGCGGCATGGCTGTTGGATATGGGACTGCCTATCACAGGGGACAATCTGAAAAAGATGGCCATGCTGAAAGAGCTGGAGCTTCCCGTGACGATGGAGCGTTTCGGGGAAGCTGCCGCAGCGGCGGTGGCAGAAGGAAAGAGTCCTGTGCATGCCTCTGTGGGAGAAGTGCCGGAGAATCTGTACGCAAAAGCGGCCGCTGTCTCGGAATACTATCATGGCAACGAGATCTGGGAGGCCAGCGTGGGAGACATCGTAGCCAGACGGCAGCTGGAGGAGGTTCGGCTCCGCATGACGGCGGAGGTGAACGTGAAGCTGCTGAGGAGCGGCTTTGCCATCGACACGGCGCCCATGGAGGAACTGATAGAGGCGCTGAAGCTGGCGGAGCACCAGCTGGCGGATCAGTACTTCCCCAGAGATTCCATGGCCATGGAGAAGTATTACAATTACCGTAAGGCCAGCACCGTGACGGATCAGATGCCTGGGCTGCCGGCAGACGTGCTGGGCATGTTTGCGAAAGGCAGGGGCGATGCTTCTCTGGAGACCATTTATAATGAGGGCAGAGTGCTGCAGGCGAACTATGAGAAGGCGCAGCAGAGCTATGAGAAGCTGATGACCGTGCCCAGAAGCGATCTGGGAGACAGCATTGAGAAGGCCTTTACCAATGTGGACAATATCCTGAAGGGTCTGGGCATGGAGCTCACGGAGGAGAACCGCAGGGCAGTCAGGATCCTTGGCTATAACAGCATGGAGATGACAGCTTCCAATCTGGAGGCGGTGAAGAATGCCGATAGGCAGGTTCGGGGCGTGCTGGAGAAGCTGACGCCGGCGGCTACCCTGAAGATGATCCGGGACGGCTTCAATCCTCTGGAAAAGAGCTTTGGTGACTTGGACCAGTACTTCAAGACATTGCCTGCGGAATATAAGCGGGAGGCCGAGAGCTACAGCAGGTTCCTGTACGGACTGGAGCAGAACAAGGAGATCACGCCCGAGGAGAGGGACAGCTATATCGGAATCTACAGGATGGTCCGCCAGATCGAAAAGGCGGACGGCGCAGTGGTGGGCGCTCTGGTAAATTCTCAGGCAGACCTGCATTTCGCTAATCTCCTGTCAGCCGTCCAGAGCAACAGGTTCAGGCCTGTGGACATGAAGGTGTCCGAGGAGATGGGACCCAGAGGCAGGCTGGAGCGCAGGGGAGACAGTATCTCGGCGCAGATTTCCAGAGCCTTCGGCAAGACCGTTGCTGATCTGCGGGCAGAGGCCGGAGCGAGGAACGCGGAGAGCGAAGCAGCAGGGGCCAGAGGGAACCTGCGGAATACAAATGTCCGGACGGCGGAGGCGACACGGGATGTCGGTATAAATGCTGATGCCGGAAATCAGGACACACGCTTTGTGGAGAGCAGTCTGGAAAGAGCAGACCGCGCAGAGGCGGACCGGATGCGTCAGAATGCCGGAAACCAGAGCACCCGGACCGGCGGCAGAGACGGCGGGAATGTCGGAGTGCCTGCCGGCAGCGGGAGTGCGGCAGGCGCTCGCGCCGGGCAGAGCAATGCCGGGCCGGCCGGACAGGAAATAGGGAATGCCCCGGTACAGAGCCGGGAGGAGATGGTAAAGACCGCCAATGACATCGTGAACAAGGTGACCTCAGACGAAAACGTGACCAGAGAGTATAATAAGGCGCAGATGGAGGAACAGCGCCATGCGGTTGCGGCTGCGGATCAGGAGAGCGTCTCCCTGCTGCAGAGAGGGGAGATGCCTGCAAGCGCGGACAATCTGATGGCGGCGCAGGCTCTGACCAAGGGCTGGGATAACTTGTTCGAGCCCGGCGAGAAGCGCAGGGAGAATACGCGGGACGGTATAAAGAAGCAGGAGGGCACAGACGGGAAGCCCATGGAGAGCACTGCCCTATGGAAACGGCTGGAGGATATGGATGACTTCACGGAGAGCTATACACAGCTTGCGGAGGAGGCCCGGGCCGCCGTGGAGGAGGCTACCTTCACGGAGGCGGACAGCAGCATGGATGTGCGGAATATGCAGCTGAGCCACAAGCAGCTTACAGTGGCTGCGGCTCTCGCCAGACGGGAGGAATTCTATCTGCCTGTATACATCGGGGATACGCTCACCAGAGTCCATCTTACGCTTGACAAAAACGGTCAGGAGAAGGGCACCGTCACCGTAGGCGTGACGATTTCCGAGGAGGAGCATATTCAGGCAAGGCTGTACCTGAAGGACGGCATGGTCTATGGCATGCTTTTTGCGGAGGGAAAAGTTGAACTAAAGAAAGTGCAGGAGATAGCCGATACCTTTAAAAGAGAGGCTCAGAACAGCTGGCAGGTGGGCAATATCACTGTCATAAACTCCGAGAAGAGGATGCCGGAGCTGATTCGTTCCGGAGAACATGCCAAGACGGAAAGCGCCGAGCTTTACCGGGTGGCAAAGACATTTCTGGAGTCACTGCAGGGTTTCGGTACCCTTTGAGAAAATAGTATTTGTTCTGAAGGATAGGAATGATGAATGGATGCCTGTTCCGGCAGGCAGGGAGGTAAACGATGAGAATCAATTATAATGTATCCGCAATGCTTACCAACAATGCATTGGCAAACAACGACAATATGCTGTCTCAGTCCCTGCAGAGGCTTTCCTCGGGGTTGAAGGTGAACCGGGCCAAGGACAATCCGGCAGGTCTGGCTATGGCAAAGAGGATGAACGCCCAGCTGAGAGGGCTTTCCGCCGCCAACAACAATGCGGGAGACGGTATTTCCGTCATGGAGATAGCGGACGGCGCCATGGCTGAGATCAGCGATATACTGCAGAGGATGAACGAGCTTTCCGTGAAGGCGGCTAACGGCTTACTGTCCAGCAAGGGCCAGTCCGGGGACGGCAGAGATATCCTTGGTGACAGAGAGATCATACAGAATGAGATCTCCCAGCTGAAGGACGAAATCACCCGGATTGCCCAGACCACGGAGTTCAACGGGCAGAGACTGCTGGACGGCGAGTTTTCTCTGAGAGGTTATACGGACAATGTGGATGTGACTGTCAGCTCCTATTCCATGAAGGTGACGGCGAAGGAGTATACGATAAACCAGATCGATATACAAGAGGATACGGACGCAGGCGGAGCTGCCAAGGGCAAGTATAAGGCCACAGTGAGCTTTGGACCGGAGTTCCCGCAGGGTACCACCGCGTCTCTCAAGAATAATCTGCTGGTGATAGAGGCAGGCAACGGATTCGAGATGACACTGGATCTGACGGATGTGGATTATCAGGGGCAGCTGGCGCAGATGGGTGCAGGCGCTACCTATACCGTGCAGAATCCCGCCACGGGTGCGGCAGCGATGAAGATAGATGCAACAGGAATCGGCTCCATGAGACTTCAGGTAGGTGCCAACGAGGGACAGGTGCTGGAGGTGGATATCCCCAGAATCTCCCTGAGAGACATGGGAATAGAGGATCTGGACGTGTCCACGGAGGAAAGCGCAACGGCGGCCATCGATAAGATCGAGACTGCCATGCAGTTCATATCCAGCATCAGGGGACAGCTGGGAGCCTATCAGAACAGGCTTGAATCCACCGTCAACAGCCTTGATATCACATCCGAGAACATGACGGCCGCCTATTCCCGGATCATGGACGTGGATATGGCAGAGGAGATGACCCAGTATACCACGGCGCAGGTGATAACGCAGGCGGCGACCTCCATGCTGGCACAGGCCAACGAGAGGCCCTCTCAGGTGCTGCAGCTGCTGCAGTAGTAAGTGGCGGAGGCAGATATGAAAAATGAGGACAAACAGGCGTTTACCATGAGAATCACGCAGTCGAACCCCACGGAGCTGGTGGTGGTACTGTACGAGATGCTGCTTAGCTATCTGGAAGATGCACTGGAGGTTATAGAGGAAGGGGGACAGCCCTTCCATGATGCGGTGAGGAAAGCCAGAGGCTGCCTGAACGAGCTGATGGGTTCCCTGCATATGGAGTATGAGCCGGCGCCGGAGCTGATGCGGCTATATATATTCTGTATCAGGCGGCTTGCCTTGGGAGAGGCCAGACAGGACAGAGAGCTGCTGGGTGAGATAAAGCGGGTCATTGTACCGCTGCGGGACGCGTACAAACAGATCGCCGGGCAGAACACAGCGGGGCCGGTGATGAACAATTCCCAGACGGTCTATGCCGGTCTGACCTATGGAAAGAATACTTTAACCGAAAACATGGCTGACCAGAGCGCGAATCGGGGAATGCTTGCATAAGGCATTGTCCGCAGGCGTATCCTCTGCCGCTGCCAGATCGCTCAGGTGCTTGTATCTTTTTTGAAGAGAATTGATCTGGTAAATATAGCTGTCGATAAGGTCAGCTTCTATGGCATTATCAAAGCCCGCATAGGCGATGTCCAGCGCCTGGCGGGTTTTTTCTATGGAATCCTTCAGGGTCACGGGCGAATAGTCCTCTTCCGTCATGTGGTTTGTTCCGGCTCTCTGGCTGAAATAAGTCTTCATAGCAGGCTGTTCCTTTCTGTTGAGATGCGCAGGCAGACGTTCCGGGCTGCCTGTTTTCGTATTATAAGTATAGACGGCCTGCAGCCAGAATATTCCAATTTTGTGAATTTATTCCTATATACCATCATAGTATGTAAACAAAAAGCATCAGGTGAGTCATGGAACAGATCTTGAATATTTTGCTTAGGGGAATTCTGGGCACCATAGCCATCTATTTTGTCAATTTCGCATTGGCAGCCATAGGGATCTCCTCCGGGGTGGGCATCAATGCGGTGACGGTTTTGACATCCGGAATCCTTGGATTTCCGGGGCTTGTGGCACTTTATGGAATCGGGATCTACAAAATTTTGTAGATTTCTACCAAAAATTTTTTTTTCATGTTTTACCCCTTGCAATCGGAAAGCACATTGGTTATAATGCAGATACATCAAGTAAATCTGATGTTTCAACAAATTCAATTTTGTTCAGGCAATGTGTGAGGCAGCTTCGCCTCAGAATTCAGATAGTATGATAAAGGGTAAAGGAGATGGGGGATTGACGGCCTTATGTGTGCTTTTGACGGCGGCCTGCGGCTATGATTACAAGGATGGGAGGATTCCTAATGCTCTGATCGTGCTGGCGGCTGCCGTGGGGGTAATGTGGCGGTTCTGCAGAGGAGGGCCGCCGGAAATGCTTCCCTGCTTCGGGGGAGCGGTGCTGATCATGGTTTTGCTGTATCCGTTTTTTAAAATCGGTTCAGTGGGTGCGGGGGATGTCAAGCTGCTGGGTGTGGCAGCAGGCTATTTCCCTTTCGAAAAGGTTCTTGTTTTCTTGTTTTTTTCTTTGCTGATCGCAGCAATGATCTCTCTGTTGAAAATGTGGAAAGAAAATAGCTTTGGCAGGCGGCTGGGCTATCTGCGGGAATATCTTGCCAGAGTGGCGCAGGAGGGTAGCTGGCAGCCCTATCCGGAGAAGGGGGACGGGCGGGGGACAGGAATCTGCTTGTCCGGGCCGGTGCTTGCCAGTGTCCTGCTGTATTTGGGAGGTGTATATTGAAGGAAATGGATGAAAAGATTATGGCGCTGTGTGATCCAGAGGAAGAATATGCGCAGCTGATGACGGAATTTCTGAACAAGCATAAAAACCTCCCATGGGAGCTGCATACTTATACCGGAGTGGATGATCTGTTCCGGGAGGAGAGAGGCGCTCTGGAAATGCTGGTGGTAGCGGAATCCGCCTTCTGCCAGAAGCTGCAGCAGCTTGGTGCCAGACGTCTTGTGGTGCTCAGCGAGAGCGGTGTCATGAAATGGCAGGATGTAGCTTATGTGGACAAGTATCAGGAGGCGGAGGAGGTGCTGAAGTATCTGCTGGCAATCTATATGGAGGTGGCGGAGGAGCAGCTGCCAAGACTTCGGAAGACCGGCAGGACAGTATTCATCGGAAACTATTCTCCTGTGAGAAGGTGTATGCAGACATCCTTTGCTATAACCATGAGCCAGCTGCTTGCCATGGATCACCCCACGCTTTATCTGAATTTTGAGCATTATGCGGGGCTGGCGGAGCTCCTGCCCGATATGCAGACATTGGACATGGCGGATCTGCTTTATTTTCTCAATGCGGAAAAGGACAAATTCCGGCTGCGTATGCAGACTATGCTGAAGCACAAGGGAGGGCTTGATTATATTCCGCCCATGAGATCGGGGCAGAACCTGCTTTCCGTCACCGCCGCAGAATGGCTGGGGCTGCTGCAGAAGCTGGAGGAGCTTGGGGAATATGAGTATGTGGTGCTGGATCTAAGCGAAAGCATGCAGGGGCTTTTTGAGATCCTGCGGCTGTGCACAAGGGTGTATACCCTGACACGGGAGGACCGGATAGCAAAAAGCAAGCTGCTGCAGTACGAGCAGGTGCTGGCCTTGTATGAGTATGAGGATGTACTGGACAAGACAAGGATGCTGAGTCTTTCTCATATACATAAGCTGCCGGAGGAGCTGGAGCAGCTGACAAAGAGCGATCTGGCCGATATGGTGAAGAGCCTGCTGAAGGATATGGAGGCAGAGATGAGCGGGGATGCCGGACGAAGGGAGGATGATCCATGGAGCTGACGGAGCTGAAGAAGGAGCTGCGGTACCGTGTGCAGGAAAAGATGAACTTTGTAAAGGACTTTTCCGATGCGGAGGTGGAGGATACCATAGACGAAGTAATGCTGGAGCATAAAGACCTGATAACCTGCCCGGTGGAAGTGAGGAGGCGCCTGAAAAAGGAACTGTTCGACTCCCTGCGCAGGCTGGATATCCTGCAGATATTCGTGGAGGACAGCTCCGTGACGGAAATCATGATCAACGGAAAAGACCATATCTTTGTGGAGCAGAACGGAACGCTCCGGGAGCTGGATGTGGGATTCGAGTCTGTGGAAAAGCTGCAGGACGTGATACAGCAGATCGTGGCGGGCTGCAACCGAGTGGTGAATGAAGCGTCCCCTATTGTGGACGCAAGGCTTCCCGACGGATCCAGAGTAAACATCGTGATGAATCCGGTGGCGCTCAACGGCCCTATTGTCACTATAAGGCGTTTTCCGGACAAACCTATTACTATGGAGCGCCTGCTCCGAAGCGATTCTATTTCATCTGAGGCCGCCGGCTTTCTGGAAAAGCTGGTCAGGGCCAAATACAACATCTTTATCAGTGGAGGAACCGGAAGCGGCAAGACCACATTCTTGAATGTTTTATCTTGTTATATTCCCTCAGAAGAAAGAGTTATCACCATTGAAGACAGCGCTGAGCTACAGCTGCAGGGGCTGCCCAATCTGGTACGTCTGGAGACCCGCAACAGCAATACAGAGGGCTGCCGCGAGATAACCGTAAGGGATCTGATCAGGTCGTCTCTGCGGATGCGGCCTGACCGCATCGTGGTGGGAGAGGTCAGGGGCGGAGAAGCGCTGGATATGCTGCAGGCTATGAATACCGGCCATGACGGCAGTATGTCCACCGGCCATGCCAACAGCGGGAAGGACATGCTGGCGAGGCTGGAAAACATGGTGCTCATGGGGATGGATCTGCCGCTGTCGGCCATAAGGCAGCAGATCGCGTCGGGGGTGGATGTGATCGTGCATCTCGGCAGGCTGCGGGACAAGTCCCGCAGAGTATTGGAGATAACGGAGGTGATCGGCTGTGAAGACAGTGAATACAAGCTGAATCCTTTGTTTCTTTTTGAGGAGGAGGGGGAGGACGGAGAGGGAAGAGTTATGGGAAGACTGCAGAAGAAGGGGGTGCTTCTCCATGGACATAAGCTTAAAGCGGCCGGATTATCGTAAATACTGCTGGAAAAAGGGAGAAAAGGCCGGAACCGCCGCCTTGTGTGCCGGAGCCACGGGACTGCTGGCATATTTCTTTTATCGGAGCCTCTGGGCGGCACTGCCGCTGTCCGCGGTCGGGGTACTGCTCTTTTTCAGGATTACCGAGGAGAAGGGGAGGAAAGAGCGCGAGGCGCTTGGGGCACAGTTCAGGGAATGTGTTCTGGCGGTGGCCACATCCCTGCAGGCCGGTTATTCCATAGAAAACGCCTTTGTGGAATGCCGGCAGGACATGGCGCTGATGTACGGCGAGAACGGATCCATCGTCAGGGAGATGGACATCATCAGGAGAGGGCTGAATATCAATATTCCGCTGGAGGAGCTTCTGGCGGATATGGCGAACCGCAGCGGCTGTGAGGAGATTGTACAGTTTTCCCAGATATTTTCCATTGCCAAGAGAAACGGCGGAAACATGGCGGAGATCATCAGAAGCTCCGCGGATCAGATCGGAAAGCAGATTGAGCTGAAGCAGGAGATGCAGACGCTTCTGGGCGGGAAAAGGATGGAGCTGGCTATCATGAAGGTCATGCCCTTCGGAATACTGCTCTATATCAGCCTCTCCAACCCAGGATATTTTGATTCCCTCTATCATAATCCGGCGGGAGCCGCCATCATGACAGTCTGTCTGGCAGTCTATCTGGGAGCCTATCTGCTGGGAGAATGGATTCTGGACAAGCTGGTGTGAGAAGACAGAGGAAGGGCTGGAAGAGAGCAATAAGAATAGGCTCTATGGCGTTTTGAAATAGTAGGAGGTGATGATTTGTATTGGATAACAATGGCGGTGGCAGGAGGATTTGCCGTATTGCTGTATCTGGGGCGCAGGGAAGATACAAGCGAGGATACACCGTTCTTGCTGAAACCGTTTTACAAGATAGCAATGTATCTGTATAAAAGAAGCTGTTCCCGCTTGTCCAGGATGTTTTCCGCGCCTCAGGTGGAAAGGGATCTGCAGCAGCTTTATCCCGGTGAAGCAAGAGAGTGTCTGAAGACGGGATATTATGTAAAAAAAGGCGCGTTATGTCTGGCAATCATACTGGCCGGAACGTTATTTGCGGCAGCGGCTAAGTACAGTGCACAGAACGGCATGGTTCTGGGAGAGGACGGGAAAGTATCCAGAGGGGAGTATAGGGAAGAGCCCAAAAACATCGACCTTATGGCTGATTACGGGCAGAGGCAGTTTGGCTTCCGGCTGCAGGTAGAGCCAGTGCTGCTGGCGGGGGAGCAGCTGGAGGAGCTTTTTGAGGATTTTCTGGAACAGCTTCCCCGGTTCATATTGGGGGAAAATGAAAATCTGGAAAATGTGATCTCTGATCTGGTGCTGCAGGAGAAATACGGAGATTTTCCCATATATGTGGAATGGGAGAGCGACAGGCCGGATATTCTGGGCGACACCGGATATGTGGCGTCTGTGGAGCAGAAGGAGCAGATCAGGCTGCAGGCCCGGATGACGTATGGAAATTATCGTAGGACGGAGGAGCTGTCGGTAACGCTGGTGCCGCCGTTCTTGACAGAAGAAGAGCGGCTTTTTATGGAAATACAGAAGATGCTGCAGGAAGCCCAGAAGGACAGTCGGGAGCAGGCGGAATGGGAGCTGCCCTTGGAATGGCGGGGAGAGAGCATAGGCTGGAAGCAGGTTGTAGAGGACAACAGTTTGATCTTGTGGATGGCAGCCATGGCTTTGGCGGCGACGGTATATCTGCTTTCCGATAAGGACCTGCATAGCCGGCTTGAAAAAAGAAAGGAAAGCATACATAAGGAATATCCGGAAATCGTACATAAGCTGAGGCTGTTCATAGGTGCCGGCATGACTGTCAGGGGAGCATTCCAGAAAATTGCGGGGGACTATGAGATAAAGCGTCTGGACGGCTGCAGGGAAGCCCCTGCCTATGAAGAGATGCTGTATACCTGCAGAGAACTTCGCTCCGGAATTTCCGAGGGTGCGGCATATGAACACTTTGGCAGAAGAATAGGCCTGCAGGAATATATCAGGCTGAGTACTCTGCTGATGCAGAACCTGAAAAGGGGCAACAGCACATTGCTGGAACGGCTGCGGGAAGAGGCAGACAAGGCTGCGCAGGAGCGGCTGCTGCAGGGGAAAAAGCTGGGGGAGGAGGCGGGAACAAAGCTGCTGGTGCCGATGGCGCTGATGCTTGCGGTAGTGATGGCGGTGATAATGATACCAGCATTTTCCAATATGTAACTGTACTTGTAAACTATGAAAAGGATACTGACGGAAGCGTATACGCTTTCGGGCTATTGAATGAATGTCCGCCAAAGAGGACAAGGAGGTAAAAGATGGACCAACTGAAAAATTTCAGGCAGCTGCTGACAGAAGAGGACGGAATGGGAACAGTGGAGATCATATTGATCATCGTGGTGCTGGTAGGACTGGTGATCTTGTTCAAGGGACAGATCACAAGGGTGGTGACGGATATCTTTGATAAGATCACAACACAGACGAATAGGGTTTAAGGCGGCTGACGGGGCAGATTTGCGCGAATGCATAGGCAGCAGGTTTGTATGAATATCAGTAGAAACGGATAGGGAGTATAATCATGAAAAAGGGTGGATCTGGAATCGCGGAACAGTCCGAAAATGCTTATCTGACGGTATGTGTCGCCTTGTGCGCCGCAGTCATCTTGGCCCTGTGCCTGACCTTGATAGACGGTGCGCGCAGAAACGGCGCAAGGCTGGAGACCGAGTATGTGACAGAGGTCGGACTCTACAGTATCATGGCGGAGTACCATCGGGAACTGATGAAGCAGTACAATCTGTTTGCGATTGATGCGTCCTACGGCACTGCTGTCTGCAGCAAAGCAAATACGGAGTCACATCTGAGGGATTATGTGAATAAGAATCTTGACTATGATGATATATTCTTATCGAAGTATCTTTATAGAGATTTTCTGGGACTTACATTGAGAACGGCAGAGCTGACGAAGATATCTATATTGACAGACGATAAAGGGACAGCGTTTCGCCGGTGCGCGGCGGAGGCGATGCAGGCGGATGTGGGACTGGAGCTTTTTGGGCAGCTTCAGGACTGGCTGCAGGTAATAGAGGTGAACGGCCTTGAGGAAGGAGGGCAGGAAGAGGAAAAGCATAGGCTTGACGAGGAGATCGAGAAATATGATGGCATGAAGGTGGAGATTGAAGAAAATGAGTGGGAAACCTTGGAAATCAGCAATCCTACCAGTGTGTTGGAAGAAAAAAGGAGACTGGGGCTTTTGCGGCTTGTCGCAGAGGACGAATCGAAGCTTTCGCACAATATTCTGAATGAAGAAAGCCTGATTGGGAGCAGGCTGGAGAAAGGGCAGATCAACAGCGGAAATGTGGCACAAAAGGATCTGTCGGCATTGGAGCAGCATGCGGAAAGATTCTTTTTTCAGGAATATCTGCTGAAGTATATGGGGCGGTACGGGGAGGAAAATGAGGAAGATACCCTGCGGTATCAGATTGAATATCTGATAGCGGGAAATGCAAGCGATGTGGATAATCTGCGAAGCATCGTAAATCGGCTCTTTCTGATCCGGGAGGCGGCAAATGCTATTTATCTGCGGACAGACGAGACAAAGTACAACGAGATAAAGGCGGCAGCGGGACTTGTATGTGCGTTGATTCTGCTTCCGGAGCTGACATCTCTTTTGGAAGGCGCAATTATTCTGGGATGGGCTTTTGCGGAAAGCGTCTATGATGTGAAATCTCTTCTTGCAGGCGGACGGATTCCGCTTATGAAGGATGAGGATAGCTGGCATTATGGTCTCGGGACAGCACTGAAGGGGGAGCTTCAGGATGCGGATAAGGGAGGGGATGGCCTCAGCTATGAAGATTACCTGAGAATCATGATGATGCTTACGGAAAAGGAAACCTTAACCATACGGGCTATGAACATGGTGGAGGCAGATATTCGCAGCACTCCGGGCAATGCGGCTTTCCGGCTGGACGGATGTTATGCGGAGATTGAAGCCTATATGCAGTTTTGCAGTTCCTACGGCTATGTGTACGAGATTACCAGACGCAAAAAATATTATTAACTAAAACGGCGTTGACAAGAGTGAGGTGAGCAGTGGTGTCCCTTTTATGGAGCGGGATAGAAAAGAAGCAATTGACAATTTCAAAGAAACCTTCTCCGAATAATCAAAGCAGTCAAGCGGATCCTGCCCAAAATCCGAATTTTGTTCCGAATGGCGGCGGACATTGTCCGCCTAATATGCCCCGTTTCATGGAGGGGACATCACTGCCCGCCTCTCATCTTGACAAAAAGCTCAGTTTCGGGAATCGGGGCAGTGTATTCCTCCGAAAGGCTGATGGGGGAATGACGGTGGAAGCATCTATTTTACTGCCATTGGTTTTGTTTGTCTTCCTGAATCTGGGATGTGCCATAGAAATGATCCGGCTGCATGGAAATTTGCAGCTGGCGTTATGGCAGATCGGCAGGGAGGCATCCTTGTACGGATATGTGCTGGACAGCGGAGAAGTGCCTGAAGACGGGCAGCAGGAAGAGGCTTGGTGGAAGGAATTGGGAGGTATCATGTTTGCCTCCACTTTTGTCAAGGGCAGGCTGATCGATCTGGCGGGAAGGGCTTATCTGGATGGTTCGCCGCTTACAAAAGGCGCAGACGGGCTGGGGCTTTGGGAAAGCAATATCTTTGGGCCGGATGATATCGTGGACATCGTGGTAACGTATTCCGTGTCCCCATGGAGCAGTATGGCGGGATTTCCTTCCTTTCGCATGGCAAATAGATATTACGCCCATGTCTGGAATGGCTATCGGCTGCCGGATGGAGCGGAGGAGACGAGGGAGCAGATTGTTTATGTAACGGCGAATGCCTCAGTATATCATTTGTACAGAGACTGTACCCATCTGTGGATTTCCGTCAGGGCGATTCCGGCAGAACAGGTACCAGAAATGAGGAATCAATACGGACAGCGGTACCGTCCCTGCGGAAAATGCGGGAAAGGTGTAAAGGGCGCTCTGCTTTATGTTACGGATGAAGGAGACTGTTATCATTATGACAGGGAGTGTTCCGGTCTGAAAAGGACGGTTTGTACTGTGAAGCTTGAGGAGGCAGGAAATCTTCCCTTGTGCAGCCGCTGCCGCCAGAGAGTGCCGTAAAAGTGCTGTAAAGGCGCTGGTGAAGGGAAATCTGTGAAGAGATGAAAGGCAGCAGAAAGGGAAATGTACACGTAAAAAGACTCGTGAAAAAGGCTTCAATAATAGATAATGTCAAAGGCAAATAAGGAGAAACGGATGTTTGGTATACGGATTATAACAATATGGCTTATAACCATCAGCATTGTGGATATTAGTACACGAAGGATTCCGGTATGGATGTTGATCGTAGGGGGGATATGCGCAGTTCCTGCTTTCGTGGAACAAGGGAGCGGCAGCCTATGGAATTGTGCGGACATACTGATGGGGATGCTCCCGGGAGTATTGCTGCTGGGGATGGGATTTGTCACAAAGCAGGTTGGATACGGGGACGGGCTTGCGGCATTGATTCTCGGAGTGGTATTGGGGAGCGGGAAGAGCTGGCTGCTCTTTTGCGTGAGCTTGTTCCTTATGGCGATTTGCTCTATATTGCTTTTGGCTCTGCGAAAGGCCAAATACAAGACAAAGATTCCGTATTTGCCGTTTCTGGCAGCGGGATGGCTGCTGGTGATAAGTATGTGATTTGTTTTTCGAGGGCATAAAGGTGTAAGATATGGAAGAATAGAGGTGGTGGGATGATAAAGAAGGACGGAGGGGAAACAGAGAGAGAAAATGCTTATTTGACTGTGGAAGCTGCGCTGGTGCTGCCCATGTTCATTGGCATGATCCTTTTTATTATTTATATGTTGCTGTTTCAGTATGACAGATGTCTTATGGAGCAGGATCTGGGTGCCATGGCGCTATGGGGAGGCAGTGCAGAAGAATCGGATACCAAGACGCTGGAAGAGATGGCGAGGGAGCGCATGTCGGCATTTTATAGAGATAAATACTGTGCATGGAGATTCACGGATCTGGAGCTCCTGCTAAAGAAAAACCATTTTACGGCTAAAGGGAGCGGGCAGCTTGCATTTCCGGTTCCCGGATTGAATTATTGGAGCAACAGTAATATATGGAGCACAGAGGCATTATACGAATATCGGAGACTGTCGCCGGTGACTTTTATCAGATTATGTCGGGGACTGATAAATCTGGTGCAGGGGGATTCGTGAAGACAATTACAGATGTAAGAAGGAGGCAACAATGTTACAAACGGAATATGTGCGAAGCCTAAATTGCAATTATGAGAGAATACTGCTGGAAAAAAGGCCGGAAGATAAAAGATACCAATACTGCATCTTGGGCAGAGGAGGCATTAAGGGGCTGCTTGCCTGCAGCCTGCGTTATATCAATGGAGAAGCATATCTTTATTACGATATATCATCCAGACAGAATGTATCGCAGCTGTATGGGAACCGTCAGATTACCAGAGAGTGGATGCGGGATTTTATGTGGAGCCTGAAAAAAATTCAGCAGGAGCTGGAGAGATTTCTGCTGGATATCTGCAATGTCATATGGTATCCGGAGCAAATTTTTCAGGATTTGGAAAACAATATCTTTTCATTTCTGTATGTGCCCTATTATGAAGGGGAGACCAGCTTTATCAAGCTGGTGGAATTTTGGGTGGAGCACATTGATTATAACGATGAAGCATTGGTGAATTGCGTCTATCATATATATGAGCAAGTGGAGAAGAATGGGGAGGGATACTTGCTCTCTCAGATTTTTGAAGATACTGCATGTCTGGAAAAGGTCCGGGAACAAGATGTGGCAGGAAATGCTGAAAATATCAAGGCGGAAGAGATTGCTGCAGAGAGGTCTGAAAGTGAAAAGGATATGAATGACGAAAACAAGGTGGCTTCGCAGGAGAATGTGGCTCTGTATGCAGGGAAGGAACAGAAGACATCGGACAAAAAGGGATTTTTGGGTATTTTTGACGGACGCAAGACCAGAAATAAAAAGGCTCGGGATGACTATAGACAGGCAATGCAGCGGACAATGATAAGCTATGCCGCGGAGGAAAGCCCTTATGAGGAAGAGGAGTATGGACGAACAATCTTTGTGGAAGAAAAAACAGAGGATGTGCCGCAGACACATAAGCTTTATACTTCGGAGGGAAAGGTGCTTGCCAGCATAGAGCGGCCCGTTCTGTCCATAGGGAAGAAAAAAGGAGAGGTGGATGTAGTGCTGGAGGATACGTCCGTCAGCCGGATTCATGCCCGGATCACAATGGAAAAGGAGAACATATATCTGGAGGATCTGAATTCTACTAACGGAACTTTTAAGAATGGTCTGCGGCTGCAGCCCTATGAGAAACGGAGGCTGGAGGAGGAAGATGAAATAAAATGCGGGAAGGTGAATCTGGTCTTCCGATAAAGCGGTAATCTTTAGGAGATTTGCGTTCTGGGCAGCAGTGATGGTTGAAAAAAAGGCGATTCTATGGTAGAATTGGCTCAATGCGGCATGAATATGCCGCGGAGCGTCAAAGGAGGATCAGAAGACTTTGAGGGCGAGGCTGAGACTGTTGAGAAGCAAGCCTTTTGTCAGCGTGATGCTGGTGGCTGTAAATGTGGCTGTGTTTCTGCTATGCAAAATTTCATCCGGAAGGCTGCTGTATAAGGGCGATCTGGATCCTATGAGAGTATTGCATTACAAAGAATACGGCCGAATATTGTGGGCGATGTTTCTTCACAGTGGAATGGATCATCTTTTCAACAATATGCTGATATTGTTCTTTCTGGGTTCCATGATTGAGAATGCGGTGGGGCATGCCAGATATGCCGCATTATATTTTTTATCAGGGATCGGCGGCAATCTGCTGTCTCTTTATATAAAGGCCGTCAATAATGAGCTTGCGGCCTCGGTGGGGGCCAGCGGGGCAATTTTCGGTCTGGACGGGGCACTGCTTGCCATGGTGCTGTTTTCGGATAAGCGGATGGAAAATGTGACGATGCCCAGAGTTCTGTTGATGATAGTATGTTCCTTGTATAGCGGCTTCGCGGGAGGGAATATTGATAATGGCGCACATGTGGGAGGCCTGATCACAGGCTTTGCGGCGGCGACGCTTATGTGTGTTTTTCGGCGCTGGAGAAACAGAAGAAGGTAATAAGAAAAATGAAACCATAGAGTGTGAGGTGCTGTTTTGAACATTAATATTTATTATGGAGGCAGAGGCATTATTGATGATCCTACATTATTTGTCATTAATAAGATGCAGGAAATTCTGGAGGAGCTCAGGGTCAATGTCAATCGTTACAATTTGTATGAATGCAAAAATACTATAGCCACGCTTCCGCAGACGCTGAAAGATGCGGACGGCATTATTCTTGCAACTACGGTTGAGTGGTATGGAATCGGGGGCTATATGCAGCAGTTTCTGGATTCCTGCTGGCTGTTCGGTGACAAGGAAAAGATGGCGAAGATCTATATGTGTCCGGTGGTAATGTCCACTACTTATGGGGAAAGGGAAGCAAAGCTGAATCTGGCTATGGCATGGGAAATCCTCGGAGGTCAAGTATGCAGCGGGCTCTGCGGATATATCGAGGAAACGGTCACGTTTGAGATGAATGAACAATATGTCAGGCTGATCGAAAAGAAAGCAGAAAATATATATCGGACGATCAATCAGCATCTGGTCTGCCTGCCTACCAGCAATCAGGCGATAAAACAGAAAATAGCTGTGCCCCAGAACAATAATCTTACGCCTCAGGAGACAGAGCAGCTATCGCAGTATGTATCGGATGACAGCTATGTTCAAAGGCAGAAGCAGGATATTCAGGAACTGGCGAGTCTGTTCCGGGATAAGCTCAACGAAGAAGGAGCAGACAGCGAGGAAGAATATTTGAACGCTTTCCGCAAAGCTTTCAAGCCGCAGGCGGGATTTCGGGCGGAGTATTCCATCGGCATAGGGGATCGGAAGAAAAAACTCACGCTGTCGGTAGACGGATCACGGCTGGAATGTGGGTATGGAATCCCCCAGCAGCCTGATGTTGAGATGACACTTGAAAAGGCGACCATGGAAGATATCGTAAACGGCAGGATGACATTCCAGAGAGCTTTTATGTCAGGAGCCATGACAACCAAGGGCGATTTTAAGATTTTGAGAACACTAGACCAGATATTTAATTTTGAGGAGAAACAATAGATATCTGCCAGAGAGGACAAGAGGTGCGAGATGAGAAAAGACGACTGTATTTTCTGCAAAATAGCAAACGGTGAGATTCCGTCTAAAACATTGTATGAGGATGAAAGCTTTCGGGTGATTCTGGATCTGGGACCTGCGGCCAGAGGGCATGCATTGATTTTGCCAAAGGAGCATGCAGCGAATCTTTATGAGCTGCCGGATGAGACGGTATCGGCGGCGTTTGCTCTGGCAAAGAGAATGGCGGCCAAAATGACGGAAAAGCTTCACTGCGACGGTTTGAACCTGATGCAGAACAATGGAGAGGCTGCAGGGCAGACAGTATTCCATTTTCATATTCATCTGATTCCCAGATATCTGGAGGATGGGCAGCGCATAGGGTGGAACCCCGGAAAGCCTTCTCAGGAAGAGCTGGAGGAGATTAGGAGACAGATTGCTGACTAAATGTGGCATGGCGGAAAAAGGGAAACCGAGGGTATGGGTATGGGAATGAGAACGTTGAATGTGGATCATATCGTTAAAGCAATAAAAGAAATGTGTATAGAGGCGAATCATTTTCTGTCGCAGGATATGAAGGATGCCTTGCAGACAGCGACGGAGACGGAGGAGGCTCCGCTGGGCAGACAGATACTGGAGCAGCTGCAGGAAAACATGAGGATAGCAGGACAAGACATGATACCGATATGTCAGGACACAGGTATGGCAGTCATTTTCATGGAGGTCGGGCAGGACGTTCATTTTGAGGGAGGGCTGCTGGAGGATGCTATCCACGAGGGCGTCCGTCAGGGATACAAGGAAGGCTTTTTGCGCAAATCGGTTGTGAGGGATCCGATCCTTCGCGAGAACACCGGGGACAATACACCCGCAGTCATACATTATGCTATAGTGCCGGGGGACAAGGTCAGGATAACGGTTGCGCCCAAAGGCTTTGGCAGTGAAAACATGAGCCGTATCTTTATGCTGAAGCCTGCGGACGGTATCGAGGGGGTAAGGAACGCAGTGCTGACGGCCGTAAAAGATGCAGGGCCGAATGCCTGCCCTCCTATGATTGTGGGTGTAGGTGTGGGCGGCACATTTGAGAAATGCGCCCTGCTGGCGAAAAAAGCTCTGCTGCGCCCTATAAATGAACATTCTCCGATTCCTTATGTAAGTGAATTGGAAAAGGAGCTGCTGGAAAAGATCAACCGTTCCGGGATAGGGCCGGGAGGCTTGGGTGGAACCACTACTGCGCTGGCGGTCAATGTAGATCTGTATCCTACGCATATTGCAGGGCTCCCGGTGGCTGTGAATATTTGCTGTCATGTGAATCGTCATGTGACAAGGAGTTTATAGACGGCATTGCTTTTCGTGGATGTGTTTCTTAATATTGCAAAAAAAGATTCTGGTTAAGGAGTTTAGAATGAACAGATATGCTGAAGTGCCATTTTCAGACGAGACGGTGGCTGCTTTCCGGGCAGGAGACTATGTATACCTGACCGGGGTTATTTATACTGCCAGAGATGCTGCGCATAAAAGAATGTATGAGGCATTGGAGAAAGACGAGGAGCTGCCCTTTGATGTCAGAAACAATGTGATTTATTATATGGGGCCTTCTCCGGCCCGGCCCGGCAGGGCTATCGGCTCGGCAGGCCCCACTACATCAAGCCGCATGGACAAATATGCTCCTATGCTGCTGGATATGGGATTAAAAGGGATGATAGGAAAAGGAAAACGAAGTCAGGCAGTAAAAGATGCCATTGTGCGCAACGGCGCGGTTTATTTTGCGGCGGTGGGAGGCGCAGGGGCGCTGCTTTCACGGTCGATCATGTCATCGGAAGTAATCGCTTATGATGATCTGGGTACGGAAGCCGTCAGAAAGCTGGAGGTCAAAGATTTTCCGGTCATTGTAGTGGCAGATGCCGGAGGGACTGATTTATATGAGACGGCGGTTCGGCAATATTGCAGGGATGACTAATACTCTTTTGGCTTAAGGAAAGCAGCTTCAGCAATTTTGCGAAAATGGCCCCAAAAGCTCAAAAAAGCTTAAAAAGCTCAAAAAAGGTTTTACAAAAAAGTTGAAAAAAGCGATTGACAAATGAGAAGGTTTTATGTATAATAAATCTTGCGTTACGTTATAGCGCATAAAACAGCATATTGGTAGAGACGTAGTTCGGAATGAGGAGAAATACTCAAGAGGCCGAAGAGGCGCCCCTGCTAAGGGTGTAGGTCGGGCAACCGGCGCGAGGGTTCAAATCCCTCTTTCTCCGTTTTCTCTACCGATTGTGAATTGAGAGAAGTACTGGAAGCAGTACTTCTTTTTTTGCATTGATAGGAACGTGCAAAAACAGCCCAAAACGACAATAATAAAATTTTAAATTTGGGGGTTGACAAAATTTGACTTTTAAATTAAACTAAATGAGGTTTTGAAAAGTCGACCTGAACATTTACGGTTCTGTAAGAAAATGCAGAAATTGGAAAAAAAGGTGTTGACAATAGCCGGAATGATGTGCTAATATAAAAACCTACCGCTTAAAATGATTTTTGAGAAAATAAAAAAATCAAAAAAAGTTGTTGACAAATCAGAGCAACTGTGGTATCTTAAGGAAGTTGCCGCTGATGAAAGCAAAGCGGAATGCCGCATCGGGAGATGCGGGTGCACCTTGACAAACAAACAGTAATGCAACCCTGAAAATTCCACAAGAAGGGCGTTAAGCGCCCGGAGAGATTTTCAGAGAACGGACAGCGGCACAAGATGCCGCGAGGAAACCTAAAACAGTAAGACGAGAT
>CAXHOW010000030.1:0-51027 GCA_964018205.1 uncultured Acetatifactor sp. | reverse complement strand
TTTACTCTTTATTCGTATATTGGAAATCTATTTGTATATCTGTGTAATTTATATTTGTTAGGGAGTTTCATGCTTCCCAAAATCAAACAATTAATTAAGAGGTAGTTAAATTCCGGTTTGTAGAATTGTAGTCAGCTAAAAACTGAATAACCGCCATACATACAGAACGGCACACCAAGACAGGAAAGCAAGATACTTTGCAGAGCATATTTTTCCAAAGATAGACGAAGCTCCGTATGCCGTCCTGTACAGTGGGAAGGATTCCCGGCCAAACACCCCGGTAAACATCCAGATCGGAGCCCTGATTATCAAGGAATTCACGGGCTTGTCTGACGAGGACATGCTGTCCGCGCTCATGTTTGATATCCGTTTCCAGTATGCCCTGCACACCACTTCTTTCCTGGAGCAGCCAATGAGCGACAGGACGCTGGGGCGCTTCCGGGAGCGGTGCAGCGCCTATGAAAAAGAGACCGGGATCGACCTGCTCCATGACACGATAACATCCCTGTCCGGTGAGATGGCCCAGATGATGGAGCTGGACCTTTCGCTCAAGCGGATGGACAGCCTGATGGTGGCCTCCAACATCAAGCGCATGAGCCGCCTTGAAGTGCTGTATACCTGCGTAGCGAACCTTGCAAAAGAGGTGGCGGGGAAAGAGGACAGCATCGTTACGGACTACCAGTATAAGCAGAATACCCATAATGACAGCCAGTTCCTAAAGGATTACCTTGAAAAGGAAAGCGTGCACACGGAACCGGCCGTGATAGTGACAGACGGGGCATACTGCGGCACGGCCAATGAAGAGCTTGCCGCCGGAAAGAATGTGCAGCTGGTGACGACAAACCTTACCGGCCGTGAGGCGCAGGACATCGCGGCTGATTTCGGGTTCAATGAGGACGGGACAAAAGTGGAAAAGTGTGCCGGCGGCTTTGAACCCAAAAGCTGCTGCTATAATCCCCGGACAGGCCAGTGCACGGCTTCGTTCCAACGCAGCCAGTGTGGACAGTGCCCCCATAAAGCCCAGTGCCGTCCCAAGACCTTCAAGCCCACCTGCAGGAAAACGATATCCGTAAGCACGAAACGGCGTGCCGAACAGCAGAGATACCGGGGCACAAAATTAATTTGACAGTCAAAGAAGCGGCAGAATATAGCAACATAGGAATTAATAAGATAGATAATATGTTGAATAATCCTATGTGTACATTTGTTCTCCATGTGGGTAAGAAGATGTTGGTAAAACGTAAAGAATTTGAAAAGTATTTAGAGAAGAACATTGAAATATAAAGTTGAAATAAGAAGCTTGATATGGTAATATAATATACTGTGTCAGATTCTTTTATTCTATAAAGGAGTTGATAAATATGGGTAAAGACCTTAAAGGAATTAGGTGCTGGAATTGTCCAAAGAAAAGACGGTAAGTATGCAGCAAGATTTGTAGGGAAGCAGGAATGAAACCTAAAACTCTTCGGGAAATACTCGGTCATGCAAATATAGGTGTCACAATGAACCTGTATGTACATATAACCGAGGATGAGAAAGAAAAAGAAATTAAGAAGTTTGAACAGGCATTCAAGATTGGCTGATGGTGCGGAAATGGTGCGGCGGTCAACTGGAAAATGCTTGAAACCCTTGAAAATAAAGGAGATGTGAGAATATTATGAAACTGGGCATAGTAGGTTTGCCGAACGTAGGAAAGAGCACTTTATTTAATTCACTGACAAAGGCAGGGGCGGAATCCGCCAATTATCCCTTCTGCACTATCGACCCCAATGTGGGCATCGTAGCCGTGCCGGACGAGAGGCTGAAGCTCCTTGGGGATATGTATAAGTCCAAGAAGGTGACCCCTGCAGTGATCGAGTTCGTGGATATCGCCGGGCTGGTGAAGGGAGCCTCCAAGGGCGAGGGGCTGGGAAACCAGTTTCTGAGCAATATCCGGGAGGTGGACGCCATAGTCCATGTGGTCAGGTGCTTTGAAGATTCCAATGTGGTTCATGTGGACGGCAGCGTGAATCCCCTGAGGGATATTGAGACTATTAATCTGGAGCTGATATTCTCCGATCTGGAGGTGCTGGAGAGGAGGATCGCCAAGGTGGCAAAGACCGCCAGAATGGACAAGGCCTACGCAGGGGAACTTGCGCTGCTGGGGCGGCTGAAGGAGCATCTGGAGGGCGGCAGGCCGGCAAAGACGTTGGAGCTTGCAGGCGAAGAGGAGCAGGGACTGATGCGGGAGTTCAACCTGCTGACGGGGAAACCCGTGATCTATGCCGCGAATGTGTCGGAGGATGATCTGGCAGATGACGGCGCGTCCAATCCTCTGGCGGCTCAGGTGCGGGAGTTTGCAAAGGGAGAGAACAGCGAGGCATTTGTGATCTGTGCCCAGATAGAGCAGGAGATAGCGGAGCTGGACGATGAGGAGAAGGCCATGTTTCTGGAGGATCTGGGGATAGACCAGTCCGGTCTGGAGAAGCTGATCAAGGCAAGCTATCATATTCTGGGGCTTATGAGCTTTCTGACTGCCGGGGAGGATGAGACCCGTGCGTGGACCATCAAGATCGGAACTAAGGCGCCTCAGGCGGCAGGAAAGATCCATTCCGATTTTGAGAGGGGCTTTATCAAGGCCGAGGTGGTGAACTACAAGAATCTGCTGGAGCAGGGATCTCTCGCAGCCGCCCGGGAAAAGGGACTTGTGGGCATCGAGGGAAAGGATTACATAGTCCGGGACGGGGATGTGATCCTGTTCCGCTTCAACGTGTAGTCAAAAGGCGCGGCAGGGCGGAAGCTGTCCGGTCTCAGCCCGGAGGCTGCCGGAGAGCAGAGCGGACAAGGGTCTGTGGGAGCAGGATGGAGGAGGTTTTATGAATGCTGGCGATATAGCGTTTCCGAATTTAGGGATATATTTAAGGGATGTGCCTAAATCCTTCAGTGTATTTGGGTTCGATATCGCATTCTACGGTCTGATCATAGGGATCGGTGTGCTTGCAGGTTTGCTGATGGCGGTCCATATGGCAAAGATCACGGGACAGAATCCGGACACTTATTGGGACTTTGCCATCTATGCGGTGATTTTTTCTATCATCGGCGCAAGGATCTACTATGTAATATTTGCATGGGATTTTTATAAAGACGATCTGCTTAGCATCTTCAGGCTCCGGAGCGGGGGGCTTGCGATCTATGGTGCCGTCATAGCAGCGTTTGCCACTCTGTTTATCTATTGCAGGATAAAGAAGCAGAATCCCCTTCTCATGGGTGATACAGCCATGCCGGGACTGATCCTGGGGCAGGCTATCGGACGCTGGGGCAATTTCATGAACCGGGAGGTCTTTGGAGAGTACTATGACGGGCTTTTTTCCATGCAGCTCCCTATGAGCGCTGTCCGGGCAAGGGATATCTCGGACAATATAGCTGCCCATATTCCCGAAGGAGCAAATTATATCAATGTACATCCCACTTTTCTTTACGAGAGCGTCTGGAATCTGCTGGTGCTTGCTGCCCTGCTTTTGTTCAGGAGGCACAAGAGGTTCGACGGTGAGCTGTGCCTGCTCTATCTGGGAGGCTATGGGATGGGGAGGTTCATCATTGAGGGCATCCGCACAGACACGCTTTTCCTGCCGGGCACCACGGTGCCGGTGTCTCAGGTGCTGGCGCTGCTGATGGTGTTTTTTGCAGTGGCGGCAGATATCGTGGTGAGAAAGAGGCTCAGGGCATCCAATGGCAGGCATCATGCTGCAAAGGGTCAATCACAGAAAGATTAATAAAAAGTAATATGTTTTTAAAGATTTTCGATAAAATCATCAAGAAGCAGAATCTATATCTGGAAATCTAAATATAGAAAACACAATATATAGTGTTTATGGCTCAAAAAGCATTCCGTGAGAAACTTGCGGGATGCTTTTTTGCGTCTGCCGTACAAAAGTTCTGATTGCCAAATCAGGGATTATATATTAAAATTTGTTAAGAAGTGGGATGGAGATGGCATAAAGTGCAAAAAAGTGGGATGGATTCCCATGGAAGATATGTTTTTGCACCGGATGCCATGAAAATTCCGCTTGTGACAGGTGGTGATTGCGATGTTCATGGGCAGATACAATCATACGATCGATCCCAAGGGCAGGCTGAGCATTCCCTCAAAATACCGTGAAGTTTTAGGAGATGAATTTGTGGTATCCAAGGGGATGGACGGCTGTTTATTTGTGTATGCCAATGATGCATGGAAGGATTTTGAAGCCAAGCTAGCATCGCTGCCGATGGTCAATGAGGAGGCAAGACAGCTTGTCAGGTTTTTCTTGTCGGGTGCCCAGTATGTGACCGTGGACAAGCAGGGGCGCATTCTGGTTCCTCAGGATCTGAGGGATTTTGCAGGTCTGGAGAAGGATGTGGTACTGGCCGGGACAGGAAAGAAGATAGAAGTGTGGAGCCTTGAGAAGTGGGAAGAGAAGAATGCTCAGATCGATATCAACAAGATCGCTCAGGGCATGGCAGGTCTGGGGCTGACGTTCTAAGACATCGGTCTGAAATGTCGGCTGTCCGAGGCGGAAAAGGCATGAATACAAGTCTGAAGAAAGGGTGCCTGCAAGGGGCGGGCAGATGGATGTGAAAATGGAACAGGGAATGTCCATGGATTTTACTCATTATTCAGTGCTCCTTGCGGAGACTGTAGAAGCGCTTCAGGTGAAGCCCGGGGGCATCTATGTGGACGGCACGCTGGGCGGAGGGGGACATGCCGTGGAGGTATGCAGGCGGCTTACCGCCGGGCATCTGTACGGGATCGATCAGGATGACAACGCAGTCCGGGCGGCTGGGGAGAAACTTGCTCCCTTTGGGGACAAGGTGACGATTGTCAGGGAGAACTACCGCAATATGAGGACTGTCCTTCAGGGAGAGGGCGTGGAAGGCGTAGACGGCATTCTGCTTGATCTGGGAGTCTCATCCCACCAGTTTGACGATCAGGAGAGAGGCTTTTCCTATCGCTTTGACGGGCCATTGGACATGCGTATGGACCGAAGACAGGAGCTGACTGCCAAGGATATCGTAAACAATTATTCGGAAAGCGATCTATGCCGCGTCATCAGGGATTATGGCGAGGATCGCTTCGCAAAGAATATTGCAAGGAACATTGTGAGAAAGAGGGCGTCCGGGCCCATTGAAACTACTTTTGAGCTGAATGAGGTCATCCGGGAGGCAATTCCCGCAAAAATGCGGAAGGACGGACATCCGTCCAGACAGACCTTTCAGGCCCTCCGCATTGAGTGCAACGGGGAGCTGGAGGCACTGAAAAGCTCTCTGGACGATTTCATCGATATACTGAATCCGGGGGGGAGGCTGTGTGTGATCACCTTCCATTCTCTGGAGGATCGTATTGTAAAAAACGCATTCAGACAAAACGAGGCACCCTGCACCTGCCCGCCGTATTTTCCGGTATGTGTGTGCGGGAAGAAGTCCACGGGGACTGTGGTGACGAAAAAGCCGATTGTGCCGGGAGAGAAGGAGCTTGCCCTGAACAGCCGCTCCAGAAGTGCAAAACTGAGAGTTTTTGAAAAAAAGAAATCATAAACGGAAAGTGGGAAAAATCATGGGCCAGAATAGAAGGAGCTATAATCGGGCTGCAAATGATAAAAATAGAAGAGGGACAAGTGCGGGAAAGCGGCAGGAGTATATCTATGGGAACACAGTGCGCAGGGTGGATTTCGGCTGGGAGGAGGCGCCTGTACGCAAGCCGGACCACAAGATACGGAAGAACCGGGAGAAAGCCCGCCATATGAGCGCAGGGTATGTGCTTTTTCTGGCGGCGGCTCTCTGCGCCTGCGCATTGTTTCTGGTGAATTATATCCAGCTGCAGTCCCAGCTGACTGCCATGACCAGACAGGTGGCCCGCAAGGAAAGCGAGCTGAACCAGTTGAAGCTTTCCAATGATGAAGAATACAATAGGATCATCAGCAGCATCGATCTGGAGGAGGTCAGGCGGGTCGCCATGGGAGAACTGGGCATGGTCTACGCTGAGGAGGGCCAGATCGTCACATATGACAACCAGAGCAGAGACTATATGCGTAAGGTTACAAGGAACAGCAATTAGAGGTGCAGAGTGAGGAAAAAAAATAATCGGCCTAGGAGTAAAAAGAACCAGTTTTCAATAAAGATGCAAAAAAAGCTTTTGGTGCTGTATGGGCTGACGGTGGTGATGTTTGCGGTACTGGCCGGCAGGCTGATATGGATCATCCGGGAGAACGGGAGCGCGTATCAGAAGCAGGTATATGCCCAGCAGAGTTACAGCTCCACAGTGATTCCTTATAGGCGAGGTAATATTGTGGATGCCAAAGGAACAAGGCTGGCTACCAGTGAGAAGGTGTACAATCTGGTCATTGACGCCTCGGTCATGAATGCAAAGGTGCAGGGAAAGCAGGTTTATCTGGAGCCTACGCTGGCGGCGCTGGGACAGTATTTTGATCTTGATATGGCAAGGATACGGCAGTATGTCACCGCAAATCCCACGTCCGCCTACTATGTGCCTCTCAGGGGCCTGACCTATGAGGAAATCAGCGGATTCAAGGCTGCCGCCGAGGCGGAGATCATAAACGAGAAGGGAGAAAAAGAAGAAAACAGAATAAACGGCGTCTGGTTCGAGGAGGAGTACAAAAGAGTATATCCCTACAATACGCTGGCATCGGACGTGCTGGGCTATCTCAATGCGGATGGGGAAGGGAGATACGGGCTGGAGGAATACTATAACGATATACTTGATGGCATCAACGGACGGGAGTATGGGTATCTCAATGATGATCTGGCGCTGGAACGGACAGTGAAATCCGCTATTGACGGCTATAATATCCATACCACCATCGACGCCAACTTGCAGATGATGGTGGAGAAGCATCTGAAGCAGTTCAGCGATGAACACAAGAATGCCTATGTACAAGGGAACGGGGCGGAAAACATGGGCTGTATCATCATGAAGGTGAACAGCGGCGAGATTCTGGCCATGGGGAGCTATCCCACCTACGATTCCAACGATCCCAGCGATCCGGAGTATCTGCTGGGCACCCGGATGGTGGAGCAGGTCACAAATGCCGCAGGCTATCAGGAAATCAAAAAGACGGATACATATATCGACCAGAGCGTACTGGATTCCATGAATCAGGATCAGCTCTACGTGAATTTGACGAATAATCTGTGGAAGAATTTCTGCGTCGCCGGAACCTATGAGCCGGGATCCACAGCCAAGCCTTTCACGGTGGCAGCGGCGCTGGAGATGGGATATATCTCCCCGGAGGATACCTTTGAGTGCCCCGGATTTCTGGAGGTAGGGGGCTACGAGATAAAATGCCACAGCGGTGCCTGCGGTCTGCTGGATGTAGAGGGCATCATCGCCAGATCCTGCAACGTAGGATTGATGAAGGTTGCCCAGCTGATGGGAGTGGAGGATTTCTGCTATTACCAGAATATATTCAACTTCGGCCTCAGAACCAATGTGGATCTGGCAGGGGAGGCGAGAACGGCGTCCCTGATCTATAAGGCGAGTGACATGGGACCTACGGATCTGGCCACTAACAGCTTCGGGCAGAATTTCAACGTGACCATGATAGAGATGATCACGGGCTTCTGCGCTCTGGTCAACGGAGGATATTACTATGAGCCTCATATGGTAAACAAGATCACCAATGCAAACGGGGCCACCGTGGAGAATATCGAGCCCAGAGTTTTAAAGCAGATCGTGTCGGAGTCCACCTCTGAGCTGATCAGACAGTTCTGTGTGACTGTGGTGGACAGCGGCACCGGCAAGGCGGCAAGACCGCCCGGATATGCCATAGGAGGAAAGACGGGGACGGCGGAGACCATAGATCCTGTCACCCATATGCGTTCGGAGACAGAGTATGTGGTATCCTTCATAGGCTTCGCACCGGCGGAAGATCCTGAGATCGCCATCTACGTGGTGATAGACAGGCCTAATATCAAGGATCAGGCTAACGCAACGCTTGCCGCCCGGCTGGGCAGGAGCATCCTTATGGAAGTGCTTCCCTATATGAATATTTTCATGACCGAAGAGCTGAGCACCGACGAGATGAAGGAGCTGGAGGATCTGCAGCTTTCCAATACCATTCAGTATTCCAGGCCCTCGGGAGACGACGAGCCAGACAGCAGTCCTGACGGACCCGGTTCATCAGGCAATGAACCCGGGGGAAGCGATCCGGGAGGGGGAGGAGCCGCGTCCCGGCCATGGATGAATTATCCCGTGGATCCTGATACGGGATATAGGGTAGATCCGGACACGGGTAGGAGATATGACGCCGAGACGGGCATTCCCATTGACGGCGGAGAGTCGGTGCCCAATACGAGCCTGCCGTTGAATCCAAATCTCTGACGGTGCCATTCATAACCGTGAGCATGGCGGAATAAAGTATATCAATACCTTTTTTATGAGGTCTTGTATGCTTGCGGATAATAATAAGATTTTTCACCGCAAAAAAATACTGGTGACCTTTTTGGTCTGTACGGGCATATTCATTCTGCTGTTTGCGAGACTTGTGTATCTGTGCGTATGGCGGTCGGAGCATTTTTCAGCGCTGGCCACGAATCTTCATGAGAGGGAGCGCAGCATAAAGGCAGCCAGAGGACGTATTCTGGATCGGAACGGGGTGGTGCTGGCGGACAACAAGACCGTGTGCACTGTATCCGTGATCTACAGCCAGATAGAGAACCGGGAGAAAGTGATCGAGGTCCTGTGCAGGGAGCTGGAGCTGTCGGAGGAATACGTCAGAAAGAAGGTGGAGAAATACTCCTCCATGGAGCGTATCAAAAGTAATGTAGATAAGGCTGTGGGGGATAGGATACGTGAATATGATCTGCCGGGGGTGAAGGTGGATGAAGACTATAAACGTTATTATCCCTTTGACAGTCTTGCCAGCAAGGTGCTGGGTTTCACCGGCGGTGATAATCAGGGAATCATCGGACTGGAGGTGGTTTACGATACATATCTGGAGGGAGAGCCGGGACAGATCCTGACGGTGACAGATGCCAAGGGTATCGAGGTGGAGTCCGCCGGGGAGAGACGCATGGAGCCGGTGGCAGGCCTTGACCTGTGTATCAGCATGGATATGAACATACAGTCCTATGCCACGCAGCTGGCGGCGCAGGCCCTTGCCGCCAAGGAGGCGGAAAGCGTATCCATCGTGGTGATGAACCCACAGAACGGCGAGATTCTGGCAATGGTAAATGTACCGGAATTTGATCTGAACAACCCCTATGAGCTGCCGGAGGGCACGCCGGAGGACATCACGGCGGAGGAAACCCAGAACCTGCTGAATGGGATCTGGCGCAACGGCTGCATCAACGATACTTATGAGCCGGGATCCACTTTTAAGGTCATCACGGCAGCGGCGGGGCTGGAATCAGGGGTGGTGACGCTCGAGAGCAGCTTCAGCTGTCCCGGGTTCATCATTGTGGACGACAGAAAGATACGATGCCATAAGATTGCCGGGCATGGCACGCAGGATTTTACGCATACTATGATGAATTCCTGCAATCCCGCATTGATCACCGTAGGGCTGAAGATGGGTGTCGACAGCTATTACAGCTATTTTGAGCAGTTCGGCCTAAAGAAAAAGACCGGCGTGGATCTGCCCGGGGAAGCGGGCACCATCATGCACCGCAAGGAGGACATGGGCAATGTGGAGCTGGCCACGGTGGCCTTTGGCCAGTCGTTTCAGGTCACGCCGATACAGATGCTGACAACGGTTTCTTCGATCATCAACGGCGGAAGGCGGATCACGCCCCATTTCGGGATCCAGACCATTGACAAGGAGGGAAATGTGGCGGATACCTTTTCCTATCCGGTGGAGGAGGGGATCGTCTCGGAGGAGACCAGCGCCGCCATGCGGGGGATACTGGAGATGGTGGTGGCTGAGGGCAGCGGTAAGAATGGCAAGGTGGAGGGCTTCCGCGTAGGGGGCAAGACAGCCACCAGCCAGACCCTTCCCAGAGGCAGCGGGCGCTATATTGCATCCTTCATCGGCTTTGCGCCGGCGGATGATCCTCAGGTGATCGCTATCGCCATTGTGAACAACCCTCAGGGCGTATACTACGGAGGGCAGGTGGCGGCGCCTATCGTCCGTCAGCTCTTTGAAAACATCCTTCCTTATCTGGGGGTGGATGCAACAGAGGATATTCAAGGAGGGCAGACGGATGAGCAGGATTAGTATCGCGGCGGTAATGTTTGCATTCTGCATCAGCGCTCTGGCAGGACCGGTGCTGATTCCCTTCCTGCGGCGGCTTAAATGCGGCCAGACGGTGAGGGACGACGGCCCGGCGGCCCATCTGAAAAAAACAGGGACACCCACCATGGGAGGCATATTGATCCTGTTTGCCGTGGTGACGGCGGCGGTTGTCTTTCTGGATGAATATCCGAAGATTGCGCCGATCCTTTTTCTGACGGTGGGTTTTGGGTTCGTAGGGCTGATGGATGATTATATAAAGGTGGTGTGCAGACGCTCCATGGGGCTGACACCATGGCAGAAGCTTTTCGGGCAGCTGACCGTGACGGGGATATTCGCATGGTACCTGACACGCTATACGGATGTAAGTCTGACTATGAAGGTTCCTTTTTTCCCGGAAAAATATCTGGACTTCGGCATCTGGAACATACCGATTCTTTTTTTCATCGTGCTGGGCACGGTGAACGGCACCAATTTCACGGACGGGCTGGACGGACTGGCGGGAAGCGTCACTCTGATGGTGGCAGTGTTCTTTTCCGTGGTGGCCATAGGCACCTCGGGCGGGATAGAGCCTGTGACCTGCGCCGTGGCGGGAGCGCTTTTAGGGTTCCTGCTCTTCAATGTTCATCCTGCGGAGGTCTTTATGGGTGACACGGGCTCGCTGGCTCTGGGCGGATTCGTTGCGGGATGCGCTTATATGCTGCAGATGCCCTTGTACATAGCGATCGTGGGAATTATATATCTGACGGAAGTGGCTTCTGTCATGCTGCAGGTGGGATACTATAAGCTGAGCGGTGGGAAGAGGATATTCAAGATGGCGCCTTTGCATCATCATTTTGAGCTATGCGGATGGTCGGAGACCCGGGTGACTGCGGTGTTTACCATTATAACAGCGCTGATGTGTCTGGTGGCGCTGGCGGGCTTGTGAGAGTCAGGAGAGATATGGCAGTGCGGGGAGCCTCACTGGATGTACCGGAAAGATAGATGAAAAATCGGTTTGAGGGTGTATATTTGACAAAAAAGTGCTATACTGATAGGTATGTCTGCTCTGGCCAGAGGCGTGACGTTTTGTTCCGTGCAGCAGGATGCAGAGGAAACAGGTCTGTAAAAGCGCAGGACAAAGCAGAGGCAGGCGGTATCCATGGAGTCAGGGCACAGGAGGAGGGAGAGGCAGGCGTGGAAGCAGGAGAAAAATGTCTGGTGGTAGGTTCCGGCATCAGCGGCATAGCTTCGGTGGCGCTTCTGGAGCATATGGGCGTCGATGTGGTGCTGTATGACAGTAATGATAAGCTGAGAGAAGAGGACCTTAGGCGAAAGCTTCCGGAGGGAAGCAAAGCAGCCTGCATGACGGGCGAGCTGCCGGAGGAGACAAAAAAAGAGATCTGTACGGCGGTGCTGAGTCCGGGGGTGCCGGTGGATATTCCTCTGGTGAATTCCCTGAGGGAACAAGGGGTACAGATCCTTGGGGAGATCGAGCTGGGTTACATAAATGAAAAGGGAAAAGTGGCTGCCATCACCGGCACCAACGGCAAAACTACCACCACTACGCTGGTAGGCGAGATCATGAAGGCGTATCTGGGGGAGGGAAGGGTGTTTGTGGTGGGCAATATCGGCAATCCCTATACATCGGAATGTCTGAAGACGGGAACGGAGACGGTGACGGTGGGAGAGATCAGCTCTTTCCAGCTGGAGACGGTGCACAAGTTCCGGCCTGCGGTGTCGGCGATCCTGAACATCACTCCGGATCACCTGAACCGCCACCATACCATGGAGGCTTATGTGGCGGCGAAGGAAAATATCGCCAGGAACCAGACAAAAGATGATATTTGCGTCTTGAATTACGAAAATGAGTATACCAGAGAGTTCGGAGAAAGATGCCCGGCCAGGGCAGTGTATTTTTCTTCCGCAAGGGAGCTGGAGGAAGGCTATTATCTGAAGGGAGAGAGCATCCTTAAAAGTGCCGGAGGAAAGGTGCAGGAGCTGATGGATATCCATAAGGATATGCGTCTGGTAGGGCTGTGCAATGTGGAGAATGTCATGGCGGCCATTGCCATCGCGGAAGGAATGGGAGTGCCCATGGAGGTGATTCTGAAGGTGGTCAGAGGGTTTCGGGCCGTGGAGCACCGGATCGAGTTTGTGGCCTGCAAGGGAGGCATCGACTATTATAACGATTCCAAGGGGACCAATCCCGACGCAGCCATTCAGGGCATCAGAGCCATGAACAGACCCACTGTCCTCATCGGCGGGGGGTATGATAAGGAAAGTGATTACGATGAATGGATAGAAAGCTTTGACGGAAAGGTAAAATGGCTGGTGCTCATCGGCCAGACCCGGGAAAAGATCGCGGAATGCGCAAGGAGGCACGGGTTTGACAGAATCTGTTTTGCCGATACCTTTGAAGAGTGCCTGAGGCTCTGTACGGAGCTTGCGGAGAGCGGCGATGCCGTATTGCTGTCCCCGGCCTGCGCAAGCTGGGGGATGTTCCCGAATTATGAGGAGCGGGGACGGCAGTTCAAGGAGTATGTCCATAGCCTGAAGTGATGCCGGATGTAGCTGCAGAGACTTGATATTGCAAGAAAGCAGATATTCCTGACAAGGGATGGCCGGAGCTAAAGACGATATATCTTGCAGGAGTCGTGTCCGGAAGCAGGGAAGGATGTCTGTTCGGCGAAGGAGCATATGCCACAAGGGCAGGAAAGAGAGACATAAAAAGGGAGACCGGGCAGCAATCAGGACTGAATGGATGACAAGGAGGTTGAACGGAGCATGACGGCACATAGGACGGCGAGACGAAAGAAAAAGGAGCAATCGGAATTCTTTTTTGATTACAGTCTGCTTTTTGTCGTGCTGTTTCTGCTGGGCTTCGGTCTGGTCATGATTTACTCGGCCAGCTCCTACACAGCCTTTGACAGCTATGGCGACACAGCATACTTTCTGAAAAAACAGCTGACGGCCATCATCATAGGCCTTGTGCTGATGATCATCGTGGCAAATATCCCCTATCATTTCTGGGAGCATTTTTACCTGCTGGGATATATCGCTTCGGCGCTGCTGATACCTATGGTGCTGACACCCCTCGGCATCGCGTCCCATGGGGCCCGCCGCTGGATCGGTGTGCCCAATACCAGCTTAAACCTGCAGCCTGCCGAAGTGGCGAAGGTGGGGATGATTCTCTTTCTTGCGGTGCTGGTGTGCAAGATGGGAAAGGGCATCCGAACCATGAAGGGCTTTGCCGTCATGATAGTGTTTCCCCTCCCCATCGTTCTGGAGGTTTACTTTATCACCAGCAATCTAAGCTCCGCGATCATCATTCTGGGGATCTCGGTGCTCATGGTATTCGTGGCAAGCCCGGATTACAAGAAGTTTATTATAATGGCGCTGGTCGGAATCGGGGCCGCGGCGCTGGTGGTTTATCTGGTGGCATCGGGAAGCGATTTCTTTGCCTTCAGGGGCGGCCGTATCAAGGCATGGCTGGATCCGGAGAGCTATCCTCTGAATGAAGGCTTTCAGACCCTGCAGGGCTTGTATGCCATCGGAAGCGGAGGTGTCTGGGGAAAGGGTCTTGGGCAGAGTATGCAGAAGCTGAATTTCCTGCCTGAGTCACAGAACGACATGATTTTTTCCATTATCTGCGAAGAACTGGGACTGTTTGGCGCCGTCGGTGTCATTATGCTGTTTGTGATGCTTCTGTGGCGAATGATGGTGATCGCCAATAATGCGCCGGATCTTTTCGGGGCCATGCTGGTGGTGGGGGTCATGGGACATATAGCTATTCAGGCGATTCTTAATATTGCCGTGGTGACCGCCTCGATCCCGAATACAGGAATATCCCTGCCGTTCATCAGCTACGGAGGGTCCTCGGTGATGTTTCTGCTGATAGAGATAGGGATGGTCTTAAGTGTGGCCAAAAGGATCCAGCTGAAGGAAATCTGACGCGGCGTATAGAAGCTGCGTCCTGCGGGTGTGAATTCTTATGGGACAAGGTACGGATAAAGCTTTCTCTTCATAGGATAGAATAGGTCAATTAGTATAAGCCGGATGGTGCTATATGGATTCTATTCGTATTCAGGGCGGAGTCACCCTGCAGGGGAAAGTTCGTATACAAGGCTCCAAAAACGCGTCGCTGCCGGTGCTGGCAGCAACATTGCTGGTAGGAGAAAGCTCCTTCATCAGGAATTGTCCCCGGATTGCGGACGTGCATTCCATGGTCAGCCTGCTGAAGAGTCTGGGGTGCAGTGTACATTGGCAGGAGATGGGGATTTCTGTAGACTCTTCTCAGGTGAGAAAGGGTGAGATGCCCCGGGAGGCGGTGACAGGCATGCGTTCCTCCCTATGTCTGATGGGGGCGCTGATCGGCAGGTGCAGCGAGGTGGTCATGGAGCATCCGGGAGGATGCGTCATCGGCGAGCGTCCCATTGATCTGCATCTGTATGCCCTTAGGCAGATGGGTGTGGTGTTTACGGAGGAATCAGGCAAGCTCAAGGCAGAGGCATCAAGGCTTCACGGCGCTTTCATCCGTCTTCCGTTTCCTTCCGTGGGGGCCACGGAGAATGTGATTCTGGCCGGGGTGATGGCGGAAGGGGACACGGTGCTGGAGGGCGCGGCCCGGGAGCCGGAGATTTTTACGCTCTGCCGCTTTCTGGGAGAGTGCGGCGCGCATATCGAGGGGGCAGGCAGCAGCAGGCTGGTGATCCGCGGCGGCAGGAGACTGTACGGGACGGACTTTACCGTTCCCTCGGACAGAATTGTGGCGGGAACCTACTTGTTCGGCTGCATCGGCACAGGGGGGTGTGTCCTTCTGGAGCAGGCGCCTAAGGAGGAAATGGCGGCGGTGATGGAGACGGCCGGACAGATGGGGGGACGGGTCTGTACGTCGCCGGAGGGCATCTATGTTCAGGCGCCCGTCAGGCCGGAGCCGGTGAAGATCCTTACAGAGCCCTATCCCGGATTTCCCACAGATCTGCAATCGGTGGCTCTGGCGGCGGAGACTATGGGCAGCGGCTGCACTTATATAGAAGAATCTATCTTTGAAAACAGATTCAGGATTCTGGAGGATCTGGCCAGAATGGGCGCCTGTATCCGGCAGAAGGATTCCAGGACCGTGACGGTACAAGGGGTGGAAAGGCTCCATGGAGCATATGTGGAGGCGAAGGAGCTGAGGGGCGGCGCGGCACTGGTGGTGGCTGGGCTGATGGCACAGGGGGAGACTTTTGTGAACGGATGTCCGTTTATATACCGCGGATATGAGAATATCGGCAGAGACTTTAGAGAGTTAGGAGCGCGTGTGACGAGTGTTTAAGAGCAAAAGAACGGTCATCTGCATATTGGTGGTTTTTCTGCTTCTGGCGGCGGGGCTGGGGGCAGCGGCATACGTCAAGGCGGCGTATACGATCAGCACCGTCTATGTGGAGGGCAATGTCCATTATACGGAAGAGGAGATCAAGGCCATTGTCATGGACGGATTTCTGGGGGACAATTCCCTCTATCTTTCATGGAAGTACAAAAACAAGGGAATAGAGGGAATCCCCTTTGTGGACGTGGTGGATGTGAATATACTGGCTCCGGATACGATCAAGATCATTGTGTATGAGAAGACTCTGACAGGCTATGTACAATATCTGGATTCTTGTGTGTATTTTGACAAGGACGGATATGTGGTAGAGAGCTCCAAGGTCAGGACAGTGGGGGTTCCGCAGATACTGGGGATGGATTTTGACCATGTTGTTATAGGAGAAAGGCTTCCGGTGGAGGATGACGGAATCTTTAACGATATTCTGGATATCACAAGACTTCTGAAAAAATACGATCTGACAGCGAATAAGATTGTTTTCAATGCTTTGGGGGAGCTTCTTGTGTATTTTGGAAATGTGAAGGTGGCGCTTGGAAGTGACGATGCCACTCTGGAGGACAAGCTTATGCTGCTTCCGGGGATGTTGCCCGAGCTGGATGGAAAGAAAGGCATACTCCAGATGCAGACCTATGATGAAGACAGCGGGAGGTATGTTTTCAAACCTGAGGCAGAATGATCCGCCTTGAAAAAACAAGTTTTTTTAAAGAAAATGGTTGCTAAATTTGAGAAATGATTATATGATAGGAGATATGGAATGATGCGGGAAAAAGGAGGAGATGCTCTTGCTTGAGATTAAGACGAACGATGCAGAATCTGCAGCCAAGATTATTGTGGTGGGTGTGGGCGGAGCAGGTAACAATGCTGTAAATAGAATGATAGACGAACAGATAAGCGGTGTGGACTTTATCGGTGTGAATACGGACAAGCAGGCACTGCAGCTCTGTAAGGCTCCCATGCTGCTTCAGATCGGCGAGAAGCTGACCAAGGGGCTGGGTGCAGGAGCCAGGCCTGAGATCGGTGAGAAGGCTGCAGAGGAGAGCGCGGAGGAGATCGCGTCTGCGCTGAAGGGGGCGGACATGGTATTTGTCACCTGCGGCATGGGGGGCGGTACCGGTACCGGCGCTGCACCCATGGTAGCCAAGCTGGCTAAGGAGATGGGCATCCTTACGGTGGGAGTGGTGACGAAACCCTTTCGGTTCGAGGCAAAGACCAGGATGATAAACGCGCTTGGGGGCATTGAGCGCATCAAGGAGAATGTTGATACTCTGATTGTGATACCCAATGATAAGCTTCTGCAGATCGTGGACAGGCGCACTACTATGCCTGAGGCTCTTAAGAAGGCTGACGAGGTGCTCCAGCAGGCAGTGCAGGGCATCACGGATCTGATCAACCTGCCTGCCATCATCAATCTGGATTTTGCGGATATCCAGACAGTTATGAAAGACAAGGGAATCGCCCATATCGGCATAGGTGAAGGCAAAGGGGATGACAAGGCTCTGTCTGCCGTGAAGATGGCGGTAGAAAGTCCGCTTCTGGAGACTACGATTGCCGGTGCCACGGACGTGATCCTCAATGTGTCAGGGGATATCTCTCTGCCTGATGCCAGTGACGCGGCGGACTATGTCCAGAGCCTCACGGGGGAGGATGTGAATATTATATTCGGTGCTATGTATGACGAATCCAAGACTGACAGCTGTACCGTCACGGTCATCGCCACCGGTCTGGACGATGCGGCGGGCGGTGCCCCTCAGGCCTCTCGGCTGGGAGCAGGCTCTCTGTACAGACAGGCCGGCACCCATGCGTCTTCCGGTACATTGAAGAATCTGGGCGCAGCGCCGGCAGGCAGCGGAACCCAGAGCCCAGCCCCCCAGCCTGTCACAGCGCAGGGCCTTCAGAAGGTGACGGAAATCCGCAGCAATGTGCCGGAAAAGTCCTTAAAGATCCCGGATTTCCTGCAGAGGAAGTAATCATAATATTTCTTAGGAATCTCCGAAACAGCCGGGCAGTAAGCCGTCCGGCTGTTTTTTGTCGAAAAATTCTTATTCTTCTTACCCCCGTTTGACAAAATCTTGGGTACAATCCCTTTATAATGTTTATGAAAAGGATGATGCAAATGCACTATGAGCTATACGTTGACAGTCTGTTCTTCATGAATTTCATTATGAACCTTTACCTTTTGATCTTGGTTGACCGCAGTGTTCTTCGAACCGCTTCACTTTGGCGGCTGCTGTTGGGAGCTGCCGTGGGGGCGCTGGCCTTTCTGGTGCCGTTTTCAGGTGTGGGGCCCGTATCTTTAAGGCTGGGAGCGGGAATGGGTCTGGGCACGGCGGGGATGCTCTGTATAACATTTCGTATCAGGAGCCTGAGAATGTTTCTGAAGCTGCTGGAACGGCTGGCGGTCTATTCCTTTGGAATGGGTGGCGCAATGCTTCTTATTATAAAGCGTCTGCCTGTGGCCAGAGAGACACTGACCGGCGCGCTGGGGCTTCTGGGGCTGGGGGGACTTATCTTTCTCTTGTTCCGCAGATTTCGGTACGGCGTGAATATGGGAGACAGTCTGTGCAGGGCCACGCTGTATCAGGATGGGGAGCAGGTGGAGGTAGGGGCGCTGGTGGATTCCGGAAACAGCCTTGTGGAGCCTGTCAGCGGCAAGCCTGTCTGTGTGTTAGACGGAAGTGTCTTTGAGATGCTGTGGAAGGGAGAAGCCGGAAATTTCAGAGCGATCCCTTATCGAAGCATCGGGAAAAAAAGAGGCATTATGCAGGGGTGCCTTATGGACGGCCTGCAGCTGGAGCTGGACGGCATGAGACTGTACTTTAATGATGTATATATTGCTGTCAGCAGAGAGGGGATTTCCGGTGAGGAAGGTGCCTGCGCAGAATCCGTGAAAATGATTGTGAACCCAGAGCTTTTGAAGGGGAACAGAAAGGGGAAGCCGCTGAAGCGGCAGGATGAGAGGAAGGATGATTCTGAAAATAGCGTTACCGGGAAAGATGCAGTTTAAGATGATACGCAGGGAGAATTTATTCCTGCATAGGAAGGGAGAGATTCACTATATCGGCGGTGCCGAGGTGCTGCCTCCGCCTCTGGAGATGGAGAAGGAGAGTCAGGTCATCGGCGATCTTGGGACGGAATATGAGGATGAGGCAAAGGCCATTCTGATCGAGCATAATCTGCGGCTGGTGGTATACATAGCTAAGAAATTCGACAATACGGGAGTAGGGGTGGAGGATCTGATCTCCATCGGGACTATCGGACTCATCAAGTCTATCAACACCTTCAAGCCTGACAAAAATATCAAGCTGGCGACCTACGCTTCCCGGTGCATCGAAAACGAGATATTGATGTACCTGCGCAGGAACAATAAGACCAAGCTGGAGGTGTCCATAGACGAACCGCTGAATGTGGACTGGGACGGAAACGAGCTGCTTCTGTCGGATATTCTTGGGACGGATGAGGATGTGATCTACCGGGACATCGAAAACGAAGTGGAACGTAAGCTCCTTCTAGGTGCCATCAGCAAGCTCTCCGAGCGGGAGAAAAAGATCATCAACCTGCGCTTCGGGCTGGGGACCCAGGATGGGCATGAGATGACGCAGAAGGAGGTGGCGTCTCTGCTCGGCATCTCCCAGTCCTATATCTCCAGACTGGAAAAGAAGATCATGCGCCAGCTGAAAAAAGAGATGAGCAACAGCATTTAGACTAGGCAGGGTAGGAAAAGTATGGTATAATTTTTTCATACCATGATATAATGTCGCCAGACATTATACCAGAATATTACAGTTGCTTATTTGGAGTATAAAACGTTGATTCAGCGGGATGATATATTATCGATGGAATTTTTGAAAAAGATGGCGTTTACAGGGTGTCATCAGGGAATGCGCTATCGTCTGGAACAGGCGGAAGACGGGGAGGGCGCAAAGATACTGCGCTGTACGGTCTGGCCGGAGCCCTTTAACTTTTTTATGACACCCGAGGAAGAGAAAGAGACAGAAAAGTTTGCGTTTGAGGAAGACGGCGTGGCAGATGCCGTTGCATGGATGAACGAGAGGCTTGCTGCCGAACGGGATAAGTGGGCTCATGCGGGGGATAACTGGGACAGCCGCCGGTAAGGTTGCGGAATGAGAAATATTTTTGAATATATATGGCGGGACATGGTATCCATGATCAGATACCTTCCCTACAGTCTGGTGGTGGGGGTTCCTGTTGCCATTGTGCTTCTGGCGGCGGTGAATTTTCTGAGGAAGCGGAGGAAAAAAGAGGCCGCCGCCATGCTGCCCGTTGTACTTTTTGGATTTTACTTGTCGCTGATGCTGGTGATCACCTTTCTGTCCAGAGAAAGCGGCGGCGGGAGCGTATTTGATCTGAAGCTGTTCTCTACATGGGGGATCAATAACAGGAATAATGCCATGGTGGTGGAGAACGTTTTATTATTTATTCCTTATGGTTTTTTGGGCTGTTGGGCTTTTGAACGGACCAAAGGCTTTCTTTGGTGCACCCTTCTGGGGGCGGCCACCAGCTTAGGCATCGAGTGCCTGCAGCTGGCTACGGGAAGAGGGTTTTTCCAGATAGACGATATCGTGACCAACACACTGGGGGCTATGGTGGGATATCTGTTTTTCCGTCTGTTTTTCCGGCGAAAGAGATGATTATGCGGTCAGATAGTTTTTCATGGTTCTCAGGGCGTTCTTTTCCAGACGGGACACCTGAGCCTGAGAGATGCCGATAGACTCCGCAACCTCCATCTGTGTCTTGCCCGCGAAGAAGCGCAGGGAGATGATCTCATGCTCCCTTGGGTTCAGACGTTTCATAGCTTCGCTGAGGGAGAGATGCTCCACCCATGTCTCTTCCTTGTTTTTCTTGTCACTGATCTGATCCATGACGTAAAGGGTGTCGCCGCCATCTGTGAAGATAGGTTCATAGAGGCTCATAGGGTTCTGGATAGCATCCAGCGCATAAGCGATGTCTTCTTTTGAGATCCCGATCTCCGTTGCGATTTCTTCTATGGACGGTTCCTTCAGGTTTTTTCTGGTCAGAGATTCCCTTGCGTAGATGGCCTTGTAGGCAGTATCCTTCAAGGAACGGGATACCCGCAGCTGGCTGTTGTCCCGCAGGAATCGCCGGATTTCCCCTATGATCATGGGTACTGCATAGGTGGAGAACTTGACGTTCAGGGAGGAGTCGAAATTATCTATGGCTTTGATCAGGCCGATACATCCGATCTGGAACAGATCATCCACATTCTCGTTGCTGGAAGAAAAGCGTTTGATGACGCTTAAGACCAGACGCAGATTTCCCTCGATATAAGCTTCTCGTGCCTTCGTGTCACCGGCCTCTATCTGCTGAAAAAGAGCTTCTTTTTCCTCGGCCTTCAACAGCGGCAGCTTGGAGGTGTTCACGCCGCATATTTCTACTTTACCCTGTGTCATTTCATTCCTCTTTTCCGCGCAGGTTTCCGCGCATTGGATTATGGTGGTAGTATGTGCCTGAAGATGAAAAATATTCCCCTAAGCCCAATTTTTGTTCTCACCTTCCGCCGGGGCGCATATTGTAAATAAAAAGGGCTTGTGGGCTAAAAGATGCTTTATTCTGAGTTGAAAAACAAGGATGTCATTAATATCAAGGACTGCAGAAAGCTGGGACGGGTGTGCGATCTGGAATTCGACCCCTGCAGCGGCTGTATCTGCAAGATCATGGTGCCGGGCTGCAGCCGCATATTCGGTTTCCTGAACTGTGATCCGGACATCGTGATCCCCTTCCGGGATATCAAGCAGATAGGGCCGGATATTATTCTCGTTGACATTCACTGCTGAATATGATAAAGTTAAGAACAACTATTACAACTGTTGCGCATAAGGGGGTAAGGCTATGAAGTGTCCTTTCTGCAGCCATGAAAATACACGGGTCATTGATTCGAGACCGGCCGAGGATAACAATTCCATTCGCCGCCGCCGTGCCTGCGATGAATGCGGAAAGCGCTTTACCACTTATGAAAAGGTGGAGACCATTCCCCTGATCATCATCAAGAAGGACGACAACAGGGAGACCTATGATCGGTCAAAGATAGAGGGAGGCGTGCTCAGGGCCTGCCATAAAAGACCGGTGAGCGCGCAGCAGATCACTATGCTTGTGGACGAGGTGGAGAACGAAATCTTCAGCATGGTGGAAAAGGAAATATCCAGCCGTATAATCGGGGAGCTTGTGATGAACAGGCTGATGAAGCTGGATGCGGTGGCCTATGTGAGGTTTGCGTCTGTGTATAGGGAATTCAAGGATGTGAATACCTTTATGGATGAATTGAAGAAGATGCTGAAATAAAACCAGATAAGCGGTGGGAACCGCAGCAGGTTCAAGCGGGACAAAGCAGGTGAGAGACGGGGCATAAGATGAATCACCCCGCCGCAGGCAGCGGGGTAATAGACCCGTGAGGGAATAAAAAGGGGCTGTTACAGCCCCTTTTTCAGCATTTTCTTTTTATAAACCGGTACAGACATCCCAGATACAGGCATCCCAAAGCCAGCTGGCTGGCAAGCAGCCCCCAGAGATATCCGGTGATGCCGAAGCGCGGAACGACCAGAAAGACGAAGCCGAGCCGTATCAGCAGGCAGATGACATTCATGGCGAAGATATGTCCTGCCAGCCCGAGCCCCTGAAGGATGCTTGACAGTGTGGTGTCCAGATAAAGGAAGGGGCAGATGAATCCAAGCGTGGTGATGAAATACCCTGCAAGAGGGCTGTGAAACAATGTGGAACCCAGCCATCTGCCCAGAAAGACAAAGACGCACATACAGCAGACACCCATCAGGCCGCAGTACTTTACGGTGCGGACAGTGGCTTTTTTCACCTCCTGCATGTTTCCCAAGGCATAGTTTTCGGATATGATAGGGAGCAGGAGAACCGCCACGGAGCTGGTAAGCGCGTTAGGGAAGAAGATGAAGGGCATGGCCATGCCGGTGAGGACTCCGTATACGCTCAGGGCGGTGGTGCCGTCGTAGCCGTATATTTTAAGTCTGGCGGGGATGGAGACGGATTCCACGCTCTGAAGGAGATTGAGCACAATGCGGTTGGCGGTCAGGGGCAGGGCCATGGAAAGCAATTTTCTGTATAATATCCCGGCGGACAGTGGATTCTGGTTTCCTGACAGGCAGCCATGGGGGCGGACGGCAAAGATCGTCATCAGCATGGAACAGAGTTCTCCCACAGTGAGTCCCATTACCGCCACGCTGATGGAGGGGGTTCGGCCAAGGGAGAAGCAGTAGGCGGATATTATGTACACACAGCCCACCCGGGCAATCTGCTCAAGCAGCTGGGCTCCCGCAGGGATTCCGGCTTTTTTGATGCCGTAGAAGTAGCCGTTGATGCAGGAATGGACGGCGCTCATGGGCACGGAAAAGGAAAGGATGCGGAGCATTGTGGAAGTACGGGGTTCCTGCAGCATATGCAGGGCAATACTGTCCGCAAAGAAGTACAAGACCGCATTGCAGGCCAGAGACAGCGGCAGGGATATGCTCAGTCCCAGCATGAGGGGCCTGAGAGAGGGTTTTTTCTGCGTTGCAGTCTGTTCGGCCACCAGCTTGGAGATGGCAGTCTGGAAGCCTGCCGCAGTAAGGGAAAAGGATAGGGAGAGAACCGGACTAAGCAGCTGGTAGATGCCCATGCCTTCTTCTCCGAACAGACGGGAAAGACCGATGCGGTAAAAGAAACCGATAAGTCTGGTGATAATGCCTGTGACAGTGAGGATAAAGGTGCCCATGATCAGGGGATGGCGCTGCTTAGCCTTAAAGGATGTTGACGGTAAGCTGTTCACGGTTCATGCTCCTTGGGTTTTCCACTATTATATTCCAAGCAGGAGGTTGACAGAACAAATGGGCAGTGATATACTTTTTGTATAATTCCTAGTAAATAAGTATGAAATAAAATGCTTCAAGGAGGATGAACAGATGATATACCTGGACAATGCGGCCACAACAAGGACGGCCCCGGAGGTAGTAGAGGCTATGCTGCCTTATTTTACTGCTGATTTCGGGAATCCCAGCGCTATATATTCTCTTGGTTCCGCAGGGAAAAAGGCCGTTAACGGCGCAAGAAGGATCCTTGCGGGTGCGATCGGGGCAAAGCAGGAAGAAATCTATTTTACAGCGGGAGGCACGGAAGCGGACAACTGGGCGATAAAGGCTGCTGCGGAAAGCTATGCCGATAAGGGAAGACATATTATCACCACAAAGATAGAGCATCATGCGGTGCTCCATACTTGCCGGTATCTGGAAAAGAGGGGCTTCGAGGTGACCTATCTGGATGTGGATGAGAACGGGCTGGTGGATATTGAGGAGCTGAAAAAGGCGATTCGGCAGGATACCATCCTGATCAGCGTCATGTTTGCCAACAATGAGATCGGAACGCTGGAGCCCGTCGGGGAGATCGGGAGGCTGGCAAGGGAGAAAGATATCTTGTTCCACACGGATGCCGTGCAGGCCTTCGGGCAGATTCCTATTCATGTGGAGGAGCTGTGCGTGGATATGCTCAGCGCCAGCGCCCACAAGCTGAACGGCCCCAAGGGCATCGGTATGCTGTATGTCCGCAGCGGCGTAAAGCTTTCCTCCATTCTCCACGGAGGTGCACAGGAGAGGAGCAGACGGGCGGGTACGGAAAACGTACCCGGTATCGTAGGCTTTGGCGCGGCGGCATCCAGAGCGCTTAAGATCATGGAGGACAAGGCCGCAAAGGAGAAGGAGCTCCGGGATTACCTGATCGGACGCATCGAGGAGGAAATCCCTTATTGCCGCCTCAACGGACATAGGACTAAGAGGCTTCCGGGCAATGTGAATTTTTCGTTTTTCTTTATAGAAGGAGAGTCGCTGCTTATCATGCTGGACATGAAGGGGATCTGTGCTTCCAGCGGATCGGCCTGCACCTCCGGCTCTCTGGATCCCTCCCATGTAATGCTGGCCATCGGCCTGAAGCACGAGGAGGCCCACGGCTCTCTGCGCCTTACGCTTTCGGAGGAGAATACCAGAGAGGAGATGGATGAAGTGGTGGAGAGCCTGAAGGAAAGCGTGGAAAGACTGCGGAGTATGTCCCCTTTGTATGAGGATTTCCTGAAGAGCCAAAAGACAAATGAGTAATGTTTTAGGATGAAATAGAAACAAGGAGGCAGCATATGTACAGCGAAAAGGTGATGGATCATTTCCAGAATCCCAGAAATGTGGGCGAGATAGAGGATGCCAGCGGTGTCGGAACTGTGGGGAACGCCAAGTGCGGAGACATCATGAGGATATTTCTTGACATTGACGAAAATGGCATTATACGTGATGCAAAGTTTAAGACTTTTGGGTGCGGGGCAGCGGTGGCCACCAGCTCCATGGCTACGGAGCTGGTCAGGGGCAGGACTGTGAAGGAGGCTCTGCAGGTTACCAATAAGGCAGTGATGGAGGCGCTTGACGGACTGCCGCCAGTGAAGGTGCATTGCTCCCTGCTGGCGGAGGAGGCCATACATGCCGCACTCTGGGACTATGCAGAGAAAAACGGAATTGTCATCGAGGGTCTGGAAAAGCCAAAGGCGGATATCCATGAGGGGGAGGAGCGGGATTGATGTGCGGCTCCGGCGCGGGATTTGACTTCCGGCAGAAAGTATCCTATAATGGGATGAAATAAAAAGCCGAGAGCGGGAGTCGTATAGGATGGATGCAAAGAACAATGGTTCCGGGAAATATAAGCTGCTGATAGTGGAGGATGATGCTGTCATTGTTGAGGAGATGAAGCGCCAGCTGGAAAAATGGGGGCACGAGGTGGCCTGTGTGCAGGATTTCAAGAATGTGCTGGGAGAATTTGCCGCCTATGCCCCTCATCTGGTGCTGATGGATATAGGCCTCCCCTTTTTCAACGGATTTTATTGGTGTGCCCAGATCAGGCAGGTCTCTCAGGTGCCGATCGTTTTTGTATCGTCTGCCAGCGATAATATGAATATCGTCATGGCTGTGAATATGGGAGGGGATGATTTTCTCACAAAGCCCTTTGGGGCAGAGGTGCTGTGCGCAAAGGTGCAGGCCATGCTCAGGAGGACATATGCCTTCCGGGAGCAGACGAATGTCATGGAATGTGAAGGTATGATCCTGAATCTGACAGATGCATCTTTGCTGGCTGAGGGGCAGAAGCTGGATCTGACAAAGAATGAGTTCCGGATCCTGCAGCTGCTGTTTGAGAATGCGGGCAGGACGGTGTCCCGGGAGACTATCATGAAGCGGCTGTGGGACAATGACTGCTTTGTGGATGACAATACACTGACGGTAAATATGACCAGGCTGAAAAAGAAGCTGGAGACCGTGGGGGCAGGAGGAAAGATACATACCCAGAAAGGAATGGGGTATATCTTCGGCGGAGACTGATGAAATGAGGCTTTACCGGACGGTAATATGTATAAAAGAGGTTGAATATGGAACTGTGGCTTCGTTATCTGCGTGAAAAGAGAAATATTGCTCTGCTGTATTTCTCCACAGCGTTTCTGTTCATCACCATAGGGACGCTGTATCATTTTGAGAATCTGGAAAAGCTCCTATATGCCGCCCTCCTGACCTTTGTTGTGTGGGCTGCTGCTGCCTTGTGGGACGGCGCGAAATATGTGCGGAAAAGCAGGAGGCTGGAAGCTATAGCGAGACATTTTGAGCAGTCGGGAGAGCTATGGATGGGGGAATACAGGGAAAGGATCCTGAAGTCGGAGGAAGGCGGCGACGCAGAGGATTATGAGGAGGCGTGCTGGCGCCTGCTTTTTCTTGTTTCGGAAAAGAACGAGGCCCGGAGGATGGAGTGGGAGCAGAGGACGGCGGAGTGCCGGGATTATTACATTATGTGGACCCACCAGATCAAGACGCCTATTTCCGCCATGCGGCTTCTTCTGGAAAACGGAGAATCCTATGACAAGAATATGTTTCCTATGAGAGAGGAACTGTTCAAGATTGAGCAGTATGCGGAGATGGCTCTGACCTTCCAGCGGCTGGAGAATATTTCCTCGGATCTGGTACTGCAGGAGTATGACCTATATACGATGCTGAAGAATGCAGTAAGAAAATATGCAGTGCTGTTTATCAATAAGGGTCTGGGCATCGAACTGCAGGAAACGGAATTAAAAACAGTAACGGACGAAAAATGGTTTAGTTTCTGCGTGGAGCAGCTATTGTCCAACAGCATCAAGTATACTGCCAAGGGTAAGATCATTGTCAGGGCGGATACGGCGGGGACGGATTCCAGAGATCAAAGGATTCTGCTTACCATAGAGGATACCGGAATCGGCATCCGTCCGGAGGATCTGCCCAGAATTTTTGAGAGAGGTTTTACAGGCTATAACGGAAGACTGGACAAAAAATCCACAGGCATCGGACTGTATCTGTGCCGGAAGATATTTGTGCATCTGGGAATTGCGGTCAGGGTGGAGAGCGAGGAGGGGAAGGGGACTAAAGTGATCTTGACCCTGCCATATGTAGGGAGCGGATCCTAATACCGCAAGTCTCATGGGCTGTGGATCTTCCGCTGAGGCATCATAGGATGTATACAGTATGAGCGATGAGCGTGACCGTTGTATTTATTGCAATTATAGGTTGATAGATAAAGCTTTGACGGTGCAATAAAATGGAATCGTATCAAAGAAAGATAGGAGGAAGACGTTGCCTCTGCTGTGGCTGTGGTGCCTCAGGAGACCTTTTTGTTTCACGATACGCTCAGGAACAACATCACTCTGTACGACGAAAATTACTCTGCGGAAGAAATTGATGCCGCAGTCAGTCAGGCGGGACTGAAGGCGTTTGTGGAATCCCTGCCGGAAGGACTGTCCACGGTCATAGGTGAAAACGGACAGAATCTGTCCGGAGGGGAACGGCAGCGGTTCGGTCTGGCAAGGGCGCTCCTTCGGAAAAGAAAGGTGCTGCTGCTGGATGAATTTACCGCCAGTCTGGACCAAGGGGCTGCAAGAGAGCTGGAGGAAAGAGTGCTGGGGCTGAAGGACTGTCTGGCGGTCACGGTCACACACCGTATGGAACCGGAAATTCTGGGGCGGTTTGACCGAATTCTGATACTGAGCCGGGGGGAATATAGTTGCGGGAAAATACGTAGATATGGCAGAATCGGTTTTTTCTATTGCAATTAAGTGAGTGGTGTGTTATAGTAAAAAACGGGCAATAATTTCAATTTCATAATATTCTGAAAAATATCTTTTTCGTTCATGTATTTTGAATTTCTTGCTGCAGGAGCTTTATCATCTTGTAAAACCATGTAATAGAATCTGAAGATAATAGCAGGAATGGTGCTGCCATTCCTGCTGATGCACCGGCTCTGCGGTGTCAGTGTCCGATTTCAGGTTCCCATAATATGCCTTATGGGAAGCAGTCTCTTCCGCTTCCGATAAAAGGCGCATCTCTTTGCGCCGCGTTCAACGATAGGAAGCAGCATTTGCGTCCTATAGTATGTATATAAATATTAAGAAGGAGGAGTCTTATGCTCAGCACGGTTTTTTCCGGTGCTCTTCAAGGGGTCTCGGCTTATCATGTCTCTGTAGAGGTGGATGCCGCCAGAGGCCTGCCCGTTTTTTCCATGGTAGGACATTTAAGTCAGGAGGTCAGGGAATCCAGAGAAAGGGTGTCCGTGGCACTGAAGAATGTGGGCCTGCACCTGCCTCCGTGCCGTATCACCGTCAATCTGTCCCCGGCAGACAGGAAGAAGGAGGGGACAGCCTTTGACCTGCCTATTGCAGTGGGCCTGTTGGAGGCCTTGGAGCTGATCCCCAAAGGGGCAGGAGATGGATTTTTGTTTCTTGGGGAGCTGGGGCTGGGGGGCGAGCTGAAAATGGTACGGGGCGTATTGCCTATGGTACGCATGGCTGCGGCTTTAGGGATCCGTCAGTGCATCGTGCCTAGTGCCAATGTCAGGGAAGGGGCGGTGATCCCCGGAATAGCGGTAAGAGGTGCGGAGAATATCTTGGATGTGATGAATTTTTTTATGGCGGCAGAAAAGGACAGAGAGAGTCTTTTGCCCGCTGTCTTTGTAGACACGGAAAAGATTTTCAGCGAGGCTGCCCATGAAAAGGCAGGAAAGGCGGATTTCAGCGAGGTAGTGGGACAGAGCACGGCCAGACGCGCGGCGGAAATCGCGGCGGCAGGGTTTCACAATCTGCTGATGGTAGGACCTCCGGGGGCAGGAAAGTCCATGATTGCAAAACGCATTCCCGGCATTCTGCCGCCTTTGGGGCTTGAAGAGAGTATTGAAGTGACATCTGTGGTTAGTGTCGCCGGTCTGATTGACAAGGGAGAGACACTGGTGACGGAGCGGCCATATAAGAATCCCCATCATACGATTTCTCAGGCAGCGCTGATCGGAGGCAGCGTCCTGCCGAAGCCGGGCATGATTTCTCTGGCGCACAGGGGTGTGCTTTTTCTGGACGAGCTCCCCGAATTTCAGAGGAGCGTTCTGGATGCGATGCGCCAGCCGCTGGAGGAGCGCAAGGTCAATATTTCCCGGGTGAGCGGCAATGTGACCTATCCCAGCGATTTTATGCTGGTCTGTGCCATGAATCCCTGCCCCTGCGGTTATTATCCGGATAGGAACCGCTGTCATTGTGGGGAAAATCAGGTGAGAAAGTATATGGGAAGAGTATCGGGCCCGATTTTGGACAGGATAGATCTTTGTGTGGAACTGCAGCCGGTAGACTACCAAAGCTTGAAGAGCAGCCATCAGGCAGAGGACAGTGCGTCCATCCGGCAGCGGGTGGAGAAGGCGAGGGAATGGCAGAGGATTCGTTTTGAGGGTACCAGATACCGTTTCAACGGTGATATCGGGGCTTCCGCCATAGAGAGGTACTGTGGGCTGGGAACGGAAGAACAGAAATGTATGGAGCAGCTGTACCAGACTCTGCAGCTTAGTGCCAGAGCATATCATCGCATCCTGAAGGTGGCCAGGACCATAGCGGATCTGGACGGTGCGGAGCGGATTCAGACGGAACACCTGATGGAGGCATCGTTTTATAGGCCGTCGCTGGAATATTGGGGATAGCAGATCATGGGAGCGCGGGAAACGGGGAGGTGACAGAAAATGTGTCAATGGAGGGGGAAACAGCATGGAGCAGAATGAATGGGAGGAAATGGAGGGGAGGCAGCATGGAGCAGAATGAATGGGAGAAAAGGGAGGGAATGTATGCCTGCTGGCTTTGTAATTTTCCGGATATCGGGAACAGGCAGCTGCACCTGCTTTCAGACCTCTGTGGCGGTCCGGAGGCGGTATATTTTTCAAAACCGGAAATATGGGGAAAGGTATTGAAGCCTGATCAGGTAGAGAGCCTGAAGGCATATACGGCAGACTGGCATCCCGAGGAAGAGTACCATAGGATGCAGGAGGATGGAATCAGGCTTGTGACCATTATGGATGCGGCATATCCCAAGAGGCTTAAGGAGATTCCCGATGCTCCATACGGTCTGTTCTTCCGGGGGAGGCTTCCTGGGGAGGAGATGCCTGCCGTGGCAGTCATCGGAGCCAGAGAATGTTCCGAATATGGAAAATATGTGGCCAGACAGCTGGGAACCGTGTTAGGCAAAAACGGCATACCGCTGATCAGCGGCATGGCGAAAGGGATTGACGGGATCAGCCAGGAGGCTGCGCTGGAAGCCGGGGGATACTCCGCAGGCGTGCTGGGAAACGGTGTGGATATCTGTTATCCGGCCCAGAACAAGAGGCTGTACGGGAAGCTTATGGAGAGCGGGGCGGTGATTTCGTCCTATCCCTTGGGAACCCCGGCCTATGCCAGAAACTTTCCGCCCAGAAACCGTATCGTCAGCGGACTTGCGGATGCCGTGGTGGTGATAGAGGCCAGAGCCAAAAGCGGAACCCTGATCACGGTGGACATGGCGCTGGAACAAGGCAGGGAGGTCTATGTGGTACCGGGGAGAGTGACAGACAGGCTCAGCGACGGCTGTAACCGCTTGATCAGGCAGGGGGCCGGGATGCTGCTTTGCCTGGAAGAATTTCTGGAAGAAATCAGGGAGCTGCGGGAGCGGAAGACTGATTTGGGACTCAGAAGGAAGAAGACATATATTGAAGCGGAGAACCCGAAGGGTGAGGGAGCGGAATTACATTCTGGTACGGAGAAAGGCTGTCCAAAAAATAGGATGAAGTCAATGATATCAAAGGATGACCCGGAATCCGACGCCCGTCTGCCGGTCAGGCTTCCCGATGAACTTGCGGCGGTCTGGCGTGCGCTGGATCTTACGCCGAAGTCCGCAGAGGAGATTCAGGCAGGGCTTCCCCGGAAATATCAGGAACAACCTATCGCGGCCTGTCTGATGCGGCTTATGCTGGAAGGGCTTGCGGTTCAGGTCAGCCCGGGACATTTCTGCCTGAAGGGGTGAGGGGAAAGATCCTCTATAGATAATTTTTGATAGATTATTTGGAGCAAATGGATTATAATGTCATTTAAACGAAAGTGTACGGGAGTAAAATCCCCATATAAGGAACTGTCCGAAAATGATCTGTGTATATGACGCAGGATAAATTCGTACAAGCAAGGCGGAAGAGGGAGGCGTACCGAGGTACATCGGCTGATGACAACGCAGACTGTGCGGATTTAGACAAGTCAGATGCACAAGTTATGAATGGACAGTTCCTAAGGATGGATGTTCAAAAAGAATGTCATAGAACAATATCAAGGTATATGTTTTCTGACCGGACAAGGAGGAACCATGCATAGGGATCATACAAAGGTGGTACAGATAGGGGATAGGAAGATCGGAGGAGGGAATCCTATACTGATCCAGTCCATGACGAATACGAAAACGGAGGATGTGGGGGCCACAGTGGCTCAGATTCTGGAGCTGGAGAGGGCAGGCTGTGAGATCATCCGATGCACGGTGCCTGACATGGCGTCCGCCAGAGCGCTGGCCGAAATCAAGAAACAGATTCATATCCCTTTGGTGGCGGATATCCATTTTGATCATAAGATGGCGATTGCCGCCATGGAGAACGGGGCGGACAAGATCCGCATCAACCCCGGCAATATCGGAAGCCGTGAAAAGGTGAAGGCAGTGGTGGATGTGGCGAGAGAGCTGGGCATTCCTATTCGTATCGGCGTAAACAGCGGCTCTCTGGAAAGACATCTGGTGGAGCGGGACGGAGGCGTTACGGCACGGGGAATTGTGGAGAGTGCTTTGGACAAGGTACATATGGTGGAGGATATGGGATACGACAACATAGTAATCAGTATTAAATCCTCCGATGTGCTCATGTGTGTGGAAGCGCACGAGATACTGGCCGAAAAGACCTTGTATCCTCTTCATGTGGGAATCACGGAGGCAGGCACGGTACTGAGCGGAAACATCAAATCCGCTGTGGGGCTGGGGCTGATCCTGCGGCAGGGTATCGGGGATACCGTCCGGGTGTCCCTCACCGGAGATCCTGTGGAAGAGATCAGGTCCGCCAGACTGATCCTGCGGACACTGGGGCTGCGCACGGGAGGCATCGAGGTAGTGTCCTGTCCTACCTGCGGCAGGACCAGAATTGATCTGATTTCCATTGCGGCAAAGGTGGAGAGGCTTGTGGAAGATTATCCTCTGGATATCAAGGTGGCTGTCATGGGCTGTGCGGTGAACGGCCCCGGGGAAGCCAGAGAAGCGGATATGGGCATAGCCGGCGGTGAGGGAGAGGGGCTGCTGTTTAAAAAGGGAGAAATACTCCGCAAGGTGCCGGAGGGACAATTACTGGATGCGTTAAAGGAAGAGTTGGATAACTGGAAATGATGACAAAACAAAAACCTTTTTTCGAAGTATTTCCTACCCTTGAAATAAAAGGGATGCTGCACGACAAGCTGGAACAGGCTAAGGTGGAGAGAGTATCCGCTACGAAGCAAAGGGATAGGCTGACGGTCTATCTCTTCAGTACCAGACTGATTTTGAAGGAGGATATCTGGGCTGCCGAGAAGGAAATCAAAGGTCAGCTTTTTCCCCATGCCCGGATGCGGGTCAGGATACAGGAGCGATTTGAGCTTTCTTCCCAATATACGCCGGAGAATCTGATGGATGTATATAAGGACAGCATCATGGCGGAGCTGCGGGAGTACAGCTATGTGGAGTACAACGCCTTCCGCACGGCGGATATTTCCTATCCCGAGGAAGGGCATATACTGCTCACGGTGGAAGATTCGGTGCTCAGCCGGAGCAAGGAGCCGGAGCTTGTGCGGGTTCTGGAAAAGATCCTGACAGAACGCTGCGGGCTGCGGGCCGGTGTCGAGATTGCTTATAAGGAGGCACGTCATGGTAAATATGTGGAGGATGACGAGCTGAAGATCCAGATGAGGGTAAACGAAATCTGCCGTCAAGCAAAGATAAGCGGCGGTGACAGTGAGGCCGGATGGACCGGCGGTCAGGGAAATCCTGCTGCCAGAAAAGCGGGAGCCGCAGGAAGGGACGCAGCGAATGGCGCAGGAGCCGGAAAAGGAATAGGACAGGGCAGACCCGGTGCGCCCTATGGGGATGCTGTGGGTTCAGGTAAGGGTGAACAGGGAGCGGCATTCGTATGGGGCAGCGGAGCGGAACCTTATGCCGGAGCGGATCAGGGCAGAAAAGGATCAGGACGGCAGACGGCTGCTTATGGGCTGCCTATGGATGCCGTGGCACAGGCAGGAGGTAATGGTCTGGAGTCAGGCATGGGACCGCAGATGGGCGGTGAGTCTGGATCTGCAGGAGAAGCTATGTTCGGAAAAGAGGCTGACCACTCAGGACAGACGGCTGCTGCGGGCCAGAATCCTTCTCAGGGCCTCGGGGGCATGAGACAGGCAGGCGGAGCATTTGGCCGTGCAGGGAGCTTTTCCGGCAAGGGGAGCTTCAAGCGGGGCGAATTCCGAAGAGGAGGCGATAATTCCCGCCCTCTGAAGCAGTCGGACAATCCGGATGTGATCTATGGACGGGATTTTGAGGATGATACCATGCCTATAGAGGATATCATCGGCGAAATGGGAGAGGTGGTCATCCGGGGCAAGATCATCAAAGTGGATACCCGGGAAATCAAGAATGAGAGAACAATTGTCATATTTGATATGACGGATTTTACGGACACCATGACCGTAAAGCTCTTTACGAAGAACGAATACGCAAGTGAGCTGACAGGAAGCTTAAAGCCCGGAAGCTTCATAAAGGTCAAGGGTGTGGCTACGCTTGACAAATTTGACCATGAGCTGACGATAGGATCCTTGACGGGAATCAGGAAAATACAGGATTTTACGACCACGCGCATGGATACGGCTGTTCATAAGAGGGTGGAGCTGCACTGTCATACCAAGATGAGTGATTTCGACGGGGTGTCTGAGGCGAAGGATATTGTGAAGCGCGCCTATAAATGGGGGCATAAGGCCATCGCTATCACGGACCATGGGGTAGTGCAGGGCTTTACTGATGCCTTTCATGTCTGGGCGGATCTGTGGAAGGAGGAATCGGCGAAACGTAAAGAGGCAGGGGAGAAGAATCCGGACCGTCAGGATTTTTTCAAGATCGTCTATGGGGTGGAGGCATATCTGGTGGATGATCTGAAGGAGATCGTCACCGGTGACAAAACGGGGAAGCTTGCCGGCGACTTTGTGGTGTTTGATATAGAGACCACCGGATTTTCACCCGTGAATAACCGCATCATAGAGATCGGGGCGGTCAAGGTCCGGGACGGTCAGGTTCTGGAGCGTTTTTCAGCTTTCATCAACCCGCAGGTGCCGATTCCCTTCGAAATAGAGAAGCTTACAAGCATCAGGGACGATATGGTGAAGGACGCTCCTCTGGTGGAGGAGGTGCTGCCGGAATTTCTGAAGTTTGCGGAGGGCAGTGTGCTTGTGGCCCACAATGCGGGCTTTGACATGAGCTTTATTCTGGAGAATGCGAGGCGGCTGGGAGCTGAAGCGGACTTTACTTACATAGACACGGTAGGGATAGCCAGAGTCCTGCTGCCGAATCAGGCCAAGCATACTCTGGACGCCGTGGCAAAGACGCTGAATATATCTTTGGAGAATCATCACCGGGCCGTGGACGACGCGGAATGCACCGCATGGATATTTGTGAAGTTCCTGGAGATGCTGAAGGAAAAGGGGATAGTTACGCTTGCCGGGCTGAATGAGCTGGGGGAGGCGAATGTGGAGCTGACAAAGAAACTCCCTTCTTATCATGCCATCATCCTGGCAAAAAACGATCTGGGCCGCATCAATCTTTACAGGCTGGTGACCCAGTCCCACCTGACCTATTATCACAGCAGACATCCCAGACTGCCCAAAAGCCTTGTGGAAAAATATCGGGAGGGGCTTATTCTGGGCAGTGCCTGTGAGGCGGGAGAGCTTTACCGCGCCCTGCTGGACGGCCAGAGCGATATGCAGATAGCGAGGATCGTGAATTTCTACGATTATCTGGAGATACAGCCTCTCGGAAACAACAAGTTTATGATCGCTTCCGAAAGAATACGGAATATACAGTCTATGGAGGATATCCAGAATATCAACAAGCGCATCGTGAAGCTGGGAGAGGAGTTCCACAAGCCGGTGGTAGCCACCTGCGACGTACATTTCCTTGACCCGGAGGACGAGGTCTACCGGCGCATCATTATGGCGGGGAGAGGCTTCGAGGATGCGGATGATCAGGCGCCTCTGTATCTGCATACCACAGAGGAGATGCTGCAGGAGTTTTCCTACCTTGGAAGCGACAAGGCATATGAGATCGTGGTGGAGAATACCAACATGATCGTGGACATGGTGGAATCCATAGATCCGGTGCGTCCGGACAAATGCGCGCCCGTGATTCCGGACAGCGACAAGACTCTGACCAAGATCTGTTATGACAAGGCTCATGAAATCTACGGACCCGACCTGCCGGGGATCGTGGAGGACCGGCTGCAGAAGGAGCTGAATTCCATCATCAAAAACGGCTTTGCGGTCATGTATATCATTGCCCAGAAGCTGGTATGGAAATCCGTGGAGGACGGCTATCTGGTGGGATCCAGAGGAAGCGTGGGGAGCTCGTTCGTGGCCACCATGGCGGGCATCACGGAGATCAATCCCTTAAGCCCCCATTATTACTGCAGCAAATGTCATTATGTGGATTTTGAGGAGGAGGATGTAAAGGCTTACGCGGGCAAGGCAGGGACGGATATGCCGGACAAGGTGTGTCCGGTCTGCGGCGAGATGCTCCATAAGGACGGTTTTGATATTCCCTTTGAGACATTTCTTGGCTTCAAGGGAGACAAGGAGCCTGATATCGATCTGAATTTCTCCGGAGAGTACCAGTCCAAGGCCCATAAATATACGGAGGTCATTTTCGGGGCAGGACAGACCTATAGGGCGGGAACCATTGCTACACTGGCGGAAAAAACTGCTTTCGGCTATGTAAAGAATTATTTTGAGGAAAGGGCGAAGCATAAGCGTAAAAGTGAGATCGAGCGGCTTTCCATAGGCTGCACCGGTGTCCGCAGGAGTACCGGGCAGCATCCAGGGGGCATCGTGGTGCTGCCTTTCGGGCAGGATATCAATTCCTTTACTCCGGTTCAGCATCCGGCAAATGACATGACAACGGATATTGTCACGACGCACTTTGATTACCATTCCATTGACCATAATCTGCTGAAGCTTGACATTCTGGGACACGATGATCCTACCATGATCCGTATGCTTCAGGATCTGACAGGAGTGGACCCTTTGACCATTCCGCTTGACGGGCAGGACGTCATGTCTCTGTTTCAGAGTACGGATGCTCTGGGGATCACACCGGAGCAGATCGGAGGTACCAAGCTGGGAATTCTGGGCATTCCCGAGTTCGGCACGGACTTTGCCATGCAGATGGTCATCGATGCCCAGCCTAAGGCGTTCTCGGATCTGGTGCGTATTTCGGGACTGGCCCATGGAACGGACGTATGGCTGGGCAATGCCAGAGACCTGATCATGAGCGGCACGGCCACGATTTCCACCGCAGTCTGTACAAGAGACGATATCATGCTCTATCTGATGCAGATGGGGGTGGAGCCCAGCTTATCATTTACCATCATGGAGAGTGTTCGGAAAGGCAAGGGGGTGAAGGAGGAGTGGATCACGGAGATGAAGGCACATGATGTTCCCGACTGGTATATCGCCTCCTGTAAGAAGATCAAGTATATGTTCCCCAAGGCCCATGCTGCCGCATATGTCATGATGGCATGGCGTATCGGCTACTGCAAGATACATCATCCGCTGGCGTACTATGGGGCATTCTTCAGTATTCGCGCAAAGGCGTTCTCCTATGAGCTGATGTGTCAGGGGCAGGCGCATCTGGAGGCTGTCATGGCAGACTATAAGCGCCGCATGGATGCGGCGGCGAACAAAGAGGCGGGAGCGCAGCCCCTCACCAATAGGGAGGAGCTGGCATACAATGATATGAGAGTGGTGCAGGAGATGTATGCCCGTGGCTACGAGTTCACGCCCATCGACATCTTTACGGCCCAGTCCCGATCCTTCCAGATCGTAGGGGACAAGCTTATGCCGTCTATAAACAGCATAGAAGGTCTCGGCGAGAAAGTGGCGGATGCCATCGTGGAGGCTGCAAAGGATGGCCCTTTCTTGTCCAAGGAGGATTTCCGTGAGCGTACCAAGGCCTCCAAGCCGGTCATAGATATGATGGATTCCCTGAACCTGCTGGGCAATCTGCCGGAGACGAACCAATTGAGTCTGTTTGACTTTTAGGAGATGCCGATGCCGGAAAAGGATGCCGAAAACGATGGAAAAACCTTGAAATTCTTGTTGACAAACAACCATATGCTATGTATAATTAATCAATGTGTGAAACTTATGTTTACAGTATATTGTGCATAGGAGTCTCTATGATAGTGAACTTATCAGATGTTCTGGCATCCGAAGGTGTGCAGATTACAAAAGATGTGCCTCTTGAGATGACCCGCTTTGAGAACGGGACGGACAGCTTCGAGATCATGTCCAAATCTCCCGTGACCTTTACCTTTTCTAATGTAGAAAAGGGCAAAGCGGCGGTGTCAGGGAGTGCGGAGCTTGTATTTGGGGCGACCTGCGACCGCTGTCTGACAGATGTGCCGGTTACAATGAGACTGGATTTCAGGAGAATTGTCACGGCATCGGGGACAGAGGATGAGGAGGCGGACGATCAGGGATTCATAGAGGATGGTCAGCTGGATACGGAAGCTTTTATGCATAATGAGATTTTGGTAAACTGGCCGGGGAAGATTCTGTGCAGGGACGACTGCAAAGGGCTGTGCCTTAAATGCGGACAGAATCTGAACTCAGGGGAGTGTGGGTGCGATAGGTTTGTTCCTGATCCCCGCATGGCGGTAATACAAGATATTTTCAATGGGAATAAGGAGGTGTAACGATGTCAATCTGTCCTAAGAATAAATCTTCCAAAAGCAGAAGAGATAAGAGGAGGGCAAACTGGAAGATGACTGCCCCTACTTTGGTAAAGTGCAGCAAGTGCGGCGCGCTGACGGTGCCTCACAGAGTCTGCAAGGCTTGTGGTTCTTATAATAAGAAGCAGGTCATCAGCGTTGACGCATAAGCCGACATACTGGCATATTTGAAGCGGCTGCCTTCGGCGGCTGTTTCATCTTCACAGAGTATGGTATGACGGCAGGGGATAAATATGCGGCTGGTTATGCTCTGTGGTATGTGGAGATGTGGTAATAAGGGCGTTCTCGTGGAACGCCCCTTTTCTTGTACAAAAAAATTCTTGCATTTTTAGTTTATATACATTATAGTAGGGTTAAAGAGCCGGGCAAAAGGCAGGAGGTTGGAGACTGTTATGGTTAATGTGGCTGTGGATGCCATGGGCGGTGACAACGCGCCGGCGGAAATCGTAAAGGGTGCCGTTGAAGCCGTAAATGCGGATAAGCGTGTGAAGGTGTTTCTGGTGGGACGGGAACCGGCCGTCAGGGACGAACTAAAAAAGTATTCCTATGATCAGGAGCGGCTCGAAACCATCCATGCGGAGGAAGTCATAGAGACAGGAGAGCCCCCTGTGATGGCGATCCGCAAGAAGAAGGATTCCTCCATTGTCAAATGTATGTACATGGTCAAGAACGGGGAATGTGACGCACTGGTGTCCGCCGGCAGTACCGGAGCGGTGCTGGTGGGAGGCCAGGTCATCGTAGGACGCATCAAGGGTGTGGAGAGACCGCCCCTTGCGCCCATTATACCTAACGTTAAGGGTATCAGCCTGCTGTTGGACTGCGGAGCAAATGTGGATGCCAGGCCCTCCCAGCTTCTCCAGTTCGCCAAGATGGGCAGCATCTATATGGAGAGCGTGGTGGGTGTCCCCAACCCTAAGGTCGGTCTGGTGAACATCGGGGTGGAGGAGGAGAAGGGAAATGCCCTGACGAAGGAGGCGTACCCCCTTCTGAAAAACTGCCCTGAGATTAATTTTATAGGCAACGTGGAAGCCAGAGATATTCCCATGGGCGGGGCCGACGTGCTCGTGTGTGAGGCTTTTGCGGGCAATATCGTGCTGAAGATGCTGGAGGGTGTCAGCGATGCCTTGATCGGCAAGATCAAAGCAGGGATGACCAGCAGCTTAAAGAGCAAGATAGGCGCGCTGCTGGTGAAGCCGGCGCTGAAACAGACTCTGAAGAGCTTCAGTACCGAGGAATACGGAGGGGCGCCGCTGCTGGGTCTGAACGGGCTGGTGGTAAAGACCCACGGGAGCAGCAAATCCGTTGAGATCAAGAATTCTATTCTTCAATGCATCGCATTCAAGGAACAGAAAATAAATGAAAAAATCAAAGAACAGACCAATCTGGAGGATTAGGAGGAACAAACATGGAATTTGAAAAGCTGAAGAAAATAATTGCGGACGTGCTGAATGTGGATCCCAATGAGATCACGGTGGATTCCACTTTCATGGATGATCTGGGAGCGGACTCTCTGGATGTATTTCAGGTAGTGATGGGCATCGAGGAAGAGTTCGGCATAGAGATCCCTGCGGAAAAGGCCGAAAAGATCAAGACGGTAGGAGAGGCCGTGGAACTGATCAAAAGCGAGATGGAATAAATACGGATCCGTGACGGAACAGTTATGGCTTGAGAGGGGCAGTCCGCATATGGGGCTGCTCGTTTGCGTTAAAGGGGGACAGGCATGGAGTCCCGGCTCCATGCCGTCGAATGCGATGCCCGTAGGATGGGGCAGAAGGGTGTAAGAATGTTAGAGGAGTATCAAAGTAGCCTGAAAAATCTTGAGAAGCGCATTGGCTATGTATTTCAGAGTCTGGCTCTGCTGAGGCAGGCTCTGACCCACAGCTCCTTTGCCAATGAGCAGAGGATCAATAGGGGCAAGAATTATGAACGTCTGGAATTTCTGGGAGATGCGGTGCTGGAGCTGGTGACAAGTGAATTTTTGTTCAAAACCCACAGTCTGGTGCCTGAGGGGGAACTGACAAAGATGCGAGCGTCCATGGTCTGTGAGCAGTCTCTGGCTGTGTGCGCCAGAGATCTGGATCTTGGGCGGTTCATGCTGCTGGGCAGGGGAGAGGAGACCACGGGGGGCCGGAACCGGGACAGCATCCTATCCGATGGGATGGAAGCGGTGATAGGCGCGATCTACCTTGATGGGGGAATGGAGCCTGCAAGAGCCTTTATTGATAGGTTCGTCTTGTCGGATCTGGCAGACAGGCAGCTGTTCTTTGACAGCAAGAGCAGCCTGCAGGAGCTGGTGCAGGGAAAGCTGAAAAAAGATTTCAGTTATGAGCTGCTGGAGGAAAGCGGCCCCGAGCATGACAAGCTTTTCCGGGTATCGGTACATACGGACGAAGAGATACTGGGCACGGGAGAAGGAAAAACGAAAAAAGCAGCGGAGCAGCAGGCGGCGTACAAGGCGCTGCTGCTTCTGAGGGATAGAGGATGTATTTAAAGAGTATTGAGGTACAGGGCTTTAAGTCCTTTGCAAATAAAATCAGCTTTCAGTTCCATAATGGCATAACGGGCATCGTGGGACCTAACGGCAGCGGGAAGAGCAATGTTGCAGACGCAGTTCGCTGGGTGCTGGGGGAGCAGCGGGTGAAGCAGCTGCGCGGCGCCAGTATGCAGGATGTGATCTTTTCCGGCACGGAGAACAGGAAGCCCTTAAGCTATGCTTATGTCGCCATTACTCTGGACAACGGGGACCATCAGCTGGCGATCGATTTCGACGAGGTGACGGTGGCCAGACGAATCTACCGTTCAGGGGAGAGCGAGTACTTGATCAACGGGAGCGCATGCAGGCTGAAGGATGTAAACGAGCTTTTTTACGACACCGGAATCGGCAAGGAAGGATATTCTATTATCGGTCAGGGCCAGATCGACAAGATACTGAGCGGTAAGCCGGAGGAGCGGAGGGAGCTGTTCGACGAGGCGGCCGGAATCGTGAAATTCAAGCGTAGAAAGGCAGCCGCACAGACAAAGCTGGAGAATGAGAAACAGAATCTGGTTCGGGTCAACGACATCCTTTCCGAGCTGGAGAAGCAGATCGGCCCTCTGGAACGCCAGTCCGAGACCGCGAGGGTCTATCTGAAGAAAAAGGAAGAGCTCAAGGCTCTTGACATAAATGTTTTTCTGCTGGAAAATACGCGTCTGAAGGAGCGGCTCCGGGATGTGGAGGAGAAGCATAGGATCGCAGCCGGAGAGCTTGCGGAGACGAGAGAGAGCTATGACGGCATCAAGGAAGAGTATGAACGTATTCAGGATGAGATAGAAGGTCTGGAGACCGCTATTGAGCAGGCCAGAAGTACTGCTACCAATGCAGGGCTCATGCGGGGGAAGCTGGAGGGCGAGATGAATGTCCTGAAGGAGCAGATCAATTCCTCCAAAGGCAGCGAAGCCCATCTGAACAGTCGGCGCAGTACTCTGGAGGAGGAAATCTCCGTCAAGGAGAAGGACAAAGAAGGGCTCCTAGCGGAAAAAAGCGATGCGGACGCTCAGGTTCAGGAAATCTCTGTCGCCGCCGAAAGCGCAAGACAGAAGCTTGAGGAGCTCCAGCAGAAAATAGCGGATCTGAATAACGAGATAGAGATTGGAAAAAATACCATTATCGGAGAACTGAACCAGAGGGCAACCATCAAATCTAAGCTGGGCCGTCTGGATACCATGATGGAGCAGGTCAACATCAGAAAGGCAGAACTGAATTCCCGCCTGCTGCGGGCAAAATCCGATGAGGCAGCCAGAGAGGAGACCATCAAGAAGCTGGAGGAGGTCTTCGGGGCGGTCACCGAGGAAATCCGGACACTGCGGGAGCGGGAGGCTGCCATAGAGCAGGAGCTGGGAGGCTTCAAGGAGGCGCTGACAAAAAAGGACGCAAGGCTGCGGGAGACGCAGAGCGCCTACCATATGGAGAAATCCAAGCTGGAGGCTCTGATGAACCTTGCCGAGAGGTACGAGGGGTACGGCGGCAGCGTCAAGAAGGTCATGGAGCAGAAGGATAAAACCAAGGGCATCGTAGGTGTAGTGGCGGATATCATACAAGTGGACAAAAAGTATGAGACCGCGATAGAGACAGCGCTGGGAGGCAGTATCCAGAATATCGTCACGGAGGATGAGGACACGGCCAAAAGGATGATTGCCTATCTGAAGGGAGGACGTCTGGGCAGGGCTACTTTCCTGCCGCTGACCAGCATAGTCAATCCCAGGGGCTTCCAGAATCCTGAGATCCTTGGGGAAAGAGGTGTCATCGGCACGGCGGATACATTGGTGCGGATAGACGCAAGATACCGTGATGTGGCCAAAAGCCTACTGGGGCGTATCGTGGTAGTGGATCATGTGGACAATGCGCTTAAGCTGGCAAAGAAGTCCGGCTACAGCTTCCGGATCGTCACGCTGGAGGGAGAGCTTCTGGTGCCCGGGGGAGCCATCAGCGGAGGCGCTTTCAAAAATAGCAGCAATCTGCTGGGCAGACGGCGGGAGATCGACGATCTGGAAAAAAGGGTGGGGAAGCTGCAGGAGACCATAGACGGAATCAATAAGGACATTGAAAGCACCAAGTCCGGGCGAACCAGACTGCGGGTGGATCTGGAATATGTGAAGGGAGAGATACAGCGCAAATCCATAGAGCAGAATACTGCGAGGCTCAACATAGCGCAGGCCAGAGAGCGTATGGAGGAGGAAGAAGAAAGCGTGGTATCCCTCCGGACGGAAGAAAAGGAAATCGAGGAAAGGACTGTCCAGATCCGGGGGGAGAAGGAGTCTATCCTGAAGGAGCTGAGTGCCAGCGAGCTTGTGGAAAAGGATGCGCAGGAGCGGATCGGTCTGCTGCAGCAGGAGCTTGAGGTACAGCGGAAATCGGAGACGGAGGCCGCCGCCCATCTGGCCGAGTGGGATCTGAAGGTAGAAAAGACACGCCAGACTCTTGGCTTTAAGCAGGCCAATGTGGACCGTATCAACGGGGAGATCCGAAAGGCCCAAGGTGAGCTGGAGGAGGTCCTGCAGGCCTTGGAGGAAAACAGCAGGGAGATGGAGCGGAAGCGGGCCAATATCAGTGAGATTGAGCGGACCATTGCCGCGTCCCATGATGCCCAGAACGAGTCGGAGGGCAGGCTGAAGGAGATGGTAGTACGGAAGGAGGAGCTTTCCGGGAAGCAGAAAAGCTTCTTTGCCAGACGGGAGGAGCTTTCCGAGAGGCTCTCCGCCCTTGACAAGGAAGTATACCGCCTGAATGCCCAGAAGGAGAAGCATGAGGAGGATCTGGAGTCCCAGATCAACTATATGTGGGACGAGTATGAGATCACCTTAAGCGCGGCCACCGGCCTGCGGGATGAGAACATGACGGATCTGGCGGCGATGAAGAAGGAGATTTCTGCCCTGAAGGATCAGATCAGGAAGCTGGGTGACGTGAATGTGAACGCCATAGAGGATTATAAAAATCTTATGGAGCGGTTCACCTTCATGAAAAACCAGAGGGATGATCTGGTGGAGGCGGAAAAGACCTTGGAGGATATCATCAAGGAGCTGGATGCCGCCATGCGGAAACAGTTCACGGAGAAGTTTGCGGAGATCGGCAGAGAATTCGACAAGGTGTTCAAGGAGCTGTTCGGCGGCGGAAAGGGAACGCTGGAGCTGATGCCGGACGAGGATATTCTGGAGGCGGGCATTCGGATCATCGCCCAGCCCCCCGGAAAAAAGCTGCAGAACATGATGCAGCTGTCCGGCGGGGAAAAGGCACTGACAGCAATTTCGCTGCTTTTTGCCATCCAGAACCTGAAGCCCTCGCCCTTTTGCCTGCTGGATGAGATCGAGGCCGCATTGGACGATTCTAACGTCGGGAGATTCGCAGGCTATCTGCACAAGCTGACCAAGAACACACAGTTTATCGTCATAACCCACAGAAGAGGCACCATGGAGCGGGCGGACCGCCTGTACGGAATCACCATGCAGGAAAAAGGCGTCTCCACTCTGGTAAGCGTGAACCTGATCGACAGCGATCTGACCTGAGAAGGCCAGAAGCGCTTCCCGAGAATGGGCACTGAGGAGGCGGATGCGGGACTGGAAACAGCAGGAGCCGGAACAGTGCCCGGAAGAGGTTCTGGCCGGATGAAGTTGCGGCCAGAAGCGCTTCCCGAGAATGGGCACTGAGGAGGCGGATGCGGGACTGGAAACAGCAGGAGCCGGAACAGTGCCCGGAAGAGGTTCTGGCCGGATGAAGTTGCGGCCAGAAGCGCTTCCCGAGAATGGGCACTGAGGAGGCGGATGCGGGACTGGAATAGGAGGATATATTATATATGGGAGAGGGAAAGAAGGGCTTTTTTGCCAGACTGAAGGAAGGTCTGACCAAGACAAGAAACAATATCGTCAGGGGAATCGATTCCGTGTTCAGCGGCTTTTCTGCTATCGACGATGATTTCTATGAGGAACTGGAGGAGATCCTGATCATGGGCGACATAGGGGTGAACGCCACCACGGAGATCATCGGCCGCCTGAAAAGCCAGATCAAGGAAAAGCATATTAAGGAGCCTCAGGCCTGCAAGCAGCTTCTGATAGACAGCATAAAGGAACAGATGCGGGTGAGCGAGAATGCCTACGACTTCCAGAACCGTCAGTCCATCGTCATGGTGATCGGCGTAAACGGCGTAGGCAAGACTACATCCGTGGGCAAGCTTGCGGGCAAGCTGAAGGACAGCGGCAAGAAGGTGCTGATTGCGGCTGCCGACACCTTCCGGGCAGCCGCCGGGGATCAGCTGGCGGAATGGGCAAAGCGGGCGGATGTGCCCATGGTGGGCGGAAACGAAGGCGCGGATCCCGCCAGCGTGGTGTTTGACGCAGTGAACGCCGCAAAGGCCAGAGGCGTGGACGTGCTGCTGATAGATACCGCCGGCAGGCTGCATAATAAGAAGAACCTGATGGAGGAGCTTCGTAAGATGAATCGCATCGTGGAGAGGGTATTTCCGGATGCCTACCGTGAAAATCTGATTGTTCTGGACGGTACCACGGGACAGAATGCGCTGGTGCAGGCCAGAGAGTTCGGAGAAGTGGCGAACCTGACAGGTATCATCCTCACCAAGATGGACGGGACGGCCAAGGGGGGGATTGCAGTGGCGATCCAGTCCGAGCTGCAGGTTCCGGTGAAGTACATTGGGGTAGGAGAAACCATCGACGATCTGCAGGAATTCAACTCCGACGAGTTCGTGAACGCTCTGTTTGATGTGGAAAACGGGGACACAACAGCAGAGGATTCTGACGATTGACACATTTTGTTTCAATAGGTGGACATGAGGTGTCCTGAAGGATATTGCTGCTGCGCCGGAAGCATCAACATAGAAGAGACAAAAAAGCAGATGAAGAAAGGATAGGATGGACGGGGATGGAAAAAGAGATGGCGAAAACAGAAAGCTTCTTAACGGAGAACTCACAGGAGGAGATCCCCACGGAAGGGCTGACTCTGGAAAAATTTGAGGAAGCATCAGATGTGGTCAGAAGGGTGACGCTGGAAACAAAGCTGGTGTTCAGCGAGCAGCTGAGCGCCCAGACCGGCAACAAGGTATATTTAAAGCCGGAGAATATGCAGCTGACAGGCGCATATAAGCTGAGGGGCGCATATTATAAGATAAGCACCCTTACAGCTGAGGACAGGGCAAAGGGGCTGATTACCGCCTCTGCGGGGAACCATGCTCAGGGAGTGGCTTATGCGGCGAAATGCTACGGGGTGAAGGCCGTCATCGTGATGCCCACCACAACGCCTCTGATCAAAGTGAACCGTACCAAGAGCTATGGCGCGGAGGTGGTTCTGCACGGGGACGTGTATGACGAGGCCTGCGAGAAAGCGTATGAGCTGGCGGCGGAGCACGGCTATACTTTCATCCATCCATTTGATGATCTGGATGTAGCCACCGGTCAGGGAAGCATCGCTATGGAGATCATCAAGGAGCTTCCTATTGTGGATTACATACTGGTGCCCATCGGAGGAGGCGGGCTGGCGACAGGTGTGTCTACCCTTGCTAAGCTCCTGAATCCAAAGATCAAAGTCATCGGTGTGGAGCCCGCAGGCGCAAACTGTATGCAGGCATCTATTGCGGCAGGGAAAGTGACCACCCTTCCCAAGGTCAATACCATTGCGGACGGCACGGCGGTGAAGACCCCCGGCACCAAGCTCTTTCCCTATATCCGCAGGAATCTGGATGATATTATCACTGTGGAGGACGAAGAGCTGGTGGTGGCATTCCTTGATATGGTAGAGAACCACAAGATGGTTGTGGAAAATTCCGGGCTGCTGACGGTGGCCGCCTTAAAGCACCTGAATGTGAAGAACAAGAAGGTGGTGGCAATCCTGAGCGGCGGCAATATGGATGTGATCACAATGTCCTCCGTAGTGCAGCAAGGGCTGATCATGCGCGATAGGGTGTTTACGGTATCTATACTTCTGCCGGATAAGCCGGGAGAGCTGTATAGAGTGTCGGGCATAATTGCAAAGACTAATGGAAACGTCGTCAAACTGGAGCATAATCAGTTTGTGACCACCAACAGGAATGCTGCGGTGGAGCTGCGGATCACCATGGAGGCCTTCGGCACAGAGCACAAGAGGCAGATCATGGAGGCTCTGGAGGAGGGAGGCTATCAGCCCAAGCAGGTTGGCACGAATATTTAACGCAGGCGGATATAGCAGATGTTCTGGATCAGGAAAGACGTTTTGTCATGGGGTAATGTATTTTGAAATTCAGCAAAGAACAAGAAAATGAAATCCAGTATGAAGAAAAAAAGACTATGAGACGCAGGGTGACGGATTATCTGACGATCACTCTGGCATCCGCTATCTATGCGGTAGCCGTCAGCTTGTTTCTGGATCCCAATTCCTTGGCGCCGGGCGGCGTCACGGGTATTTCCATTATCATCAACAGAATCACGGGAGTGGAGACCGGTACATGGATGTTTGCCATCAATATCCCGATCCTGGCAGTGGGTATGTGGAAGTTCGGATGGAAGTTTATCCTGTCTACCTTATACTGCACCTTTGCCAGCTCCTACTTCACCAATCTGCTGTCGCCCTTCGGGCCGGTGACGGCGGATCCGCTGCTTGCGTCTATAGTGGGCGGGGCCCTGATGGCGGTGGGCATCGGGCTCATATTCAAGGCAGGGGCCACATCCGGCGGCACGGACATCATCATCAAGCTTCTGCGGCTTAAGTTCCCCCATCTGAGGACCGGGGCCCTTTTTCTGGTCACGGATGCCATCATCGTGACGGCATCAGCATTCGTGTTCAAGAATATTGACAGGGCGCTGTACGCCGGGCTGGTGGTGCTGGTGAATTCCCTGCTTCTGGACGTGGTACTGTACGGGCGGGACGGGGCCAAGATGCTGTTCATCATCAGCAACCATCCCGAAAGAATAGTAGGGCGGCTGCTGGAGGAGCTGGACGTGGGGGCGACTTATCTTTCCGGCTCAGGCGCCTACAGCGGAAAGCAGAAGGAGGTCATACTCTGTGTGGTGAAAAAACCCCTTTTTCCCAAGGCGGAGGAGATAGTCCGTCAGGAGGATCCGCAGGCGTTCATGATCGTAACCAGCGCCACGGAGATTTACGGGGAGGGTTATAAGAGCATCTTCAGCCAGAAGCTGTGATTTTATAAGGATTTCTAAAACCTCTAAAACAGGTAAGGTAAATTGCCGGAATCTGCTTTGGAGGTTTTTTTGTGTCTTTATGAAACAATTTCTGAAAAGTCCCGTGAAAAGCGGTTCAAAGATTGTGCGTCTGCTGGTGCCGGTCGGCGTTTTTGAGAATCCGTTCAGCATTATGAACAAGCTGGTTCCTATGATAGAGGGCGCGGAGGAATGGGCGGAGGATACGAGAGTATTTGCGGAGTGTCCGGGTTTGGGCATAGGCATTTTGGATAATGCCTGAAAGGCCGGGGAACCGGCAGGGGATACAGCTTACGGAGGCAGTACCAAAGGGCCGGAAAGAGGAACCCCGGCTCCGGAAAGCCTATCCGGCAGCATTGGCGCTGCGGCGGCTTATGATGAGAGGGAGCCTCTGATCTATAGCGGCAGATCATCCGGGACGCAAAAGAGCCGGGGCAGCCTGACCCTTAAAGAAATGGAAGGGCTGCTGGAGGGCAGGGAGATTCTGGAGGGTATTTCCTTAAAGGACTTTGTGCGGTATATATGGTATGCCGGCATAGCGGTCATGGTTTTCTGGATAGCGTGGTGCAATGTGCTGTTCCGCTGGAGGATCATGAAAAGCCGCATGCTGATAGGCCGGGAGGGCGGACTTAAGGTCTACATGGCGACAGGGCTGGGCTCCTCCTGCCTGCTGGGGTGTTTCCGTCCGGCAGTGTGTCTGACGCCGGACAGTGTCCGTACCCCGAAGAACAAGGAGCATACCATAGCCCATGAGCTGACCCATACGGTCTGCTTTATCTTTGCCCAGTGACTGTGTCGTGCTTTATGATCTGGAAAGAAAACCGGTTGCGGAGTAACAGGATTCTCTGCTGTCGGAGTTCGTGGCAGGAAAATGGGAAGAAGGCTTTACGGTACTTGTGCTTGGCTGTCCTTACAGAGAAGGGATTTATCTTCTGACCCGTCAGGGGATATACTGGCATGAGCTTTATTCGGATTCTGTAGACAGGATTGTGGATGGGGGATTGTGCTCCATAGGAGATACGGAAAGAGCGTTTACCGGGATGGCTCTTCTGGAGACAGAAGGGGAGCCGGAGTTCCTTGTGCTGTACGACGGGAAGGAACTGATGCGTTATGTCTATGATGCGGGCATTCCTTCCGTGCCGGATGCGCTGCGGGTATACAGTGTTTACGAAGATAACCAGATCGTTATAGCGGTAAGTACATTCCGCAGGCTTCATCCGGATATCCCCATAGTGTATGAAGCCGGGATGAACGCATCCTATGGGGCCACGGTGGATGATGTACTGAAGAATCTGGCTACGGAGATCGCGGCAGGGAACGGGCCCGATATTCTGGTGATCAGTCTGGGGCTTGCACTGATCATCAACGGCAGCCCCGGGAGGGATAGATGCAAGTATCTTTATCTTCTGCCCATGGCTGTTCCAGCGGCCACCATGGTGCTGGTATGGAAGATGCTATTTGAGAAACAAGGATTTCTGAATAGGCATCTGGGAAGCTATGTGGATTTCCTGAAGGAGGACAGCGCCTTTTATATTCTGGAGGGAAGCTATCTGTGGAAAAATCTGGGATATACGCTGGTTCTTTGGCTGGCGGGGCTGAGATTCGTGCCGGGGGATATGCTGGATGCGGCAAGGGTGGACGGCGCCGGAAGGGCGGTGTGCTTTTTCAGGGTGACACTGCCGAACCTGAAGGGAAGTATGTATACGATTCTTGTGGTGTCAATTTTGAATTCCTTTAAGATTTTCCGAGAAGTGTATCTGGTAGGCGGCGCTTATCCGCAGGAAAGCATTTACCTGCTACAGCATATTTTCAATAACTGGTACGTCAATCTGGATTTTGACAAGATGGCGGCGGGAGCCGTGCTTTCGGTGCTGGTGCTGGGGAGCATCTGCCTTCTTCTGCGCAGGCTCTGGGACAAGGATGTGCAGGGGGAGGAAACAAAGCATTCTAATAAGGCATTCTTTAGAAAGGCTCTATTTGGGAGGTATCAATGGGATATGACAGTATAAGGCGGATCGTGAAGAAGGGAGCGGGACTCTTTTGGCAGACAGTGCTTCTGGCGCTGGGAACAGCGCTGCTGATGAATCTGGAAAAGGGAGACGATGGGAGAAGCTATGGAAGGCTTTCCTATGGAAGGCGGCCAGATGTCCATCGGACAAAAGCTCCAGCTGGTCTGTGAGCTGAGGACGGATGCTTATGATGTATGTATTCCCGTCCAGAGCCTGTATCAGGAGGGCGAGGAGAGTTATTGCGTTTATGTCGCCGAGGAGCGGGAGGGGATACTTGGAACAGAGTGGAAGGTCAGGAAGATCCGGGTGGAGGTTCTGGACCGATACGACACTGTCGCTGCCATTGCGAGTGCCGAGATCACCGAGGAATCCCGGATCGTGTCTGTCACTGACAAAACATTATACGACGGAACGGTGGTAAGAGTCCTGCAGTAGGAGAAATGCAGATATGTTTTGGAGGATTTTATTGACAACCATTTATCGGGCAGTTGCAGAAGATGACAAAACATGATATTATCAGTTCAAAGGGCAGAGAAGCCATATTTCTTATTTGGAGGAAAAACAGAATGGAAGTTTTGGACTTCACTCGGGAGATGATTCCTGATGTGATTGACTTTGAGCGTCGTCTACGGGTTGAGGAACCCTTTTACAGCTGGGATATTGATGAAACGTACCAAAAGAGGGTAGAGGCAACCTTCGAAGACCCTCGATTTGCTAATGCTGTTTCCTTGTTGGCTTGTGAGAACGGAAAAGTGGTGGGCCGCATTGACGGCACTATTCTTGCCAGCCGATTTGACGGCTCAGTGAATGGCTATCTGGACTGGATCTGCGTGGTTAAAAGTAGCCGTCATGCCGGGATCGCCCAAACATTGCTTGCGGAGCTGCGCTGCAGGATGAAGCAGGCTGGGGCGACCCAGCTTATCGCATTGATGGCAGCCAATGAGGAGGCTCAGAGGTTCTACCGCGCAGTGGAGGGAGCCGGCATCCATGATGAGGGAATCTGGATTGATTTGTGAGAACTGGCCAACAATCCGATCCATTGAGCCAGACGACAAATGGGGGTAAGCAGCGCTTCTGTCGTAGAGGATAAAAGAAAGGATAGGAAGCGGCTGCACAGGACGGTCAGGATATCATAATGGTTGTGACAACAGAAAACAGCCGCTCGGAATCCGGGGCAACTGCATCCCAAAAGACAAACCAAAGTTGAGGTATGGTTATAGTGTATCATGCCGAGGGGCGGGGCGCAAGGGCTTTGTGCTATGAACAAACACGAACGTTAGTTTGACAAGAAAAAACACTTGACACCCTCTTGGTTTTGTAGTAAGATCCTGAGTTTGACACCTAATAGGGCTAAAAAGTCCCAGAGACCTTGAATTTACTGGTCTGTGGGACTTTTCCAAAT
>CAXHOW010000029.1:36367-51953 GCA_964018205.1 uncultured Acetatifactor sp. | reverse complement strand
ATGTAAGGAGCCATCTTGGGGTTCCATCTTCTGGTCTGATGTCCGAAATGGACACCTGCTTCAAGCAGCTGTTTCATTGAAATAACGCTCATTTTTCTACCTCCGTTTGGTTAATTTCTTCCGTATGGCCTTGTGAAGCCGCTCTTACGGCTCCAGACCGGATCTGCGTCACAATCCGGCAGCCTCCGATGACTATCCCCTGATTCGGGACACCATCATCGGATCACCATACGTGTTTTATGGTCACAACAGATGCATTGTAACATAAAAACCCCTGCATTGCAAGGGTTTTTACCTATCTCTTGTTATGATTTTGGCAATTTCCTCTTCGCTGGCTCCCATGTGTATCTCATAGGTTCCGTCCACGATCTTCCTCGAATAAAGATTGTTGCACAGATATTCGTCAAATGCTCCTGCGTCCTCCACCAGCTCTGTCTCCGCCAGCACTTCGCTGACCTCATAGGAATGAGTTCCCGGAGCTATGACAACCGTCACCGTATCCCCGTCCCGGACTGCATACGAGCCCTGCCCGTCCGAATTCGGATCGGATTCCGCACCGGACACTTCCTGCCCCGGCTCCGCCGCTCCGGACCCGCCGAAATTCTGCTCTCCTTCCGCCGCTCCGGATCCGCCGGATTCCTGCTCTCCTTCCGCCGCTCCGGATCCGCCGGATTCCTGCTCTCCTTCCGCCGCTCCGGACCCGCCGGATTCCTGCTCTCCTTCCGCCGCTCCGGACCCGCCGGATTCCTGCTCTCCTTCCGCCTCACCAAATCCGTCGGACTCTTGTCTTCTTCCTGCCTCTCCGGCCCCTTCGGATTCCTGCTCTCCTCCTGCTGCTTCAGATCCATCAGGTTGCACCCCTCCTGCCTCACCTCCCGGATTATCCGCTCCGGAATCTCCGTCTGGCTGAGAAGAAAGCATAGCAGCCCCTCCTACATCCGTCAGCTTGAGGGAACCGCTTTCTACCATGCCCAGTTCCAATGCTCTGGCCCTGATTTCCGCATCTGTAAGAGGAATGCCGTGGCTGGTTGCCACACCCATCAGTATGGCTGTGACAATAATCCCGATTCCCAGTCCCCGCAATTGATATTTTAACTTCACTTGTCGCCTCATTTCTGTAATGCACAGCGTTTCTATGACTGCTATTTTCTTTCACTGAAACGTGTTACTGCCTCTTAAAAAGATCTACTACAAGTTTAACTTCACCCACTCCTAGATCAAGCTCCTTCGCAATGTTCACTATGGACATCCCCTGCTTATACAGCTCCAATATCTTCATATTATTATTGCGTTCCGACCCTCCGAAAGTCTGAGGCATCTCCATTCCCTCTGGCCCGGAAACGTCTGTCTCCGGTATATTCTGCACCTTCCCTCTTTGCGAAGCCGGATATGGAGATCCTATCCCGTCCACAGCCGTTGTCTCCGATATGTTCATCCAAGGCACGAACTGCTCTTTACCGCCATCCTCCCGGCCGACCTCCTCCACCGAAGTCTTCTGAAGCGATGTCCTCGCCTCCTCCGCCTCCTTAACGGCACGGCTGATCTCCCCGAGGGCGTTCTTTATACTGGTATGCTTATTATTGAGCATATCATACAGAAACACTGCTTCCTCATGGTTTTTATGAATTTCTGCTAACACAGTGTCGGAATACTCGTTGACTGCCATGATTTTTTCGTTGGAAAGTCTCTCCAGAGAACGTTCCGTCTTTTCCATGGCTTCCTCCATGACTTCCTGCACCAGCTGTTCCACCCGGCCCCTTACCGCCGCAAGCTCTTGTTCCGTCAGTCTGTCTTTGTCGTCCTTCGACAGCTCCTTCTTCCCCTCAGACGCACTCTTCCCGTCCGGGATGAAAAAACTCAAAATAAATATAAGCCCCCCTGCAACCAGCAGGATGATCTCCATTATCTCCATCTTATCTTCCCGCTATTTAGATTTTCAGATCAAAGCCCCCTGCATTCTTGGCTACCACTTTATCCTGTTGTTTCGCCTGAGCCTGCTTTTTCCGATTTTTGCCGCCGTCGCCGCTGTACTTCCCATTGCCCTTTTCCTTCGCATCCGGCTTCTTTTCATACCACTGAGCATTGTCACTTTTCTTCACTTCCCGCACCAGCTGCTCAACATTCTTCTGAACCTGACTGCTGAAATTCCCCTGATCCACCATACCCTTATTGTCTTCGTTGTGCTTTATGGATGAATAATCCTGTGCTCTGGAAATAGTCGTAAATTCAATCGATCCAAATGCCATAACATCTCCTTTCCCTACAAAGTAGAAACTATGCAAACAGCTGCCTCGTGGATGCCTACAGCCCCACCATCCGTATCTCTCCGTCTTCCCTGATAAACTTGCAGTACCGGTAATTCTGCTGGATCATCCGGAATACCTCCCCGATGATGATGGTCGTGCTGGGGTATATCTGTTCGCTGACCACCACCTCAGCCTGCTTCTGGATTTCCATCATGTCCTGAATCTTTTCCAGACGTATGTTTGCCTGCTCGATCTCGTCCTTCTTCTCCTGCACCAGCAAACTGACACTCTTTAAATATCTCAGCTGGCTGTCATTATACTGCCGGCCATTTTTCATATTTTCCCTGAAATTCTGCAGGATCACCTGTGCCGCACTGATTGTCTTAGTACAGTCGGCGATGGCCTTCTGGGTGCGGTCATACTGTGCCTTGATCTGCGGATCCACCCCTACCTCCACGGTAGTGGCCACTCCCATGCTGGTACCGATGGATTTTGCGCTGATGGTATTAGCCGCCTGCACATGACCGCCCACAAGTATACCCTTTCTTCCGCCTACCCGCACGTCCGATCCCGAAATGACATTGCAATGGAGTATGGCCTCAGTCTCCAGATATCCCCCTACCGTAACCTGAACGTTCTCCAGAAACTTAACTATGATATTTCCTCCTGCCTTCAGGACACCCTTGCCCATGCCGTTCATACCCTTTGCGATGACAATATCTCCTCCGGCAATGATCTGCGCCCCCTCCACTAAGCCGTTGATTACTACATCCCCACCGGCTTTCACTTCAAAATTAGCCGCCACATTACCAGCTATCATTACAGTGCCCTCAAAGTCAATGTTACCGGTGGACACACCCACTTCCTTGACCTGATACACATTTGAAACTACTACCTTGTGATCTATCAATGTCACATGTCCGTCCACCAGAGCCGTAAGGGTGTGTTTATCCTCTGATATCTCCACATTCTTGCCAAATTTCAGCGTCTCACGTTTTACTTCTTTGGCTTTTATGACCTTTCCGTACACATCACAGCCATTTTCTCCAATCACCTCGGGAATGATATGCGCCAGTACGTCCCCTTTCTTACAAAAGCTGAATATACCTATATTGAAGTAATCAACTCGTCCGTCATCCTTATGTGCAGGACGCTTGCGATTGTCTGTATCAAACGAATATTCGATCACTGCATCTCTTCCTTGTATAGGAACCTTTCCCCGGGCGACCAGAATATCTGTGCAGTATATACCCTCTGAGTCCAAATGCTCCTTAACATTCTTCTCCTCGACACCATAGTTGATCTTATTGGCTGCCAGTTCCTGCCGGAACCCACTTATGTTCATTCTCTTTCCGCCCTCTGACGCAGGAATAAAGCGAACAGTGGCCAGCATACCGTCCTCGCTGATGTCAAAAATACACATCTCCGGACAGACCGGACACTCTCCGCTGCCCAGATGAACAACCACATCGCCACCCAGACCAATCTCCATCTCCAGTCGTTTCTTGTCATAGCTCATGTGCAGATCATCCAGATACTTGAAAACCTCTCTCGTCCGGACAGCCTCACCGTAGCCTTTAGGCTGATACAGTGCAATCCCATACCCTTTAGAGTCATTCACCAGTCGAAAATAACCATTCTGCATAGTCTCATCTCCCTCTCTGTTCAGCTCTTAGTTGTCTGACAAAATTCCCATATAATTCCCCATTTTGACCTTCATTTTTTTCAATGCCCTTGTATGCAGCTGCGATATCCTGGATTCAGATACCTCCAGAATATTGCTTATCTCCTTTAGAGTGAGTTCCTCATAATAATAAAGCGTGATTACTTTCTGCTCCTTTTCCGTCAGGAGCTGCAATGCCTCGCCCAGTACTTTTACTAATTCCTGCTTCTCTATTCTTTCCTCTGGTGCCTCGAATCTGGAAGCGGTATGCCTGCCATAATCCTGAGCCACATCACTTCCCTGCTCCATATACTCATTCAGAGAGACCAGACCTGTGATTTTCATCTGGGACTGCCAGTCCAGATACTCATTGTCTGATATGCCCAGTCCTCTGGCAATCTCCTCATCTGTCGCACTGTGTCCTGATGTCTGCTCAATCTCCCTGATCACAGCCTCTATCTTCTTCTGCTTCTGCCTTATAGTTCTTGGAATCCAGTCCATCTTGCGGATCTGATCCAATATGGCTCCCCGGATGCGCAGGCTTGCATAGGTCTCAAACTTCACATCCTTGAGACAATCAAACTTGTCTATGGCATCTATCAGGCCAAAGATCCCATAGCTCACCAAGTCTTCATACTCCACATTGTAGCCCAGATACATACTGAGTCTCCCAGCGACCACCTTCACAAGAGGGGCATACTCCAAAATGATCTTTTCTCTGGTTTCCGGAGTTTTTGTCTTCGCATATTCTTCTAACAGCTTTTTTCTGCCTGCCTCATCCATGAAAACTTCGCTCCTTATCCATTGTCAACAAAAATTCAGCCCTATACGGTTTCTTCGTTCATCTGTACATCCGGCATGCTGTCCGGATCCTTCTCGATAACCTCGCCTTCTTCCCCGCGCTTCTCCTCATTCTGCCGGTCAAAATAATCCAGCGTCCATTTCAGCACACTGCCCAGCACAAAAAAGACCAGCAGCACCACAAACATGCCCACAAGCTTCGCCACCATGGTATAGTTTTCAATAAAGGTAACGATACATGTTACCGCACCGCCCAACAGCATTAAAATAAGAGGCAAATTCTTCCTGTTCATATGTTGCACCCCTTGTATACCTTATCGGGACATTGTGCCCCTAAAGTTTAAAAACATCACATCTATTTAATAATTGCACTCAGATAACCTTCTCCGGCTTCCCTACCGCACGGATATGATATGCCCCCGTCTCAGGATAAAAAATAACGGTTCTTCCATAGTTCGCCCCTGTATCCTGTGCCAGAATAGGAATCTTCAGGTCTTTCAGCTTCGCTTTTGCAGCCTCCACGTTCCTATCGCCCACCTGCCCTACCGAAGAGCTTCCGCTCCCCTGAAAATTGAACATGGTGGCACCGCCGGCAATCTTTGCCACCATGCGGATACGCCTTGCCCCCATTCTCTCCAGCTGCTTCACCAGCTCCTCGATTCCAGTGTCGGCAAACTTCGCCATATTATGCTGACCCACGCTGATGGCCCTGCTGTCCGGCAGCATAATATGTACCAGTCCTCCGATTTTCGTCATAGGGTCCCTGATCGCGATACCTACACAAGAACCCAACCCTAGCGTCATCACGCCGTTAGGGCTCACGCATGTCTTTAAATCTGCAATTCCTACTTTGATTATTTCACTCATGATTCCACTTCCATATCTTTTTTATCCTTTAAAATACCTGCTTGCCTGCCTACATCTCGTGTATTCCCAATGCGGCAAGAATCTTTTCATAGGATTCCAAATCAGGAATCAAAATAAAATATCCGTCCAGCTCTATCTCATCATAAAACTGTGACTGTATCAGCAGAAGCTTATCTCCGTATACGCCAAACTGGCTGGCCGGAACACTCAGGATGGCCCCCGCCATATCGATGGTCAGTGCAGGCGGGGAAGGAAATATTTTCAGTCCCGTCATGCTGGAAAGAGAGTTAAGATAAGCTCCCGTGATGATATTTCCCACCTCCTGCATAGCGGACAGTCCCATCTCCTCAAACTCGGAACCCTCCGGCAGCATACCCATGGTAATCTTCCCGATCAAATGTCTGGCACTCTGTTCCTGAAGCATGAACATCATGCTGCCTGTAATGTCGCCCTCTACATAAAGAAATACAGCGACCATGATCTGTTCCTCACCGCCCACCATTTCTCCCACCTCGGAGAATTCCAGCAGCCTGACCTGAGGCACCTTCATATCTACCTTGCACTGAAGCATCTGGGACAATGCGGTCATGGCATTGCCCGCCCCGATGTTACCCAGTTCCTTAAGAACATCATAGTAATTATCATTAACATGTTCCAAGATCGTATAATCCATTTTCCGTCTCTCCCTATACTATTTTGATCAACAAGCAAAAACAGCCCTACTCCCGCCGACCGTATTTTTCTCTCTGCCTGCTCCTTCTCTCTTCTTCAAAAATGAACTTGATGATCTCCTCCTGCACAGCCGGGTCGATATCATAGAACTTGACCCGGTGTTCATATGTACCTTTACGGTTTTCAAGTTCCACTGCGCTCAGCACCCTGCTGATCACCTCATATTTCTTCCGCTCTGCTCCATTGATCAGATGGTAACAGCAGTACAGCATACTCCCTGCCTCATAGCAGTGATTGGAGAGGAAACGCAGTCCGCCGCCGCTGATATCCACAATGACACATTCCTTCAGAGGAAGCCCCTTATCCAGCGTATAGGGCAGGCTGCTCTCTATGGTCTGTATCTCGTTTTCCTGAAGGTTTCGGCTGTGCATCTCAATAGCACACCTGAGACGGTAGAATTCCCTTCTCTGGTACTTGCGCAGATTACTGGTCAGCTCCACCCGAAGCAGATACGTATTGCTGCTCCTATAGCGGTCCACGATCCTGCCGAAACACTGATACATACCGTTGGAAGTATAGAATACCATGTCGAACTCCACATCCACAGGAAGCAGAATCAGCTTTGTCTTCTCCATAGGCATCTGGATCTCTATGACATCTTCTGACAAAATGTCATAAACCTCGCTCATGTAGACCTTTCCAGCGCTGGCAGTCTGATCATCCATCCCCTGATCAGTACTCTGCAGTTCAATCTTGTCCCCCACCGAAATAAATTTTGAAAACATATTAGCCACCCCGTCTCCTTATATTTTACCTTTTACCTGATATAATATGTGCGAAAAACGCTGCCATTCCTCTCTTTGGCTGACGCTCCGACTCCGTTTTGTCTAAAAGCCTGCCTGCTATCCTCTCGTAGGCAGCCGTAGATCTGGCTCCCGGATTCTGAAGGGAAACGGGCACCTGCTGCATCACCGATCTGGACAGCTGGCTGTCCTCTGGTACATATCCCAGATAAATCATGGGAACCTTCAGATAACGCTCCACTACTGCGTTCAGTTTATTGAAAAGCACCTGCCCCTCCGACTCCTTCGCAACCCTGTTTGCGACCAGTTTTACCTTCGTGGCATTCTGGTCAAATCTGGGATGATGATACAGAGCCTTCAGCAGAGAATAGGAATCTGTGATGGATGTAGGCTCCGGTGTGGTCACCAGCAGAATCTCTCCGCTGGCCACCAGAAACTCCAGCACTGCGTCCGCAATCCCGGCTCCCGTATCTACGATAATGATATCAGCGATAGAGTCCAGCTGGGCCAGATTCTGAATAATGTAATTCAGATAGTCAAGGCTCAGGTTGAACATTCCGGCGATACCGCTTCCTCCGGAGATGAAGCCTACCTCCATAGGCCCCCATGTAATAATATCCGTGATACTCTTACCCTGATAAATCAGATCACACAAGCTGTATTTCGGCACCGCGCCGAACATGATTTCTATATTCGCCAGACCAAAGTCAGCGTCCAGAATGATGACTCTTTTTCCCATCTTCTTGAACTGAATCGCCAGATTGATGGAAGTATTGGATTTTCCCACACCACCTTTTCCGCTGGTGACAGTAATGACACGGGCCAGTGATTTGGACGATTGCCTGCCTGCCTTCAAGATCCGTAATTGTTCCGCCTGATCCATGTTATCCCTCCTTTGTGTCAGCTTCTGCCACTTATGTCACCTTCGTGCTCAGAATCTGCTTCACCGTCTTCTGTGGGCTGAATTGTTCTATGTCATTAGGCACATTCTGCCCATAGGTTACAAACGCTATGGGAGTATCCGTAAAAAGCTTCAGATTCAGCAGATTGCCCCATGTAGCCGTCTCGTCCAGCTTCGTAAAGATCATCTGAAAATCCGCGATCTCCTTGTAGCAGGAAACAATCCTCAGCAGATCATGATATTTTGTTGTGGCGGAAAGCACCAGAAAGGTCTGGCACTCCCCCTCCTCATTCATGACCTGAAACAGCTTCTTCATACGCTGCAGCTGCTCCTCATTCTGGTGGGAATGTCCCGCCGTGTCCACGAAAATATAATCATATTCTTTAAAATCCCTTATGGCGGCTCTGGCCTCCTCCTCCGAATAGATGACACGGAAGGGCACCTCCAGAATATTAGCATAGGTGCGCAGCTGCTCTACTGCCGCAATGCGGTAGGTATCCGCCGTCAGAAGCGCCACCCGCTGCTTCTCCTCCACAGAATAGCAGCTGGCAATTTTCGCAATTGTTGTAGTTTTTCCCACACCTGTAGGTCCCATAAACAGCACTATTCTGGGTATTTTTTCCGTGGAAACGATGCCCTCTGCCCTGCCGAATTTTAAGATCATCTTCTGATACACATTCGACAGGATATAATCTATAGGAAGATTTGTCTTTGCTGTCCCGTCAAAATCGTCAAGAATCTGGTTGGCATATTTCTCGTCCACCTCGTTCTCCAGCATGGTATTGTACAAAAGCCTTACAAATCTCTCCTGCTCAGTGACCTCCACCTTTTCCTCAGGCAGCTCCGGGGCCGGGGACGCATCTTCCGTCTCTCTGCGCTCATCCTCGCTCTGCTGAAAACGGCTCACAAGAAGCTCCTGCAGACTGTCCAGTCTCTTTTCTATGGAAATTCTTTCCTCCGAAAAAGCCCTCAGCTCCGGGGAATGTCCCTGACCTGCTCTGGCTGCGTTACCGTTTCCCGAATCGGCACCATTCCTCGTACCCTCTGCTGTTTCCCTGCGCAGGCTTGTACGATGCACATCGCCTTCCTCCTCCAGTGCCACCGTGACCTCCACCAGCTTGGTTCCAAGGAGCCATGCAAAGAGCCCCTTCGCTTTCACAGTCTTCACATTCATGGTGACGACCCCGCTGCCCAATTCCTTTTTCGCAGCTTCTACCGCATCGCTCTCTGTTTTGCCTGTAAACTTCTTTATTATCATTTTATGCCGTCACCATCCCAACTGATTGCAGTTCTACATTGGTTTCCACTTCATTATAGGACACAACCACCAGATCCCTGAAATAATCCTCCGTCAGCCGCTTGAAGTACATACGCACAATAGGAGACGTGATCACGATGGGATTCTTGCCCAGATCCTCCAGCTTCCGTACTTCCTTGCCCACAGAGTCAATGATCGCTCTGGATCTGCTGGGATCCAGATTCAGGAAGGCTCCATTGTCTGTCTGCTTCACGCTTCCCATAATCTCCTGCTCTACCTTAGGATCCAGTGTGACTACGTTTGTAGTCTCATGAGGAGGGAAGTACTTGTTGGAAATAGCCCTCTTCAGGCTCTGTCTCACATATTCTGTCAGGATATCCGTATCTCTGGTAGCTATGGCATAATCCGCTAAGGTCTCCATGATGGTCAGAAGATCGCGAACCGAGATACCCTCCCGCAGAAGGTTCTGCAGAACCTTCTGGATCTCTCCGAGTCCCAGAAGCTTGGGCACCAGCTCCTCCACAAGGGAAGGATTGTTCTCCTTTATGTTGTTGATCAGGTTCTGCACATCCTGCCTTGTCAGCAGCTCAGCGATATGCTGCCTGATGATCTCCGTCAGGTGGGTGGCGATAATGGAAGGCGGATCCACCACGGTATAGCCCAGACTCTCCGCCCTCTCCCGCTGCCCCTCTGTGATCCAGATGGCAGGCAGATGGAAGGAAGGCTCGAAGGTAGGAATACCTGTGATCTCCTCCTCCACGTATCCAGGGTTCATTGCCATGTAATGATCAAAAAGGATCTCTCCTTCACTGACCTGAATTCCTTTTATCTTGATGACATACTGGTTGGGGTTGAGCTGAATATTATCCCTCAGACGGATAATAGGCACTACCGTACCCAGCTCCGCAGCAATCTGCCTTCGTATCATGATCACACGGTCAAGCAGGTCTCCTCCCTGATTCACGTCAGCCAGAGGGATGATGCCGTAGCCGAACTCCAGCTCGATAGGATCCACCTGAAGCAACGTGTTGACATTTTCGGGAGAGCGGATCTCCTCTGCGGCCGCCTCGTCGCTGTCAACCTCCCGCTCGATGGCCTCCGTCTCCAGATTACCTGCCATGATCCTGCCGCCTACGATAAAGAGAAGCCCCAATCCCAGAAAAAGTATGGTATTGAGCTCGGTCATGATGCCCAAGAAGGAAAGAGTTCCTCCCACCAGATACATTACCTTAGGGATACCGAACAGCTGCTTCATGATAGCCGGCCCGAACTCTGCCTCCTTGCTGCCCTTTGTCACCAGCACACCGGTAGACAGAGAGATAAGCAGTGAAGGAATCTGGCTCACAAGGCCGTCACCGATAGTAAGAATACCATAAGTGTCCAGCGCTGCCGAAATCTCCATCCCGCCTCTCAGCGCTCCCATGGCGATACCGCCTACCAGATTGATGACCGTCAGCAGCAGGCCTGCAACGGCATCTCCCTTTACATATTTGACGGCACCGTCCATGGAACCGAAAAAGCTGGATTCCTGCTGGATCTTGTCACGCCTTTCCTTAGCTTCTTTATCATCAATGGCTCCCGTGTTCAGATCTGCGTCGATAGCCATCTGCTTTCCCGGCATAGCGTCCAGCGTGAACCTTGCGGTTACCTCAGCTACACGCTCGGAACCCTTATTAATGACCAGAAACTGAATCATGATAAGGATTATAAAGATGATAGCACCAACGATCAGATCGCCTCCGCCCACAAACTGCCCGAAGGTCTTTACCACATTTCCGGAATCTCCAGTGGTCAGAATCAGTCTGGTAGAAGATACATTCATTGCGATTCTGAATATTGTAGTAAAAAGCAGTATTGTGGGGAAGTACGACAGATCCAGCACTTCCTCCGAAAACATACATACGAACAATACAGTGAAAGCAATGGCGATATTGAATGCCATGAACACATCCAGCACACCTGCCGGAAGAGGCACAATCAGCATAATAAACGCAACCAAAACATAAATGGCTACTATGGCGTCCGTTTTTGCCAGTCTCAGATTCATACTGCGTCCCTCCTTCCGAAAATTTCTACATACATAATAATATATTCAGTAAATCCCTGCCTCATCATATTTTACCTTGCAGATGATACACGAACGCAAGAACCTCCGCCACCGCCTGATACAGCTCCGGCGGCACTGCCTGCCCCACGTCCACATTAGCGTAGAGCATTCTGGCAAGGGGTTTGTTTTCAACGATTTCGATCTTGTTCTCTCTGGCGATCTCCTTGATCTTCGCCGCCAGATAATCCTCACCCTTTGCTACTACTATGGGAGCGTCAGCCACTTCCGGCTCATACTTGATGGCGACCGCATAATGGGTAGGGTTGGTGATAACTACGTCTGCCTGCGGCAGCTCCTGCATCATGCGCCTTCTGGAGGCTTCCATCATTTTCTGCCTGATCTGGCCTTTTACCTTGGGATCTCCTTCCTGCTGCTTATACTCGTCCTTGACTTCCTGCTTTGTCATCTTCATGTCATTTTTGAACTTTATCTTCTGATACGCATAATCAGCAAACGCAATGATCATATACAGCAGCGAGATCCGGATACCCAGATCCGTCACGGTTCCTGCGATGACCTGTAAAGCCTGCATCAAGGTGACGCTGTACATATTCAGCAGCAACGGCCATTTATCCTTGAGATAACCGTAACATATATATACGATCAGACCTATCTTGGCAATAGACTTGACAAGCTCCACCAAGGCATTGACGTTCAGAAACTTCTTAAAGCCCTTTATGGGATTCAGCTTGCTGAACTTGGGCTTCAGCGGCTTTGCGGTAGGCCGCCACTTTACCTGCGCCAGATCACAGATAAAAGGCACAACCAGCCCGATCAGCAGTATCGGTGCGATGATGATCATCACCTGCAGCAAAAGATGTCTGAATACAATTTCTGCTTCCAGCTCCGGCATATTGTCATGCCAGTAGGTTGTCACATCCGGGATCTTGCTATAGATGACCCCGAATACATCCATCAGCTGCAGGCCCATATTTCCTACCCAGAACTTTAATATCAAAAACAGCGACAGCAGGCCCATCCCATTGGCGATCTCCCTGCTCTTGGCCACTTGTCCTTCCTTGCGGGCATCACTCAGCTTCTTTGAGGTGGCAGGCTCCGTCTTCTCGCCTCCCATGCCCTCTTTCGCAAAGAACTGCAAATTATAGCGAATCATGTCATGCCTCCCACAAAGGAATATATCATCCTCTTCATCTCCCCGAAAATAAAGTCCGCCATACCCGGCAGCATCCCCGCCGTGAAGAAGATGACGGAAAGTCCCACCAGAATCTTCAGCTGAATACCTACCGCAAACATATTCATCTGGGGCGATATCTTGGCAAGGATTCCGAGGACGGCATTCAGCAGCAGTATCGCACAGAAGACCGGGAGCACGATGCGGAAACCGATGATGACATAATCTCCCAGAAACTCTATCATGGAATTCAGCAGAGACTTCGTCTGCAGCACAGCGCCGTTTACAGGGATCAGGTCATAGGTGTCCACCAGCGCCATGAACAGGTATCTGTACATCCCTGTAGCGATCATCAGCAGCATCAGCACATACTGATACATGACACCCGTAATACTTGAACTGTCCCGGGAAGTAGGATCCATCAGCGTCACCATTGACAAGCCGACCTCCATATCTGCTATAGATCCGGCGAAATTTACAATGGAGGTGCAGATCGAGGCGGCGAGCCCTATCAACAGTCCTACTACAGCCTCCTTCATCACGATCAGCGCATACTCCGTCAATGTGGAATACACGACCCCCTCCGCAGGCGACATCGCCTGATACAAGAGAAGCGACGTAAAGAAACTGATACCTACCCTGACTGTTGCAGGCGTATTCCTCATGCTGAAGAAAGGTGCCACGAACACAAAACAAGACACTCTTGTCAGGATCAGCAGAAAATATTCCATATCATAAATAGAAAAGGAGTAGTTAATCGTCGCCATCCGCAAACAGCCGTCCTTATCTAACGAAATAGAGTGCGAAATCCGACCACAAGGAGGACATAAACTCCACCAGCGCCGTCATCATCCAGTTTCCAAACAGCACAAGGGACAGAAACACGCATACGATCTTTGGCACAAAGGTAAGTGTCTGCTCCTGAATGGAGGTCACCGTCTGAAAGATACTGACCACCAGACCTACACACAAGGACACCAGAAGCACAGGCAGAGACACCTTGATTATCAGGAAAAGCGCCTCTCGCGTGATATCCATCACCGCATCCATCGTTATCATAAAAAATTTCCTTTCATGGGAATCTCCCCTTCTTGGAATCTTTCCTTTTATGGAATCTTTCATCCAAAAAATCATTCCAGCCGGCTCAGCCTACAGCCGAAGATAAAATGTCTGTACCAGATTGCCGATGATCAGACCCCATCCGTCCGCCAGTACAAACAGCAGAATCTTGAACGGCATGGAAATCATTGTAGGCGGCAGCATCATCATACCCATACTCATCAGGGTGGATGCCACCACCATATCAATCACAATAAACGGGATATAGACCACGAATCCGATCCAGAACGCCATCCTGAGCTCACTGAGCATGAAACTCGGAAGAAGCACTGACATCGGTATATCGTTCAGGTTCTGGCCGTCCCAGTTCTGACCTGCTATGTCCATGAACAGCTGCACATCCTTCAGCTGGGTCTGCCCGTACATAAACTCCCTTAAAGGGGCAATCCCCTTCTCCAGCGCCTCGTCCAGCTCCATCTCCCCCGCCTGATAAGGCTGAAGGGCTTCCTCATTGACCTTCGTAATGGTAGGTTCCATGATGAAAAAAGTCAGTATCAGGGCAAGGCCCACCAAGACCTGATTAGGAGGCGCCGTCTGTGTATTCAGCGCCGCACGGGTAAAATGCAGCACAATGATGATCCTTGTAAAGGATGTCATCATCAGGAGCAGCGTAGGAATAAGGGCAATCAGCGTCAGTGTGATCAGGATCCGTAGCGAGCCTGTGATATCACCGTTCCCGTCCTCTCCCATGGAGATCGTAAGAGAATCTCCCAGCCCCAGACTCCCCAGTCCATTGGAGGTATCCTGAGAAGTTAACCCCATCTGACCGTCCAATTGGGCGGCGGATACTGTCATTGAGTTTTGAATACACAATATGCCCACCGTGACCAGTAGGCATATTGCGGTTACTATTCGCTTGAGATTAAGCTTATTCTTTATCATGTAACTGATTTTCCTTTGGCTCTTCCCGGACAGTCCCGCTTTTCTTCAGAGCTTTTTCAAACATATCCCTGAATCCTGAATTATGCCCGGAACTACCTTCTTTTATTTGTTCCTTCGGAATCTCACCCAGCATGGTAACCGTGTCCTTACAGACGGCGATCACCATATATTTTTCGCCTGCCCGTATAATCTGGATATATTTATTATTCGCAATACGAGTCGTCTCTATTACTTGTATATTCTCATTGATACACTGCTGCTTCTGATAATTCGCAATCCACTTTGTTGTCAGCGCCGTGACTCCCAGCACCACCACAAACACCAGCAGCACCGTAATAAACTGAGCATATCCGGAGCCGCCCGCCGTCAACAATATCATCAGCCAATTGCCTTCTTTACAGCTTCAATCACACGGTCCGCCTGAAAAGGCTTCACAATGAAATCCTTGGCACCTGCCTGAATAGACTCAATGACCATTGCCTGCTGGCCCATTGCAGAACACATAATGATTTTTGCAGCGGGATCAAGCTTCTTGATCTCCTTCAAAGCATGGATGCCATCCATCTCAGGCATGGTAATATCCATCAGCACAAGGTCAGGCGTAAGCTCCTTATACTTCTCCACCGCCTTCAAACCGTTCTCGGCCTCACCGATAACATTGTATCCACCCTTTGTCAGGACATCCTTGATCATCATTCTCATGAATGCCGCGTCATCGCAGATCAAAACATTTTTAGCCATTCTTACAATCCTCCTACTTGATTATCTCTGTTATTCTTACACTGAAGCATTCTTCAATTACTACCACTTCGCCTTTTGCGATTAATTTGCCGTTCACCAGCACATCTATAGGCTCACCGGCAATCCGCTCAAGTTCGATGATCGTACCAGGTGCAAAGTCCAGGATCTCTGAAATCGACTTAGACGTACGGCCAAGCTCCACGGTGACATTAAGCGGAACATCCATGATCAGTCCGATGTTCTCTTGACCTGCAATTCCTCCGTTACCTGTAAAGCTCTGGAACTGGGCAGGCTGTACATTCACATTCTGCATTGCCATCTGCGGGTTCATACCCATCTGAGGATACATACCAAAGGCATTCATGCCTTGGGCATTCATCCCTTGGGCATTCAT
>CAXHOW010000029.1:0-36267 GCA_964018205.1 uncultured Acetatifactor sp. | reverse complement strand
CATTCCCATCTGAGGGTTCATTCCCATATTCATTCCCATTTGCGGATTCATCCCCATGTTCATTCCCATCTGAGGGTCCATACCAAAGGCATTCATGCCTTGGGCATTCATCCCTTGGACATTCATCCCTTGGACATTCATTCCTTGGGCATTCATCCCCATTCCCATCTGAGAGTTCATTTCTGCATTCATACCCTGATGCTCCATACCTGCCGGTGCGGCCGCCCCGCTTCCTGAAGTGCCCCCATTCAACGATTCACCAGAAGTCGTCTGAGTACCCAAAAAGACATCTATCACATTGCGGGCAAACGCAATAGGATACAGCTGCATGATGGAGCTGTCTACCAGAATATCATCATCGTCCCCTATCTGCATCCGGAAGGATATCTTGACAAAAGTGCCCCCAAGGAAATCCGAGATATCCGTCCCGTCCTTCACCAGAGTCAGATCCAGAAGCATTGCCTCCGGCGGACTGATGTCAATTTTCTGGCCCAGCATGGTAGAGAGGGATGTGGCTGCAGCCCCCATCATCTGGTTCATGGCTTCTGAAATGGCACTCAGATGAAGCTCACTCAGTTCATCGTCCGAGCTGACACCCTCACCGCCCATCATCAGATCCGTGATAACCTTCACATCATGTTCCTTCAGGATCAAAATGTTTGTTCCATCTAGACCCATCGTATATTTAATCTGTATAAAGACACAAGGTCGTTCATACTGATTCATCAAGTCATCCCATTTGATCAGTTCCACCTCGGGAGTGGTTATATTAACCTTCTTATTTACAAGAGAATACAGTGTGGTAGCTGAGGAACCCATACTGATATTGCCTACCTCACCGATTGCATCCTTCTCCATATGCGAAAGCAGTTCGCCTTCTTCAGCCGTCCCTCCGACTCCTTCACTGTTTTCAGTATTCTCCGATTCATCATCGGATAAATTCATTCCGGCCAGTAAAGCGTTTATCTCGTCCTGAGACAATCCACTATCCATTGTCTACTCCTCCTCTCTAATAACCGATGTAATCCTGACAGCATAAGAGTCTCCTTCGGTGCCGGGCAGCGCAGTAAACTTCTTTAGATTGCCTACATAAATATCCATGTCATCATTTATGCCGCAATCCAAGCGGATACAATCGCCAACCTGCAGATTCATAAAGTCACTCACAGAAATAGTACTCTTGCCAAGCACGGCCTTGATAGGTACATCCACCTTGCGAATCATTGATTCGATATATCCTTCGTAATTTTCGTCATGATTCTTCTGTATAGTGGAATACCAATATTTTGTATTAAGTTTATCCATGATGTCTTCCAGTGTAAAAAAGGGAAGACACATATTCATGATACCATCAACATCCCCTATTTTGATATTAAGGGTCACGATAGCAACCATGTCACCGGGGGCAATGACCTGCGCAAACTGCGGATTCGTCTCAAGACGGCTCAGCACAGGAGACACATCAATCACGTTCCTCCAAGGATCCCTCAGAAGCTGCGTGAACATCACCAAAATCTTCTGTATGATGATCTGCTCTATCTCAGAAAAGTCCCTGCTTTTTTCCAAAGGCATACCAGTTCCGCCCAGCATACGATCCAGCATAGCATAACCCAGATTAGTTGCCAGCTCCATGATTATCGACCCTTCCAGCGGCGCAAAATTCACAATTCCCATGATAATAGGACTAGACAAGGAATTGGTAAACTCGCTGTACGTCGCCGCCTCCGAGCTGATCACCGACACCTGCACGTTTTTACGCAGATATACCGGAAGGTTGGTAGATATCAGCCGCCCATAATGCTCAAATATAATCTCTAAAGTCCTTAAATGCTCCTTGGAAAACTTCGTCGGGCGACTGAAGTCATAGTCTCTGACTTTCCTCTCGTCACCCTTCTTCATATCGTTTTCGTCAAGCTCGCCCTCTGACATCGCTTTCAGCAGGGCGTCTATTTCCTCTTGAGAAAGAGTATCTGCCACACAAGTTCACCTCCTGTCGCATGGCCGCAGAGTTCTCATCCGCCATACTTTATGTCATTGACGGCAATTTTGAAAATGAACTTGGACTGAAACAGATCCTGAATCGCCCTGAGTATCTCATCGCTGATTCCTTCGTAAAGGTCAGCGCGGCATTCTGCCTCCGTATGGCTGCTCACGACTCTGCTGACCACATCCTTGATCAGGCTGTCCCGATCCCCGACGTTGGCTCCAAGCGATGCATAATCCTCGTGCTTGGTATTCATCTGCAGAGACAAGTTAAACATGATATATGTAGACTTGCCACTGGTGCCGTCCTCATTGACAGGAGCTGCAAGTGCTATTGTCATAGCGCCCACATCGTGAACTTCCACGTCAGCGAGAGGAACATCGGTACTGCTCCCCGGTCCATACAGCTCCAGATTCATGGCAGCGAGAACGCTGTCTACCAAAGAGGCCGTCTTTGCATTCGTGCCCACCACACTGATCATCATGACTGAGGTCAAAGCAATATTGACGATCAACAGCACCAGTATCAGGACACTTAGTAAATTTTTTTTCATCTTTTATATCCTTTCTTCCATCCTAACTCTGGGACGGACTATATATCTTTATCTCAACCCTTCGGTTTCTGGTCCTGCCCTCCGGGGTGGAGTTATCGGCAATGGGAACCCTCTCTCCCATTCCCGCATGCTTCAGGTTCACCGGATCCAGCAGCGTGTTGTCCGACAGATAATAGAATACAGACATCGCTCTGGCCGTGCTCAGCTCCTCGTTGCTGGGAAACCGTACTGTATTGATGGGAACATTATCTGTATGACCCTCAATCTCTATAGTACCGTTCCCGTACCGCTCCAGCACCTTTCCTACCTTATCCAGCACCTCCTGAGCCTCATCCTTCAGAGCAGCGCTTCCCGAGTCGAACAACAGCGCACCCTTCATGGTAAGTCTCACAAACTGGGCGTTGAAATTAACTTCGACCTCATCAGCGATCTTCTCCTCTTCAAGTGCCTCCTGAATCATTTCAGCCAGTTCTTCATTGTTCTGAAGCTTCTGCTCGTTCAGGATATCTTCCAGCTCCTCGGCCGTCTTCTCTTCAAACTTGTCATTCTCTTCCAGCTTCTCTCCGTCCGTATCGCTGTCCGCCACCTTGCCTGTACTGTTAATATACTGATCCAGCTCATTTAGCTGGCTCACACCATTGCTGATGAGAAAGCCGTCTCCGATCGCCGCGGCACCCCCATCAAAAATACTGAAGGTATTATTCATGGCCGCAACAAACTCCCGCAGCTTATCCTCTTCGATACTGGACATGGCAAACAGCATGACAAAGAAGCACAGCAATAGGTTCATCAGGTCACTGAAGGTCGACATCCATGCCGGCGAGCCTGCCGGGGGTGTCTCTTCCTTGCGCCTTGCCATTACTCCTCACCTCCTGCGTCGGCGGCTGCAGCCTCTCTGTCCTTGGGAGCCAGGAAGGACTTCAGCTTCTCCTCAATGACTCTGGGATTCTCACCTGCCTGAATAGAAAGGAGTCCCTCTATCATGACCTCCTTCATCATCATTTCCGCTGCATTGTCCGCCTTCAGCTTGTTGGACACAGGGATACATATCATGTTTGCCAGAACAGAACCATAAAAGGTAGTAATCAGAGCCACCGCCATTGCAGGACCCAGCGTTGTCACATCATCCATATGATACAGCATATCCACCAGACCTACCAGCGTACCGATCATACCCCATGCAGGACCCATGGCTCCCAGAGTGTCCCAGAAGCCGATACAGCCCTTATGCCTTCCCTCGATGCTTACAAGCTCCGTCTCCATTATAGCCCTCACCAGCTCAGGATCTGTGCCGTCTACCATGAGAAGGATTCCTTTCTTAAGGAAGGGATCGTCCATGTCCGCCGCCGCCTCCTCCAGAGACAGCAGTCCTTCCTTACGGGCCACATTGGAAAGATCGATGATCTTGCGGATCATCTCCGAAACATTCAGGGCCGGTGCCTTAAAGATAAGCGTGATACTTTTCAGGCCGCTTATGTAATCCGCCAGACTATGGGACGTCAATGTGGCGAAGAACGCACCTCCAAACGTAATGATGGCTGACGGTACGTTCCAGTACTCCTTGACCAGATTCTCAATACCGGCACCATTTATGATGCCGTACAATATCATTACCGCACACAGTACAAGACCAGCTATTGATGCAATATCCACGGAAATCACCTAACATTCTGCATTTTGAATTACTCAGCAAAAATACCCTTTCTGTATAATATTACAAGATTTTTTATCTCTTGTCTACTTTCTTTTACAATTATTTTTTTCCCGGTAGTGAGAGTAATCACCGTATCAGGTGTCTCCTCCACAACCTCAAACAGATGCGGGTTCAGAAGAACCTTCACTCCATTCAGCTTCGTCACTTCAATCATATCGCTACCCCATATACAACACCTCTTGCCAATGAAAAAGGAAAACAACTTGCTGCCTGCAAAACCCGGGCTCCCTGAGGCTCCTGCCCGACATACCGGCCTACTTACACACTCGTATCCGACCAGCCGTCTTTCAAGCTGCCGGATACAAATGTGTCAATATGCCGATACGTTTTTTTGGGAAACTTTGGTTTCGGAAAACGACTATTTCATAAGAACCGTTTTCAAACCGCATACAGGGGACAGAGTCCTGCCCCCTTAGTATACCACACCCGCTTCCATAATGCGAGCAAAATATTAACGTTTTAGATTAGTTAATTCTTCCAGCAGCGTGTCTGACACGGTGATGATACGGCTGTTGGCCTGAAAACCTCTCTGGGTGGTGATCATCTCCGTGAACTCACTGGACAGGTCCACGTTGCTCATCTCCAGCTGTCCCGTGGACATATAACCGCCGTCCGCCGTGATATCTACACCGATCCCATCAAACTCACCGGAGTTGAGGGTTGCGGAATAGAGATTGTCCGCAGCCTTCTCCAGACCGGAAGCGTTGGCAAAGCTTGCGGTGGCGATCTGTCCCAGCAGCTTTGTCATGCCGTTGTCGTAGCTGGCATAGATTTTACCGTCCTGCTGGATTGCGATGCCGGACATGGCGCCCAGACGGCGGCCGGAACCGAATCCAACCATATCATCATCATTGCTTCCGCTGGTGGCGTTCGCCGTGGAGGTTCCCTTATTGTCGAAATTGCCCAGCTCGGAAAGGTCGATGCTGATATCCGAGAAGTTGCCTCTGCCGATACCGCTGAGGCTCAGGGTTGCGCTCTGTACATTGGCATCGCCGTTCACACCATAAAATACACCCGTCTTAGGATCAAAGTTAAGCTTTACACCCTCGAAGCGGCGGCCAGTGGTCTCAATGCTGACTCTATCGCCATTAGCATCCGTAAACACCCCATCGATATTTTGCTGCAAGGTCTCCCCTGTCAGCGCAGTTACACCAGTCGCACCCCCCTGCACCAAAAGTAACTGCTGAATGGTACATTGGATGCCGGGATCGCCGGCATTAGCCGCCGGTATGGTATAAATCTGATTCAGAAATTCCTCAACACTTCCCTCATAGCCATATGCCTTGGCAATCTTGTTCAGCTCATCCTCTGCATTTTTAGTCACAGGCGGATTGCCCGTCTCATAATCTCCTGTCCGAAACGCCCCGTTTTCAATCAGCTCGCTTAAATCTGCTACAGGGTCATTTTCTCCAGCCTTCATTAGCTGTGTGCCATTCCAGCTGTATTCGCTGTTAAAGGACATTGACCCCTTTCTCTCCAGCGTCGCCGCCGCACCGAATATCGGATCCGTGCTCCCGTCCGTCCGGGTCAGATCGATCTCCGCTCCAGTGGAATCCAGAATCTTATCCAGCTCCAGACTGTACACCTTGTCATCATCTGACTGCCTGATGGAGAAACGCGCCACATAGTCATACCCAAGGGCGTCATAAAAGCTCAGATTCACTGTCTTGCCGTTCACACTGGTCACATCCGTGTCATGCTCGTCGATGATGCCGGACATATAAGCCAGTGAAGTTGCCTCAGGGGGATAGGTCATGTTCGCGGTGCTCATGATACGCAGGGCGCTCACATTGTCCTTCCTGATATTGCCGGTGGCCTCATCCACCTGCCATCCCATGACATTGTAGCCTATGCTCGTCATTGCAAGATTACCTGCCCCGTCCACATAAAAAGAGCCATCTCTGGTAAAAAAGTTATTGCTGCCGTCGCTGACCACGAAGAAATTGCTTCCTGTGATCATGATATCGAAGGGATTGCCCGTGGACTGGCTGGACCCCTGTCCCGTGATATTGACATTGATGGCTGCGCCCTTTACGCCCAGACCGATCTGTCTGGGATTGACGCCGCCGGTGCCTGTGGTGGCGTTGGCTCCGCTGGCCTTCTGGGTTGTCTGGCTCATCAGAGCCGCAAAGGTCATGGAGCTTGACTTGTAAGCCGTTGTGTTTACGTTTGCGATGTTATTGCCGATAACATCCATTCTGGTCTGGTGCGCCTTCAGTCCAGACACGCCAGAAAAAAGTGATCTCATCATAGTGGTTGTTCCTCCTGTGAGAACGGTGAACGCCCCTGTCTGTCATTCCAGAGGCCATAACCTCCTTAAAAGGTCCGGTTATATAATGACCGCTCCGTTGATATTTGTAAATATATTGTCCATTGTCTCCGTGCTGTCCATGGCCGTGACCACTGTCTGGTTCGGCACATTCACGATAAACGCCAGCTGATCCATGATCACCAGAGAATCTCTGATGCCCTTCTGCTCCGCCTTCTGTGCCGCGGACTGAAGCCTTAAAAGCTGGCTGTCGCTCAGCTCGATATTACGGTCTGCCAGCCTGCCCATGGCATGCTTGGAAAACTTCAGGTTCCCCGTGCCCGGCAGCGACTTCTGCCGCAGAATCTCCTGAAAGGAAAGATCTCCCGCGCCCTCCGTGGCCTGCGTCCTCTGGGATCTGTTCAAATGCTGATCCGTCAGCTGTGCAATGGACAGATATCCATTGTTCTGAATGTTCATTCCCAGCTCCTCCTTTTTTCATTATCCTATGGCTCTCAGGCTCCCTCTGCCGGTTCTGTCTCCTCTGCGTCCGGGGTGTCTTCACCATCCTCTTCGCCTTCCTCAGGCTTTTCCCCTTCCAACTTATCGGCTGCCGCTCGTATCTCTTTGATCTTCTCGATGTATTCGTTCAGTCTCTTGACGGTGTCCGTAGCCACAAAGCTCTTCTCATAATCGGTCATCTCGTTGTAGATCTTCTCCAGCTCATCCACCTTCTCCGCATTGGACATATCCACACGTTTCACGCCGGGAAGCTTGTTCAGCTCTGCAGTGAAATCATATGCCTTATCATAAGCCTTCTGATACTCTACGTCCACTACCGTATTCAGATCCTCCAGCGCATAGAGAGATTCCTTGATAGCAAGATAGGCCTTTCCGTTTTCAAACACCACATAGTCCACTTTTCCGTACTTATATGTGGGTTCTCCGGCAGTATTGGTGGTCTTCACATAGACCTCCTCCCCTACCAGCGACGAAGCCCTTGCGAGTTCTGAGGTGGCTGCCAGATTCTGCATCTGCTCTACCTGCGAGAACTGGGCGTACTGGGAAATAAATTCCGTATTGGAAGTAGGCTCCAGCGGATCCTGATACTGCATCTGAGCCACCAGAAGCTGCAGGAACGCATCCTTGTCCATGCCGTTCTTGTCTGCGGTAGCGGCCTTCTTCAGGGATTTCTGAGACTCTGTCTCAACAATTTTTCCGTCCTTGACCGGTGCATATATCGTACTCATATTTTACTCCTTTCTTCGCTTTTTCTGTTGCCTTCGTTTTTTCTGTTGCGGCCCCATAGTGGCTATGCGGTATAGTCCACCGTACTGCCGCCCATGGCCATCATCTCTGCTGTCAGCGTATCTTCTTCATCCATGGTCTCCATGGAGAATGGATCCCCTAGGTTGATTCTTCTTGTGCGGGGTCTCTTATCAGGCTCCTGCTGGTTCCTGCCCCGGCCCTGCTCCAGGTTCCTTTCAAACTCATGGGTCTGTACCGTGACCTCAATGGCCTCGATCTTGACACCCTGCTCCTCGAAGCTTTCCTTCAGCTGCACCATCTGGGTCTCCAGCGCTGCCTTCACCGCCTCGTTCTGGGTGATGAAATTTGCCGTGACGATACCGCCCTTGGATTCTATCTGTACATGCAGCGTTCCCAGACTTGCGGGATGAAGCTGCATCTCCAGACTGGTAGTGTCCGGGCTAAGCTGGATCTTCATGTAATCCATGATCTGGTTCATGATGTCCTGCGTCTGCTCGGTCCACGGGCTGTTCCTGACTACGGTCTCCACCTGCACTCCGCCGGGCTGGATCTGCCCTGCCCTGATATCCTGAATCAAAATATTGGGATGCTCTCCCTTCTCCGCCTTGTCACCGGGCTGTCGATCGTCTCCTTTGTCCTGCCCGCTCTCTTGCTTCGGTGTGTCCTGACTATCCTGCACCTTCTGCAGAGGGGCTTCGGTTCCGTCCCCGTCGGTTCTGGTAAGCTCCACAGCCGGCTCATCGTCTTTTTCTCTGCCCGCCGCGCTCTCCTCCACACCCGCCTCATTCGCCGGCTCTTCTTTTACGAGCAAGACCGCTTCCTTCGGATCCATGTTCAGCTCCTTGGCACATTCCTGCACCGCCTCCTGCTGCTGTCCCATCAGTGTCTGATACTTTTCATAGAGAACCTCATCAGTGACCAGCGCATAAGCATCCTGCCCGCCGCCCAGCTGAATCACCAGATTGCCCAGCGTAGATGCGTCAAGCAGATCCATGGGTTTCAGATCCATCTCGTCCATAGCCGCCTGCAGCTCTTCCACGGAGATTCCGAACGCATCCGCAAGCTTCTGCATCAGCTCCGCAGCCGTAGCCGCCAATACCTCCATGACACGCTCCAGCTCTTCAGGAGACAGCTCCTCGGCAGGCGCCGATTCCTCGGCAGATGATAATTCCGCTGTGGACATCTCTTCCGGATCCGCCGGCTCCTCGCCCCGCACAGTCTGCCTTTCCTGAATCTTTACGGCTGTCTGAGACTGCAGCTCACTGCCGTCTTCCGCCTTGCTCACTGCCGGCTTTCCCTCGGGTGCATCCTGCTTTTCCATGGTTCCCTTGTTCGTCTGGTCCTTCCAGATTTTCTGGAAATCTCCGTCGCCTGCCTTTCTGCCTGCCTGCGTCGCTGTCAGATTCAACAAGGACGAACCCGCGTCTTTTACAATTGTGCTTTTCATTCCTGACCTCCTTTCTGTTAAATTTATTTATATAAACATGAAAGAACCTCTCCGGGAATTCAGAAATACTTTTCTCGGAAAATCCCTTCAAATTTATATCGGTTCAAAAAAACACCGCCTTAAGGCTGAGGATCCATCATTTTAGTCAGTCTTGCCACCACTTCCTTGTCCATGGCATCCATGATCTTTGCCCTATCCTCTGTGTCCAGCGCGTTCAGGATCCGTGCCACCCTGTCCAGATTGTCCGTCATATTCTCAAATGTAGAGGCCGCCTCCTTGGGCTTCATCTCCGCATAGGTCTGTGCAAATGCCAGAAATTCTGCGCTTTCCTGCGCCTGAGCCAGTACCTGCTTATAAAGGGATTCTGCCACGGACGGATTCATTTCCTCGTAATACTTGCGGTATTCCTCCGCCCCGGGCCCTTTATCCGAATACACCACTTCCTCATAAAACTCCGTCATAATGCGCTGGAACTCCACCTGCATCTTCTCAAACTCGCTCAGCCGCTGCACTTCTGCGCTCAGCTTTTCTATGTCGCTGTCCTTGGCGTTGGAAGCTGTCTGTATCCTGTCAATCTCCAGCTCCAGCCTCCGGATGGCCTCCACCGCTTCCTCAATGCTGGCATACCCTCCGTAGCCTTCCTGAGAAGTTCCAGGATCCACGCTGCCCCCTGATTTCCCCGGAAGGATCATATTGATCACCGGAACATCCTTCAGAATAGGGGTCAGCACGCTGCTTCCGAAGCCGCCGATATCCATCTTGATCACGACGCCGATAACCGCAACCCACAGGATCACGATCAGCAGGGTCGCCAGCACTGTCACCAGTGTGTTTCCGTCGTCCTCGCCCAGCGCCTCCTCCTGCTTTGCAATCTCCGCAGCCCTGCGCTTTGCTTCTTTTTTCTGGGCCTTCTGCTCCTGCTTAAACTGTTTCTTTTCCTCTTTTAACTTTGTCTTTTCCTCTTCTGCCGCAGCAGCCAGAGAAGTAAAATCACTAGCCATATGTCATCTCCTAAACAACCACACGCTGTCCATAGGTATAGCTGGTCAGCTCGTCAATCTCCTTGCTCTCCTGCCTTTTTTCCTCCATCAAGAACTCCTCAAAGGCCTTCTCCTTGAGCTTTTCATGGGTCTTGCGCTCCATCATGACCTCCGCAAGCTTCTCCCTGACCTTTTCCAGATTCTTCTCTGCAGTCTCCACATTGGAGTGCTGCTGCACAATAAAGATCTCCATGCAGCGAATTGCCTCTCTATTCTCCTCAATCGCCCTCAGATCCAGAGTGCCCGAAAGAAGCGCTTCTCCGTCTCTGGCATATCCTTCTTTTCTGTCGTAAAGTGCCTGCAGCTTCGCCTCTTCCCGATCCAGCGCCGCCCTTGCCGCTGAAAACTCCTGCTTCGCCTGCGTCTCCAGCTTGAGCTTGATATTCAGTATGCTCTGCATGGAATACCGAAAACGTGCCATCTATGTAATCTCCTCTCAAGAACCTCTCAGTTCACGAACAGCTTCTTCAGCATGGCCACGCTGTCCTCAAAGTTGAACTTCTCGTCCACGTCCTGACAGAGATAAGCATTCACCGCATTGATCTTGGAAATAGCATAATCAATGGACGGATTGCTTCCGCTCTTGTACGCGCCTATGTTGATCAGATCCTCCGCCTCATTGTAAGTAGCCAGCACGGACTTCAGCTGGCTCGCAGCCTGTTTATGCTCCTTTGCGGCTATGGAAGACATGCATCTGGAAATACTCTGCAGCACATCTATGGCAGGATAATGGTTCTTATGTCCCAGCTTTCTGTCCAGCATGATATGTCCGTCCAGAATGCTTCGCGCCGTATCTGTGATAGGCTCATTGAAGTCGTCCCCGTCTACCAGCACAGTATAAAGCCCTGTGATGGAGCCTTTTGCCGCACAGCCTGCCCGCTCTAAGAGCTTAGGCATCTCCGAATACACACTGGGAGGATATCCCCTGCTCACAGGCGGTTCACCGCTGGCCAGCCCGATCTCCCTCTGCGCCATTGAAAAACGGGTCAGGGAGTCCATCATCAGAAGTACATCCTTGCCCCGGTCCCTGAAATACTCCGCAATAGCGGTAGCTGTCTTTGCAGCCTTGTTTCTCTCCAGAGCCGGTCTGTCGGATGTGGCGACTATGACCACAGAGCGTTTCATTCCCTCTTTCCCCAGATCATGCTCGATAAATTCCCGGACTTCCCTGCCCCGCTCGCCGATCAAGGCAATGACATTGATGTCTGCCTTTGTGTTTCTGGCAAACATACCCATCAGAGTGGACTTGCCCACTCCGGAACCGGCAAAGATACCGATACGCTGTCCCTTGCCCACCGTGATCAGTCCGTCCACGGCCTTTACCCCAAGGGGAAGCACCTCATCGATGATCTTCCTGCTCAGAGGATCCGGAGGCGCCGCCTCCACCAGATAAGGGACTCCGTCAATATGGCCCCCGTCCACTGGACGCCCCAGACCGTCCAGTGTCTTGCCCAAAAGTGATTCGCTTACTTCTACCTGCAGTGGAACCCCTGTATTTTCCACAAGACAGCCTGCCCCGATGCCTTCAACCGAACCATAAGGCATCAGAAGAGTCTTTCTGTCCTTGAAACCCACTACCTCGGCCGGTATCGCAGTCCCTGCCTTGGAAGCCCCATCCCCTTTCACACCGGGAATGATCTGACAGATATCTCCCAGCTTGGCATCCGGACCGGCAGATTCAATAGTGAGTCCAACCACATTGACCACTTTGCCCTTTTTCTTATAAAAGCTGCCTTCTACCAATCTATTATATTTTGAGAAGTTCACATCGACCGACTGCAAATGCTCCATCCTCCTCATTCATGAAACGTCCCGGCGCTTTATGTACCGCCGCTCCCGTTTCCTGATAACCTCTTACTCTTAAGCTCAGGAAATCTCCTCATCCCTCGACCATGCCAGCAGCATCAGCCTGCGTCTCAGTTCTTCCAGCTGTGTGCCCAGCCCACAGTCAAAAATTCCGTTCTCAGTCTCGATCATGCATTCGTTCTTGTCAAGAGTCATATCTTCTATCACATCCACACTCTCAGCCACCGCTCCCGCAAGCAGCTGCTTTTTCTGCATATTGACATAAGAATAGTCCTCTTTAGACACATGAATCATGAATTTGCGGCTGCCTTCCTGCTTCCGTATGGTATCGGAAATCAAAGCGCCCAACACCTCACGGTAAGACGAAAGCTCCACATGAAAGATATGCTCATAGATACCGGTGATGGTATCCACAAACAACGGCTCCAGAACATCCACCTGCCGCTGGTACTCGTCCTCCAGCTCCTGCTGTTTTTCCAGATATTCCTGTTCCATGGCATCTTCATGAGCCTTCGCCTGAACAAGGCCGTCCTGATATCCCTGTTCCCTGGCCTGCTCCAGAATCTGCCCTTTCTGGCTGTCCGCCTGAGTCTTTGCCTCTCTGACGATACTCTCTGCCTCTGATCCGGCCTTTGCAAGAATCTCTTCTGCCTCTGATCTGGCCTTTGCAAGAATATCCTCCGCCTCCTGATCTGCCTTGATCAAGCTGGTCTCCTCCCCGTCCTCATCGTTCTCCGAAACCTCGATGACTTCCAGATTACCCAGACCGGAGACAAAGCCTCCCGATACAGACTTACCGCTGCGTCTGGCCAGCTCCTCCAGCCGCTTCCTGACCAGCGCATTGCTGTCGATTATTATCTTCTCCTCCTCAGGAGGAGTTACCGTAAATATTTGCTTTACCAGATTCTTAGACAACGATTTCGTCACCTCCACCTCTGGAAATCACGATTTCACCGCTGTCCTCCAGCTTTCTGATAATATTGACGATCTTCTGCTGGGCCTCTTCCACATCCTTCATACGCACAGGCCCCATAAATTCCATGTCTTCCTTGATCATCACAGCAAGACGCTTGGAAACGTTGTTCAGGATCTTGCCCTGCACCTCCTCGTTTGCATTCTTGAGGGCTATCGCCAGATCGTTATTCTCCACATCACGCAGCACACGCTGTACAGCTCTGTCGTCCAAAAGCAGAATGTCTTCGAACACAAACATCTTCTTTCTGATCTCTTCCGCCAGTTCCGCTTCCTCTGTCTCCAGAGTCTCCATGATATGGCGCTCCGTGCTCCGGTCCACAGTATTCAGGATCTCTACCACTGCATCCACACCGCCGATGATGGTATAATCCTGATTTACGAGGCTTGCAACCTTGGACTCCAGCACCTTTTCCACCTCTTTTATCACATCAGGGCTTGTGCGGTCCATGACAGCGATACGCCTTGCCACATCTGCCTGACGCTCAGGGGGCAGTGCGGAAATGACCATCGCCGCCTGCTGAGGCGCAAGATAAGACAAAATCAATGCAATCGTCTGAGGATGCTCATCTTGGATAAAGTTGATAAGCTGGGTGGCATCCGTCTTTCGCACAAACTCGAAAGGCTTCACCTGCAGGGATGCGGTCAGCTTGCCGATAACATCCATAGCCTTCTCCGACCCCAGTGCCTTCTCCAGAAGGTCTCTGGCATAGGTGATGCCGCCTTCGGCAATATACTGCTGCGCCAGACACACCTCATAAAACTCATTTATGATATCTTCCTTGACCTGAGGTGTGACACTTCTTGTATTGGCAATCTCCAGTGTCAGCTCCTCGATCTCTTCTTCCTTTAAATGCTTGAATATACCGGCAGAGCGCTCCGGCCCCAGAGCGATCAGGAGAATAGCAGCCTTCTGCAGCCCCCTGAGCCCTACCTCATTTCCTGAAGTCTTTGGCATAATATGTACCTCGCTTAATTCCAATCCTCATTCAGCCAGTTCCGCAGCAGGTTCGCCGCCGCCTCGGGATTCTCATCCACAAACTTATCGATCATCTTGCGGGTCTCGGACTTAGCCTCCACATCGATGTCTTCCACCGTAGGTTCAGGTGTAGACTGGAGCATCTTCTCCACCGAAAGCTCCTCTTCCTCCTCCTGCACCGCCTTCTTTCTGGGTCCCATGCTGCGCAGAACCACGATTCCAAGCAGTGCCAGGATCAGTACTATCATCACGATGCTGAGGATATCCGTACCACTGATGCTCAGACCTTCTTTGTCATAAAAGATAGGGGACTCATAGCCAATGATGGTGATCCGGTCCTGACTGATGCCGGTGGCATCAGAGGCCATCTTGTAGAACTCCTCATCCACCTCCATCCTCACATCCTCACCGTGGGCAAGCTTGAACTCCGCCCAGCTCATGCCTTCCAGAAGCCCCTGATCCCTTACGTTCTCCTCGTAATACTCCCGGTAGGACACCATGGAGATGGCCAGAGATGAATTACTGTAATCTATGATTCCTGCCGGAGTAGAAATGATACTGTCCGACACATTGTTCTGGTAATCAATACTATACTCATCCGATGAATATTCCCCGGAGCTGCCGTCCTGATAATAATATCCGGGAATTGTGTCGCTGCCATTGGTGTCCGTTCCCGGAATCCCCGAGATCCCGTTGGTGCCCGACTGGGTAAGTCTATCCTCATGCTGCTTCATCCCGTCGTCTCTTCCGTCGGGGGCATAATACTCCGTCACTCTTTTCTCATATTCAGAAAAATCTATGTCCAGATGGCTTGATACCGTGACATCGTCAAACTGCTTCGTGCCCAGCAGCACGCTCTTTACCTGATTCGTCAGAAGCGCGTGGAACTTGCTCTGCAGCTCCTGCATATTGTTGGCAACTGTAGCACCATAATCGTTCTCTCCTGCAAACAGCAGGTTTGCGTCCTGATCTACGATGGTAATATTCGCTGTGGAGGAATTTCCCAGAAAGGTGGCCGCCGCTCTGGCTACGGTCAACGCATTGTTGGAAGTAAATGTCCCTGAAAGCTCCAGCTGAATGTATGCAGTACTTTCCTGCTGCTCATTCAGCGAAGACAGCGTATAGGTTTGAGGCGGGATAGTCAGCTTTACCTTACAGTCTCTCACCATAGACAAGCTCTTCAGCATGGACTCGAAATAAGCCTGCAGGAAGAGGTTGTACTGGTTCTCCTTGTCCGTGCTAGTGGTGGACATATCACTGTTTACGTAATCCGAATACGAAGGCACATCGGGCCGGTACCCTCCTGCAGCCAGCGCATAATTTGCCTGAGCCAGCTGGCTGGTCTCCACTTCTATGGTCCTGGCGTCCGATGACTCCTGATGGTTAATCCCCGCCTCATTCAGAATGTCGATTACCTTTGCCGCCTCCGTCGTGTTGTCATAGGTTCCAAGCCGTGTATAATGAGGTCTGGTAAAAGTATATGTAATAATGACAAAAGTGAAAATGACAACCGCAACAAGCGCTACGATGATCGTCTTCTGCTTGTTGGTGAACTTATTCCACCACTCCAGTATTTTACCTGGTATCTCTTTCAGCTTGTCAGCCATGGTACTTCTCCCCTAGTCATTTCTAAATTCCCTTTAGGCGGCGGATGTCTTTTTGCATCCTGCGCCTCATTCTATTTGAAGCCCTGCCTCAGATCTGCATCTGCATGATCTCTTTATAGGCATCCAGCAGCCTGTCACGCACCGCTACCGTATACTGCAGCGCGGTAGACGCTTTCTGGAGCGCTATGGTCAGGTCGTGGGTATTCTCTGTCTCCCCCAGCGCAAACTTCACCTGTTCATCCTCCGCATCGGAGAGGTACTTGTTGGCGGTCTTTATGTTGTCAATCGCACTGTTCAGAAATGAATCGAAGAGCGTTCCATCCACTTTGCCGTCTTTCTCAGCGGACAAGCCGGACAGTGCAACTTTGCCCAGACCCGAAAGCCCGCTGACCTCTTTAACTGAATCAATTGCCGATATATCCATCTCATCTATCCTCGCTTCCAGAATTTATCTATCTTTAGTTCCCTATCTCAAGCCCCTTCAGCGCTATGGACTTGCTAGCGTTAAATGCCGTGGAGTTTGCTTCCCATGCCCTGCTGGCATCGATCATGTTGGTCATCTCCGTAATGATATTCACATTAGGGCCTGTCACATAACCCTCCTCGTCTGCGTCCGGATGGGAGGGATCATACACTTTGTTCATCTCCGTCACATGATCCTCATATACACCTGCCACCTTTACGCCTGTTCCCGTATAGCCATAGCTGTATGCGGCTTTTCCCAGAGCCCTCCCAAAAGAGGTCTGGCCGCTCTTCTCCATAAAGGAAACTACCTTCCTGCGGTAGGGCGAACCGTCCGCCGTGCGGGTGGTATTGGCGTTGGCCACATTCTCCGAAATAATATCCATGCGGTATCTCTGGGCCGTCATACCCGACGCATTGATATCAAAAGCTGAAAACATTCCCATGTCTGATCTCCTCTCCCTTGTTCTTTCCGAACCTTTCCGGTTTCGGCCTTCTATCATTCTTTTATTGTCCAGAGCTTCCGGTCATGCAGCTTCGGTCTGTCGCCCTTGATACCATATGCCGGAATGTTCCCCTTATATTCCAGATCTTTAAGTTACTTCATCACTGTCTGCAGGTTGGTGAATTCATGGTTGATGCAGTCTATCAGCCCCTGATACTTGATCTGGTTTTCCGCCAGAAAGACGGGCTCTGTGTCCGGATCTACATTGTTCTTATCCAGACGGTAGGAATAGTTCGTCAGATCCGTATAGACCCTAGCAGTCAGCCTGCTGGATTTCAGCCCCGAAACCTTAGCGTCCGTACTCTGATAACGATTCCTATGCAGCGCGTCCTGCAGCAGAGATTCAAACGCCACATCTTGTCTCTTGTATCCCGGCGTGGTAGCGTTGGTGATATTGTTGCCGATGACCTCGTTTCGCAGCCAGCTGGCATCTGCCGCCTTGTCAAGCATATTTACATAGTCGAATACATTTGATTGAAACATTTCTTTCTCCTTATCTAGAATTTTCTCTGAAATGAATCCACGCAGATAGAATGACTCCCTGCATCCCTATTTCATTATAAAACTTTTTTGAAAAAACACAACAAAAACATAGAGATTAGCTAAATTTACCTACAAGACGCCATGGAACGTGATATAAAAGCCATCCGGCAGCCCCTAAATAAAAAAAGGAATCTATTGCAAAATCAACAATGAGAACGGATGTCCAGCACCCATATTGTCGTGAATAAATCCCTTTCTCTACGGCATTTATTGCCAATTCAAATCCATTTGTAATTATGTAGTTTTATTATGCTTATAAAATTCAGCTATACGGGCGGATTATATCTGCCGGGGTGTCCATCGTTCCTGATTCTGCCGCTTCAGCTCCTCGATCTCTTCAAAAACCACGTCATTGAGCACCTTGATATAAGTCCCCTTCATCCCTGAAGAGCGGGACTCGATCACTCCGGCGCTCTCAAATTTTCTCAGAGCGTTAACAATGACGGAGCGGGTGATCCCCACCTTGTCCGCTATCTTGCTGGCTACCAGAATCCCTTCCATGCCGTGCAGTTCGTCAAAAATATGGGTGATCGCCTCCATCTCGGAAAAAGAAAGCGTACTCAGTGCCGATTTCACCACTGCGACCTTACGGCTCTCCTCGGCGCTCTCCTCATTCACCGACCGCAGCATCTCCAGCCCCACCACCGTGGTGCCGTATTCGCAGAGTATAATATCATCGATATCATACTGCCCGTCACATTTATAGACAAACAGCGTACCCAGCCTCTCACCGGCAATCTCAATGGGAGTGACGATTGCCTGAAATTTCGTGATACCGGGGCTTTCAAACCCCAACGTCTCCAGATTCACATTCTCCTTGGTAGAGAGGATGCCGAGAAACCTCTCATTGAGCATATGGTCGATAAACCCGCCCACATTTTCATCGATCATTTCTGTAATGGCATCAATTCCCTCCTCTTTGCCGATCCCCAGCACCTTTCCCTTGCGGCTGATGACCAGCACATTGGAATTCAAAATCTCCCGCATCACCTTGCAGATATCATTAAAAACCACCTTACTTGAGTTGTTATTATGCAACAGTTTGCCAATCTCTCTGGTCTTATCCAGCAACTGCACACTGCTCATATAAATACCTCCGATTTCTGCCGCCACATGAATGCACATAGGTCGCAGAACACAAGCCACAGAATCCGGCACCCGCCGCACTTCACGCCCTCTGATTCTGTATTTCTGACGGGTTGCATAGGCCGGAATGCACTCTATGGACTCCTGCCATCGGATTTGATGATTTCCAGCCTTATCGCACGAACACCATCACTGCCTCATGGTTTGTCGCACGGTACTATCATACCACAAACAAGCGCAGATTACAATGCATAAAAAATTAATATTTTCGAATTAATTATTGTTTAACGGACACTTCGGACAAAACCTTATATCCGCATTTTTCATCAGCGCACACATGCTTATTTCCCTTGATCAGCATGACGGAACCACATTTGGGACATATCTCCCCTGAGGGCTTCTGCCATACCATGAAGCTGCACTCAGGGTTATTGATGCACCCATAATACTTCCTTCCCTTTTTGGTCTTTTTCATCACGATGTCCTTGCCGCATTTTGGACAGCTCACTCCGATCTTCTCAAAATAAGGCTTGGCATTGCGGCATTCCGGGAAACCGGGACATGCAAGAAACCGCCCGTGGGGCCCGTACTTGATCACCATCTGCCTGCCGCAGAGATCGCATACCTCGTCGCTGACCTCGTCCGCTATGGTGACATGCTCCAGATCTTTTTCCGCCTGCTGCACCGCCTCGTCCAGATCGGGATAAAAATTGGAGACCACTGTCTTCCATTTTACACTGCCCTCCTCCACTCCGTCCAGCAGTGCTTCCATATTGGCAGTGAAATTAACGTCCACAATGGTAGGGAAAGCCTCCATCATCATCCGGTTCACCACTTCCCCCAGCTCCGTCACATAAAGATTTTTTTCCTCCTTGACCACATAGTGCCTTGCCAGAATGGTGGTAATGGTGGGTGCGTAGGTGCTAGGACGGCCGATGCCCAGCTCCTCCAGAGCCTTTACCAGGGAAGCCTCCGTATAGTGGGCTGGCGGCTGGGTGAAATGCTGCGCAGGCTCAAAGGAATCAAATGAAAACCTGCTCTCATCACTCAGCTTCACTGCCACGCCGCTCTTCTTTTCGGAACCTTCCTCCCCCTCTTCGTCTTCGGAACCGTAAACGCTGGTGAAACCGTCGAACTTCATAGTTGATGCTGCAACCGTGAACAGATGCTCACCCGCCTGAATTTTCACAGAGGTGGTCTCATATTTCGCAGGGCTCATCCTGCTTGCCAGAAAGCGTTTCCAGATCAGCTGATAGAGCCGGAACAGGTCTCTGGGCAGCTCTTCCTTCAGCGCCGCGGGAACCCTGTTCAGATCCGTAGGCCGGATGGCCTCATGGGCATCCTGTATCTTGGCGCCGCCTTTCTTTTCGCCTGCGGCCTCCGTCAGATACGCTTCCCCATACCGGGAGGCGACAAACTTTGCCGCCATCTCTTCCGCCTCCGCGGACACCCGGGTGGAATCCGTACGCAGATAGGTGATGAGGCCCACCGTTCCTTCTCCCTTGATGTCCACTCCTTCATAGAGCTGCTGCGCAAGGCGCATGGTCTTCTGGGTGGAAAAATTCAGCCTCTTGCTGGTCTCCTGCTGCAGGGTGGATGTGGTAAATGGCAGAGGCGGCTTTTTCATGCGCTCTCCCCGCTTCACCTCCGCGACCTCATAGGACGCGCCTTTGAGGGCTTCCATGATCCCGTCTGCCTGTGCTTTGTCTGCAATCCCCTGCTTCTCCTTCACGGTGCCGTAATACTTGGCACAGACAGGCTTCTTCTCCCCCTCCACCTTCAGCTTCACATCCAATGTCCAGTATTCCTCGGGGACAAAGGCGTTGATCTCCTCCTCCCTGTCACATATGATCCGCAGCGCCACGGACTGCACCCTTCCGGCGCTCAGTCCCCTTTTGATCTTCTTCCACAGAAGGGGCGAGATCCGGTATCCTACCATGCGATCCAGCACCCTGCGCGCCTGCTGGGCATCCACCAGATTCATATTGATCTCTCTTGCGTTCTTCAGGGATTCCTTCACCGCGTTCTTTGTGATCTCATTGAAGGTTATCCTGAATACCTTTTTCTCCCCCAGCTTATCCTCCAGCTTCAGGGCATACAGAAGATGCCATGAGATGGCTTCCCCTTCCCGGTCAGGGTCCGTTGCCAGATAGATCTTCTCAGCTTTTTTCACTTCCCTGCGGAGGCCGGCCAGAATATCCCCTTTCCCCCTGATAGTGATATATTTGGGTTCATAACCATGATCCACATCTATTCCCAGCGAGCTTTTAGGCAGATCCCGGATATGCCCGTTGCTGGCCGCCACTTCATAATTTGAGCCCAGAAATTTCTTTATTGTCTTTACTTTTGCAGGTGATTCCACAATTACCAAATATTTCGCCATGCCTGGTCCCCTTACATTTCCATTATGTTATTTCTATTATGTCAATTCTGATATTGTTCCTATTATTTTATTTCTTATGATATTTCTATCAGATTCCTTATTTCTATCAGATTTCTATTAGATTATTTCCATTATATTGTTTCTATCCATACGAAATGCCCCGCTGCAGGAGCGGAGCATCAGATCATATGCAGTAAACGACCGTCTCCATCTTAAACTAAAATTGCAATCGTGAATCAATATACACCAAAAAAGACGGAGACGCAAGATTTTTTATAAATTTTTAACCTCAATTCAGATCAAGGCAATTAAAAAAGAAAAACACTCAGACCAGTCAGTTGACTGATCCAAGCGTTTTTCAGATTCACAAAACGGCGCAAAACCTGAACCGATTGGGTTCCGCTTTGCGTCATCAGATACGCAAAATGGCGCAAAACCCGAACCATTGTAGTTCGATTCCGCGCCATAGGCTGCCGGCAGCGGGACTTGAACCCGCACGTGGTTGCCCACAACAGATTTTGAGTCTGCCTCGTCTGCCATTCCGACACGCCGGCGTCCTGCAGCAGCTTCCGGAAAACATATCCGACCCCTGAACCAGAAGCCCTCACAACGTATTTATACTAACACAAAACATGGTTCTTGGCAAGTCAAAATTTCATTTTTTCTGACGTATATAACGCAGTAAATGTAACAGTTCAGACACCCTGTCTGAATTAGCATATAGAGTCACACAAAACGAATAAAAACTCATTTTTGCATTTTCAGGTCTTTCAAATTTGCATAGAGAGACAATTTTGTTTCGCATAAAGGGTGTCTGAACTGTTGCAGGCAGATTACCGGAAATAATCGCGCTGTCATATATACAGCATCTCTATGCCGATATCGTTTCCCTCCGCCGTCACTTCTGCCACGCTGCCTACCACCAGCGGCATCATGGGAGGGAGATGCCCCAGATCCACATCCATGACCACCGGCACATTCTTGCGGCCCGCCACCTCCAGCACTGCGTCATTGGCATCCAGATTCATCATAGGCGCGCCGTTAAGCGGTCTGCCGATCAGAAATCCCTTCACATACCGAAACCAGCCCGCCTCCTCCATCTGCCACATAGCCCGGCGGATGGCGAACACATTCAGATCGCAGGCCTCCAGGAACCAGATAATGCCGTCTTCCTTGTAGCGATCCAGAAACGCTCTGGTGCGGTCAAAACGGGTCCCCAGCAGATTTACCAGACAGTCCATACAGCCTCCCAGAAGCCTGCCCCGGAAACGGAGCCTGCGGTCAGTCCGCTCCTTTCCCACATAGCTGCGGAGAGTTCTTGGCTCTGTCACATTGTAAGGCACCAGAGGACTCTCCGGGCTTTTCAAGCTCTCCCGCTCCCATAGGCCATAGCCCCCCGTCTTTCTGCTCTCCCCGGTAAGGATCCGCAATGCGTCCCAGAGGGATTCATGCCACGGCTCCATGCCAAAGGCCGATGCGCAGGGGCCGTAGACCGATGCCGTATCCGACAGCGTTGCCAGCAGGTACGTCAGGTTGGTATTGTCGGAATACCCCATGAACCATATGGGGCGGACCTGCGCCAGCCTCTCAAAATCCACAAAAGGAAGGATCTCGCACATCAGCTCGCCGCCTCCGCAGGAAATCAGGCAGTCCGCCTCCCCGGCCAGAAACATATCCATGACCTCCCTGCCGCATTTCTCAGGCGCATTGCTGATGCCCACACCCTCCCCCGCATAGCAGTTAGGCCCGAACACCTGCCGATAACCCATTTTCTCAAGCTTTGCTGCCGCATTCCTGAAAGCCGACAGATAGGGCTCGATATTACAGCCGAAGGAAGGAGCCATATAACCGATGGTGCCTCCCTTAGGCAAAAAATCTGGATAACGCATATCCCGTTCCTCTCCTCCTGATCTCTCTTCACGAAGGGCTCCTGTATGTGGCGTTTTTGCTTCCCATGAAACGAAAGCTTTCCACGGCACAGTACTTTAATGCCCTTCTCTCATGACCGTCCCCGAGGGAACATCTTCTCATAAATCTCGAATCCGTCAAAAGTGGCGAAATAGTCCTTGGCTGTCTCCGCCCGGCGGATCAGCTCCACGCTTCCGTCCTCATGGAGCAGAAGCTCCGCGGACTTAAGCTTGCCGTTATAATTATACCCCATGGAAAACCCATGGGCACCGGTATCATGTATGGCGATGTAATCCCCTGTCTCCACCTCCGGCAGCATCCTATCAATGGCAAATTTGTCATTGTTCTCGCACAGCGATCCAACTACATCATATTTATGGTCGCAGGCCTCGTTCTCCTTGCCCAGCACAGTGATATGGTGATAGGCCCCATACATGGCAGGGCGCATCAGGTTCACGGCGCAGGCATCCACGCCCAGATATTCCTTATGGGTATGCTTCTGATGGATCACCTTTGTCACCAGATGCCCGTAAGGCCCCATCATGAAACGCCCCAGCTCCGTGTAGACGGCCACATCCCCCATGCCTGCAGGCACAAGGATTTCCCCGAACACCTTCCTCACACCCTCGCCGATGGCCCTGATGTCATTGGGTTCCTGATCGGGCCGGTAAGGGATACCGATGCCGCCAGAAAGATTCACGAATGCAATATGGGCTCTTGTCTCCTGCTGCAGCTGCACCGCCAGTTCAAAGAGCTGCTTCGCCAGCTCGGGGTAGTACCCGTTGGTGACTGTATTGCTGGCAAGGAATGCATGGATACCAAAGTTCTCCACTCCCTTGTCCTTCAGTATTCGAAAGCCCTCGAACATCTGCTCTCTGGTAAATCCGTACTTTGCGTCCCCCGGATTGTCCATGATATCCGTACCCATGGCAAAATATCCGCCGGGATTGAAGCGGCAGCTCAAGGTCTTGGGCAGATACCCCAGCGTCTTTTCCAGAAATTCGATATGGGTGATGTCATCCAGATTGATGGTAGCCCCCAATCTCGCCGCCAGCACAAACTCCTCAGCAGGCGTATCGTTGGAGGAAAACATGATATCCTCCCCCCTCATGCCCACGGCATCGCTCAGCATCAGCTCCGTATAGGAGGAACAGTCGCAGCCGCAGCCATATTCCTGCAAGATCTTGATCAGGAAGGGGTTAGGCGTAGCCTTCACCGCGAAAAACTCCTTATAGCCCTTGTTCCACGAAAAGGCTTCCTTCAGCGCCCGGGCATTCTCACGAATCCCCCTTTCATCATAGATATGAAAGGGGGTCGGATGTTCCTTGGCGATTTTTTCTATCAGCTCCTTGGTGACAAAAGCCTTTTTTATCATTTTGTGTTCCTCTTCTCTATATTCTCTATCTGCCAGTCGATGGGCTTCAGCCCGTTATCCTGAAGGAACCTGTTTGTCTGGCTGAAGGGCCTGCTGCCAAAGAATCCGTTATGCGCCGACAAGGGACTGGGATGAGGCGCTTCCAGAATCAGGTGCTTCGGATTGTCCAGCATCTTCTTCTTTGTCTGGGCAGGACGTCCCCATAGGATGAACACGATAGGCCTGTCCTGCTTGTTCAAAGCCCGGATGGCTGCGTCCGTAAACTTTTCCCAGCCCTTCCCCCGGTGGGAATTGGCCATATGGGCCCGCACTGTCAGCACCGTATTCAGCATCAGTACGCCTTGTTTCGCCCATTTCACCAGATAACCGTTATTGGGAATATAGCAGCCCATATCATCGTGGAGCTCCTTGTAGATATTCACCAGTGAAGGGGGAATATCCACCTCAGGCTTTACGGAAAAGCAGAGCCCGTGGGCCTGTCCCACATTGTGATAAGGATCCTGTCCCAGGATAACTACCTTCACCTCACTTAAGGGGGTAAGGTGAAAGGCGTTGAAAACATCATCCGCAGGCGGAAAAACCTGCGCCGTGCTGTATTCTTCTTTTACGAAGGCATACAGTTCTTTATAATAAGGCTTCCGAAATTCCTCGTCTAATTCCGTGATCCAGTCGTTCTCGATCATTCCCATGGCTGCCGCATCCTTTCTTTTGTAATTTTGGTCAGTCCTTAGCTTGAAGCCCTCTCCTACGTGAGGCACTGCGTAAACCGCGTCATCAGGGCTCCTATGTCCTATTCATTCCCCACGAAATCACCCTCTTCGATCTCCGACTCCTCCGGAAGGGCATCCGGCAGGCTCTCCGTGGAAAATCCCCCTTGTGTACCGGCTTCTCCCGGCACATAGTCCTTGGTATAGTCTCTGGAGAAAAGACTGGTGCCGTCAGCATCCAGATAATTGATCCGGATGGTGGTCACCGGTATCCCGTACACATCCTGAAACTCCTGAATGGACTGGACATAAACCATATACTGTTCATCCAGAGAAGTACCGTAATAATCACGGAGCTCATCCATGTCTATGGCCTCCCTGTTCAAGGGCTCTGTGTACTTATAATTATAGATTATTGTGCCGGGTTCCTGAATCTCCAGATAATATGTCATACCGGTTTCGGCCATCACCTGATTGATCTGTGTTTCCAGTACCCTGCGGTCGTCACCGTTATACCAGTCTGTCAGAGTCGCGGTGCCCTGCGCCTGCCCGGGCTCGTACGCCTTCCCCTCTGCCAGAGCAGTGACGGTCCTGGTATACTCCAGATCGCTCCTTATGTCTGCAATCTGCAGCGCCTGCATTTCCGTGATGCCGTACTTATTGGACAAGATATCCAATATCTGCTGGTAGACCTCATAGACATCCATGCCGGCATTCCACTGGGCAGCATACTCATATAGATCCGGATAATCCTTCACTGTCTGTATCAGGCTGTCCAGCGCCTCCACCTCGGAGCCCTCCTCGACAAACTTCTCATAGTCCCTGAACCAGAGGCGTATATAGAGAATGCTTTCCGATCTGCCATACATTGTCGCCTCGGCATCATTCAGCTTCTTGCCGAAGAGATTCCGATAACAAGCATCATAGTCCCCCGCGGCGTAAGCCTCTCTTGCGGCCTGCTTATCCGCATAATCTGTGGACAAGCTGACAAAAAGGAAAATGACGACTGCCAAAGATACGCCGAACAAAATAATCGGCAGCATCTTCTTGAAAGTAAGGCGCTTGCCCGGAGGATAATATTCCGGCTCTTTGGGAGTCTTTACTTTTTTAGGCTTCGGCGGCTTTTTGGGCTTTGCCTTCTTGTCTTTCTTGGCAGTTTTCTTCTTGGCCTTCTTTGCCTTAGGAGCCTTTTTAGGTTTTTCCTTGTCAAGCTCCTTCAGTATCTCTTCGTTTTCATCCGAAAGCCGGACATCCTCATTTTCGGCTTCCGGTTCATCCTCCTCCGTCAGGAAAGAGACTACCTTGGACAAGAATCCGTCTTTTTTCCCCTTCTCGCCCGGCCTTTCGGAAATATCCGCCAGCATGGAATCAGCTTCATCCATGTCCACAGCTATGATATCGGAATTATTCGCAGACGCAGCACTTTCTACCCATTCCGCTTCGGAATCCTCCGAGGAATCCAGATCTGCCCGGGCATAATTCAGCAGATCCGCCAGATTTCCTGCTCCGTCATCCTTTCTCTCAGGCGCAGGTGCCGCAGGCATCCCCTCTGCCCTGCTTTCCTGTCGTCCCATGCGCCCTGCCCCTGAAACGATGCTGTCCAGCAGATCCTTATCCATCATGAGGTCATATTGCTCTGCAGAAGATTCTCCTTGCCCCTGAGACGGCAGATCAGCATCCTCTTTTTGATTATTCTTTCGGCCAGCTTTGTGCTTCCCGCCTTTTTCGGCCTTGGCAGCCTGCTTCGCCCGCTTCTTTTCCTCCTTTTGTTCCCTGCGCTTTTCCTTTTTCAAAACGCGCTCGCTTTTGTTGTCCATCGCATCCGCAGCCACTTCTTTCGCCCCCGCTTCTTCCTCTATATCCGCCAGCAGTCTGTCTGCCGGATTTTCATCCCTGCCGGATTGCACGGAGGCAGAATCCTCTTCTCCTCCTATGGCCTCATTTCTGTCCGACTTTTCCAGCATATCCTGTATTGCGCTCAGATCTTCGTCTCCGGTTCCATCCAACAGGTCAAGGACATCTTCCTGCAGCGGATCCGCTTTCTGGGAGATATACGGCTGTTTCTGTCCGTTGTCCTTGGTCCCCCCTGCTAAGAGCCGCTCAATCTCTTCTTCCGACATTCCAGACACAGCGTCGATGTCCAGTCCTCCTGCCCCTTGCTCTCCGAACTCTTCATCCGCGCTCTCTTCCTGAGGCATCCCTTTAAGCAGTTCATCTAAATAATCATCCTGTGAAGACATATTACTTCCTCAGCTTTCTCCATATTGCTAACACACAGCATACATAGTTTATCACAATCGGCTCAACCAATCAATCGCATTCTGGGAAATTCCGCATCCTTTTTCAGCCAATTCTTCCGTCATTTGATACAGTTTTTCATTCACCCTGCATAAAAAAGCTTTCTGGTTAAAAAAGGCAACTTTCTCAAAAGGCCACCTGATCACCGACGGGAAATCCATCCCCACCCCCAGCTCCAGCACAAGCAGCCTGCGGTTCAGCGTTCCCTGAAGCCACTTTGTATAAAGCCTCCACTGCTCCATATATCCATCCTCATTGTATGTCTCGGTGTACACATTGTTAAAGACAAACGGCGCACCGCATTTCGGGCATACTCCCAGCAGATTTTCTCCCTTCCTGCCGGATTTCGCCGCATACTGCCCTGATGTATCCCGGAGGGAATCCTCCCCTCCCATTCTTATCAGTCTTTCCCGCAGCTCTTCTCGCTCCGTTTCCGTCACCTCCGACAGCACACCCCTGCAGCCGTCACTGCACTGTTTCCTCAGCACGGTACCGCATGGCATCACCAGCCTTCCGCTCTTCCATGGATTATGTGCTATTCTGCTGTTGACAGATACGGAAACGACAAAATAATTCTTGTTCTCCAGCAGCGATGTCAGCCGCCCCAAAGCCTGCTCCAGCGGACTCTCTCCCAGTCTCTCCGAACAGATCTCGTTCCAGAAAGGAATAAGCCACCTTAATCCCTCTTTCTCCAGTATTTCGCAGCCCTTTATGTACTCTGGAACCTGCCGGAGTCTCCCCCTCTCGTCAAATTCCTCTCCCAGCCCCACCAGAACCATATCGCATTGATTCAGTTTTTCCGTCAGATCCATCCCGCACATCCTATATACCCGATTCCGGACTGTATTAGAAAAAGCCGGGAACCCTCCCGGCTTTTCTGATATTACATTCCAAGCCCTCTCTCCGCCACCAGCTGATCAACTACCTTTACCAGATTGCCTATTTCAGGTTTGGACAACTGCGCATCCGCTCCCAGAGACTCTCCCTTTCTTCTCATCTCGTCGTTTACCAGCGAAGAAAAGAGAATAACCGGGATGCTTGCTGTCGCATCATCCGTCTTCACCAGCTTCGTCAGCCTATGGCCGTCCATCTCGGGCATCTCAATATCCGAGATGATCACCTGCACCCGCTCACGCAGTGTCCCGTGTGCCTTGCAGTAGCTGATGATATCATATGCCTGCTTGCCGTTCTCTGTATGTGTCAGATTCTCGTAGCCCGCTTTCTTCAGACATTCCACGATCAGCTTGTTCAGCAGCGGGGAATCCTCTGCGATCAGGATGGGCACATTGCTCCTCTCCCTCTCACCTAATTCATTGATATCCGAAATCTTCAGGCCTGTCTCCGGATTGATGTCCGTCACGATCTTCTCGAAATCCAGTATAATGACCAATCTATCATCTTTCTTGACGATACCGATGGCCACGCCCTCCTCCGCAGAAGAAATTGTGACATCCGGCTTGATGATATCCTCCCATGACACTGTATGGATACCCAATACATTGTCCACATGGAACGCTATGTCCAGCTTATTGAAATTCGTGATGATGAACAGCCCATTCTCATCCATCTCTCCCCGTCCCAGACAGTTCTTCAGGTCGATGGCCGTGATCATAGTGTCACGGGGCATGAAGACCCCCTCAATGCTCGGATGTGCATTGGGTATAGGGGTAACCGGCTCATATTTCATAATCGTCTTGATCTTTGCCACATTGATGCCGTAATGATTATTACCCAAAGTAAATTCCAGAATCATCAGCTCATTGGTACCATTTTCCAGCAGTATCCTATTATCATCCATACCTAAATCATCCCAACCTTTCCCGCCCGGAAGGCTCTCCCTGATCTCCCGGTGCATTCGTTCCGCCATACGGCAAAGGAAAACCATGGCCCTCAAGGCTATATCCTCTTAGATATTCTAACATACTTGGCAAAAAAATGGAACCATTATTTTATATATTTTCATTCTGGATCGTCTCAATGATGTCTTTTCTGTTGATCTTTGCCATAGAATAGTGCATGATGACAAAAAGCAGTACCGCTACTGCGGCACATGCCGCAAAAACTGCCCCCCACGCCGGCCTGAATGCCGTGACAATGCCCTCAGCCATAGCTATATGGAAAGCAAAGGATATCAGTATGCCAAGCGGGATTCCGATCACAAGAGCCTTGCCCCCGTAAAACATCCCCTCCAGCCATATCATGCGCCTGAACTCCCTTCCCGTCATCCCCACCGATCTCAGCATCGCAAATTCAGGAGCCCTCAGTTCCATATTTGTGGTAATGGTATTGAAGATATTTGTGACGCCGATCAGTACCACCACCGTGATGAAGCCGTAAAGGAAAATGGCTATTACCAGATGCAGGCTCCTCTCCGCCCTATAAAAGGCATCATAGTTCGTTATCGTAAAATGCTGCAGCATCATGTCATTTCGTATGATTTCCTCCAATTTGTCGGAATCCTCACACTTCATATAGATTCCGATGTTATCATATTTATTGGGCAAAGGGTGGCTGTCCAGCCAGCTGTCGCTGACAATCAGAAGTATGTCGTTGTAGCTGGCATCCTGTAAATACATAGGCTTCTCCCGGGTCTGTACCAGCACCTCTATCATGGTTCCGGCATCCTCTCCCACGCCTTGGATCACATCGCCTCTATGGTATTCTACGATATCGAAATCATCAAGATAGATTTTCCCGTCGATCTTATACTGTGCATGATAAACCGCAACCACTATGGCTTTGTCCCTTGCCTCCTCCACATCCACCCCCACACGGCTGCAGTAGCGGGCATAGGCTTCCTCCCCCAGCGTCCTTATAGCCAGATTTCTCTCTGCCACCGGCGCATCATACTCCAGATAATCTTTTGTGAAAGGCAGCTGGGCTCCGTCCACGGTCACTGATGCGCTCTGAACGATCTCTGCCTCCTGAACCTCATCCAGCCCCGCTATCCTCATGGCTTCCCCGTAGTCTATGACATCCGCCCTGATCTGATAGCTCAGCCCTTTATTGTAAACTCCTGAGATGTCGAACATCAGTCCCACAAAGGTGTTCATTCCGATGAACGCAGCTACGCTGACCACGATGGAAACCACCGTAGTGCGGTATTTCACTCTCGCCCGTCTCAGATTCTTATAGGCGATCCTGCCTCCGATCCCGAATATCTTTCCTACTATTCCGGGACACCTCAGCTCCCGCTTCCGTATTCTTACTGTATCATTTGCCCTTATTGCGCTGATAGGGGATATTTTCGCCGCCTTTTTCGCGGACCCTGAGGCAGACAGAAACACGGTACTCCCCGAAAGCAACACTGACAGCAGGATGGCCGGAAGGGATATCGCAAATACCAGTTCAAATCCGGCTGCGTCCTCCACCAGTCCTCCCACCACCTTCACCAACACTGCCGAAGCGCCCACCCCGGACAGTACACCCAGAGGGATTCCGATGATCCCCAGAAAAGCCGCCTCATAATATACAATCTTTTTCTGCTGTCTGGCGGTGGTGCCCACAGAAGAAAGCCTGCCGTAGAGCTTCATCTTTTCTGTCAGGGAAATAACAAAGCTGTTATGGATGCAGAAAACACTGGTGACAATGATGATCAGGATGGCGATGGCCGCCATGGCATAGAGCATATTCATGGTACTGGAGGAAAACGCCAGCACCTCCCATTTCAGCAGCCAGTAATTCTCATCCACAGATTCCGCAACCATCCGGATCTGCCTTCCCTCCTCCTCTGTATAACTGCCCCCGCCGTAATAGCTTTCGTAAAGCTCTTCTGTCACGCCGAGGATCCCTGCCGTGACCTGCACTCTTTGCCTGAGCCCCCGGTCCGTATAGGAGGCGTATACGTCCAGAATATCCGCCTGCCCTACATCCTCCAGCCGGGTGAAAACAGAATATCCCGGCGCCGTGAAAGGCTCTACCGCTCTCGTAGGGCGCTCTATAATGCCCACTATCGTAAATGTCCTTTCAAAAGCAGGTTCAAAGGTTTCCTCCTCATACAGATAAGGGGTGCCCTGAGTAATCTTATAGCTCTCTGACATTCTGTTTCCTATGGAAAGCGTAAGGGTATCTCCCACCTTCAGGTCTACCATCCCGTTACTCCTGATGTGCCTGCCTATCACAAGCTCACTGTCATTGTCCGGCATCCGCCCCTCCGACAGATGCAGGGAAAGAGCCTGCTCCGCTTTTTCGTCTATGGCGCTGACATAGATATACGGCTTATCCGGATTACTGCTGCCCGCAAGCATGGCATAGCCCAGCTTCTCTGACAGCCCGAAGCTCTCAATATACTTATTGTTCTCGAAATATTTCAGGTTCTTCGCCTGAACTTCCCGAAAGGTGTAATGATAATCTCCGTTCTGGTATTTCTCATAGGCAATCAGGCTGACGCGGAAGCTGGCGGCCATACATGCTACTCCGGTGACCAGCGCTGTGGCAAGTATCACGCCAACGATCGTCACCACGGTTCTCTTGCGGTTCTCCTTTAAAGAGCGGTAGCAGCATTGTTTCAGTACATTCATAGCTCCTCTGCCCCCTTTCTGCCCGCCGACACACAGCCATCTTCAATAACAAGCACTCTGTCCGCCTGCTTTGCCAGCTCCAGATTATGCGTGATCATAATCACAGTCTGCTGATATCTGCGATTTGACTCCTTCAACAGCTCCATGATCTCGTTCCCCGACCGGGTGTCCAGATTTCCCGTAGGCTCATCGGCCAGCAGGATCGCAGGCCTTGTGATCAGCGCCCTGCCGATAGCCACCCTCTGCTGCTGGCCGCCGGAAAGCTCATTGGGAAGAGCACCCAGCCTTTTTCCAAGTCCCAGCATTACAGCCAGCTCTCTGACGATATCCTTTTCAGGAGTTCTTCCGTCCAGCTCACAGGGCAGGGTCATATTCTCCTCCACCGTCAGCACCGGTATCAAATTATAGAACTGATAGATAAGGCCCACCTGCCTCCTGCGGAAAATGGCCAGCTTGTCATCATTCATCCTATAGATGTCATTATCTTCTATCAATACTCTGCCGGAAGTGGGACGGTCCACTCCGCCAAGCATATGCATCAGGGTAGATTTTCCGCTGCCGGAGCTCCCCACCACCGCAACGAATTCTCCCTGATCCACAGAGAAGCTGGCATCGTTTACAGCTATGACCTCGCCTGCCCCCTTTCCGTATTTCTTGAACAGATGCTCCGTCCTCAATATCTCCTTCCTTTGATCCGTGCTCCTGAATCCTTCACTTTTCATCCTATTCTCACCATGCCTTTCCTTTTTCAAAGCCTATGCCCAGCAGCCCTTTTCGTCCTGCCTGTGCACATGGCTTGCTTTTCGCCGACAACTGTAAAAAGACATCTTGTCTATTCCTCCTGAAACCTTTCCTGCCTTCCCGCATCATCGTCAGCCTGCTCTTCCAATATAGAAAACGAAAATGACATTTCGGTGACATTTACAAATTTTTTCATTTAACAACTGCTGTTTTTCACACTTTCAAAAATTTAATCACAAAGCAGGTTCCTTTTCCTTCCTGAGAATCCACGGAAATATACCCTCCCTGCTTCTCCACAATCTCCTTTGCCAGCGCCAGGCCTATGCCGATGCTGTCCTCCCGGGCAGAGGCACCGTTAAAAAAACGCCGGAACAATTTATCCCGCTCCTCCTCGCTAATCCCCTTTCCGTAATCCCTGACGGATATCCTGGTATATACTTCGTTCTCCTCCGCCGTAATTCTCACGCTGGATTCTCTTGGGCTATGCTCAACGGCGTTTTTTATAATATTCACCAATGCTTCCTCGGTCCATTTTTTGTCCGCAGATACTGATGCCTCCTGAGGAATCTCCAGCAAAAAAGATATCCCGTTCCATTCCGCAGTGATTTCAAGCCTCCGCAGGGCCTCTTCCACAAGGGCCAGCACAGTCAGCTTCTCTCTCTCCAGCTCCACCACCCCTGCATCCAGTCTGGAAATCTTCAGCATCGTGGTTATCAGCCATGACATACCTGTAAGCTGATATGTGATTTCTGACATAAAACGCTGTCTTGTGACCGGATCCATGTCATAGTCCTCGGACAGATTGTCCATCAGCACAGTCATGGAGGTAAGGGGGGTCTTAAGCTGATGGGAAATATCTGCCACAGAATCCGCCAGTGCCCGTTTCTGACCTGCTGCCTTGTCCGCCTGCTCCTTCAGCAAAACCGTCAGCTTATAGATTTCATTCCTCAGACCACTCAGTTCATCATCCTCATTATCTTCTACATCTAACCGATAGCACTCTCGATGCAGAGCACCCATATAAGACTCCAGCTCGGAGATTCTTCTCTGACGTATTCCAAGATACATTAACAGAAGCAGGCACCATGCCAAAAAAAGCAAAATAAATAATACATTGGCAAAAACAGTCAGGTAATGTATCTGTCCCTCCAGCACAGAAAAGGATTCCGTACCGTATCTCGCGAACACTCCATATCTGGCAAGCAGCTCCTCTCCTGCCGTTTCCGTTCCCTTGCCGGAAAGGGTCTTCACCAGCTCCTCTTCCGCCACATCCGGATAAACAGAAACTATATTCCCGAGTACCGCTGTCAAAATTTTTTTATGCTCCATGCGCGCCTGATTGATGTAAAATCCTATTCCAATGTTCATTACTGTAATACCTATGAGAAAAAAGGTGCCGAAACATATCATAAGCTTTTTCAGATCACGGTTCCACTCTAAACGATTTTTCATGCTGCGCTTATCCGCCCTCTTTTTTATTCCGTCCGATACTCTGCCATTGCTATGCCTCCAAACGGTATCCCATACCTCTGACGGTTCTTATGATGCTTCCATCGTTATCTCCAAGCTTTTCACGGATTCTCTTCATTGTCACAGACAATGTATTGTCATTTACGAAATTACCTGATATATCCCAGATATCCGCCAAAATTTCTTCTCTGGTAAAAAGCCTTCCCGGATGGGACATCATAACAGAGAGAATTTTATATTCCAGTCTTGTCAATGTCAAAGGACTGTCTCCCCGGCTCACGAGGCCTGTCTGTGTATCAAGTGTAATATCTCCGCACCGAAGCACTGTATTTCCTTTACCGTTTCTGCGAAGAACGCTTTTGACTCTTGAAACCAGCTCTCTGTTCCGAAAGGGCTTGATAATATAATCGTCCGCACCCATGTCCAGCCCCTTTACAACGCTTGTTTCTTCTTCTACGGCTGTCAAGAAAATAACCGGTACCTCCCTCTTTTCCTTTATTTTTTTAAAGATATCAAATCCGTTTCCGTCAGGCAGCGCAATGTCCAGCAAAACAAGATCAACATCCTCCCCTGCCAGTGTCTCAAAAGCCTGCCTTTTATTTCTCGCTGTCACTATCTGATAGCCTTCTCTGGAAAAGAGATATTCCAGCCCTATTATAATTGCATCATTGTCCTCCACCAGCATGATTTTCATGACAATACCTCCTGCCCTTGAATATCTGATCAAAACACCCATATCCATTATACATAAAAAAAGAGAGCAGTTAAACTACTCTCCATAAATCTTAATGAATATTAAACTTTGTACCTTCAAAACCGAACACCGTACACCGGAACCTGCAGGACATCCGGGCGCACGCATACGCGCCTCTCCTCCTGGTTAAGCTCTCGTCCTATTAGTGTGCGTCAGCTGTGCGCATCGCTGCGCCTGCACCCCGCACCTATCTACCCCGTCGTCTCCGGGGGGACTCCCGTGCCTGCGCACCTGGAGACCCCTTCTCGGGGAGGGCTTCGCGCTTAGATGCCTTCAGCGCTTATCCCCGCCGGGCTTGGCTACCCTGCCGTGGGGGTGGCCCCCCAACAGGTGCACCAGCGGCCCGTCCGTCCCGGTCCTCTCGTACTAAGGACGGCCCCCCTCAGGTCTCCCGCGCCTGCGCCGGATAGGGACCGAACTGTCTCACGACGTTCTGAACCCAGCTCGCGTACCGCTTTGATGGGCGAACAGCCCAACCCTTGGGACCTGCTGCGGCCCCAGGATGCGATGAGCCGACATCGAGGTGCCAAACCACCCCGTCGATGTGAACTCTTGGGGGTGATAAGCCTGTTATCCCCAGGGTAGCTTTTATCCGTTGAGCGACGGCAGTCCCACTTCCTTGCCGCCGGATCACTAAGCCCAGCTTTCGCTCCTGCCCCACCCGTCGGTGTCGCAGTCAGGCCCCCTTATGCCTTTGCGCTCTCCGGATGGTTCCCGTCCATCCTGAGGGGACCTTTGGGCGCCTCCGATACCCTTTCGGAGGCGACCGCCCCAGTCAAACTCCCCGCCAGGCGTTGTCCCGCCCCCGGTTTCACGGGCCGCGGTTAGAGAGCCAGTGCTGCAGGGGCGGTATCCCAACGTCGGCTCCGGGACAACTGGCGTTGTCCTTTCATCGCCTCCCGCCTATCCTGTACGTGCAGCACCGGATCCCAGCGTCAAGCTGGAGTGAAGCTCCATGGGGTCTTTCCGTCCTGGCGCAGGTAGCCAGCATCTTCACTGGCACTTCAATTTCACCGGGTGCGTTGTCGAGACAGCGCCCAAATCATTACGCCTTTCGTGCGGGTCGGAACTTACCCGACAAGGAATTTCGCTACCTTAGGACCGTTATAGTTACGGCCGCCGTTTACTGGGGCTTGGATTCGATGCTTCGTCTCCTGACATCTCCTCTTAACCTTCCAGCACCGGGCAGGCGTCAGCCCGTATACTTCACCTTACGGTTTTGCACAGACCTGTGTTTTTGCTAAACAGTTGCTTGGGTCTATTCTCTGCGGCCTCCCTTCGGAGGCGCCCCTTCTCCCGAAGTTACGGGGCCATTTTGCCGAGTTCCTTGACAATGCTTCTCCCGTCGGCCATGGGATTCTCTCCCTGTCCACCTGTGTCGGTTTCCGGTACGGGTACATATGGCGCCATAGCGGCTTTTCCCGGCATGGACTCCCTGTGCTTCCCTACTTGTGTTTCGGTCCGCGTCACACCCTCACTTCCGGCAGCGGGTTTTCCGGCTGCCCGTTACGGATGCTTGCACCGGTTTTTCCTTTCCCGGCTCACACCTTATCCATGCGTCCCCGCAGTTCTGACCATATGCAGTACAGGAATTTCCACCTGTTATCCATCGGCTACGCCTCCCGGCCTCGCCTTAGGTCCCGACTCACCCAGGGCAGATCAGCTTTACCCTGGAAACCTTGGACATCCGGCCCGGGGGATTCCCACCCCCGTCTCGCTACTCATTCCGGCATTCTCTCTCCCCGGCGCTCCACCGTTCCTCACGGTACGGCTTCCATGCACCGGCGATGCTCCCCTACCACCCATACTCATGTATGGATCCCGGGCTTCGGCGGCGTGTTTCAGCCCCGGACATTTTCGGCGCAGGACCCCTCGGCCAGTGAGCTGTTACGCACT
>CAXHOW010000028.1:0-57905 GCA_964018205.1 uncultured Acetatifactor sp. | reverse complement strand
CTGGCAAAGATCCCATACAAGATCACCGGCCCCGCGATCGTAAAAATCTTACACCCGATCCCAAACACCTGCCCCTCCGTCTTGTACTCGATAGCAGGCGCCGCCACGCTGTTGGCAAAACCGGTGATGGGAACCAGCGCCCCTGCGCCGCCCCACTTCACGATCTTGGGATAAATGTTGAAACCGGTCAGCACCACCGACAATAGCACCAGAATCAGGGAACACCAGCTACCTGCCGTCTGCTTGTCCAGTCCCATGCCTGCCCCATAGTTCAGGATAAACTGCCCTATGCAGCAGATAATGCCTCCCGTCACAAAGGCCTTCAGCATCTGAAGCCATAGGTTGTGGGTGGGGGTCACTTCCTTTACATACTGCTCATACTCTTTCTGTTTCTGCTTTTGCTCTTCCTTCATTTCCGCCATATCATTATCCTTTCTTTGTGCCGTCCGGCATCCGTACTCTTTTCTCTCGGATATCCAAACTTTTTTAAACTAGGCTTCCTCATCCCTGCCCTCCCGACCTGCCGTGGCAATCAGCGCCTTGTCCACGTCTTCCTCATAGTTGCGCATAGCCACCTCGATGGGAGTAGGATCCTTGGTAAGCCGCCTGCCGCCCACATGGTTGAAAAACAGGATGATCCCGGCGGCAAGACCGATAGAATAGGAGACCTCCAGCGTATTCAGGCCCTGAGGCTCCCTGTTCATCACCATCTTGTACACCTCCGTGAATACATCATTGATCCCCACATCATTATGGTATGCCATGATGGTGAAGGCAGTACCGAAAAAGCTCACCAGACAGACCAGCGCGGCCTTCAGCCACTGCTGCCATCCCTTATGCCTGTCCACGCTGATCCATTCCACCAGAACGTCCGGCTCCCCTACGATCTGCACGCTGATGTCGGGACTTACATTCTCCATCAGCTCCACCAGCTTCAGGGTGCTGATGACGCATCGCTTCGTATCCTCCTTCCCGAAGTGATGAACCTTCAGGGCCTTCAGCTTCGCCGCCGTCACCGAATCGCTGCACCGCAGAGAGCCCACGTCCGTCATGAACACGTCCGGAGACTGCACCTCAACGTTCCTGCTGCATTTTAAATAAACTGTCACATTTGACATAGATATTATCCTTTCCTCTGTCCGCCATGCTGTATCCTTCTGCCGGACACCTGCCTAAACGGTCCGATGCAGCTCCGTCCAGAAATAGATCAGAGAACCTAGAAGCTTTCCCGCCGCCATACTGACCACCGCCAGCCCCAGACCATGCCGGAAGGATATCCGGCGGGTCAGGATAGGAATACTGTCCAGCATCTCCGCAATGGCAAGCGCCAGACATCCCACAAACATCCCTGCAAACAGCCCGAATGCTGCCTGCCAGAAGGTGCCTGCGCCGTAGAGCAGTCCTATCTGCCCCGGGAACCTTTCCTGCCACCATGCGCCGAACTGACAATATCTGGAAAAGACGCTAAAAACACAGCCGGTAAGGGTTCCGAAAATCACCATTTCCTCATATACCAGTACGTACTCCGCCGTATGGGTCTTGCCTGCGAACCGGGGCACCAGCCCCACCGCCGCCAGCACGGTAAACACACCTGCCGCTGCCAGCAGCCCGTAGCTGGCACCCAGCAGAATAAGAAAAAAAGTCCGTACCATATCGTCATCCATCCTTCACGAATTTACTGACTATTATGGTACGGAACTCCAAAAATATACTAAAATTTTTTAAACCTTAAGCCCAAAGGCAATCCCTGCATTCTCATAGATGTTTGCGGCATTCCCCGTGACAACAAGACGGATTTCATTCTGCCCCTCCTTCAGGAACCCTCTCAGGCTGAACCGGTGGACACCCCAGAAGCTCACATCCACAAATACCCCGTTGCAGTAGCATTCCACCATCTCCTGCCCCCGGACCAAAAAGCGGACCTCCCCTTCCGGCAACGGTATCTGTGACTCCCGGCACTGATACTGCAGTACGTAGACCGCATTGTTATCCTTCTTTTCCGTCAGTTCGAATCTGTCTGTCCAGTCGGGACATCCGCCGAGGCCCTGCACATTATCCGCCGCCCTGCACGGACATTCTTGCTCCAGACGCGCTCCTATCTCCTCCTGCCCGGACTGCAGGAAGCTGCCCAGGCTCATTCCTTCTCCTTCCGTCACCAGCACCGTTTCGCCGGGCTTAAGGCTGAGCCAGAAATATTCTCCTGCTCCCTCCAGCTTATGGCATCTGCCCTTCCACAGATCCACCAGCAGAGGGCTCTTCATTCCGGAAATTCTTATCCCGGTACCCACGGTCTCGCTGCCCTCATTGCCCAGCAAAAGCATATTCAGGCCCATCTTGTTCAGCCGGACCATCCTCAGGTTTTTACAAGGCGCGTCAAACGTGACCTGCAGCGTCAGGATGCCGGCAGCAGCTCCCGCCCCTGCTCTGTCCGTTTCCAGCAATCCACAGCCTCTCTCCGGCTCCGTCCTGAAACCGTCCTCTGCAGCCGCAAGGCCCGACCCGGAACCTGCCGCCTCCGAGCGCCTCCTCAGAAATCCCGCCGCATCCTGCCTCCCGCTTTCCGGAATCGTCCACAGCAGGTCGCCCAGCTTCCCTTGAAATCGCTCCTCGTAAGCCTCTCCCAGCAGGTTCAGCACTCCCTTGTAGGCATAATCCCGAACGCATACCCTGCCCTCTCTTACCTCTGCCTGTTCCAGCAGCGCCGCAGGCAGATAGTTGAATTCTATCTGGTTCTCATAAAGACATGCGATTTCCTCATAAGGCACCTGATTGTTGTCGCAGAGCACCGCCACCTCGGCACCATTTACAGAATCCGTCATCAGATAGGACAATCTCTTCATATAGTCGGAAAACAGCCTATAATGCCTCCACCAGATATTGTTTGGCCCCACGTCCGGCGGCCGCTCTCCCTTTCTCTCCCCTGCCACGCTGTAATAAAAGGCATGAGGAATATACAGATTCACCCCCCTAAGCCCCAGCCAGTCTATGTACCATTTCATGTCCCCTGCAGTCATATACCATGGAATCCTGTCCCTATAACATACTCCGAAGCACTCATTGGCGTTCCGGCGCCGCCCTAGATGCCTTGCGATATCAGCCGAAAGCTTGGCCTGAACGGAGTCAAATTCCCGCAGCCCCCCCGTCTCCGGCGATACCCGCCGCATGATCAGATCCTGACCGGGAATGTGGAAATACAGCTCCTCCTCGATATCGTCGCTCTCGGCCGGATGGCCCATGAGTCCGATCCCGTGGCTTTCGCACCATCCGGACAGTCTGGCATAAAATATCTCCCTGAGCTTTTTCTTGATCAGCTTGTGGTACAGCCGGACAGACCTATTGTCCTGAGTCTCCGCGATATCCTCCCTGCCGGCGACGGTCTTTCCGGTCTTCACGAACAGCCCTTCCAGCTCCTCAGCCCTGCCGCCCAGAGCCTCCAGCTCCTTTTCAAGCCCTTGTACCCAAGGACGGTAACAGCCCGCATTCCGTCCCAGCGCACTGGGCTCATCGGTAAAAAAAGCTATGACCGTACTGCCGAAATACTCCTTCAGCTCCTTGTAATATCTGTCATGGGTCAGACGGATAAATTCCTCCACCGCAAGGGGATTCAGGATATCCGCCGCCTTCGGAGCGCCCGGCTCCCCGTCGTCCTCCCCGAAATGGATGCCCCTGATGGTGCCGCCTGTAAAGCCGTACACAATCTGCCGCCCATCCTGAAGCCTTGCGATGACCTGCGCGCCCGGCTCCGCCTCCAGTCTGGCCTCCGCATCCTTTCCCTCCAGCAGGATGATCCCCTTGGAAGCATATTCCGGATCCGATTCCACCACCATACCGTGGGCGGAGCCGGAGGGATACATCCCCTCGTCGTACAGCACCACCTTCATTTTGAGCTCCGCCGCCGTCCTGACGATAAACCTCACCGCCCGGAAATATTCTGCGGAAATGTAAGGCATCTGTCTGGGTATGCCTATCCTCGGATGCAGCACGAACCCGTTCACACCCTTCTCCACATAGTCCTCCAGCTGGCCCCTCACCCTCTCCTCGTCAAAATCATCATTAAAAAACCAGAATGGCATGGGGGAAAACTCCTCGCCCGGGTGCAGCAGCTCATCCAGAAATTTTTCCTGTGTGTTCATATTGCTTTTTCTCCTCTTTTCCGGAAATCCGAATACCATATTCTCAGCCTGCAGCGCCGTATGTTCCCCACGGCACATGAAGGCCCGCGGCATACATTGCAGGTCACTCCTCCCACAGAGGGGCAAAGCTGATGTTCAGATCCACCGCCCCCTTGATCCCCTGAACCGTCCCGCTCTGAGAATATTGCCACACCTTATATTCATAAGGATAATAGAATGTATCGCTGTAGGCGGCAAACCACTTGTCATACTCCTCTAATGGTTCCAGATTTATCATCATGGCTCCCATTTCCGTATTATGGTAGATCATGGGCGTATAGCCTGCATCTTTTATAGTCTCGCAGAACAGCCGGGTAAATTCCGTCCTGTCCTCCACGGAGATATCGTTCATCCTGCCCGGCTCCCCTGCCACCTTCTCCACATCATATACCACGGGGCAGGAAATCTGGTAAGGCCTGATCTTTTCCAGCACAAATTCAGCCTCCTCCAGCACCTCCTCCCGGGTGATTGCCTGACTGTAATAGTATACTCCCACCTTGATGCCGGCGGCGCTTGCTCCCTTGATATTGGCCTCAAACTGATCATCCTCCACCATCTTGCCGGTGCCGTAGCCTCTGTAGCCCACCCGGATGAAAGCAAATTCCACCCCGTCCTGCGCCACCTGATTCCAGTCTATGGCCCCCTGATGTCTGGACACGTCTATTCCCTTGTGGGATATCACCTGACCGTCCTGCAGATACTGATACTCCCCTGTCTCCAGTATGTTCAGGTTCTCCTCCTTCAGGCTGCTCTGCTTCAGGCTGCGGTTGATGGGCACAAAATTGTACCTGCCCCCGCTGTACACAATCATCTCTTCCGGATATAAGGGACGCAAGGTCTCCAGCAGGGTGTCTCCTCCGCTCAGCCCCTGGCGGATGCTGTCGAGCACTTCCTCCGCCGCCTGTATTCTGGCATCCGCCACATAGTCCTCCAGATCCCCCTGAGAATAGATCACCGACGCAGAGCCTGCTCCGGAAACCGGCTCCTCTTCCGAGCCGCCCGTTTCCTCGTTTCCGTCCCCGCTTCCCGAACCGGCTGCGCCCTCACCGTTTCCGTCATTTCCAGCGCCGTCCTGCATACCTTCTCCGTTTCCGCCGTTCCCTGAGCCGTCCGGCGTACCCTCGCCGTTTCCGTCGCTCTCCAAATCGTCTATACCGTCTCCGCCGGGATTCCCCGCTCCCTCACCCACAGCCGGCAGGATGCCGTTCTCCCCGTCCTGCACCTTTTCGTTTATCCATGAAAAAATGGAGGCCGCAAGATACAGCACTGCCGTCATCACCACCAGGCATACCAACAAGGCAAGCGTGCGCATTTCCTTCGTTCTTTTCCTGCTCCTTGCGGACATCCTTTCCATTGCATATTCGTCATTTTCTTTTTTCATACAATCTCCTCCCCTATCCATAGTAAACGAAACTGTTCCATAAAGAAAGGAGATTTCATGATTTTATAAAAACTTAATTACCTGACCTTTTCCCGCATGCTCAGCAGAATCCTTTTTTCCATGCGGCTGACCTGCACCTGACTGACGCCGAGTCGGGCAGCGATCTCCGTCTGGGTCTTGTTCTGGAAATATCTCATATAGATCAGCTCTCTGTCCGACGGCTTCAGGCTGTCCAGCAGCTGCTTCAGCAGCATATGGTTCAGGACCTCCTCCTTCTCCCTGTCAAAGCTCCCGCAGCCGCCAATGGCGCTCTGGCCCACTGCGCCGGCATTTCCCTGAACAATCTTGTCCACCAGATATACCTCGCTGCCGTCATCCTGATAGACTGCGGAATATATGGATTCCACCTCAACGGAGGCCTCCATGGCCAGCACCACGTCCTCCACCGCAAGCCCCGTCTGCTCCGCAAGCTCCTGCAGCGTAGGCTCCCTGCCGTTCCCCGCCTGCAGCTTCTGTCTTGCCAGCGTTATCTTTATGCCGTTTTCCTTGATAGTCCGTGATACCTTGACCGGACCGTCGTCCCGCATGAATCTCTTGATCTCTCCGGCAATCATAGGAACCGCATAGGTGGAAAATTTAAGCCCCAAACTCAGGTCAAACTTATCGATGGCTTTCATGAGCCCTATGGTACCTATCTGAAACAGATCCTCCATATCATATCCCCTGCCGGAAAAACGCCGTACAATATGACGCACCAGTCCCAGATTGTTCTCTATCAGTACTTCTCTTGCTTCGCTTTCTCCTGCTTGTGATCTGGCAATCAGTACTGATGTCTCTTCCATCCGTCACTCCCCGCAGTCGATCCAGCTGCCTATCCCTATTTTCTTGACCATACGGACTACTGTGCCCTCTCCCGGAGCACTCTCCACCTCCAGATGATCCATAAAGGCTTCCATAAAGGCAAATCCCATCCCGGAACGTTCCAGCTCAGGCTTGGTGGTAAAAAGCGGCTCCATGGCCCTTTTCACATCCTCTATCCCCTTTCCCTTATCTGTCACCTCAATATGCAGTATGTCCTTCTCCAAGACACAGCGCACCCACACCTTGTCCCTATGTACCTCCTCCGGCTCCCTTTCGGCCTTCCCGTAACCCTGAAGATTCTCATATCCATGTATAATGGAATTGGTCACAGCCTCCGAAACGGCGGTCTTGACATCCGCCATCTCCTCCAGAGTAGGGTTTAGGTGCGCTATGAACGCAGACACAGCCACCCGGGCAAATCCCTCGTTATCCGAAACAGCGTCAAATATAATCTCCATTTCGTTTTTCATGATCATACCTCCCTGCCCGCTCCGGCGGGCATCTGTTCAATTGTCTGAAAGTCTCCGCTCCGCCAGGGCATCCGTTCAGCAGCCCGGAAATCCCCGCTCCGCCAGAAGGCTTGTCCGATATCCTCCGGCACATTCAATGTTTCTACAACCTTGTCCAGCCCGGACATCTTAAAGATTCTCTCTATCTGCCTGTCCAGATGTATGGCATAGACCCGCCCGCCGAAACAAGATATCTTCCGGTACCGTCCCATGATGATGCCGATTCCGGAAGAATCCATGAATCTGGTCCTTTCAAAATCAAATATCACATTACACACCTCCTCCCTCAGCAGATACCGGTCCGCAGTCTCGCAGATGAATCCTGCCTCATGATGATCGATCTCCTCCGGAAGCCGAATCATCAGACAGTTGTCTATAATCTGAAAATCCATAGCCGTACCATCCTTTCCGAAATTTCTTTTCCCTGCCCGGCTCCAGATCTCTGTTTCCGGGCAGTCCATTCCATCCTTCCCCCCGCGACATACAAAAAAGAACCTACGTCCTCCATAGGTTCTTTTCTTTCGTACTTTAACTTTATCCCTGCGGCCCGTATGCAGAGCCTGCCCCTATACCGCAGAGAGATTTTCGTCTGTGCCGCGTTTTACTCCCATATCCCCGTCAGACGGCTCTTGCTCTGTCTGGCGGAATTCGCCCGCCAGGTTCCGGGAAATAGTTCCATTACCTTATCATAGGTAGCAATTGCATTCTCCTCGTCGCCTCCCATGCGATATGCCTCCCCAAGCATATAGAGAGACTCTATATCTTCGGCATTGTATTCCACCGCCAGCTGGAACGCCCTGATCGCAGAGTCATACTCCGCTATGCTGTAATAATTGCTGCCCTGCGTAAAATATGCCGCCGCAAGCTCCGGCTTAATGGCGGCAAAGACCGCCTGATGCAGCCTGCCGTACCCCGCCGTCATGACACTCATGTCCACGCTCTGGTCAATGGCAATCAGCTCGGTCTCCGCCGCAAATATATCTCTGGTCTCCAGATATGCTGCCGCTGCCTCAAGCAGTCTCTCCATGGACTGCAGCGTCCCGTCCTCCCCCACGAACCCCTCTATCTGTCCGTGAAGCCCGTCCATATCCGCCTGCAGACCGTTTATCTGATCCTCCAGTTCCTGAATCCGGGCCGTCTTGGCGTCAGACTCGCTGCTGATCTTTGTAATAACCTGCTGATCCTCGTTCCTGACCTTGGACTGTGCCGCAGGCACCACCAGAAAATACATGCCCGCCAGACCGATAGCCAGACCGATGCCCAGATTCACCAAGGTGGATATCCCGCTGCGCTTGGGCTCCTTCACATTCACGGGCCGTATGATCAGCTCGTTCTCGCTCTGATAACGTATAGCCTCCTCTTTCCTGCGCTTCGCCGGCTGCTTCACCGCCTCATCCGGCATCAGCATCTCCTCCACCTCTTTGAGATACCGCATGGTCTGGAGATTATTCTTGTCAATGTCCATACATTTGCGCAGCTCCCGCTCCGCCCGCTCCCAGTCCTCCTTGTCCATGTACAGCAGCGCAAGCAGCTGATGGGCCCGGATGAACCTCGGATTCAGGGACAAAACCTTTTTCAGCTGGATCACCGCCAGATCTTTGCTGCCCTGACTGCACAGCACAAGGGAACGGTTGTACTTCTTGATCGTCTGGTTGATGGAATCCAGTCTGGTGGAATTGGATCGCACCTTCTCGATATACTCGTCGGCAATATTCTTTTCTGGCTGTATGTTCTTGCTGATGACCCATTCGCTGAGGGCGGTCACCACCTCCCCCATCTCAAAATAAACCAGCCCCAGCAGATTCCGCGCCTTGAGATTGTTCTTGTCGAATTTCAGGCTCTGGCGCAGGCTCACCACCGCCCCGGTCAGATCCCGGACGCCGGCCTTTTCCAGACCCTCATTATAATACATATTGGAAATATGCATGATTTTCTTGTATAAGGCCACATCGGCTCCGCAGGAGGTACAGAAATCAGGCTCCGACAGATGACATCCACAATTATAACAATATATCATTGTTCCTCTTCCAATCTCTGGGCGGCTCCCTGCCCAGATCCCATTATCATTTTCACAAGCAGATCCGCCATATCCGTCAGATCCTGATTGTAAATGGCGTCCTCCGCCTCCTCCACCTCAAGGCTGGGGTGGAATTTCTTCAATTCTTCTTCGAAATTTATCATCGTTGATCAGCTCCTTTATCTCTCCCACCAGATACAGACTTCCTACTATATAGACGCGCTCCCCTTTCCTCCTGCGCAGCAGCGCACAGAGGGCAGACGCCACATCCTCGTACATATCAAAACCATATCCGCCGTATCTCCGGGTCAGCTCCTCCAGCTTTTCACCTGCCAGCGCCCGGGCGTTTCCCATGTGGGCCGCCGCAATCCTGCAAAAAAGCCCTGAGCCTGTCAGGCGCTTGACCATATGCTCGTAATCCTTGTCCCTGACCACGCTGAACAGCAGGCTCCTGCGCCCCTGCCAGCCGTCCGCCGCCACAGTTTCCAGAAAAGCCCTGATGCCGTCTTCGTTATGGGCACCGTCCACATAGACCTCCGGAAGAACCTCCTCCATCCGTCCTGCCCAGAAGCAGTCCTTTACGCCCTTTCTGATATGCTCTGCCGTGACAGCCCTTCCGCAGCTGCCAAACACATCCTCCAGCGCCTCTATACCATAGACAGCCAGTGCACAGTTCTCCATCTGGTAGGCCGCAATGGTGTGCAGGGATAAGTCAATAAATCTATGGATGTTTCCTCCTCCATGGATGTTTCCTCCTCCATAATACCCAGTGCGTAGGGAAAAATCAATGCTTTTTCCATTAAAATTTGAGAAACTTATGTCCTTTTCCGACACGGATTGCGCAAAAATCCCAAGCTCCGATGCACGGCCAAGGAACACTTCCGTGGTTTCGGGGCAGGTGTCCCAGAATACAGCCTTCGCTCCCGCCTGCAGAATGCCCGCCTTTTCCGCCGCTATCTTTTCCACTGTGTCTCCCAGATACTCCACATGATCCAGACTGATATGGGTGATCACAGACAGCTCCTTCCTGCTGACGGAATTGGTGGCGTCCAGCCTCCCTCCCAGCCCCGTCTCCAGAATACAGAAATCCGGCTCCTTCTCCCCAAAGTACACCATGGCCATAAAAAAGAGATACTCAAAGTAAGAGGGATGGTATCCCCCTCCCTCCTCCAGAGCCATCCGATCCAGCATTCCGTAGATTTTCAGGAATATCCGCAGGAAATCCTCTCTGGATATCATCTCCCCGTCCACCGCGAAACGCTCCCTGATGTCCACCAGATGAGGAGATGTAAATAACGCCGTCTTATATCCCGCCGTTCTCAGGATGCTGGACAGATAGGCGCAGACAGAGCCTTTCCCGTTTGTTCCCGCCACATGGATAATGTGCATCTTCTTGTCGGGATCCCCCAGTCTGTGCAGGAATTTCCGGGTGTCCTCCATGGTGTTTTTCTTTGTGAATCTGGGAATGCTTTCAATATAGTCCTGCGCCTCCTCGAAGGTGGTGACGGTCTTAAACGTATCTTGTTCCATTTTGCCAAACTCCTATATATCCGACGCTTTGTCTTTACCCGGTGCCTGACCGTTCCGGGCGGCCTCTGTCCTCTGTGGCCGTATGTCCTGCACGGGCCGTCCCCAACCGGACCGCCTCCCTGAGGCCGTGCACCGCAAAAGGAAACATAAAGACATAATAAGGGAAAATATATCTTCCCTTAGCCTCAGAGATAATGCTGTAGAAAAAGCCGCCGATGACGGCAATGGCAAGCACATGCATGAGCATATTGCTGTCCCTCTTCACCCCAAAGAGAAAATAACACAGCATCCCCACATAGACGATGAACTGCCATCTGTCACAGAAGGCCAGTACCCCTTCATAATATTCGTCCCCGAGCTTTGCCGCCAGAGAGCCCGCCGGAGGCCCTCCCGGCTCCTCCTCGCTCTCTGCGTTAAAGAACAATGCCTGATACAGAGGCCCGTTCCACTGGGACAGTATTTTTTTACCGAAAAACCTTGCGCAGTACACCGGATCCTGCGCAAAGACCCCTATCCGCTCCCGGAAGACCTCCTTTGCCACCGCCGCCGTAGCCTCTGTGTCAAATCCGGATTCAAAATAGACCTGCTTATAATAATCATTGTCCCAGCCGCAGGTGCCCTTGGTCTCCTCCACCCCCGTGGCAAGCCAGACGGCAAAAGGGATTCCCTCCGAATGCTCATAGCCAGAGCGGATCTCATACACCTTATAGACTGCGGCATAGACTCCCTGAGAGAGAACTACCGATGCCAGAAGCGCCAGCACAAGCTTCTTATCCCTATGCACAAGGGCATACAGCAGCCCGGCTATGCACGCCGCCAGCAGCAGGATGGCCGAATTCTTGCGAACCAACATAGCAGACATCAGGGCAAACGCCATGATCACGAGGCAATGTGTCCTGCCCCTTCTGGAATATGCAAGCAGCATCCAGCCTGCCAGCATGGCAAAGAAAATGCTGGGGATGTCGCCGTACACCCATGGTGTATAAAAGATCAGGGGCAGGCAGCCCAGCATCAGCACATTATACCCTGCCGCCCCCAGACTGTCTCCCATGATCTCTGACGCTATGCGGCAGCCGCAATAGGCGCTGCCCGCCGCCAGTAACACACATATCACCTCAAACGCATAGTAATTCAACGGCCCTGCTGCCATGAACAGAAGCTCGCAGAGGGCGATCAGGCCCAGCTGATAAGGATACATGTCACAATAACCGCCGGGACGAAGGAAATCATAGCTGCCCTCCAGAAAATAAGAGGCCCCGCCGTAAATATAAGCCTGATCCCCTTCCGGCACATGGGCTGAAGAATTAATCCACCAGAAACCGGCGGCAGCGATCCACAGAAGCATCACCGCCCCCGAAATGCACCGGGCCTTCCGCCGCGCGTTAACGTCAAGCCGGCCCTCAAGGAAGGTCAACAGCCAGACGGCGGCAAAAGCAAGCACCAGCGCAAGCAGATTGAGAAACACAGAGTCTGTCTTGTTCAGCGGGATCTCCGCGCCTCCCGGCGGCATATACTGGGTGAATATCAGAGCGCAGACCACAAGGAACAAGAATATCAGGCTGCCCACAATGCGCACCACAGAATTTCCCAGACGGTACAGCCCGCCTGCTATCTTCTCCGCTTTTTCCCTCTTCCCTCCCATGTGTCTGCTCCTTCCAGCGCCGCATTTTTTGTCATTTCTGTGCCGGGCTTTCACAGCCGCCTACCCCAGCTGTGCAAGCCTCTGCTCCACTTGCTCCATCATCCGGGTGTACTTTGCAAGCTTCTCCTGCTCCTGCGCCACCTTGGCCTCCGGCGCCTTAGAGAGGAATCTCTCGTTGGAAAGCATGCCCTCCACTCTGGAGAGCTCGCCCTGAAGCCTCGTGCGCTCCTTCATAAGGCGCTCCTTCTCCTGCGCGATGTCCACCAGCTCCGCAAAAGGAATGTACAGCGTCGCTCCGGGGATCACCACGGACACCGCATCCTGCGCTATGCCCGTCTTGTCCCTCTGGATCATCGCCTCGCTGGCATAGGCCAGAGACGCAAAGAACAGCCTGCCCTCCCGGAAGGTATCCAGAATACTCTCATCCTCGCTGACCACGAATACGCCGGCCTTATGGCTGGGTGCCACATTCATCTCGCTGCGGATGCCTCTGATGCCCCGGACAGCCTCCTTGATGGTCTCGATGTCTCTCTCCTCTTTGGCAAAGCCTCTGTCCTCCCTATATTCCGGCCACCTGCTGATCATGATGGATTCCTCTCCGGAGCCCTCCTGCTCGGGAGACACGCCCATGCCCTGCAGGGTGCAGAAAACCTCCTCTGTAATAAAGGGCATATAGGGATGCAGCAGCTTCAGCGCGTCTATCAGCACGGTTTTTAACGTCCACAGCGCCGCATTCCGGCTGGCGGAAGCGTCCGACGCACCGGCTCCGTTGCCGTCGGATGCCTTTCCGCTGACCGCCGTCTCACCGTTGTCTGCTGTCTGACCGCCTGACTGCCTATCTGCGCCCCCATTTTCCTGTGTGCCGCTGACTGGGCTATCCGCGTTCTCTGCCCCGGACGCGCAGGAACCCCCTTCACCCTGCCTTGAAGCATACAGTCTGGGCTTCACCATCTCAATATACCAGTCGCAGAACTCGTCCCAGATAAAATCATACACCTTCTGCACAGCAATGCCCAGCTCGAAGCTCTCCATATTGTCGGTGACATCCTTCACCAGTGTGTTCAGCTTGGACAGGATCCATCTGTCCACAGGCTGGAGCTCCTGCAGCTCAGGCTCCGTCACCGTCCTGCCGTCCATATTCATCATAATGAACCGTGAAGCATTCCACACCTTATTTGCAAAATTCCGGCTGTTCTCCACCCTTTCATAATAGAAACGCATATCATTGCCGGGCGCGTTCCCCGTGATCAGGGTCAGTCTCAGAGCATCCGCCCCGTACTTCTCGATGACTTCCAGAGGATCAATGCCGTTGCCCAGAGACTTGGACATTTTGCGGCCCTGGCTGTCCCGGACAAGACCATGGAAAAGAACGGTCTTGAAGGGCTTCTCCCCCATATGCTCATAGCCGGAAAAGATCATGCGGATGACCCAGAAGAAAATAATGTCATAACCCGTCACCAGCACGTCCGTGGGATAGAAATACTTCAGATCCTCGGTCTGCTCCGGCCATCCCAAGGTCTCAAAGGGCCAGAGCGCAGAGGAAAACCAAGTGTCCAGAGTGTCCGGATCCTGCGTGAAATGGGTGCCGCCGCATTCAGGGCAGACTGCGGGCTCCGTCTCCGCCACCACAGTCTTCCCACACTTATCGCAGTAATAGGCTGGGATCCTATGTCCCCACCACAGCTGACGGCTGATGCACCAGTCCCGGATATTGTCCGTCCAGTTAAAATATATCTTTTCCAGACGCTGGGGGACAAGCCTGATCTCGCCGTTCTTCACCGCCTCCACCGCAGGCTTTATCAGTTCGTCCATCTTCACGAACCACTGCTCCTTCACAAGAGGCTCCACCGTGGTCTTGCAGCGGTCATGGGTGCCCACATTGTGGGTATAATCCTCGATCTTTACCAGCAGCCCGAGGCTCTCAAGCTCCTCCACAATGGCCTTTCTGGCCTCATAGCGGTTCATGCCCTGAAATCTTCCGCCGTTTGCATTGATGGTGGCGTCATCGTTCATCACATTGATGACCGGCAGATCATGGCGCCTGCCCACTTCGAAATCGTTAGGGTCATGGGCCGGGGTGATCTTCACCACGCCTGTGCCGAATTCCCTGTCCACATAGGTATCCGTGACCACCGGGATCACACGGTTCATGATGGGCAGCATGACGCTCCTGCCAATGAGGTGGCTGTACCGCTCATCCTCCGGATGGATCGCCACGGCAGTATCACCCAGCATGGTCTCGGGACGGGTGGTGGCAAAGGTCAGAAACTCCGTTGCGCTGGGGGTGCCGTCCTCCTGCATGACAGGGTACTTGATATGCCACAGATGTCCCGCCTGCTCCTGATATTCCACCTCTGCGTCCGAGATGGAGGTATTGCACACCGGGCACCAGTTGATGATACGGGCACCCTTGTAGATATAGCCTTTCTCATGCATCTTTACAAAGACCTGCGTCACCGCCTTGTTGCAGCCCTCGTCCATGGTGAAGCGCTCTCTGTCCCAGTCGCAGGAGGAGCCCATCTTCTTCAGCTGGGAGATGATGCGTCCGCCGTACTCCTTCCTCCAGGCCCATGCCCGCTCTAAAAATTTCTCTCTGCCCAGATCCTGCTTGTCGATGCCCTCCTTTTTCAGGGTCTCGGTAATCTTTACCTCCGTAGCGATGGAAGCATGATCCGTGCCGGGCTGCCACAGCGCATTGTAGCCCTGCATCCTTTTAAAGCGGATGATGATGTCCTGCATGGTGTTGTCCAGAGCATGGCCCATGTGCAGCTGCCCTGTAATATTTGGAGGGGGGATCACGATGGTAAAGGGAGTCTTGTCGTGATCTACCTCCGCATGAAAGTATCCTTTCTTTATCCATTTCTCGTAGAGTCTGTCCTCCAGCCCTGCCGGATCGTAGGTCTTTGCCAGTTCTTTGCTCATAGATTGCTCCTCCTAATTTAAGTCCCGCATCTGCCCTCCCGGTACCCGCACCCGCGCACCCGCAACAAAAAACCCTCTGCCGACTCTTGTCAGCAAAGGGCGTCATTAACGCGGTACCACCTTTGTTCACAGCGGGACATTTCCGAATATGCCCCTGCCGTCTCAGCGACTTCTGCTAAAGTCCTATCCGATAACGGGGATAAATCGAGAGATCTTACCAGACACCTGACCGGTTCATGCACCTGCGCCCGCCCAATCCGGCACTATGAACCAATTCATGAATACCGTGCCGCTGTCCTTCGGATCTCCGGCTCGGAAGCTACCTTCCGCATCCCTGCCTTCAGACGGCCTCTCAGCATCCCGTCCGGGACAGCCGCCCTCTCTTTTAAGGGGTGATACGTACTCCTCTTCGTCACAGCCTTTACAGCTTTATGCTTATCTTTTTCCAACTATAATCTATGCTGATGGTTTTGTCAAGGGGCTTTCAGCCTTATCTTTACGGAAAATTCAGTGCAAGAATTCAGCCGGAAATCTTGCGGAAATTCAACGGGGATTTAGCGGGGATCCAGAAAATCCAGTACCAGAAAATTTACGCCACAAAAAAATCAGCGCCGGGGAAAACAGGCTGGCCTCCCTGCCGGCAAAGCTGTATTCTCTGGGGCGGGAGCTTTGTATCGACTCCTGATCTTCTGCCTACCGATACTGGATAGTGGAGTCTGTCACCTTGATCTGATTTTCCGTGCCGTTCCACATCTTCTTGCCCTGCCTATGGATGAATGGCACATAATCCTCCGGATGATCCATTTTGGCCCCAAGGATGATCTCGTCGATATAACTCTGTCTATCGCTGTAAATATAGATCTTTGGGATTTTTCCCTGCACTACCTTTACATCCTCCAGATTTCCTCCTGTTCGGTTCACGATCAGCCGTACCTCATTCTCATGCTTATAGGAATCATGCTTGAACAGATAGGAAACCTGAGATATGATCATCTCCATCAGGGACTCCGTCTTCAGCAGGCATTCTTGTCCCTGCGCCGAGTCCTTGTCCATTTCTCCGCACAGTTCGCACAGCCGCTTATAGATGCGGATAAATCCGTCCAGAAACCCTTGTATCTTTCCGTCGTCGCATTTCCCCTCGTCCGACAGATACACTACCTTCCTGAGATTCGTCTTTCCAAAGGTCTTGTTGTTCAGAACCACACAGCATCCCCCTGCATCCTCCCCGTATTGAACCCACATGGGCAGGAATTCCTTTACATGCGTCCTGCCCTTCTCCTTGCGGTAGCAGAAAAAGGATTTCAGAAAAACATAATTCTCCTTATAGCTTCTTCTGGAATCCCCTTCTTCTCCGCTCTCCTTCCGGGGATGCCCCACCCGCTCCAGAATGTCATGCAGGATCTTTCCCTCCTGAGGATCATTCATATGGCTGGCATGGAATATGGGCAGACGATAATGGCTGTGGTCGAGCGTCTCATCCTCCAGCAGGAGCCGCAGGTGCTCGCCGTTGGTATAATACAGAAAATCGTATTTGGAGATATCTCTGATTTTTGTCTCATGCCGGATCTCCATCGCATGAAAGAGCAGCTCCATCAGACCTGCGTATATCTCGTCCCGCAGCTTCCGGCTGCCCCTCAGGTATCCGTTTGTATTCGCAAATTCCACGATGCCGCTGTATCTGTCCAGTCTGGCATGGTCATAGCAGGCATAGAGGGAATCAATCCAGCCCAGCACCTCCTGCCACCGCTCCGAATTGCGGCACATATATTTCATCAGGATCCACAGATGCGTATTGAAATTGGACTTTGCCTTTGTGTCATCATCCGCATTGGAAAATGCCTCCGCAAAGCATCCGTAGGCCTCCTCGTATTCCCCCATCTCCGATAACAGAAATTCCTTCTCGAAGGTAACGTCATACCGCATGAATTTCAGGACTCTTGACTGGCGGATCACGCCTTCCGCCTGCAGGGTCAGGTCATAGGACTTTTCAATATATGCCTTCCATTTTGGGTCATCCTTCTCTTTATAATTGGCCGCCCATGCATAATTCACTGCGTCATCGTACAGATCGTAGACATTGATGCTGCCTTCCGGCTGTTCCACATATTTATCCAGAATATTCTTCGCTTCCTCGTACTGGCCCAGCCGGAACAAGATTCCCGCCCGCTCCTTTTCCCACCAGCCCCTTATCTCCGGGCGGACTTTTTCGAACAGGCATCCGCTCTCCTGAAAAAGCGCCAGCGCTTCCTGATGGAGCTTTCCCCTCTTCAGCCTACGCAGAACGGCATAAAACTCATTCCACATCCTGTCCTCGGTGCCGGAGACATATTTCTCCTCTCCATGAACAGTCTTAAGGTCAGCCCCCAGCAGAGCCACGATACAGTCAAAGCGCTTCCGGGTCAGAAAAAGCTGGGAAAGAAATCTTCTGTCCTCCGGCGTGTAACAGCCTATGCTTCTCTCATAGACTGTCTTCATGCTCCTTTCCGTCTCCTCCCTGCCAAGGAGCTTTGCATAGGGACAGAAATACAGCAGGTACACGGCCGCCAGCACACCGCTCAATCTCTTCACACAGTCCCATTCACAGCCTGATCTCCACACGGATTCCAGCAGGGCCTCAAGGCATAGGGACGCCTCCATATTGTAGGTGCGCAGAAATAGCAGGAACAGATCCACCGCTCTTTCCAGCTCTTCCTCCTCAAGTGCTTTCTCCTGAACATAATAAGAGAGCATCCGCCTCAGCCGATGCGTCTCTTCTCTGGTTCTGAATTTGCTGGAGTCCGCCATGTTCCCCAGAGAATAATTCAGAAGAAGCTCCTGATTATTGTATTCCAAGCCGGAAACATCATAAATAAAATACTCCAGCTTGTCCAGAAGCGCTTCGTTGCTGATATTCAGACAGCATTTCATCATAATAACACCTGATACCCTTCCATACTTTTCAGCCCTTTTATATTTACCCTCGGCAATCTCGTTTCCGGCAGCTCAAATACCTTTCAGAAACCTTCTCCTGACATCGGTTCAAGATACCTGCCGGCTGCATCATCAGCCACCTCGTATAAAATCCTCGGCTCACTCTCATGCCTATTATAACAGCTTGCCCGATAAATATAAATCCCTCTTTAAAGAAATTCTTTGCGGCTGCCGCCAAAACTGGTCTGGTAAAATAATCTTATTCTGGCACTTTTTATCATGCCATTCCTGCTATACACTATCAACCATACGGCGGAATGCCGAAGGTGACTTGCAAGAACCTGAAACAAAAAAGACCAGAATATGAGGAGTGCGTGTTATGAGTAAAAAGGATAAAACAGAAAAAAGAGAAAACATCAAAACGCCTGAACGTGAAAAACGCTACGGCCTACTGATCGCAGGAGCCATACTGCTGATCGCGGGAATTGTATTTTCCATCTATGCCTATCATACCAGCTATCAGGATTCTCTGGCGCTGGGAAAGGAACTGTCGGAGGCCAAGGCGCAGGCGGCAGCGGTAAAGGAAGGCACCGCAGAGGGAGACCTCGACGCACTGAACGCCATGATAAGTCAGCTGTCCGGCGATAAACTCAGTCAGGAGCGTCCCTATTCCTATGGGCTCATCTGCGTCTTTTTTGCCATCCTGCTGACCGCGAAAGGCATCTACAACGGAATCGCAGGAGTGCCCAGAAGCCAGAAAGCGGACATGAAACGGCTTGCTCAGGCAGGGCTCCTTGCTGCTCTCTGCTATATCGGTTTCGCCTTCTTCAAGATCGACATCCCCGCCGGCACGGAAAAGGCCTCCTTCCATTTCGGAAACGTATTCTGTGTGCTGGCTGCCCTGCTGCTGGGCGGCTATTGGGGCGGTCTGGCAGGAGCGGTAGGCATGACCATCGGCGACCTGACCACTACCTACGTGACAAGCGCCCCCAAGACCTTCCTGCTGAAGCTCTGTATCGGACTCATTGTAGGTCTGGTGGCCCATAGGATCTTCAAACTCAGCCGGAACCATTCCACAAAATATGTCACCGGAATCACCATACTCGCCTCCGTCTGCGGCATGGCCTTCAATGTGGTTGCCGACCCGCTGGTAGGGTATTTCTACAAGACGTACCTCTTCGGCGTACCTCAGGACATCACCAGTGTACTGTTAAAGATCAGCGCCCTGACCACCAGCGTCAACGCCGTTGTGGCAGTCATCGCCGCCTCCATTATCTATCTGGCGCTGCGTCCCGCGCTGCGCAAGAGCGGACTGTTTGTGGAGGTCTGAAGCCTCGCCGGCATATCACCTGCAAAAAGGCCCAGGAGCTTTTTACGCTGTCACCAAAAAGCCCTGTGCCTTTAGCATCCTGTCAGTCATGAAACCTGATTGTGATATTTCCCATGGAACACCCTATTTCCATGGTCTTATCCGCACCATTGTCAATGGTTCTGTCCTGCGCAAAGCCGCCGATGCTCTCCTTGCCAAGCTGAATATTGCCCATGGCGCCCTCCAGCTTATAATTGTAATCCTCCTGCCTGCCGTCCAGCTTCATTTCCACATTCCCCATAGAACATTCCACCTCGGCGTTCCTGCGGATGGTGCCCTCTGCCACGAATTCCCCCATGCCTACCTCCACGTCCAGTTCACCCACCGACATATTCTTCAGCTCTATCTGGCCTGCGCCCACTTCGACGCTCAGCTCCTGAGCCTCCACGCTTTTCAGCGCAATCCGGCCTGCGCCTACTTCAAGAGACGCCTCCTCAGCCTTCAGCCACTCAAGCTCCATCTCTCCTGCTCCCATGTCGATTTCCGCCTCTTTAAAGCCATAACCCTCCGGCAGATACAGCGTTATTTTGCTTTTTCCATCAAAAAAGGAAACTCCTGATCCCATGGTCGCCTTGACATAAAGAGTATCGTCTTCCACATACCCCTGAAACTTGCGCACATTCTTTGCCTCCAGGTAGACGGAGCCGTCCTTTGAAACCTTTGTCTCCATATGACAGCCTCCCACCTGCATCTCCAAGTTTTTGATGCCGTCGCCGGGACAGTACATCTCCACATCTCCCGACAGAATATCATGGTCACTGCTGAACATGGACATATCACCGACACTGTAATTTACGTCCAGCCCTGAAAGACCGCCTAAATCAAGCCCCACATTGTCTCCGAATTCCACCTTTCTGAATATCCCCCATCCCTCTTCAAAGTCCACCCTGACCCTGCCTCCGGTAACCATCTCCACCACCTGAGAGATGGTGCTCCTTCCCGCGACGCTGCTGCCCGCTATACTAAGCGCAAATCCAAGGATGATCATGATAAGCGCAATGACTGCGCAGGTCTTCATAAACTTTTTCATTCTTAATTTACCTATACCTTTCCGTCCTGATGATTTATCAACTTTTGAGCCTGACTCCTTCCGGCTTTCCGCCAATGCTTTTCCAAGGCATCTTATTTTTTGCATTGCCTTTCCTGATATTATTTTCAGGCCTATGCGCCGCCATATGATTTCTGCTGCCTTGCGCCCCGTCTCCCGAACAAGAACCTGATCCCTCTCCAGATTGCAGGAGTCACGATTCCCGCCATGGCCACTGTCAGCATCAGGAAAAGCATCCCTATTCCTCCGCATACCAGACCTCCGCCCAGCATCGCCAGCCCTACCCATGGATCAGCCCCGATACATAAAATACCCGTTACCACCAGAGCCAGCATCACCATCAGAAGCGCTACCGCTGCCACCCCCACACAGAGTATCATCGCATACCAGCATATGACTATGCCGAACAGAGCGCACACCAGCCCCAGCACCGCAGGCGACGCAAAGACAAGCAGAGTGATCAAAAGCGCCACCGCCCAGGGCGGCATACCCGCCTTTTCCGGGTGTTTCTCATAGGCATTTGACCCGCCCTGCGCATCAAGATCCCCCTGCCGCAGGGACGCCGTCTCTCTGATATTGTTTTCCCCGGCTGCACCGCCGTTTCCAGAAAATACATCCTCCGCAGATGTGCTGAACGGATTTCTGTTATCGGCATTTCCGGCACCGTCCCTGCCGGTCCCCGAGGCATTCTTCTCTGCTGTGCCTCCGTCGGATGTCTGCTCTCCGAATGCCTCCTTGCCATATTCCACCAGTGCTCTGTCAGATGCCTGCGCCTTCGGCACAGGGCCTCCGCCATAGCCGCTGCCCATCAGATCCCGTTTGATATTCTCTGCCACTCTTGCCGGATTTCCGAGCGCCTCTATGACCTCCTGCTCATTCTCCCTGCCGGCATCGTCAAAATAATCATTATAATACTGCAGCGCCTCGTCCCTTTCCGCAGGAGCTATGCTCTGGAGCAGGCGCTCCAGCTGATCCATAAAATCTACTCTGTTCATACTTACATCTCCTCGAAATTTCTTCAGATTTCTAACCTTCCCTCGAATAGCCCCGTCACCTTATCGGCATATTTCCGCCATTCGCTCTCATATAAATGCAGCTGTGCCCAACCCCTGCTGGTTATCTTGTAATACCGTCTGTTCCTGCCCGCGCATTCCATGTCGTAGACCTCCAGACATTCGTCCTTCTGGAGTCTGCGCAGCACGGGATAAAGCGTGGATTCCGACAGATCGATTACCTGCCTGACCTCCTGAGTGATCTTATACCCATAGGTTCCCTCCGGCTTCATGGACACAACAGCCAGCACGATGGCATCCAGAAGTGCTGTCCCTGTGTTAAATACCATTCCATCCGCTCCTTACTTTTGCTTTATACAATATTATACGACGTATAATATTGGTTGATGCTTATACTATACACTATATAATATTGTGTGTCAATATATATGTGTGTTATTTTTGATGGTTTAAATTCAAAAAAGGGATTGCATTCTTCCCAAAAAAGCGGTTAAATAATAAAGAAACTATTGTTAACGAGAAAGTAGGACTAATTATGTCAGATTTCACATTACCAAAGGATTACAAATCGCAGCTGAATCTCTACGATACCCAGATCGCCATTAAAAAGGTCAAAGACTTTTTTCAGACACTGCTGGCCGAGCGCCTGCATCTTCTGAGAGTCTCCGCCCCTCTCATGGTAGCTCCTGAATCCGGCATGAATGATAACCTCAACGGCGTGGAGCGCCCCGTCTCCTTCGACATCAAGTATCAGGACGGCAGGGAAGCCGAGATCGTCCATTCACTGGCGAAATGGAAACGCTATGCCCTGAAGAAATATGGTTTTTCCATAGGAGAAGGGCTCTACACAGATATGAGCGCCATCCGCAGGGACGAGGAAGCGGACAATATCCATTCCATCTATGTAGACCAATGGGACTGGGAAAAAGTCATCTCCAGAAGCGACCGCAATCTGGATACCCTTATGGATACGGTACGCACTGTCTACAAAGTGCTCCGTAAGACCGAAAAATATATGGCCATACATTATGACTATATAGAAGAGATTCTGCCCCATGACATTTTCTTTGTCACTACAAGCGAGCTGGAAGAAATGTTTCCTGACAATACCCCTAAAGAGAGGGAGTATTACATAGCAAAGGCAAAAGGCGCTGTCTGCATCATGCAGATCGGCGGCGCGCTGGAAGACGGCAAGCCTCATGACGGGCGTGCGCCGGACTACGATGACTGGACCCTGAACGCGGATATCATCGTTTATTATCCCGTTCTGGACATCGCCCTTGAGCTTTCAAGCATGGGCATCCGGGTAGACAGAGATGCCTTGCTCCGTCAGCTGGAAGAGGCAGGATGTCCGGAGCGCGCTGCGCTGCCTTTCCATCAGGCGGTCATCAGCGAGGAAGTCCCCTTCACCGTGGGAGGAGGCATCGGTCAGTCCCGCATCTGTATGTTCTTCCTGCGCAAGGCACATATCGGAGAGGTACAGTGTTCTCTATGGCCCAAAGAGGTCATGGAAAGAGCCGAAAAAGAAGGGCTGCAGCTGCTGTGACAGCTGCGGCCCCTCAGCCGTTTACCTTTTCTCAGCCCATTTCCTGATTTTTCCCCGCTGTTCCTTGCCCCCTGCGCAATCCACCATCAGTAGGACGAACGGTACACGGTGAATTTTCCGTTGCGGAAGGCCTCCTTATAACCAAACTCTTCCATAAAGCTCCATAGCAAAGGCCACTTCGGATCTTCTTCTATTTCCTTCCGATTCTTCTCTGAGACACCTGCTGCCTCCAGAGCGGCGGTTCCGTCCTCCTCATATAGGATGTATCTGTTTTCCACAATGACAACTGGACTTTCCTCATCCGTTCCTCTCAGGGCCTTCGCCAGTTCCTCCAGATCTTCTTCCATGACCTCATATCCATAGGAATCCAGATCGCTCCAAGGATTAAAGGCGGAAGGCATCTGCAGATAATAGGACAGTGCAGGAATGTCCCCATAGAGAATCACCTCCCGTCCCTCCAGACCGTTTTCATCCACATAGGCACTCAGCTCCCGAATCCACTGGGCCTTTTGTGGGCTCATCCTTACATTCTTCAGAACTGCGTTATTCTCCACATAGGCAGTGGCCTCCTGCACGCCGGTGGCCTCGGCAAACACAAATCCTGCGCCGAATCCGGCAAACTGGAAAAGGCACATTGCAAGAAAAGCCGTCAGAAGCACCTTTGCAGGAAAACCCGACAGAAGCAGGCCCTGCCTGCAGTTCAGCTCCCCCTCATCCCCCACGGAGCCGGAATCCTCTGCAGAAAGCGGTACAGGATGCCCCGGGATCTGCTGCCTTGATACCTGCTGCTCTGTCATTTGCAGTGAAACCGCAGCTTTCCGTCCGCTGTGCCGCAGCTTCAGCGAAAGCCTCCTATCCCCTACATTGCGCAGAAACCTCCAGCTTTGCCAGATGGTGTAAGGCGCCGCAAGAAACAGATTGTTGAGGCTGGGATATACATCATTGTTGCTCCCAAGAGAGGTCAATAATATAACCAAAATCAGCATGCCGCTGATCAGCTTTTCCTGCGCCGCTGCGCTCACGGTATAGATACGTATTACAGCAATCAGCATGGTCAGCATCAGAAACAGGATGCCCGGACGAAGCATGGAATCATAACTGGCAAACTGAACAGAACAGAATTTTCTGTAATACAGCCATATCAGCATTGCGCCGCCTGTCATGATCAGCAGAATCCGCACTCCCACATGAAGGAATCCCTCAATAAGGCGCAGACATTTTCCACGTTTCGCCGTCCCGTCTTCCGGATTCTTCCCACCTCTCCTGACGCATAACCTTTCCAGCCAGTCAGCCGCCGCAGCCAGCACCATCCCCGCCAACAAGATCGCCACGATGCGGATGACCCAGTACAAATTTTCAACATAAGTTCCCACAACTCCCATGATCATAGCGGTCGGTTTGTAATCCTTTGCATTGTCCGTCATGGCAAAGAGCCTCTGGATACCATCTACGTATTCACCCAGACCGTATCTGATATGAATAAAGCCCAGCAGCACACCAAGAGCCGCCAGATATCCCGCAAAGCACCACAGCGTATGCCGCAAGGGTCTGGGGCAGTGCTTTGGCGCCTGCCGCTGTCTCAGTTTATCCTTTGAACCATCAGCTGCGTTCTCCTGCGCTGGCTGTCCCATCCGGCTTCCGGCGGCGTTCTCTTGTGCCGTCTGCTCCTTTGGCCGTCCTATCCGGCCTCCGGCCCTCATTTCCTGACGCCACAAAATAAAATCATATGCCCAGACTGCCAGAATCATACCGGCCTCCGGCAGGTTCGAAAACCTTACCAGCACATTCACCCCCAACAAGACACCCGCCCAGAACAAGCAGGAGCTTTTCTCCTCCACGAGTCCCATGTACAGCAGTATGGAGGAAATCAGGAAGCACAGATAGGTCAGATAATTATACAGCAGCGCCGTAGGACACCAGCATAGGCTGACTGCCGTCATCTCCCCCACAAAAACAAGAGCCTTGGGCATCTTAAGCTTTCTGGTGCAGAAGAAATAACCTGCCAGAGCCAGCAGGCTCACGATCAGCCCCGTATAAAAATTCATGCCTATCAGCCCGCCTGCCCCCGGCAGCTTCATAATCAGACTTCCCGCCGCATTGGCCAGATAGGTTGAAAAGAGCCACATGGGATCCATATGCTCCGTTCCGAAATATCGGAAATTTGCATAATTGTATCCCGTATCCCAAAGATCCAGCCCCCAGTTGATATGCCGAAGGGGATAAAGAATCAGAATAACCAGCCCCAGACATTCCCAGACATTGATCCGTTTTTGGTGAAATGTCTGAAATCTATTCTCCCCTTTATCCCTGTCAGTATTCATGCCCATATCTATCCAAGCCTCCATATACTCTCGACCCTGAACCCGACTCTGCAGGCAAAGGCTTCGGCCTACACGCTGCATTCTGACACTGCACCGCATATCCTTCCCATGCGCTGTGCGCCGGCCTCAGGATATGGTTCCCTTTCCATACACTGTGCGCCGGCCTCAGGATACGGTTATCAGGATACGATTTCCTTCTCATACACCGAACGCCGGCCTCAGGCTCCGCGTTCCGGCCACGAACCGCACCATGGTCTCCGCTCTGCCTTCCCATAACAATCCCTCACCGAAATTCAGGCCCGCCGGAATGCCCTGTCCACGCCCTCGATCTTTTCCGCCAGCTTTCGGTACGGCGCAAGCCTGAGCATCCCTTTGTGCAGCACGTGAAATATCCGCTTTCTTGCCATATCCGTCACAATGCCGCAGACAAACACTGCTGCCACCGCCGCCGCAGTCCAGAAGACTAAGCTTGCCACACCGCCCCACACATCCCCTGCCGCCATCCTCGAAGCCACCTTTTCGGCCCCGAGCCAATTCTGCCATGTATAGCGGAAACCGATATTTTCGTGGAGCAGATATACCCCAAGGGTATAGGGTGCCACTCTGTTGATGACATCCGCTGCCTTTCCTCTGATTTGGATTCTATTGAAAATGCCGAACAGCCCCACTGCCGCCAGAAAGGGCAGCACATGATTGTACTCCAGAAACATCTTTAGCATTCTTTCCAGACTCCCCGTGTACAGATAAACCTGCCGCAGTGCCAGCGTCCCGGCAAAAATTGCCAGACAGCCGCCTACATACAAGGCTATGCACCCTGCCCTTTTCTTTAATATGGGCACGCCGAAACGCCTCACATAAGCGGCAGTCAGAAACACGCACAGATACCATAGGCAGTCATACCCCTGCTCGTCCATCTCCAGACGAATGGGCAGGATACTTTTCAGAATGCAGAATACAAACAGCAATACCCCCAGCGTCACCTGCAGCTGCTGCTTTGTCAGCTTCTCTGCAGCCATTCCCGCCAGAGGAAGAAGCAGGTACAAGAATACATAGGCTGTCATGAACCAGTAATGTCCCATGGAAACCGGGAAAACCAGTGTCAGCAGATAGTGTGTGTCAAAATCCGTTCCTGTCATGACCCCGGACAAAGCCCCGGCCAGCCCGAACACAACAGAATATACCCATATCTGCAGCCAGAGCTGTATCAGGCGGCTCAGCCGAAAGGAGGATCTGCTCAGGAAATATCCGCTCAGAAACATATATACATTTACTGCCACAATGCAGAAGCACTCCAGAAGCCATGCCGCCAGCTCCGGGACACCAAGGCTCTCCCCGGTCAGATCAGCCAGCAGATCGCCCTTTCCCAGATAGTGAAGCACCACCACCATCATCATAGCCACGCACCGCAGCAGCTCCAGATTCGCCATCCGCTTCTTTTCTTCTGGCAGCTGCGCAGCAGCTTCCTGCTGTATCATCTTCATTTTTATACCTCCCGGCCTGCTTCGGCAGGCATTCATGCAACGGTTCCGCCTATGCGGCAGATATCCGCTTCAGCGGCTCCCTAAATCAAAGGTCTGAAAATTTCCTTCCAGAATTATATCATTAACATCTGGCCATTTCAATCAGATCACGATTATTTCAAGTAGAAAAGCCGGAACACTTATGCTAAAATAAGAAGCTGTCAGGCCTTGTCTCATTCCAGACAGACACAAGGAACGGATCATATGGCATACCACTGTAATAGCCATTCCATTCGAAAGGAGCTCTCCATGTACGGTACATTGACAGGAAACATACTTGCGGCTGCATACTACCTTTATTTCCAGCTCACCGGCCTCGGGCTGGCATACCTTTTATTCCGCAGAGAATCCCCTCTGCCCAGACTGGTGATCGGAAGCGTCACCGGCTCACTTCTGCTGACTTGGGTACCCGTTCTTTTCTCCTTTTTGTTCGACTTCACCCTATTATCACATATTCTTGCGCTGCTTGTGACGCTGCCCCTGCATATTTTCCTCATCCGCAGGCTGCGGATCCAAGGCAGGCATAATCTGTCCGCTTCATGGCCTCTTTCCCGAAAAGCTTTTATCAACGACATGAATCTCAGGAGACATCTCCCCTTCCTTGCTTTGTTTTTCCTCTTTATGGCATTCTGGATCTACCTTCTGCATACCCATACGCTCCTGCCGGACGGCACCGGTGCGCTTCATACCGGCCAGTGTACATACGGGGACATGAATATGCACCTTGGCTTTATCACCAGCCTGGCCAAGCAGCACTCCTTCCCACCGGATTACTCCATTATGCCGGGGGTCAGACTGTCCTATCCTTTTTTATCCGACAGTATCTCTTCCAGCCTTTATCTTCTGGGAGCATCCCTCAGGTTTGCGTACATACTTCCCATGATCTTCGCGATGGCCCATATATTTGCGGCAGTATACTTATTTGCTTCTGCTCTGGCGCAGTCTCAGTGCAGGAAATGGCATCCCGGCATCCCGCTTCTGACCCTGCTTTTCTTTTTCTGCAACGGCGGATTCGGTTTTGCCTATTTTCTGGACTGGTCAAGGGAATCCGCCTACAGCTTCTCCGATATTTTCACCGGCTTCTACACCACGCCCACCAATCTGGTAGGCCACAATATCCGCTGGGTCAATATCATTGCGGATATGCTTCTCCCCCAGCGGGCCACGCTGTTCGGCTACGGCCTGCTATTCCCTGCGCTGTGGCTGCTGTACCGGGCCTCCTTTCAAAGCCGCCGGGAATATTTCCCTTTTGCCGGCCTTTTTCTTGCTGCACTGCCCATGATCCACACCCATTCCTTCCTGAGCGCAGGGGTGGTCTGTGCCGTCTGGCTGCTTTTATGGCTCTCCGAAAGGATCTCGCCCGCCTGCACCGGCCACAGTGCCAGTAAACACTGCTCTGGCAAACACTGTCCCGGCGGCTGGATTCTGGCTCTTTTCACCATTATCCTCTGCACAGTGCAGCTCCTGAACAGCCAGAGTGCCCTTTCCTCCCAAGCGCTCATGCTGACAAGCCTCAGCTTGTTTTACATCGCTGTCGTCTGGGGATGCAGACTCTTGTATATTTATATCAGGCAAAACGGCTGGCGGGAGCTTCTGACTTCATGGGGCATCTGTCTGCTCTGTGTTCTGGCGCTGGCTCTGCCTCAGCTGCTCTTCTGGACCTTCGGTCAGGTAGCTCAGGGCGGCTTTGTCCGGGGACATTTTAACTGGGGAAATCAGGGAGATTTTTATCCATGGTTCTATCTGAAGAATATAGGGCTGCCCCTGCTATTGATTCTGGGCGGCATCTGCGCCTGCAGCCGCAAAAAGGCTCCTCTGTTCCTGCCTGCCATGTTTCTGTGGTGGCTGGGGGAATTCATTGTGTTCACCCCCAACACCTATGACAACAACAAGCTTCTGTATGTAGCCTATTTCCTGCTCTGCCTCGGCGCTGCTGATTACGCTTTCACTCTTTATGAAAAAATAAAGCATTTCCCCGGATGCCGATTCCTATCCGGAGCATTTCTTTTTTTTACAGCCCTATCCGGTCTGCTGACCTTGGGCAGAGAAGCCGTATCGGATTATCAGCTATACAGAACCGCTCAGGTCGCACTTGCGGAATACGTGGAGGAAAATACGCCCGCAGACGGAGTGTTTCTGACCGATACAAGGCACAATAATGAAATTGCGTCCCTTACAGGACGCAATATTGTATGCGGGGCTGATACCTTTCTCTATTTCCATGGACTGGACACCGCCGAACGAAAAGCCGATCTGCGGCTCATGTATGAAGCCCCGCTGGAACACCCGGATCTTTTCCAGAAATACGGAGTGTCTTATGTTGTCATTTCTTCCTTTGAACGCAGCAGCTATGCTGTCGACGAGCCCGCCTTCCGTAATAACTTCACGGAAATCTTTTCTTGGGGCGATACTCTGTTATATGAGGTGCCTACTTTTCCATCTTCCAGTAATATGCGCTATAGGCAGGCAGGATGCTTCCTCCTCCAAAATCATGCTTTTCGCCGCTTATCAGATCCACGGCAGTGCCGCAGCCTGCATCGAAATGCGCCACAAAGTCCTTGTCTTCTGCGTTGATCGCAACCAGCACTCTCTCATTCTCGGACTTTCTCTCAAAAATACACTGTCTGTTGGTCAACAGCACAGAACGGAAAGCCCCATAGTTCAAGGCATGGGACTGGCTCTTGGCTACGCTAAGCTGCCGGATCCAGTCTGTCAGCCCGTTCCACAAGGGTGCCTCAAAGCTGGGACGCAGAGCCGGATCTCCCTGAGACTTCTCTGCCTTGGCCCCCCATTCGCTGCCGTAATAGATGCAGGGGATTCCCGGCATACCGAACGCAAGAGCGTATATCAGCGGCAGATGCTTTTCGTTAGTCAGTATACTCGCCACCCTGGTCACATCATGGTTGTCCACAAAGGACAGCAGATGCTTTCCCTTGTAGAGTGTCCAGTTCTCAGGCCCGAACTGGCGCAACAGAGAATGGACGATTTCAAACATATTCATGCTGTTGAAGCTGCTGAACAGTCCCTTGTAGCATTCATAATTGGTAGCTGAATGCAGCATATTGTCATTCATAAGGCGATTATAGTCCCCATGCAGCATCTCCCCAACCAGATAGAAATCTTCCTTCAGCCCCTCTGTATAGCTGCGCAGCCTCCGCACAAAGCCCTCGTCCAGACTGTAGGCCACATCCAGCCTCAGACCATCGATGCCGAACTCCTCCACCCAGTATTTCACGCTTTCGAGAAGGTAATTCACCACCTCCTCATTGTGCAGGTTCAGCTTCACCAGATCATAGTTCCCTTCCCAGCCCTCATACCATAGGCCGTCATTATAATCGGAATTGCCATTAAAGACAATGCGGTAGAACCAGTTCACATAACGGGAGCCTTCCCGATTGCGGAGCACATCCTGAAACGGGCCGAACCCTCTGCCCACATGATTAAACACGCCGTCAAGCACCACCCGGATGCCTTCCTCATGCAGAGCACTGCATACCTGCTTAAAATCCTCATTGGTTCCCAGTCGTACATCTACCTTACGATAATCTCTGGTATTATATCCATGGGTGTCCGACTCAAACAGCGGCGAAAAATACACTGCTCCGATCCCCAGCTCCTTCATATGAGGTATCCAGTCCACCACCTTCAGAATACGGTGTTCCTGCACCCCGTCATTTTCAAAGGGTGCTCCACAGAACCCCAAAGGATAAATTTGGTAAAACACGCTTTCAAATGCCCACATTACACTTTCCTCCTATTTTTGTTGTAAGACTTTTGTCCTATCTCTTTTCTTCAATGCCTTTACTTCCCATTGACCGATCCAGTACTATTTTGGTTGCCGATAGGGCAAGTCTGACAGTGACTTTGTGGATAACTTGATTGGAATGTCATTTTGAATGAGGATTTTGCCGAAAACATCCACCAAATCCACAAAGTTATCCACATATACACAACTGTCATTTTATCATATTCTGGATGTCATTTCCATACTTTTTCTGATTTTATGTTTTCCCAGAACCTTTTCACGCTTCCAGCCACCGTATCCACCGTAACCTCCTCAAAGCTCTGCCACTCTCTGGGAAACAGCCGGCGATAGGTATACTGCAGGAAACGTTCGTCCAAAAGCGCTATGACCCCCGTGTCTTCCACAGTGCGGATGACCCGCCCCGCAGCCTGCAGAACCTTATTCATGCCCGGATACCGATAAGCATAATCAAAACCGTTCTCACCATTTGCCTCAAAATACTCTTTCAGTATTTCCCTTTCACCACCCACCTGAGGAATGCCGGTACCTACGATGACAGCACCGATCAGGCTGTCGTTCTTCAGGTCAATGCCCTCACTGAAAATCCCCCCGAGGACACAGAAGCCTACCAGCGTGCGGTTTCTTTTCGTCTGCCCCCCGGAATCCCGAAAGACTTTGTCGCCGGACGCTTCTTGAAATCTGGCCAGAAATTCCTCCCTTTCCGTCTCGCTCATAGCCTCCCCCTGAAGAATATATTCCCTGTCTTCTCCCGCAAAGCGTTCCGCATATGTCTCATAAATTACCCGCAGGAATGCATAGGAAGGACAGAAAACCATGTAGTTCCCCTGACAGCACCGAACAATCTCCTCAATATAGCAGGCAATTTTGTAATACTCCTCTTCGGAACGTCTGGAATACTTGCTGGTCACATCTCTCGCAATAAACAGCCCGCGCTTTGCAGGGTCAAAAACCGACTGGGCATAGACCTCATAGTCCTCCTTTTGTCCTCCAAGCAGCTCCTTGTAATACTGAATAGGCAGAAATGTGGCGGAAAAGAGAATGCTGCTGCGTCCCCGGCCCATGCACTTCTTCAGGTTCTCCTTCGGATTTACGCAGAAAAGCTTCACCATACAGTCGCCTTCCTCATTAGTCAGTGAATATTTCACATAATTTTCGTCCAGCAGATCATAGATCAGCAGGAAATGGCTGATTGCAAAATAAGCATCCAGCAGCAAGTCTCTGACCGGAAGCGTCTCCTCCTCCGGCTCCGCCAGATAATCATCTATAGTGGCCTGAAGCCGAAGCAGATTCTGCACAAATGCCTCCACACTCTCCAAAAAACGGTAATACCCGCATTCATCGCCCAATGCAAGTAACTCCTGACGACATTTTCCCAGCTGGTAAATCATTTTATCTCCATACCCCTGCCTTACCAGCACGCTCCTGCCGCCGCAACGCCTTCTGGCGGCTCCTACTGCGTTTCCGGCTGCTCCACCTACGTTTCCGCCATTCCCTCCTGCTCCGTGTCCTTCGGATACTGCTGAATTATATGCCCCTTCCGCGTCCCGCCAGATTCCATCCTCCAGATAAATGACTTCCGTCCTGAGCCCTTCTCCGATTTCAACGCCTATCAGGCCAGAGTTTTCTCCTTTTCCATACTCTGACTGTTCATTTTTTGACATTTCTGTCATAACTTGTGTCATTTCTAATGTCATTTGTCCGGAAATTCCCGATTTTTTCGCACTTTCTTTACATTCTGACATTATTGTCTTTTTTATATCTTCTGTCAGTTCTGCAAACTGATCACCATATAGCATAGCACTATACATTTCCCTGCCCCGCTCCAGCAGGTTATGCGCCTCGTCAATCAAAAAGATATATTTTCCCTCGGAGCTGTCAGCAAAAAACCTCTTTAAATACACATGAGGGTCAAAAAGATAATTATAATCACCAATGACAGCATCCGCAAACAAACTCATGTCCAGACACATTTCAAAAGGACATACACTATGTCTGTGCGCGTACTTCTCAATCCTGTCCCGGCTGAAGCTCTCCTCATTGGTCAGCATGTCAAACACCGCATCGTTGATCCGGTCATAGTGCCCCCTTGCGTAAGGACAATATTCCGGATTACACTCCGTCTCTTCCATAAAGCAGATTTTTTCTTTGGCCGTAAGGATGACACTTTTAAAACGCAGCCCCTCTTTTCGGAGTATCTCCAGCGCATCCTCCGCCACAGTCCGGGTAATAGTCTTGGCAGTCAGATAGAACAGCTTCTCCCCCATGCCCTTTCCCATGGCCTGTACTGCAGGATATATAGTGGAGAGGGTCTTTCCTACACCAGTAGGGGCCTCTATATAAAGCTTCTTCTTATGATATATGGTCTTGTATACATTGGTCACCAGCTCCTTCTGACCCTCGCGGTAGGGGAAAGGGAAACCCAGTCCGTTTATGGATGTCTGCCTGATACCGAGCCATTTCCATGAATAATCGGACCATTTTAGATACTCTGACACCAGATTCCGAAACCATTCCTCAAGCTCCTCGAATGTATAGTCCTCATGAAAATAACGCAGCTCCTCGGAAACCAGATTACAATACGTCATACGCACTCTTATGTTCTCCAAATTCTGCTGGAGAGCATATATGTAAGCATAGCACTTTGCTTGTGCCAGATGCAAAAGCTGGGGTTCCCGCATCCTTGCAAGCTCCCGGTAGGTTCCTTTGATTTCATCTATAGTCACCTGATTGTCCTGATGTATGATGCCGTCTGCCCTTCCTTCTACCACCAGCACATATTCGTCCGAAGGCAGAATATGCTTCAGCGAAACCTCGGCCTGATACTCCGCTCCCATCCTCTTCTGAATCTTACGGTGGATCTTCCCGCCTTCCTGCATGGCATCCTCCGGCGCTGCCTGATGCCTATTATCCAGATCCCCATGGCGCAGAACGAATTCCACCAACCCCCTTACAGAGACACGAATCTCTGTCGTCATGGAATCCGGCCTCCCGGCCTCGCCTTGTCCCTTTCCGCCCTGCGCCCTTCCGTTCTGTTCCTTTCCGTCTTTTACCATTCCGCTCTGTCCCTTCACGCTCTGTCCCTTCACGCTCTGTCCCTTTCCGCCTTATTCTTTCCGCTATGCGCCCTTACGCTCTGCACCTTTCCGCCTTACTCTTTCCGCTATGCGCCCTTACGCTCTGTTCCTTTCTGCCTTATTCCTTTCCGCTATGCGCCCTTACGCTCTGTTCCTTTCCGCCTTACTCTTTCCCTATGCGCCCTTACGCTCTGTTCCTTTCCGCCTTATTCCTTTCCGCTATGCGCCCTTACGCTCTGTTCCTTTCCGCCTTATTCCTTTCCGCTATGCGCAGCTTTCCTCCTTGATATCTTCATTTCCCCCTCACCACTGACTGCATTCTATCTCAGTCCCACTTTCTACAGAAAGCATCATTTACTCTTGCTGTTATCTTTGTCATGCGCCATTTCATCGATAGCTGCCTTTTTCCATATCCATAAATAAAGACACCACATAAAAACAAACTCCCCATGCAGACATCACTCTGCATAGGGAGCCATTTTTGCGAAAAGCAACAATCCTCAGTAACCGCATGGCTGATCCGCCTTTCGAACAGGTAACTGCGCAATACTACTGCCTTCGCATCTACCTGGTCAGTTACTTTGATATCGGTTGTCGAATCAAACATTCCTCCAGCTTCTTCGATTTGAAACATACCTGCACCCGCCGACCTCTTTACATCGCTTATCGTAGCCAAAGGGCTCAGCAGGCAACCGCCATCTTCTGCAGCATCTCTTCCAGTTCAGCATTATATCCGTTATAAGATACCTTTAACGGTCTATGAAAATCCAGCCCATAAACTCCCAAAAATGATTTTGCATCAACGATATATCTATTATAGGAAATGTCAATGTCAAAATCACATTTGGAAGTTATATGGACAAAGTGCTGCACTTCATCTGGTGTCATATGAATTGTCTTAACCATTTCCATCCATCCTTTCAAATGTTGTGATTCCTACAGCTATTTCCACTTACACCTTTTAATTATATCCAAATACACCCAAAAGTAAAGTCCTTTCTCACCATTTTATACCAAGAATCGACCGATTCGTTACTATTCACAGTCTCTCCATCTTTCCACAAAAAATGTGCCTTGTCAGCGGAAAAATTAGACTTTTGGGTTAGAAAAATATTAGGCAGGTTGCACAATAATTTCTTTCCCTCTGTGGAGAACCCTTTTCCTTATTGGAATTCCACCATATATTCCCGAAACCGCAGCGGCAGCATTCCTTTTTGAAGCTGCAGATTCTTTCTCCCCTCCACCGCTATAGAACGGCAGAACTGTCCAAACAGCTCCTGATAAATCCTCTCGTCATCCGACATCCGCAGCCGAGCCGGCGCATCAGCCTCTCCGCCCCGGAAAAGATACCAATCCTTTTCTGCCGGATGTACTCCAAACAAGCTGCGTTTCTCATCGTATATGACAAAATTCTCTATAGGCAGCCTATCCGCAAAATGCGGCATCAGAAAAGCCAGTACATCATATTTCGGCCCGATCCTCGAAAACAGTATGCCGTTGTCCAGCTCCTGAAAACGCAGAAACTGTTTCTGGTGCCCCGCTTCCGTTGATACGCTTCTGGCTAACGAAAAAGCCTTATGGATATCTGTGTCCGCCAGATTGTCAAACAGATGTCCCCTCCTACAGCCCCTGCGCAGCCCGGCTGCTACTGTGCGGTAGACAGCCTGCGCTTTTTCCTCATCCTCAGAAGCAAGAGCCATGCAGAGGGAAAGATAATTCTCCATGCCGAACCTCTGCTGCATGGTATTCATGACCCTGCGGGTCTTCTCCGCATCAGGTACCACGAAAACATCCTCAGCAAACAATATAAGATCATCCGTCAGACACAAAAATGTATCATCATGATCCCTCTTTTCCTCGTAAGCCTGAAAAATGGCAGTAAAAACACCTTCAAGAGAATCCTCACATCTATATACAACCATATACGCCCCCCATTTCCAGTCTGACTATAAGCCTGCTCCCGGTGCCACAGCCTGCAGCTGTCTCACCGCCGTCACAGCTGTCCTACCGCCGTTTCCAGACGTTCTTCAGTGCTGATAGGTGCCGTAAAGCCCATATCGTCAAACAATGACATCTGGCGGTAGCTCATGCCGTCGCTGCCCAGCTGCACCCTGCTCTTGGGGTCTGTAAGATTGCGCACAATGTAATCCTCCTCCAGCTTCACCGGATACATCATCTGACCGCTGCAGGTAATAAAATACAGTGCCCTTTTCAGCACCACACCTATCTTCTTCAAATCGACAAACCTGAGATTTCCGCTCCGTCTTGCAGCTACGATCCTCTGGGCGCTCTTTACACCGATGCCCGGCACACGAAGCAGCTGCTCCAAAGGAGCCTTGTTGATCTCCACTGGAAATTTCTCCAGATGTCGCACTGCCCAATCCTCCTTCGGATCCAGCAGCACATTGAAATAAGGACGCCCCTCATCCAAAAGCTCCTGAGCCTGAAAGCCGTAAAAGCGTAGAAGCCAGTCAGCCTGATACAGTCTATGCTCCCTGAGCAGTGGCGGCCCTCCCGGCAGGGCAGGCAGAGATTTATCCCCTGTTACATTCACAAACGCGGAATAAAACACTCTTTTCAATCCGAATTTCTGATATAGCCCTTCCGCCACATTGATAATCTGGTAGTCGCTCTCCGGCGTGGCCCCCACAATCATCTGGGTAGACTGGCCTCCTTCCACAAACTTCGGTGCATTCCTATATAATGCCACCTCGTTTTTGTTCGCTGCAATACCATTCTGTATCTGCCGCATAGGTGTCAATATAGTCTTCCTATGCTTGTTTGGGGCCAATGCCTGCAGCCCCTCTCTGGTGGGCAGTTCCAGATTAATGCTCATCCTGTCCACCATGTATCCGGTCCGCTCTATCACCTCCGGATCCGCTCCCGGGATAGCCTTCACATGGACATATCCGTTAAACCGATATTTGTTCCGTAGCAGCCAAACTGTACGGCATATCAGCTCCATGGTAAAGGTAGGATTTCGGAGGATTCCTGAGCTCAGAAACAGACCCTCAATATAATTTCTCCGATAGAATTCCATGGTAAGCGTACATATCTCCTCAGGCGAAAATGTCGCTCTGGGAATATCGTTGGAATTGCGGTTGCGGCAATATTTGCAGTCAAAGATACACTCATTGGTCAACAGTATCTTCAGCAGAGAGATGCACCTACCGTCGCTGGAAAAGCTGTGGCAGATGCCCGCAGCGACACAGTTGCCTATGCTCTTTCCGTTTCCCTTCCGGTCCACGCCGCTGGAGGTACAAGCCACATCATATTTGGCAGCATCTGTAAGCACCTGCAGCTTATCCGTCAGAGGCATCTCCTGACCAGTCATCAAATATTCCACCTTCGTATACCTCCGCCACTGGTATGTCCACACATTTCTTCTGTCCTGCCGGCTCTGGCAATATGCTTCAGCCCTTGTCCGGTGCTGTGTCTGTCCAAATTGCCATTGCCCGATAACACAAGCTTAAATATCATCAAGAAAATCTTTCCCCATGACGGCTCTGCGCACCGCATCCGGCGAAAAACCCTTTCTCAGCAGAAAACCGTACATTCTCTGTCTCTCCTTCTGTCCGGCCGTCTCGGATTCAAAGCCCTTCTTAGCCAGAAGCTCTTTTATCATCTGACCCTCATTCTGGCTCCCCCCTTGTGCCTTCCATTCTGCCCACGCCTTTTCCAATGTCGCCTTATCTATCCCCTTGCCTAACAGATCCTGCTCGATCCGCCTGCGGCTTCTGGAGCCCTCATGCCGGAGGATAAAGCCTACCGCGTAGCGCAGATCATCCGTATAATGGAATCCCTCCACATAAGCCAGCGCCTCCTCTATGGCTTCTCCGGGATAGCCTCCTCCTTTCAGCTTGTCCCGAAGCTGTTTTACGGTATAGTCCCTGCTCTTCAGCAGGTTCATGGCACGGAGCTTCGCCCTCTTTGGCAGAACCTCCCTCATGATCCTCTCATAGCTTTCCTCATCAAGCTCCTCCCCCTGCCGAATGTGGAAGGAGCGCAATTCGCCTTTGTATACCACAAAGGCGAATTGCTCATCGATGAATATTCTGCTGCGGGATCTGGACAATTCCTCTATCTGTGTGACTAACATAGTCTCAGAACTCCCCTTCTTATTCCTCCGATGCTTCATCCTCCGATGCCTTCGGGGCATCCGCCGCCGGAGAACCGCTTTCCGTGGCATCTGCACCCTTGGCATCAGCCGCCTTGCTGCCTCTGGATGCCGTCTTGGAACCGCCTTTTGCAGCCGCCTTGCTGACTTCCTTGGCCTCTGTTTCCGCACCTCCCGCAGGAGTACCGCCAAAGCCGTAATGCGCCCTCACCTTCTCGCTGACCGCCTTACAGATTTCAGGGTTGTCCCTGAGATATTGCTTCGCATTCTCACGGCCCTGACCGATTTTGTTTCCTTCGTAGGCATACCATGCCCCCGACTTTACAATGATGTCCAGCTGTGCCGCCAGATCCAGAATGTCACCCTCTCTGGAAATGCCTGCGCCGAACATGATGTCAAACTCCGCCTCCTTAAAGGGCGGCGCAATCTTGTTTTTCACGACCTTTACTCTGGTGCGGTTGCCGATCACCTCTCCGCCCTGTTTCAGCGCCTCAACCCGGCGCACATCCAGTCTGACGGAGGAATAGAACTTCAGCGCACGTCCGCCGGTGGTAGTCTCCGGATTGCCGAACATGACGCCAACCTTTTCACGGAGCTGGTTAATGAATACCACCACACAGTTAGACTTGCTGATGACTGCCGTCAGCTTCCGCAGCGCCTGAGACATAAGGCGCGCCTGCAGACCCACATGGCTGTCCCCCATGTCTCCCTCGATCTCCGCCTTGGGAACCAGCGCCGCCACGGAGTCTACTACCACGATATCCACGGCACCGGACCGCACCATTGTCTCTGTGATCTCCAGCGCCTGTTCTCCGTTGTCCGGCTGGGAAATGTATAGATTGTCGATATCCACGCCTATGTTTTTTGCATACACGGGATCCAGCGCATGCTCGGCGTCAATAAATCCTGCGATACCTCCCTGCTTCTGTACCTCCGCTATCATGTGCAGTGTCACAGTGGTCTTACCGCTGGATTCCGGCCCGTATATCTCCACGATTCTCCCTCTGGGAATTCCTCCCAGCCCCAGAGCGATATCAAGGCTCAGGGCACCGGTGGGAATCGTCTCCACATTCATCTGTGCGCTGGGATCGCCCAGCTTCATCACTGCGCCCTTTCCGAACTGTTTCTCGATCTGGCTGATTGCCGCATCCAATGCTTTCCGTCTTTCATCCTTTTCCATGTCAATCTCCTTTTCGCAAGGAACAAACGTTCTTTCTTATATTAGAATAAAACATCTGTTCGCATTTGTCAACAACATTTTTAATTTTTTCATGTAGCTTTTGTTTTATATGACATTTACTATACTCCCTTTTGTGTCCAATAAAACTCCCTCAAACCTCCGCCACCCCCTTTATCACAAAATTTTTTTGAAATATGTGGCGAAACCGCCAAGAAAAGCTGATGTGAGAAGATTCTTTCTCTCCAATGGAATATCAGACAATAAAAATTTTACCATGTTTCTCTCTTCATGGCAAGATAAAAATTAGTCCTCCGCAGCTTTTTCCGAAATTTTTCCGACTTTTCCGGACTCTGGGAAGCAGACTGAAATAGGCTCTCGGAATTTCGTGAGCAAAATCGGGCATTGGGTCAGAACGGTACTCTTAAAAAGCGGGGGAGCCGGTCGAAATATCAGTAATCAAAATCAGGATCCGGATCAATAATGCGTTCGGAAAAGTGAGGGAATCGGTAAGAATGGCTTCCGAAAAGCAATCTAAAGACAATTCAAAAAGCAATCCGAAAGGCAACCCGAAAGACGATCCGAAAGACAATTAAAAGATAAATAAATTGAAAGCCAGATCAAAAACCAAAAGACAAGCCAATACACAGACAAAAGCCCTGACCGTATAAGATCAGAGCTTCGCATCTCCATAAACTCTCTTCCGTCCGCAGGGTGCCCCGGCTCATATGCCGGCCTCATACATCTACCGTCATATTCCTATTTCCCGAACGTCACCTTGCTATAATATTCCAGAATGCAACCCCGCATCAGCGCCAGAGCTGCCGACACCGCAGACTCCCGGACCTTGCTCCGATTTCCAGAGAACCTATACTCCTTCACGGTGACCTTGCCCTTCACATTGCAGGCGATGTAAACCAGTCCCACCGGCTTCTCCTCCGTGCCCCCGTCAGGCCCTGCGATCCCCGTCACGGCCACCGCCACGTCCGACTTCAGCATCAGGCAGGCCCCCTTGGCCATCTCCTCCGCAGTCTGCCCGCTCACCGCGCCCCGCTTCTGCAGCGTGCTCTTCTTCACTCCCAGAAAACGCCTCTTTGCCTTGTTGGAATAGGTAATGACTCCTGATTTATACACCTCGGAAATCCCCGGCACATTGATCAGTCTGGCAGAAAGCATCCCTCCCGTGCAGGACTCCGCGCAGGCCACCGTCAGCTTGTTGGCCAGCAGCAGATCCACTACCGATTTCTCAAGGGTAGTCTCCTCCTCCGTGCTGTAGATGTCATTGCCGAACCGGGACTTCAGCTCCTTCACCACCGGCTTTACCAGCTTCATGGCCGACTTCCTGTCCTCGGCGGACGCAGTGACCCGGATATGCACCTCCCCCGTCTTGGCATAGGTGGCTATGGTAGGGTTGCTCTGGGCATCGATCAGATCCATCACCATGGTCTCTGCCCTGCTTTCCCCGATACCGCATATCTTCACGGTCTGGGAGCAGATGACCTGCGAAGTGAGCCGGGCCAGATAGGGCGCCACGCTCTCCTCAAACATAGGGCACAGCTCATTAGGCGGGCCGGGAAGCAGAATCACCTTTGCCTTATCCAGCTCCATGATGACCCCCGGAGCAGTGCCGTTATGGTTATCCATGACGATAGCCCCTTCCGGCAGCATAGCCTGTTTCCAGTTGTTATCCGTAGGCTTCAGTCCCCTATCGGCAAAAAAACCCTCGATCGCTGCCTTGCTGGGCTCATGCAGCACCAGCCTCCTGCCACAGACCTTCGCCGCTGTCTCCTTGGTCAGATCGTCCTCCGTGGGCCCGAGGCCCCCGGAAAGTATCACCACATCGGAGCGGCTAAGAGCCGTCTCCAGCACCATGGACAGCCTCTCCTCGTTATCCCCCACTACTGTCTGAAAATAGCAGGAAAGCCCCAGCGCGGCGCATTTCTCGGCCAGATACGCCCCGTTGGTGTTCACGATGCTTCCCAGCAGAATCTCCGTTCCCACAAATATCAGCTCAGCTGTCATATTCTCCTCACTTCTGCTCGTTCATTATACCCTTATTCTTCACCAGATAGTCTATCAGGGACACAACGGTGAGCGTCAGGGCTATCCACATGACGATATCGGTCACGATCTGCAGCTGGGGAATATCCGCTATCATCAGGCAGACCATCACCATCTGGAACGTGGTCTTGAACTTACCCCAGTAGCTGGCAGCGATAACAACATCGTTATCTGCGGCCACCAGACGGAAACCGCTGATGATAAACTCCCTACTGATGATCACGATCACCACCCATGCAGGGATCCGCCCCATCTCCACCAGCGCGATCAGCGCCGAACAGACCAGCAGCTTATCCGCCAGAGGATCCATGAACTTGCCGAAATTCGTCACCATGTTGTACTTTCTGGCAATCTTACCGTCGATCAGATCCGTCAGGCTGGCGACAATGAAAATTCCCAGAGAAATATAGTCCACATATTCCAGTATTCCGCCGAACAGCCTGCGGTACCACCCCCAGCCGCTGCCCTCTCCTAAAAGCAGCAGCACGAAGGGAACTATCAGAATAACACGGAAGATCGTCAGCCTATTTGGTATATTCATCTTCTTCATAATAAATTTCTCCAATCAGGTCATATTCATTGGAATCCGTCACAAGCACCTTCACGAAATCTCCCGTCATCAGATCCGCGGTGGTATTCAGGAACAGATATCCGTCCACGCCCGGCGCGTCCCTATAAGTCCTTCCCACGTATACATCCTCGTCCACCGCTCTGCCCTCTATCATGACAGTAAGCACCTGCCCTGCCATATCCTCAGCCTTCTCAAACGCAATGGCCTGCTGAAGCTCCATCAGCTCGTCCCGTCTGGCCGCCTTGATCTCCTCCCCGATCTGGTCAGGCATATCGGCCGCAGCCGTATCCTCCTCCCGGGAATAAGGAAACACCCCCAGCCTGTCAAATTCCATCTCATTCACAAAGCGGTACAGCTCCTCGAAATCCTCCTGAGTCTCCCCCGGAAAACCGCTGATCAGGGTCGTACGCAGGCAGATATCAGGAATACGTTCCCGCAGCAGCCCTATGATACTGCGCAGCTCCTGCTGGTCGGTGCGTCTGCCCATGCGCTTCAGGATCCTGTCCGACGCATGCTGTATGGGAATATCCAGATAATGACAGATCTTAGGCTCCTCCGCAATGGTCTCCACCAGCTCCTCCGTAATCTCCTCCGGATAGCAGTACAGTATCCGGATCCAGTAGATACCGCTTATCTGCGCCAGCCTGCGGAGCAGCAGAGGAAGTCTTTTCTCTCCGTAAAGATCCAAGCCGTACAGTGTGGTCTCCTGCGCCACAAGGATCAGTTCTCTGACCCCTTCCGCCGCAAGCCACCGAGCCTGCTCCACCAGCTCCTCCAGAGGTATGCTTCTGTAATTTCCCCTGACCTTCGGAATCACGCAGTAGGTGCAGCGCTTGTCACAGCCCTCTGCGATCTTCAGATAGGCAAAATGGCCTCCCGTGGTCACCACTCTGTCCCTGCGGACCGCCAGAGGAGCATTCAGATCACGTAAAAAATCCTCCCTGCCGCCTGCCAGCGCAGATTCCACCGCTTGTATGATCTCCTCCAGCGCCGCAGTCCCCACCAGAGCATCCACCTCGGGAATCTCCTCCCGGATCTCTTTATGGTAACGCTGTGCCAGACAGCCTGCCGCCACAAGAACCTTAAGCCGCCCCTCCCTGCGGAGCTGTCCCAGCTCCAGCAGGGTATTGATACTTTCCTCCTTGGCATCGCCGATGAAACAGCAGGTATTCACCACCGCCACATCTGCCTCCTCCATGTCGTCCGTAAAAGTATAGCCCTTCTTCTGCAGGACTCCCAGCATCAGCTCCGTGTCCGCCAGATTCTTGTCGCAGCCCAGAGACACAAACAAGATTCTCATGCTTCCCCCAGAATCTTGATCTTGCCCTGATTAAGCTCCTCAACTGCAACCGACAGCGGCTTCTTGTCCCTGCTGTCCACCATTGCGTCCTGACCTGCGATGATCTGCCTCGCCCTTTTGGAGGTAGCCATCACAATGGAATAACGGCTGTTTACCACAGGAGCCTCCCCCGGCTCCACCTCACTGTTTACTACCCTCATCAAATCTGAATAAGACGGATGCAACATATATTCTATTCTCCTTTCACAAAGCTTTTCAGCTCACTCCTGATTTCCTGAATCAATGCTTTTCTTCTCACCGGTGCCCTGCGGGCGGCCTCCACCAGACAATGGATCTCCTCCACGCATTCCTCCAGCTTTTCATTTACCACTATATAATCATAGGCTTCTACGCCTTCTGATTCCTCCACCGCCCGGGCAAGACGCCTGCCGATCTCGTCTGCGCTCTCGGTGCCTCTGCCTTCCAGCCTGCGCCTCAGCTCCCCTGCGCTGGGGGGCGTCAGAAAGATCAGCAGGCTCTCCGGAAACTTGTCCTTGATCTTCAGGGCCCCCTGTATCTCAATCTCCAGAATCACGTTTTTCCCCATCTCCATCTGCTCCTCCACATAGGCTCTGGGGGTACCGTAATAATTGCCGCAGTAGGGCGCATATTCGATCAGGCCGTTCTGCCTGATGGTCTCCTCAAAATGCTCCTTGTCCGTAAAAAAATACTCCACACCCTCCCGTTCTCCCGGACGGGGCTCTCTGGTGGTCATAGACACCGACAGAGCGTAATCGTCATACTTCTTCAGGAGCTCTTTGATGAGTGTGCCCTTTCCTGCCCCGGAAAAACCCGAAATAACGATCAGAATTCCTTTTTGTTCTCGTTCCATAGATACACCTCTTTTGTCCGCCTCCGGCGGTCTGTACAGTCTCCGGTTCATGATGCTCCAGCCCTGTCCGACCCTAAGGCTACGTCTCCTCCCCCTCGTCCGCCGCTGTCTCCGCACCGGACTGCACCCGTCCTGCCAGCGTCTCCGGCAGAAGCGCCGACAGCACGATCTGGCTGTTCTCCATTACAAGCACGGACTTGGTCTTGCGCCCCTGCGTGGCATCGATGGCAAGACCCTTTTCCTTCGCGCTCTGCACCAGACGCTTCACCGGTGCAGAATCGGGGCTGACGATAGCGATGATCTTTGCGGTATTCACGATATTGCCGAAGCCTATATGGATAAGCATGCTTCATGACCTCTATTCTATATTCTGTATCTGCTCCCGCACCTTCTCGATCTCTGTCTTCAGCTCGATAGCGCAGTTGGAAATTTCAAGATCATTGGCCTTGGACAGTATAGTATTGGCCTCCCGGTTCATCTCCTGCGCGATAAAGTCAAGCTTTCTGCCCACGGAGCCGCCTGCCTGCAGGGTAGCCGCCGTTGTGTCGATATGGCTGCGGAGCCTTACGATCTCCTCGTCCACACATACCTTGTCCGCAAAGATGGTGACCTCCGTCAGCAGCCTCCCCTCGTCCAGCTCCATATCCTCCAGAAGCTCTCTTACCTTTTCCTCCAGCTTCCTGCGGTACTCCGTCACGATCCGGGGGGAACGCTCTGAGATAAACTCCACCAGCCTCCTCATATTCTTCAGCTTCTCCAGCAGATCCTCCTTCAGGTTGCCGCCCTCCGCAATGCGGGCATCCACGAACATCTCCGCAGCCCCCGTCACGGCCCTGCGCAGCTCCTTCCAAAGCTCTTCCTCGTCTACGCTTGCCTCTTCCATGGAAAAGACCTCCGGAAACCTGGCAAGCACAGAAACCCGCACATCATTGTCCAGCCCGAATTCCTGCCCCATCTGAGTCATGAATTTCAAGTACTCCTGCGCCACGTCCCTATTGTAGCGGACGGTGGATGTCCTTTCGGAATAATCCTCATAGGAGACAAATACGTCTACCTTGCCCCGGGAAATGTAACTCTTCAGTTCGCTGCGAATGGCTGTCTCAAAGAAGTTCAGCGCCTTTGGCACCTTAATGTTCACATCCAAATAACGGTGGTTTACCGATTTTATCTCCACCGTAAATTTCCTGCTGTTCTCGGCGACCTCGCATCTGCCGAAACCGGTCATGCTTTTGATCATGATGAATGCTCCTGTCCGGGCAACAAGCCTCCCTATTGCATACTTCTCTTTATTATAAGATATGTTTCCGCCAGCGTCAAGGGCATAGAAAGGGCTTTTTATGAAATCGCCGCCAACAGCTGCCAATGCCGCAAGTCACCGCCATAGGCAGCGGCCCTTTTTTCGTCAGACGAGCCCTTTCAGCCCTTTTTTACCTATAAGCCAATGAACCATCCCGCTGCAAGCAGCGGGGTATGAGACCCATGAATGAATCAGCCGGTTCCATGGAACTGTCTCCATGGAACCGGCTGCAGATTTACATATTTCAATACCTATGCCGGTTCATCCGCCGGCATATTTTTTCAGTCCTTAACATACGGGAGATGCTACTTCCCCGCCCCTTCCTTCCATGCTGCTGCCAGACTTGCGATACCCTGCAGCTCTGCCGGCAGGAGGATAGTGGTAGCCTGACCGTCCGCAACCTTCTCAAAGGCTTCCAGACTCTTGATCTTCAACACAGCCTCGTCGGCTCCCGCCTCCTTCAGCATACGGATACCGTCCGCATTGGCCTGCTGCACCTTCAGGATGGCCTCGGCTTCACCTTCCGCCTCGCGGATCATCTTTTCTTTCTCTGCCTCGGCACGGAGGATTGCAGACTGCTTATCCGCCTCGGCACGGAGGATTGCGGATTCCTTGGCACCCTCCGCCTCCAGAATCTTCGCCTTCTTCTCGCCTTCCGCACGGGTCACGGCCTCACGTCTCTCACGCTCTGCCTTCATCTGCTTCTCCATAGCATTCTGGATCTCGGCGGGAGGAATGATGTTCTTAAGCTCCACCCTGTTCACCTTGATGCCCCAAGGATCGGTTGCGATGTCCAGCGCCGCGCGCATCTTGGTGTTGATGGTCTCACGGCTGGTCAGGGTCTGATCCAACTCCAGATCGCCGATGATATTACGGAGCGTAGTTGCTGTCAGGTTCTCGATCGCCATCATGGGATTCTCCACGCCGTAGGTAAACAGCTTGGGATCCGTTATCTGATAAAACACCACGGTATCGATCCTCATAGTGACATTATCCTTGGTGATCACGGGCTGGGGCGGGAAATCCGCCACCTGCTCCTTCAGGTTCACTTTCCTTGCCACCTTGTCGAGGAAGGGCATCCTGATGTGAAAGCCCACAGACCATGTGCCCTGATAAGCGCCCAGACGTTCGATGACATATGCCTGCGCCTGAGGGACAATCTTCAGACATGACACCAACAGACCCAGCACAACTACAATCAGCACGATTACAACAATAGGACCTATCCAATTACCCATTTTTTTGCCTCCTTCTGTACTGTTTATGTGACAGTACTCACATTCTGTTCCATGTTATATTCTTTATTCGCCGCACTGATCCCCGTCCTCCCGGGCATCCATCTCTTCCATCTGGAGGACACTCATAGGATTCGGCGGCAGATTTTCCGGCACATTCCCGTCCAGTCGGTCATCTACCCTCACAATCAGCTTCACACCGCTGATGGCGACCACATTCACCACGGCTCCCACAGGAATACGCACCTTATCGTTGGTACTTCTGGCGCTCCATTCCTGCCCGCTTACAGTCACCTGACCTGCAGCCTGCACATTATCGATCTCGCTGGTAACGATAGCCTGACGACCTACCATGCTTTCCACATTAGTCTTGACCCGGTCCTTATTAAAGTACCTGACTGCCAGCGGTCTGGTAAAGAACAGCAGCAGCAGCGACACCAGAAAGAACAAGATAACCTGAACAAATATAGGCGCCTGCAGAAGCGCCGCCAGAACGGCCACCAGCGCTCCTCCCCCAAACCAGATGGTGGTAAGTCCCATAGTCAGCACTTCAATGATAATGCACAGAACCAATAACACCAGCCAGAAAACCATCATTTCACTCATTCAACCACTCCCTTTTCTTTATCCCGCACGCACCACATCGGATCCCAAAAGCTCTATTTCTATTTTCAGTTTACTACAAAAAACCTTTTAGGGCAATGTATTTCTTTGCACGATAGAAAGATTTATCGTTTTATCATCCTGCGGCGTCCACAGCGAAAGCGGGACAGCGCTTCTGGGGCCGCGCCGTCCCGCTTTCTGTTTCCGCTCATATCTTTGATCTTAATTTCAAATCTGCTCTTCTTAATCTTCAGGCACCAGCTGCCCTATCCTGACAGCCGCGCCTGCCCTGCCTACCGGGCATCAATAAAATACATGATTGCCGATGACCAGACCTTCCCGTCCGTTGTTGCGGCGGAAATGGGTCAGATCTCCCACATTGGACACGCCCGACAGCGCCTCCTCCGCAGCCTTGATGCAGCTGGCGTAGATATTGCCTGATTCATACACTCTGTTCAGCTTTCCTGTCATGGCAGGAGTAAACTGCCCGGATGCATAGATCACGCCGTGGATGGTATCGGGATATGCCCCGCTCCTGACACGGTTCATGACCACCGCTCCCACTGCCACCTGACCTTCATAGCTCTCTCCGCCTGCCTCGCACTGGATCAGCGCGGCCAGAAGCAATGTAGTATCTGCATCAGTGGTATACTCTCCATAGTTCACATGGCGCTTCGCTTCCTCCTCGGCCTTCTGGCGGGCCTTAATCTCCTCAACCGTCTCGCCGCTGTCTATGATGAAATCCAGTGCCACATACTCTGCGGACACGTAACCGTCATTTCCTTCATAATCGATACATATCCAGCCGTCTTCCTCCTGACTCAGCACCTCCACGATGTCTCCCTTGGGCAGCATTCCCCAGACATCTGCATCCGTGCCGGGCTCTGTCCTGATACGGAGGGCATCCGTGTCGATGGTTGCTACCATCTTTCCCACGCTGTTGGCCAGCTCCTGCGCATCCTCATTGAACAGCAGATACTCATCAGAGGCCCACCCGATGATATTTCCGGACTGCAGCTTGGTCCATCCGTCCCTTCTCTCCAGAACATAGCCCCCGCAGTCCTTGTACAGCATTCCTACCTTCTCCGCCGACTCGCTGGCATCGCTCCTTACGTTCAGAGCGCTCGAGACATTCGCCATGACCAGCTTGCTTTCCTGTTCCTTCTCCGTCAGCGACGCAGCTTCCGTCCCCTTCCCCACATCGCTTACCATATCCAGCGATTCGGAATCCCCGGGGCTGAGTACCGCAGCCACGCCGCCGCACAGCTGCCCGAGACAATCCCTCTTTCCGTCTGCCCGGACAGTCACGCTCTGAAACAATCCTGCGGATAGGAACATCAACAATCCAATAGCTGCTGCGAACAGCCTCTTACTTCTTGTCATATTCTCTACCTCCATAAACAAATTGTACTACTTTGCAAAAAGTATGCCACTTCTTAATAAAGTTATTACAAAGTTATTAAATTTGTTACATGGTCATCATAGCAGATGTCATAGGAATTGTCAAGCATCTCATTGTCAGCGCACGGACTGCCCCCCGGAGAACCGCTGTCTATGAGCTTCGTACATCAGCAGGGAAGCCGCCACAGCCGCATTCAGGGACTCCACCTGCCCCTCCATGGGAATCCTCACGCGCCTCTCGGCCGCTGCCGCCAGCTCTCTGCTCAGGCCGCTGCCTTCATTCCCTATCAGAAAAGCCGTGCCCTCCCGGAAGGAGAATCCGTCATAATAATCCTTCCCCTGCAGATGGGCGGCATAGGTATGGATACCGGCCTCCTGCAGCCTTTTCACAGCCCGCACCAGATTGTCCGCATAGACCACAGGCACTCTGTAGATGGAGCCCATAGTGGCTCTCACCGTCTTGGGACTATAGATGTCCGCCGTCCCCTCGCTTAAGATGATGCCTGTGACGCCTGCCCCCTCCCCGGTTCTCACAATGGTGCCCAGATTGCCGGGATCCTGCAGGTTCTCAAGCACCGCCAACAAGGGCTTTGGCGTCTCCAGCAGCTGCTCCAGTCTGTACTCAGGTCTTTTCAGCACGCACAAGATGCCCTGAGGGGTCTGGGTATCCGACATTTTCCCGAAGACCTCCCCCGACACCGTCTCGTAGCCCGTGCTTTCCAGCTTTTTTTTCAGCTCCGGCTCCTGTGCCACCTTCTCCAGAGCCTCTTCCGAAATATAGACCTCCTCCACCGCCTCCCAAGGAGCCTCCCCGAACATCTTGAAGCCCTCCGCCAGAAAGATGCCTGCCTGACGCCTCTCCTTCGCTTTCGCCTGCCACCGGGCCACCTGCCTGACCCTTGGATTGGAACTGCTGGTAATCATATCTTCCTCCTTCATCCCATGCGCCGCCTCTGCCTCACTGAAACCTACCGGAGCACCGATGCGTTAAGGGACGCAAAAAACGGCTGTCCGCCGGAAGCATTACGCTATACCCTGCCGAACAGCCGCTTTCATCAGATTGTAAGCATCTTTGCTACTTCATACTGGTACTCATCGATGCCCTTCTGCATCATCAGGGCCTCCTCGATGTCAAAATCCTGAAACTGCCCGTGTCTGTAGCCCACTACACGGTTTGTCTTGCCCTCCAGCATGATGTCCACCGCATAAGCCCCCATGACAGAAGCATAATATCGGTCCATCGCAGTAGGACTGCCGCCCCTCTGCATGTACCCCAGAATCGTCGCCCTGGTCTCCAGACCGGTCGCGGCCTCGATCCGCCTTGCCATGGAAGTGGAATGGCCGATCCCCTCCGCATTGATGATCAGATGATGGATCTTTCCCCTCTTGCGGCTGGTGATAATGTGGTTGATGATCTCCTGCTCATTAAATTCATATTTCTCAGGAAGCAGGATGTCCTCAGCGCCGTTTGCGATACCGCACCAAAGGGCGATATAGCCCGCATGCCGTCCCATGACCTCGATGATACTGCAGCGCTCATGGGAGGAAGAGGTATCCTTCACCTTGTCGATGGCTTGCATGGCAGTATTCACTGCCGTGTCGAAGCCTATGGTATATTCCGTGCATGCAATGTCCAGATCAATGGTCCCCGGAAGCCCTACCGTGTTGATGCCCAGTCTGGAAAGAGCCTGCGCTCCCTTGTAGGAGCCGTCACCGCCAATTACCACAATCCCGTCTATTCCATGCTCCCTGCATATCTCTGCGGCCTTTTCCTGATATTCCGGCTTCTTGAATTCCAGACATCTGGCAGTGCCCAGAACCGTGCCGCCCTTCTGGATGATATCGGAGACATGACGGGGCTCCATATCTATGAAATCCTCGTTCAGCAGGCCGTTGTAGCCCTTTTTGATGCCCTTTACCTTCAAGCCTCTATAAATAGCGGTACGGACCACCGCACGGATAGCGGCGTTCATCCCCGGCGCGTCCCCTCCGCTGGTCAGAACCGCAATTGTCTTTATTTCCTTAGACATGATATCTCCTCCTTATATAAAGTTCCGTCCCTGCACTTCAACGCCCCTATACTGTCGTTTCCGTTCCGAGACTATCTTCCAGTTCCGCATCCGCCCTGCCAGTACCCCTGGACCCGGTAAATATTTCCGGCCGCAAAAGTATGCCTCCATAAATCATTTCAGGTACCGTCCCGGCGAATGCCGCTTTCTCTGCTATCGGCATTCCTAAGCAAGACCCACATTTTGTCAATTCCCTATTTTAATCCATTTCCATCCAGTTTTCAATAGGCATCAGCAGAAACTTTAACGCATTTTTATATTTTCCGCACCAAAAATATTCCCCAGCCTCTCCTGCAGCCCTGCATCCGCCCTCACTTTTCTGTCAGCGGGCAGGCGCTTGTACGCTCTCGAATCCTTCAGGAAAACTATGATATCATCATCTCCGCGGCAGTCCGTTATCGCAGCGAACAGTTCCCTCTCCCTGAGCGAATAATCATATGCGCTGGCAAACTGTATCCAGAGCCCTGCCGGTATCGCAGCCTTGGGAGAGGTGCCGGTCATAGGGCCTCCCTCCGCCCTTTGACCGGCCATGTCCCCGGGAGATCCGCTGTTTCGGCGTATTTCTCCTTCGCCTCTGCCGCTGTAGCCTGAGACTCCTCTGCCGAAGCCCGCGCCCCTGCCGTAACGGTTCCTGAAGAGCATCCCGTCCTTGATCTCAGCCGCTTCCTCGAAGGTGACGATCTGCCCGCAGATCAGCTTGGCGTCCTTGTCCTCCTCCACGGACACTCTTCCCTTTATGAATACCTTGGCCTCCTCCGCCAGCTGGGAGCCCAGCCTTTCGTAATCCTTCGGGAACACCACCACTTCCACATTCCCTACAAGATCCTCCAGACTAAGAAAAGCCATCATCTTGTCATTTCGGGTATATTTGATGGATTTATCAGCGATCATTCCTCCCACCACTGCGCTGGCCTGATCCTCCACCCGCACCTGACCGGTCTCCTCGTCAAGTATAAAATCCGCGGTAGTGTTGGTGATATGCTTCTGCCAGAGCTCCTGATCGGTCTCCAGGGGATGCCCGCTGACGTAAATCCCCAGCACCTCCTTCTCGAAGGCCAGCTTCATCTCCTTGGGGTATTCGCCCACATCCGGCAGCGGAAAGTCAAACGCATCCTTCTGGGAATCCTCCGCAATGTCGAACAAGGTCATCTGCCCCTCCAGATTGCTTTTCTTTTCCTTGATGATCCGGTCTATCATCTGTATATAGACGCTCATGAACTGCTTGCGGGTGCCGCCGAGACCGTCCAGCGCCCCTGCCTTGATGAAGCTCTCCATGGCCCTCTTGTTCATGTCCCCCTGAATGGTACGGGAAATGAGATCCTGCAGACTGGTAAAGCTCCCTCTGGCCCTGCGCTCCTCCACGATGCTGTCGATCACCTGCCTTCCCACGCTCTTGATGGCAGTGAGCGCATACCGGATGCTTCCCTGAGACACGGAAAAGCCTCCCTGCCCCTGATTGATGTCCGGCGGCAGCAGGGCGATCCCCATGCTGCGGCAGGTGAGGATGTATTCCGAGACCTTCTGGGAATTGTCGATGACGGAGGTCATGAGAGCCGCCATGAATTCCACCGGATAGTGGTATTTCAGCCACGCAGTCTGATATGCCACCACCGCGTATCCCGCTGCATGGGACTTATTAAAGGCATATTCAGCAAAATCAATCATGTCGTCAAAGATACCGTTTGCCACCTGAGCCTCTATCCCCTTGGAGGCACAGCCCGGAACCCCCTCCTCCTGATTTCCGTAGATGAAATTGGTCCGCTCCTTTTCCATGACCGAATGCTTCTTCTTGCTCATGGCACGGCGCACCAGATCGCTGCGCCCCATGGTGTATCCGCCCAGATCCCGGACGATCTGCATCACCTGCTCCTGATAAATGATACAGCCGTAGGTGGGCGACAAGATATGCTCCAGCTGGGGGCAGGCATAGGTGATGGAATCACGGTCTCCCCTGCACTTGATATATTTCGGAATGGAATCCATAGGGCCGGGACGATACAAGGAAATCCCGTCAATGATATCCTCCATGCTTCCGGGCCTGAGCTCCTTCATGAAATTCTTCATGCCGCCGCTCTCCAGCTGGAATATGCCCTCCGTCTTGCCGGAGCCGATATAGGCAAATACCTCCTGATCATCATAGTCCAGATTGTCCAGGTCGATCTCTCTTCCTGTAGATTCCTTCACGAATTCCACCGTGTCATGGATCACCGTCAGCGTCCTGAGCCCCAGAAAGTCCATCTTCAGAAGCCCCAGCTCCTCCAGCGTAGTCATGGTGAACTGGGTGGTGATGGCCCCGTTGCTTCCTCTGGAGAGAGGCACGAACTCATCTGCGCTCTCCGGGCAGATGACCACGCCTGCCGCATGCATGGAGGCATGTCTGGGCAGACCCTCCAGACGCTTGCACATATCAATGAGATGCCGGACCTGCTCGTCCTCCTGATATATTCCCCGCAGCTCCGGATTGATCTCCAGCGCCCGGTCCAGTGTGATATTCAGCTCCTTGGGCACCATCTTCGCAATGGAGTCCACCATGGCGTAGGGCAGATCCATGACCCGTCCCACATCCCGGATCACGCCCTTTGCCGCCAGCGTACCGAAGGTGACGATCTGCACCACCTTTTCAGAGCCGTACTTCTGACTCACATAGTCAATAACCTCCTGCCTGCGGTTATAACAGAAATCCACATCGATATCCGGCATGGATACCCGCTCCGGATTCAGGAACCGCTCAAAAAGCAGATTATAGCGTATGGGGTCTATGTCCGTTATCCGCAGGCAATAGGAGACGATACTGCCTGCAGCGGATCCCCTGCCGGGCCCTACCGGAATACCATTGCTCCTTGCGTAATTGATAAAGTCCCATACGATCAGGAAATAGTCCACATAACCCATAGTGCGGATGACCGAAAGCTCATAATCAAGGCGCTCCCTCAGGGTCTGCCCCGTGTCCCCGGCAGGCTTGTCTCCGTCCCCGTACCGCTGAACCAGACCGTCGCTGCACAGCTTGTTCAGATAGCTCCATGAATCGTATCCCTGAGGCACCTCGTATCTGGGCAGCTTGGTGACTCCGAATTCGATTTCAACATTACAGCGGTCGGCAATGCGCTGGGTGTTCTCCAGCGCCTCCCATGCATAAGGGAAAAGGGCCTTCATCTCTTCCTCGCTCTTCACGAAGTACTGCCCGCCTTCATAGCGCATCCTATCCTCGTCTGCCAGCTTCTTTCCGGTCTGCAGGCACAGCAGTATGTCGTGGGAGTCCACATCCTCCGCATAGGTGTAGTGGACATCATTGGTGGCGACCAGCGGCATATCCAGCTCCCGGCTCATCTTCAAAAGCTCCGTATTCACGATTCTCTGCTCCGGGTACCCATGATCCTGAAGCTCCAGAAAGAAATTCCCCTTTCCGAAGCAGTCCTCGTACTTCCTCGCCGCCTTTCTGGCTTCGCTGTCCAGCCCCTTCACAATGTTTCGCTGCACCTCTCCCGAAAGGCAGGCGGACAGTGCGATGATCCCCTCGTGATAGCGGGTCAGCACCTCCATGTCCACCCGGGGCTTATAGTAATACCCCTCGGTAAAGCCCTTGCTGACAATCTTCATCAGGTTTGCGTAGCCTATGTTGTTTTCCGCCAGCAGCACCAGATGATAATACCTATCCTCGCCCCCGGTAAGCTCCTTATCGAACCGGGAACCCGGCGCCACATAGACCTCACAGCCCAGAACGGGCTTAATGCCGGCTGCCTTTGCCGCACGGAAAAAATCAATGATGCCGTACATGACGCCATGATCCGTGATAGCGGCGCTGTTCATCCCCAGCTCCTTCACACGGGCCACATATTCTTTTATTTTGTTGGAACCATCCAGAAGGGAATACTCCGTGTGGACATGAAGATGCACGAATGCCATAGCCGGACTCCTTTTCTCTTTTTAAGAATATCTGTTTTTATCTGAATTTCTTCTTAATAATAAATATACTGAAAGGCAGGGGATTTGTAAAGAAAGAGTTTTGGGAGAATGACGGCAAAGGGCACCGGGGCATCCTGTACGTCACAAGATACTCCCGGTGCTCTTCCGCATGATCTTCGGAGGCTTCCGTCTCCGTACCGCGGATACTCCGCAGCTTTTACTTTGATATTCCCTATCAGATGCCGTACGGCAGATATGTTAACCACGCCGCTGCAAGCAGGGGGTATCCTCTTCTGGCTTATCGGTCTCGTCAGAGTGCGCCGGAGACTGCTATATCTCCGTTTCCGGTACGCACATTCACTTTGCTGGCTCCGCTGCCGTAGGTAAAGGTGCCCTTCTTGACCTCCTGTCTGTTGCCGTCCCATTTCACGACGCCGTCTCCCCATCCCACGTCCACAGTCGCCGTCATTCCTTCCGTATCCGGCATCTTAAGCACAATGTCACCGTTATCCAACTGTATATTCACATCCTCAGGAGTCCCCTTCGCCCTCACCGACGCGTCACCGTTGTTCATACATACTGAAAGCTTTTTCGGATTCCCCTCTGCAATGATCGAAATATCCCCGCTGTCGGCAGCGCACTCATATACTGCCGCTTTGGACTGAATCGAAATGTCTCCCACATCCGACATACATCTGTATTCTCTGCAGCAGTCCTCCCCCTCATCCTGCAGATTAATGTCTCCTCCTGCCACCGTAAAGCATCCTTTCACTCCTTTCATATTCTTCCCGCTGATATCACCGCTGTCAGTCGTGAAAGTACCTGTCCCGAATTCCAGACCTGCCAGAGAGATATCCCCCTGATTGGAAACGAACTCTCCGGTCATGAAACGGGAATTACTGACTGTAAGATCTCCTGCGTCAGCGCTGACGCTGCCGGTTTCAAATTTTATATGCTCGATGCTCACGTCGCCGCTGGAGACCTCCACCTCTGCCGCTCTGCAGGTCGCCCCATCTATCCCCACATCGCCGCTGGAGGTTTCAATCCTGAATCTGCCTGCGTCCACCCCCGCCGTACTCACGTCACCGCTGCTGCTCTCAAGGATTATCTCCTCACATTTTATATTTTCAATATGAATATCACCGCTGGAGGCTCCCACCTCTGCCCGTCCCGCCTTTATTCCATGCATATTTATGTCACCGCTGGAGGTTTCCAGCTGAAACAGTCCGCTGCAGCCGGTATCACGTACTTCCACATCACCGCTGGAGGCACAAGCCTTTATCGCACCCGCAGCCGCCTTCTTCACCTTTATATCTCCGCTGGAGCTTTCCAGCTGCAGCTCGTTCTGGGTCAGTCCCTGCACATATATATCCCCTGAGGAAACCTCTGCCGAAAGTCTGGGCATACCTTTCGGTACCTTCACCAACAGCGCCAGAGATGTATTGTCGAATCCATCCATCCTTCCGTAGGAAATTATGGTATGGCCAAACAGCTTCACCGTGAATGACTTTCCATTGCCCTCCACTCCTGTCCAGCAGCCCTCTGTCCCCTCTCCGCATCTTATTCCGGCATAGAATATATCATTTTCTTCATATTGATAATATTCATGTTTCCCTTGTACGTTCCTGCATTCTACGTGGATCTCGTCATCCTCAGAGGGTTCTAAATAAATATTCGCCTCATCCCCGCTCAGGATCATCGCATTATACTTTCCCGAATAATTAAAAAATCTATCTGTCTCTGTATCGGAACAATACTGTTTCCTGCTTTCCCCGGCATTCCTCCATGCGTTCTCCCGCCCTGCCGCCGAAGCCCCTTCTTCTGCTCCTCTTCCGAAAGCCTTGTCGGAAGTCCCCTGCATGGCTTCCACGTCCGGCATCCTGCGCCTGACATCTTCCTTCAGATCCGCCTCCGGCAGATCCCTGATCATGTCCTCAATGTTCCCCAGCTCCTCAATAATCTCTTCATCCGACTTGCCCTGCAGCTCGCCCTCGGCAAAATGCTGCTTGTAATCCTCCAAAATATCCTCCTGCAGCTCCCTGCTGAAGTTTTCCAGCCGCTCCTGCAGTTTTTTTATATATTCCGCCTTTGTCATCTTGTTTTCCTCCTGACCTTCCAACCAAAACCTCTGTGCCCTGTGCGCCGAACCCTGCTGCCTTCCCTATAAATCATGTCATGATCAGCCGGTTCACGCCGTCAATAAATGCTTCCCATTCCTGCTTCACCGCTTCCTGATACTGCTTTCCCTTGTCAGTCAGACGGTAATACTTCCGGGCCGGGCCCGATTCCGACTCCACCAGATAGGTGGTCACATAATCGTCCTCCTTCAGCTTCCTCAGTATGGGGTACAAGGTGCCGCCGGCTATGGACATCTCATGGGATATCCTCTCTGTCAGCTCATACCCATACTTGTCTGCTCTGGCAAGCTGGGAGAGCACGCACAGCTCCAGAGCGCCCTTTTTAAACTGTGTATTCATGCAGAGCCTCCTTTCCTTTTTGATCTGAATTTCTCTTGTGTGTCTATTGTATCATATACTATTATATAATGCAATATACTATTTTATAAATTAATACTATTTAATCCATAGTGTGTGCCTGCTGCTCTGCTGCGAGTTGGCCGGGCAGGGATAAGACCGCCGTAAAGAACATTTCTTTTATATCACAAGATCTGATCAGCTGTGCTCCCTTTCCAGACAGCCGTGTATTAACACATCCAACATCATATGAAACGCTTCCTCTGGTCTGGCATGAAGTGGCAGATTTATAGTAAACGACATAATTATGTTTGCTTTGCTCAGAATCCCTAGTCGCAATAATAATTAGCATAGTGTTCCAAAGTAAAGATTTTAAAGTCGTTCACTATAGTTAGCCAGCGGACCTTTGAAAAAGGGGGCTTCCGTTTTGGCATCAAAATTATCTGCGGGAAAAATCTATCCGTAATCTGTTTCGCATTTTGTAAAGTCTTTTATACCTGCCCCCAGAAACATTTGCCAACGTAAAATGTATAACGAGTGAGCGCTTCTGCAATGTAGAACAAAAGAGTGGCAAAGGAATGCGCTAACGAGTATAACTTTACTTTGATAAAAATTGACTTTCCCACTGCATTTCTTTATAATATGCAGTATGAAAATAAATAAACAAGAAAACTTTGAAGCATAGTCTTCAGGCAGAAGATGCGGAAAAATCGATCACAGTATTGATTACAATGGAAACACCCTTAAAAATCAGGATTTACAGCCGCAGCTCAAGCTTTTTGGCGGCTAATGAACCACCCTGCTGCAAGCAGCAGGGTATCAGACCCATGAAGAAATAAACTGACCAAGAGGGGGTATCTTATGAGTAATACAATTTATGATATAAATGTCCTGCGCAATATTATTTTGGAGAGTCAGCACTTGCTGAAGAAAAGCTCTGAAAGTATAGAAAATATTGTATCGGATATTTGCGGACTGCAATATGACCCAAATCCTACGATACATCTAAACCAATATATGATGCTTTGGAGCAGGAAAAAAGATTTTAAAGCAAAACAGCTGGATATTGCAGCATATAAGGAATTTAAGGTTGTCGAAACATGGACCTTTAAACGAAACATGTTTTTTGTACCAAGAAATGAATATTCATCCTGAATCCGTGAACCTCGTTACAAATTGTTTTCCAAACACCGCATATTTTCGGTGTTTGTTGCTTGTTTTATAG
>CAXHOW010000027.1:0-58966 GCA_964018205.1 uncultured Acetatifactor sp. | reverse complement strand
CCACCAGTGCCAGCACGTCGGCCAGCACCAGCGAATCGACCAGCACGGTTGAGAGCATAAGCGCCAGCACGAGCGCATCCACAAGCGCCAGCGAGAGCACGTCGGTCAGCACAAGCGCCAGCATCAGCGAGAGCACGTCGGCCAGCACAAGTGAATCGACCAGCGTTGTTGACAGCATCAGCGCCAGTACGTCGGCCAGCACCAGCGCCAGTGACAGCACCAGCGCTTCTACCAGTGCCAGCATCTCGGCCAGCACAAGTGCCAGCGATTCGGCCAGCCTGAGCGAGTTCAACAGTATTGCTGAATCTCAGGGAGGAAGCACATGGTCCAGCAACTTTGACAGCAACTCGGAGAGAATCTCGGAGAGCGAATCCGCAAGTACCTCTACAAGCGAGAGCGAGTCAGCCAGCACTTCTGAATCTACCAGTGCCAGCGAGGCGGCTGTGGTTCCCGTAGGGCCTGGAGAGGTAACCATACCGGATGATGACGTTCCTCAGGGACCGTTCGAAGATGAAGGGGATACCGGAGTCGAGGAAAATACGGAAGATGAAGGAAATGTAAATATTCCGGATGAGAATGTTCCTCAGGGCGGATATGGTGAAGAAGATACGACTGAGCCTGCGGAAGAGGATGAGGAGGATGTACCGCCTCTGGCAGTTACAGACGAGGAGGAAGCGGAATATGTGGATATCGATGAGGAGAGCTTGCCTTTGGTTAGCCCTGAGATAGCGATTAGTGCGAAACATTGTGTGACGCATATTCTGGAGTATATTTTGGCAGGCGGCGTAACGGCATACGGTATCGGCAGCACGAGGAAACAGAAGAAGGAAATCAACGAGCTGAAGAAGGGAAAGAGAGGATAATGTAAATGGCAGAATTTTTTCAACACTTGACTGTAGGCCCTTGCTGGTGGGATATACTTGGAGCGGCTCTTCTGATTGCTGCCTGCGCCTTTGCTGTAATAAGGCGCTGGGGAGTAAAAAAAGAGCTGGAAGAGCTGAAAAGGCGGTAAAGTAAGTTAACGTACAGGAAGTTAAAAGATAAGAAAACGTTTTAATCAAAACAGTAAATTAGTGGCCATCCCTTTAGAGGTGGTCACTAATTTCTGTACATAGGCATGATTTAGGAGAGAATGGATGCAGCTGAAGAAAAGAGAAAGTATATTTAGAGGCAAGCTGTCCTTTACAGTGTTGATACTTCTGGTGTATATGATCGGCAGATATATTCCACTATATGGAGTAGATACGCAGGCATATGCAGGCAGCGTAATGGGGGCAGAAGAAGTACTGACGCAGGTCATCGGAGGCGATACCTATCAGCATTCTCTTTTTGCGCTTGGAGTTTCACCCTATATTATCGCTTCGCTGCTTATCCAGGTCGTGATGCTGTGCATGGGAAAAAGCTTCAGGGAAAGGGTATCGCCTAGGAAGATGCATCGTGCGGAGATTTCTCTGATGTTTGTTTTTGCTCTGCTGCAGGCAGTGGGGCACGTAGGCGAGCTGAGGTTCGCTGCAGCAGGAGATATTCTTAATTTTGTCAGGCTGATGGCAATGCTTGAAATGGTGACAGGAGCCATGGTCATCCTGATGCTGTGCAATATGAACAAGAAATACGGGATTGGCGGACAGATTGTACTGATTATTTTTAATATCGCAGCTGGTGTCCAGACAAATATAAAGGGATGCGCGCCTGACAAGCTTCCATTGATGATTGCGCTATCCTTTGCCGTAGCAATCGTAATCATTGTAATGGAAAATACGGAAAAGCGTATCCCGCTGCAGAGAGTGTCCATCCATAATATCTATGCGGACAAGAATTATCTGGCGATTAAGTATAACCCTATCGGCGTGATGCCGGTGATGTTTTCAACAGCTTTCTTTACGCTGCCGAAGCTTCTGGTGAACCTGCTGAGCCTGCTGTTTCCCTATAATCAGGCTCTTATATGGTGGGAGGATAATCTGAATCTGACGAGGCCTCTTGGAATCATTATATATCTCATAGTAGTATACCTGATCACTATCGGATTTTCATTCCTGATGCTTAGCCCAAAGGACACAATGGAGCAGTTCCTCAAAAGCGGAGACAGCATCCTGAATATTCATGCGGGAAAGGACACGAGGAGATACCTGAGGAGGAATATCTTACATATCAGTTTTTTCAGCGCCACGGTCATGAGTATATGTCTCGGAGCGTCGCTGCTGCTCCAGCTGGGGGGGAATATGGAAGGCACACCTTCCATGCTGCCTTCTTCAGCTATGCTGCTGGCCGGAATGAGCTGCAACTTTGCCAGAGAGGTTGTGGCGACACGGACATACGATGATTATCAACATTTTATACTCACAGCCTGAAACATTGGCCGTGCAATAGGAGAGGAAATGTTATATTTTATACCTGCATGGTACCAGAAGGGCAGTTGGAGCGAGAATGAGCAAAACTGGCATGCGAGACGGATGCGTACAGAGTTTGACGATACGGTAAAGCAGATTCAGCTGTTTCACCGCAGCGGCGTCTATCCGTATCAGATTATGCTACTCAGCTTTACGCCTAATTTCAGACACTTCCTGCATAGACAAGGTGTATATCATGCCCCTTATTGGTCATGCTTTGACGCAATGCAATGTATCCGCCGGAGGAAGGCGAGGGTGCTTTCTTTTCACAATCTGAGCTGGCCGGAGGATATTGAGTTTGTACATACATCCTTTGTGATAGTTGCTATGCTGAAGGGAAAGAAGTATGCGCAGATTGAATTCGGAGAGGACGGAAATCCGATTCGGATCGATATCTATAAGGATGAAAAGATAAACAGGTGTAATATTTATGATGACCGTGGATTTGTCTCCAGCAGTATTCTCTATGACGGGGAGAAGCCGGTTTATCAGGATTATTATTCAGAGAACGGAATATGGAAGCTTCGGTGCTATGAAAATGACGGCCATGTGGAGATCAATCAGAGACAGCCGGATTATCTTCTGGCATACAGAGGGCAGGAACAGACAAAGCAGTTTTCCGCATTGAAGTATGACAGTATGGAGAAGGTGATCCAGGAAGTATTGACGGCGTACCTGAGGCTGACGGATCAGGGGGACATTTTCTGCGCAGCTATGCATGAACGCCATGCGGCGCTTTTAGGGGATGTCTTGAAAAAGAGGAAAGTGATTTTATCTTTTTTTGAGAATAGGTATTCTGTTCGAAAGCATCCAGAGACGATAGATATGGTGGAGAGCGCAGACTATATCATTGCTGATTCCCAGAAGAGCCTGATGAGGATACGCAGGGAATCTGCGGGGCTGGCTCGGAAGATTATGGATATTTCTCCTTATGATTCAAGGGTCGATCTCGGGGTAAGCCAGCAGCTAAATGTCCAGAAAATCCTGGTTCCGGTAGATGGCATAAAGGATGAATTATTTGCCGAACTGATACGGTATCTTGGCGGATATCTGCAGTCACATGGAGACGCAAGAATTCATCTTTTTACCAGAGAGGCAACATGGAATAAAAAGCAGCTGCTTCTGGAAAAAACCCGCAGATGCCTGAAGGATGCAGGCCTTGAGGAAGGGTGGGCGCTGGAAAAAGAGGAAGGAGACACGGAGAACAATCTGGATATGGAAGGCAGCGTTCCGATAAAGTTTTTTGCGGAACAGTGCGTTGACGAGCTGACGGTAAATAAATGTATGCGGGAGCAGCGGCTGATTGTGGATCTGAGGGATGCCAGGGAGGTATATCTGCAGATCGCTGCTATCAGTATCGGCATTCCCCAGATCGTGCGGCATGAGTCTGAATTTGTGGAAGAGGGAAGAAATGGGATTATATTAAGAGAAATAGGCGATCTGCCCGGTGCGTTGGACTATTATTTAGACGGTCTCGCAAACTGGAACGACGCAAAGATCAGCTCATATGAATTGGGAAAAAGGTATAGGACGGATAAACTGATAGAAAAATGGAAAGAGGTCATTGATTTCGTTGGATGAGATTCGCATACTGCAGCTGGGAAATGAAGATTGGAACAAGAAATATATGCTTCCTGCGGGAGTCAGCCTGAGTTACGCAGAAAGCTTTGTTGAGGCGCCAAAAAAGAGTTTTGACTTGGTCTTTCTGGACAGGGAGCCATTTGAGGAAGAGTATGACTCTCTATATAAGGCTTCAAAAGTATATGCCTTGTATGTGACAGATAAGGTAAAGGTTCAGGGCAGGATGGAATGGCTTTATGAGTGTAAAAAGGGTCAGCGTATCACGGAAGAAGGCATTCAGGATTTCCTGCTTCAGGAAGCGAGATTTTATTATCCGAAACCCTATGGTGAGAAGTTCAGGCCAAAGGATGTCGCTATTGCCCAAGGATTTGCCGGGTCTGTAAAGTGGAACGGAAGCTACAGCGTAGATGTATGCGGATTCTTCGGAAAAGAATTCCGGCAGATTGTGTATTGGAGATATGATCTGCCTATCTTTAAGGGACAAGTGCTGGATCTGTGGCTGGAGTACTGCAAGGATCCGGAGGTAAGCATCTCGCTTTCCATAATAGAGTTTGCGGCCGGGAGCATATCCGGCGTTCTGAATAGATGGGAATTCAGCGAAAATGATCTGGATAGCATTGTCCGGGTCGAAAGCAGGGAAAAAAACGGACGGTTGTCCATATCCCTCCGGGCCAGAGGAGAGGGCGAGCTTAAGGTTATTGCACTGCATGACAGGTATTCCCGTGGAAGCCATGGCTATTTCCTGCCCGGGGGGGAGAGATATGTGACCTCCACGAGGGAGGAGATTTTCTGCTATTTTCATCCCGGGGACAGGAAGCCTCCCTTGAATATCTTTTTTTCGGGATACAAGACGAGACAGGGGTTTGAAGGGTATTATCTGATGGAGTCGATGGGCGCGCCGTTCCTGCTGGTCGCGGAGCCGAGGCTGGCTGGCGGCAGCTTCTATATGGGTTCTCAGGAGTATGAGCAGCTGATGGTTGATGTGATCAGGCATTATATGGCAGAGCTTGGATTTTCATCAGATCAGGTAATCCTGGCGGGTCTTTCCATGGGAACATATGGTGCCTTATATTACGGCTGCGATATCAAGCCTCATGCCATGATACTGGGAAAGCCTCTGACCAGCATCGGCAATGTGGCGGCAAACGAGAAGCGCAACCGGCCGGGAGGATTCCCTACATCTCTGGATGTTCTGCGGTATCTGGAAGGAGATACAGATGAGTGCGCCGTGCAAAGACTGAACGACAGATTTTGGAATAAGTTTGACAGTGTAGACTGGGGAAGATCAAAGTTCATTGTGTCTTACATGATAGAGGATGATTATGATTCGGACGCATACGATACCCTGATCTCACATCTGGATTCCGAAGGGGTACAGGTATATGGCAAGGGAATCCGCGGCAGGCATAACGATAATACCGCTGCGATCGTCAACTGGTTTTCCAGCCAGTACGAAAAGGTTCTGAGAGAGGATTTTCTGAGAAAGGCTAAGAAGTAGATGGCAGGAGAAAGATGGACAATATACTGGACGGAGTATGCTGCGGATACTTATTTATTTGGTTCAGAGATTGTGTACCATAAAAAGGATGACGTGGAGTTTACGAATCATCTGTGTCCTCCGGGCACAGTGCTGAAGCAGTGGTATTCCAAGACGAATTATCAGATGCAGAGGATAGAGCCGGCGCTGCCTATGATAGACGGGGAGACGGATTACCGGCTCTTTGTAAATATCGACTGCCCTGAAAACCAACAGTGTCTGGTGCAGCTGGTCTTTTATGACAGGTATGAGGTGGAAGCCGGGCGCATAGCGATCAGAGACAGGGTGACAGATTTTAAATGTCCGCTGAAGACATACAGTTACAGGTTGCAGCTTATCAACGGCGGGGTGGAGCATTTCCACTTCCATTCTATCGTGATTCAGGAAGTAATAGATGAGACAGAAGAGCAGACTGAAGAAACTTAATAAAATACTCCTTCAGGTCAGAAGCCATAAGGAAAGAATGGCCCGGCTGTCAGATGAGGAGCTGGCACATCTGACAGTGGAATTCAAGGAGCGGCTGGCGGCGGGGGAGAGTCTGGACGACCTATTGCCGGAGGCCTATGCGGCAGTCTGTGAGGCGGACTATAGGATTCTGGACAAGGAGCCTTTTGACGTGCAGGTAATAGGGGCAATTGCGCTTCATCAGGGATATCTGGCGGAGATGAATACCGGTGAGGGCAAGACTCTGGTAGCAACCATGCCTCTGTATCTGAATGCCCTGACGGGAAAGAGTACGATTCTGGTGACAGCCAACGGGTATCTTGCGGAACGGGATGCGGAGGAACTTGGTCCGGTATACCGGTTCATGGGTCTTTCTGTGGCGGCAGGCGCCCGCGCCAGAGAGGAAAAGAAACTTAAAAATGAGGAAAAAAAGGATATATACGCCGCTGACATCGTATATACCACCCATGGAAGTCTTGCCTTTGATTATTTATTTAATAATCTGGTATCCAGAGCCGAAGAACGGTTTCTGAGAGATTTCTATTACGTAATCATAGATGAGGCCGACTCCGTCTTGCTGGACGGGGCACAGATGCCTCTTGTGATTTCAGCATCTCCAAGAGTGCAGTCAAACTTGTATGCAATGACGGACTATTTTGTCACTACCCTGACAGAGGGAAGGGATTATGAGACAAAGGATAAGGCGGTCTGGTTCACCGAGGAGGGAATCAAATATGCCGAGACCTTTTTCCAGATTGACAATTTCTACGGCAAGGAGTATTTTGAAATCAACCGTCATGTCACATTAGCCCTCAGAGCTCATGTGCTGTACCGCAGAGGGAAGGATTATATGATCGCTAATGACGGCGAACTCCAGCTTCTGGACGAAGGGTCAGGCCGTATGCTGCCGGGGGTGAAGCTGCGTGGTGGGCAGCATCAGGCGCTGGAAGCCAAGGAGGGGCTGGAGATTTCTCAGGAAACCCGGTCTGTGGCATCGATTACATACCAGCATCTGTTCATGATGTTTCCGAAGATGGCAGGGATGAGCGGTACGATGGCGGACGCGTCGGAGGAACTGAGGGATATTTATAAGAAGGAGGTACTGGTCATACCGCCCAACCGTCCCATGAAGAGGGCGGATCTGCCTGATCTATATTTCAGAAATGCGGAGAGCCAGTTTCAGGCGGCTGTAGAAACCGCTCTGGAGATACACCATACAGGACGTCCTGTTCTGATCGTGGTTACGACCATTGCGGAGACGGAGCTGGTATCCAGGCTCCTGATGGAGGAGAATGTCCCGCACAGTGTCCTGAATGCGACCAGCGCTTTCTGGGAGGCGGAGATGATCAGGGAGGCCGGACAGATGAATGCCCTGACGATTTCTACCTCCATGGCGGGCCGGGGGACTGATATCCGTCTGGGGGAAGGGGTAGAGAAATTAGGGGGGCTCGCCGTGATCGGCATCGGCCGCATGGTAAATGTCCGGCAGGAGCGGCAGGCCAGAGGGCGGGCCGGCAGGCAGGGGGATCCGGGAACCAGCCAGTTTTTTGTATCTCTGGAGGATGAGATCATCGCAAGGAACAAGGCGCTGAACTTTGAAAAATATATAGAAGGCAGGAGGCATATCAGCAGACGGAAGCTGAAAAGAACGATAGACAAGGTACAAGCTCTGGGAGAGGAGTTTGCGGTCATGGGCCGGAGGCGGTCGGTAGCATACGACGATGTGATGCAATGGCAGAGGGAAATCATATATGATACAAGGAATCAGCTTCTTGACGGCGGATCCCTGCCGATAAGCATAGTCGTGAATATCGCGAAAGAAAACATACATTTTTTCGTGAAATCACAGAAAACGGTGGATTCCCATGCCATTAGCAGATATATCTTGGATAACATATCCTATAGGATGAATGAAAAGTCAGAGATAAGTTCCTTGAAGGATCCGGCGGCTGTGGAATCGTACCTGCTGCAGAGAGTTGCGGACGGGCTGGAGGAGCAGGAGGAAAAACTCGGGGGAAGGGAAAACATGAGCGTATTTATACGCATGGCTGTGCTCAGCGCCCTTGACAATGCGTGGGTCGAGCAGGTGGACTACCTGCAGCAGCTGCAGGCAGCGGTGAGCGGCCGGAGCATGGCCCAGAGGAATCCGGTCTTTGAGTACCAGAAGGAGGCTTTAAAGTCCTTCCGTGAGATGGAGCGCACGGCGAAAAAGGATATGATACGCAATATATTGCTGAGCGATGTATTTACGGATGATAAAGAAGAGCTCCATATTATATTTCCATAAGGAGAGGGTGACATGATATATAATTTTAATCTTGGAATCGGATGGGCGAGCAGCGGCGTGGAGTATGCGCAGGCATATAGAGCGAAGCTCTTCCGCAGTATCGGGCAGGAGGCAAGGTTTGTCTTTACGGATATGTTTCTGAGGGATAACATCCAGCATATGACGGAAAACATGGGATTCATGGACGAGGAGGTCATCTGGCTCTATACCTTTTTTACGGACTGTGCGATCGCGCCTGTGACCTATACCCTGAAGCAGCTGGAGCAGACGATCGGGGACAGAGACTTTACCTTTTCCAGAGACGGGGCTATTGCTAAGTATGTCTTTCCGGGAGCGGGCAATTTTTATACGGCTTTCATGGTGGATGCGACGAGCGATCGGGTTCATAGGGTGGAAATGGTTTCCAATAACTGCCTGATCAGGAAGGATTATTATACATACTGCCGCATCTATTCGGAATATTACGCGCCGTTGGACAAAAAGGCACATCTGTATCTGCGGAGATTTTTCAACGAAGATGGCTCCGTAGCCTATGAGGAAATTACTGACAATGATGTGGTTATGTATCAGTTCCCGGATAGGCTGATCTGCTCCAAAGAAGAGCTGGTGGGATATATGGTATCCAGACTGGGGCTTACCGAGGAGGATCTGGTGATCATCGATAGGATGACCGGCATCGGGCAGGCCATCCTGCAGAATGCGGGGCCGGCCAGGATAGCGATGATGATTCATGCGGATCATTTCAGCGAGAGCAATACAGATTCGGATTATATCCTCTGGAATAATTTTTATGAATACTCTTTTGCGCAATATAAAAATATCAGCTTCTATGTTGCGTCTACAGACGCACAGAATCAGCTCTTGAAGGAGCAGTTCCGCCATTATGTGGGGGCTGTGCCGGATGTAGTTACAATTCCGGTGGGGAGTCTGGACGAACTCAAGGTTCCTCAGAAAAAGAGACGGACGCATGCGCTGATCACTGCGTCGAGGCTGGCCAGCGAGAAGCATGTGGACTGGCTGGTGGACGCAGTCGTGGAGGCGAGAAAGCAGATAACGGATCTGTCGCTGGATATTTATGGAAAGGGAGGGGAGGAGACCAAGCTGCGGGAGCTGATAAATAAGCTTGACTGTGGCGGGTATGTGCGTCTATGCGGACATCAGAAGCTGGATGAGGTCTATCAGAATTACGAGGCCTATCTGTCAGGCTCTTCCAGTGAAGGCTTCGGGCTTACCCTGATGGAAGCCGTCGGATCCGGGCTGCCTGTCATCGGGTTCAATGTCCGTTACGGAAACCCGACCTTTATCGACGATGGTGAAAACGGATATCTCATTGCGATGGATGATAAAATGGAAAAAAAGGAACGAGTGCAGAAGCTGGCAGAATGTATTATACGTCTGTTCACAGAGGCTGATATGGAAAGCTTCCGTCAGCATTCCTATGAAAAGGCAGAAAAATATCTTACGGGAGAGGTAGAAAGACTATGGCTGGAAACAATAAATCAGATGAAATAATGCTGCTCTTTGATTCTTACTCGGCGGACAGCCGCAGTCTCCATGTCTCTTTTAAGCAGGCAGGCTATAGCTGCCCTGCAGTGGTCATTGAGGACGACGGCTTTTTGCCGGAGGATACGATCTCTGTATTCGGCGCTTTCCTCGGCGATTATAGGCAGCAGGAAGGCGTGGCGGGAAAGCCGAAGTTTTTTAATCAGATAACGGTGCCGCCCTACTGGGAGATCAGCGGCAACAGCAGCGCCGGGAAAGTCAGCGACATGAGCCATGAAAGGGCAAAGATCTTTTATGCGGAGCCGACTCGTAAACGGCTGGTAAAGACAGTGGACTGGTATGATGAAAGAGGTACAGTCAGATCCAGCGACCATTATAACCGTTATGGAGCGATTTACGCAAGGACGGCGTATAACGCAAAAGGACAGAGGGTGAATAAGTCCTGGTTTTCGGCGGAGGGGCAGGAGATCATCGTGCTGAACTATGTCACGGGGGATATCATCCTGAATGACGGGGACGTGATAAGATTCTTTCGGACAAAGGCGGACTTTGTGACATTCTTTATAAAGAAGCTGGGACTGGAGACCAGAAGGATCTTTTTTAATTCTCTGTCAGTGCCTTTCTTTGTGTCAAATAGGCTGGGAACGGGGGAAGCCAAGAAGCGGGATATGCTGTTCTGGCAGGAACCGGTGGGAAATGAGATTCCTGGAAATATGCAGATGATCTTTAGGGGCGAGGCCGGCAGGACAGCGGAGATCATAGTGCAGAAGGAGCATTCCTACAATAGGCTCCTTGAACTCGGGGCCCCTGCGGACAAGATGCGTAAGCTCGGTTTCATTTATCCGTTCAGGAGAAAGAATAAGCGCAGGACGGAAGCCCTGATCTGCACGAATTCGGACAACATTGAGCATTGCAGGGAGATTGTAAAGGCGCTGCCGGGGATGCACTTTCATATTGCTGCAATTACTGAAATGTCTTCTAAACTGTTGGAAATGGGCAGCTTTGACAATGTCACATTGTATCCGAATGTGAAGACAGAAATATTAGATGAGCTTTTTGATAAGTGTGATTATTATCTTGATATTAATCATTCCACGGAGATCGTCTCTGCGGTGCGCAGGGCCTTTTTGAACAATCAGCTGATCTTTGCGTTTAAGGAAACCGTTCATAATAGGGATTATATTGCGGAGGAGCAGATTTATCTTGCAAAGGATGCAGACAAGATGATTGCCGATATCCGGGCTGTCTTAAAGGATATATCCTTGATTGCGAAGCGTCTGAAGAAACAGAGGGAGACGGCTCTCGTAGAGCATCCGGACAACTACAAGGGACTCTTTTAGAAGCGAGGAGACTGGGATGAAAAAAATAGTGTTGTTCATGGAACGATACTCTCAGGCAGGACAAAGGCTCCGCAAGTCTCTGGAGGAGGCCGGGTATGAGTGTAGCGCCATTGTCCTTAGGGACGACGGCTTCCTGCCGGACGGGGGGGCGGTGATATCCCCCTATGTATATTATATCCGGGAACGTGACCGAAATCCTCATGACAAAAGAAGGCGGCATTATGCTTTTCTGGATATACCGGAATTCTGGGATATCCGTATGGGCGGCATCTATGACATGGGCAAGAAAAAGGCAGCTGTTTATTGTACGGAACCGGCTGCGGAGGGGACTGTGCAGCGGGTGGAGTGGCAGATGGAGGACGGCTGGGTCTATAAGATCGATTATTATGATAAATATGGACTGAGATATGCCAGCGAGTTTCTGGGAAGGAACCGGGAAACGGAGTCAAAGGTGTATTATTCGGACATTGGTCAGGAAGTAATTGTAGAGCAGCCCCAGAACGATATAGTTACTCTGTTTGATAATGGCGGAATAAGATCCTTCTTTACCTCTTATGCTGAATTCATAGAACGTTTTCTGGACGAGCTGGGAATCGAAGGGAAATATTTATTCTTTCCGGAAGAGGAAAAGGAATTCCGTTTCCTGAATCTGACACGCGGCGGGAAGGCGTTATGGGACGGCGTCATCTTTCAGAAGAGAAATCTGCTTGGAAAGTATGCTGGCATAGGTGGTAAAAACGGCCGCTTTTTCTATGAGATACCAGAGAGCTATCCGGCTAACCGGGCCAGGGGAGGGGCGCTGATCCTGACATCTTCTGATAAGATTGAGAATATAACGGAGCTGATAGAAGCGCTGCCATATGTCAATTTTCATATTGCGGCTAATACACAGGTTTCGGATAAGCTTTACGGTCTGCAGAGACAGCCGAATGTAAAAGTGTACCCCGCAGTCAGATCAGATGAACTGGAGAGATTATGGAAGGACTGCGATTTCTATCTCGACATCAATTATTTTGGTGAAATATTTGACGCGGTTAATCAGGCCAGCCGGAAAAACCTGCTGATTCTGGGATTTGAGGATACCCTGCATGATAGGAAGTTGACGGTAGATGAATGCGCCTTCGCAAAGCAGGATCATGAGGGTATGGCGCAGGCACTGGCAGGTCTGGTGGGAAATCCGAAAAGGGTGAATGGACTGCTGGCGAGTCAGCAGGAAAGAAGGCGCTCAGGCTGGGCTATGATGGAAGAGATACTGGAAACAAGGGAGAGTTAGAAAATGGCGGTTTATATCTTTAATCTGCTGGTAAATTATTTCCCATGCGGGGTAGATAATGCTCAGGCCTACCGGGCAGGAATGCTGGATGCGATTTGTGGTTCTGTCAGATATGTGTATACAAAGCTGCCGACAGCGCGGGAGCTGAATTATTATGAAGGAATAGGGATTCCTATTGATGAGATGGTCTGTGCGCATCAGTATTTCACGGACAACCATTCGTTAGGGGCATCCTGCAGGGTAGATGCAAAGCTGGAGGAGCTGAAGGGGAGCCTGCGCTATACAGATGTACATTATACGAATGACGGAATCGGCCTTCTGAGAAACGGCCAGATAATTGCGAGTATTACTACGTTGTGCGGAGAACATAAGGAATTCTTTCGTCGAATCTTATATTTCAAAGAGGCAAAGCTGATTCGTACAGAGGTCTATACAGACGGGCTTTTATACGCGGAATATTATATGACGGCTGTGTCCGACGAGGGCAAGCCTTACGCAAAGCTGACGCGGCGTACATTCTTTAATAGGAATGGTTCTGTTTCGTATGACCAGATTTTTGATGAAAAAAAAGAATGGTATCTGTTTCCGGACGGAAGACGCTGCACGAGATCAGAGTTTCTGGCTGAGTTTGTCAAGAAACTAAACCTGACGGAAAAAGATGTTGTCCTTCAGGATCGTTTTTCGCAATTTGATTTTGTACAGCCTCTTTTTCGGTATGGGAACAGAGCGCGTTTTATCGCAGTAGTCCATTCAGGACATTATTTCGAAAAAAACGAAGCCCCCAATCGTCTATATCTGAATTTCGATTACTTTTACCTATTTAAACACGCACGGTTTGTAGACAAGATAGTGGTTTCGACACGGGAACAAAAGAAAGAGCTTATAGAGAAGCTGCAGGAGCATAGGCAGAGGGTTGCTGACATTGAGGTGATACCAGCAGGAGGAATCAGCCAGCTGCGGTATCCTGAAACGGAGAGGAAACCATATTCGCTTCTGGCGGTTTCCCGTCTTGATACTGATAAGAGGGTAGACTGGATCATAAAAGCGGTAATTAAGGCACATCAGGAAAATCCGAAGATTTCTCTTGCTATTTATGGAAAGGGCAAACCTGCGTACACGGAGGAACTGAAGAGGCTGGTAACTGAGAATGATGCGCAGCTGTATATTCGATTTATGGGCTATGCGGATGTCACGGAAGTTTACAAGGATTATGAGGTGTTTCTTTCCTCATCGCTGCTGGAGACGCTGGGACTCTCCGTGATGGAGGCGATCGGCTCAGGAATGGCGGCCATAGGCCTAGACGTGAAATACGGGAACCGTCTGTTTATACGTCCCGGGGAAAACGGCTATCTGGTGGATGTAGACCCCAAAAATGTAGAGGACGGGGAGCTGCAGATTGAGGACATGGCGGAGAAAATAGTTGAGATTTTCCGAGATGAGGAACGGCTGGAGAGATTCCATCAGCGTTCCTATGAGATAGCCGGGGAATTCTTGTCTTCTGAAATTGAGGAGAAATGGAAGAGGCTGCTGCGTGAAGGGGATGAATATGTGGAAGATCTTTATTCAAGCAATGCGGAATCTGTCCTTTAACGGGAAACTCAGATAAGGAGGATACATATGCGGATACTTGACAATATGGAATCATGTTATGGCTGCGAGGCTTGTTATAACGCTTGTCCGATAGGGGCCATAAGTATGAAAAGGAACTCAGAAGGCTTTTTAGAACCGGTTATAGATGAGGAGAAATGTGTTGACTGCGGGAAATGCAGAAAAGTATGTCCTTCTATAAACTGTCAGTATCCCAATAGCCCGGAACCTGATATTCTGGCATTTTCTGCGGAAGAAAAGGTGCTTTATGACAGTTCGTCGGGAGGAATTTTTACTTTCCTTGCCGAACATATTTTAAAGGCGGGTGGTTATGTTGTCGGAGCTGCGTATGATTCAGGGTTTCTTGTGCAGCACGTCATCATACATAGTATGGACGAATTGGATAAAATCCGACGTTCCAAATATCTCCAGAGTTCGACAGGCGATACTTTTCAAAAGACAAAAGAACTTCTGGAGGAGGGGAATACTGTTTTATATAGCGGATGCCCATGCCAGATCGCAGGATTGTCACGCTTTCTGGGAAGAAGTTACGACAAGCTGTATACCGTTGACGTGATTTGCCATGGAGTCCCTTCTCCCGGGCTATTTCAGGAACATCTGCAGAATACCTTTGGCGGAACAGACCAGATTGATGATGTGGAATTTCGGAGCAGGGAAGGATGGGCCAGCTTATTCAGGGTAAAATTGAAGGATGGAAAAGTCAGGACACTTTATAATAACAATAGTGTCTATATGCAGTCTTTCCTGCAGAATATAAATTTACGTTCTTCCTGTTTTCAGTGTCAGTACAGTAAGCTTCCGCGTCAGGGAGACATAACGATAGGAGATCTTTGGGCAGCAGGAAATCTCAAATTGTCCTTTGAATACAAAAAAGGTGTATCCGTGATCCTTTTGAATAACGAAAAAGGAACCGCGTTTTTCCGTGAAGCGCTTTCTGGATCAGAATATCAGTTTCATGTTCAGGAGTTATACCGGAAAGGATCGGACAAGAACTGTGAAAAAAGATTTCTGAACGGTAATATTTTTTCCCCGTCCGCGAACAGCGGTGGCATCAGGAAAAGACAGGAATTTTATGAAAATTATTCTGAAATGAAATTCGAAAGCGCAGTCCATGCAACTTTGCACAAGTTTGACGTAGGGCTGATACTTTATATGTCTGAAAATTTTGGAAGTATCGCAACCAATTATGCTCTCTATAGAGCGATCAGCGACATGGGTAAAAAGACAGCGGTTCTTGAAAGCTGGGGGTGGAGACTGGGCAATAATGCCCTTAAGTTTGCAAGAAGCTATATGAAGCTGACCGGCGGCTTTCTGGAGCTGGAGAATGGACAAGAGGCGAACCGATGTTTTGAGACGTTTGTGATAGGGTCAGATGTAGCGTGGGACTGGACATACGATCCGCTTAGAATGATTCTCCATTCTAGGATGATGGGGTTTGCCGATGAAAATAAGCGGATGATCTCTTATGCCCCTTCTTTTGGAGCGCTAAAAGGGGAAAAGAATATCAGTGAAGAGGCAAAGGCGCTGATCGCATACTTCTTGAAACGTTTCGACGCCATTTCGGTGCGCGAGGACTATGGCGTAGATATGTGCAGGGATATATTCGGCATTGAAGCCAAGCAGGTATTAGACCCTGTTTTTCTCTGTGACAGAAAGGTCTGGGAGGAGCTGAGTGATAACTCACAGCTGAAATTTGAGGAGGAGTACCTGCTGGCATATATTCTGGATCCGACGCCGGATAAACGGCAGCTGCTTCTTGAAGCCGCAAAAAATACGAATAAAAAGCTTGTTGTTATTTTGGATCAAGGATATAACAAGGAAGCCAGCAAAAAGGCATTGAATATGGATGATAAGGTTGTACAGCCGGAGTTTGTAGACTGGCTGGCATATTTCCGGTATGCCAGCTATGTGATCACTGATTCGATGCATGGCACTTGTTTCGCAATTATGTTCGGCAGGAAATTCGTGTCGCTCAAGAATCGGTCAAAAGGCCGCTTTGACTCATTGGCAAACATGATAGGATGCCCTTGGCTATTCTTTGATGATAGCAAGGCATTATTGGGGAAAGCGGATATTTTTGCTGAGATAGATTATGATGCTGTTTATGGGCGCATGGAAGCAAAACGGATGGAATCCAGACAATGGCTGCGTTCAGCATTGGATATGGAAGTCAAACCCAAAAGCAGCAGCGAAAGTACAAGCGTTATGCTGCAATTATACAAGGTGCTGAAAGAGAACAAGGATTCTCTGAATAAGGTAAAGACAGAGTATGCTTATGATGAGAAACAGAAACAGGAAGCTGCGGCGCAGGTAAAGGCCGGAAAGACATGGCTGGATGTCGTATTTTCCCGGAACAATATCATATCCAGAGGATCAAGGTTACGGGAAATCCATGATCTGCGTGAGTATTTTTCAATATTGAAGGGCGATTCCAGATATGTGGCTGTATTTTCCTGCAATAACGAATGCTCCGTCAAATGGAAAAGTTTTCTGGAAGTCACAGGCCTGCCTCTGCGGGCGGATGTTTTATGGCGAAACAGTTATGTGGCTGTAATAGACGGGGGGGCAGTCAGGATCGATGAAAAGTCAAACAAGGAGCTGAATATCGATTATGAATTTGTGGCCGGACATCCCAGCTACAGCGTGGAATATCTGGCCAGCAAATTAAAGGTATGCTGTGAACCCCTGAAATGTTGCAAAATCAAGATAAAAAGTAAGGGATTTGTATCGGCAGGAATGTTCAGAAGCGAAATTATTGTGGATAACATCGACTATTCCATAAACAAGACCGGAATAAATATAGTAGTAATTGATAAAGAAACAGGCGAAGTTGCTGATTCTATAAATGTAAATACCTATTCTGATTCAAATTTAAAGATCAATAGGGCGTGATGATGATTTACGTATGCATTTGCTGCAGGAATTGGGTATACTGAAGATAACAAAGAAAATCAGTGGTGATGATTTCGGAAGTGTTGTCCCCGAAGTAGGCGGACTGAGACAGAGTGTGCTATTGGATGGTTGGACTGAAAAAGAAGAGGAGCATACATATGGCAAGGACGATAAGCATCGGGAATCTCAGGACGTGGTGACGCTGATTACCCGTCCGAGGCGCTTCGGGAAGACACTGAACATGAGTATGCTGGAGAAGTTTTTTTCGGCGGAGTATGCCGGCAGAGGGATCTGTTCGAGGGGCTGGAGATCTGGAAGCAGGAGAAGTACCGCGGTTTGCAGGGGACGTATCCGGTGATCATGATCAGCTTCGCCAGTATCAAGGAGACGGATTATGCCGTGGCCCGGAAGAAAATCTGCCAGATCCTCACGGATGAATTCAACAAATACCATTTCCTTCTGGAAGGAGACTGTCTGACCGGGCAGGAGAAGGATACGTTCTGTAAGAAGAATATCGACATGGACGATGCGGAGGCAACGCTGGCCCTGAATCAGCTCAGCCTTTACCAGAAGCTTTTTCAATGCCACCTTTAAGACCAACCCTTATCTGGAGCGTGCTGTGATGACAGGAATCACGAGGGTAAGCAGAGAGTCCATGTTTTCGGATCTAAACAATCTGAAGGTGGTGACTTCCACCTCTGAGGAATACTGTGACAGCTTCGGCTTCACGGAGGAGGAAGTGTTCACCGCACTGGATGATTTTGACTTATCTGACCGTAAAGAGGAAGTGAAGCGGTGGTATGACGGATTTATATTCGGAAGTCATGCCGATATCTATAACCCATGGTCCATCCTTAGCTATCTGGACACAAGAAAGCCGGGCCTCTACTGGGTCAACACCAGTTCCAACAGTCTGGCGGGGAAGCTGGTGCGGGAGGGCAGTCCGGAGCTGAAGATGACCATGGAGAGGCTGCTGCAGGGGGAGAGCTTTGCAGTCAGGCTGGGCGAGCAGATCGTATTCGGTGAGCTGGACCGGGGGGACGAGGCGGTGTGGAGCCTTTTGCTTGCCAGCGGTTACTTAAAGGCGGTGCGCCATACATTCAACGCCGAGCTGGGAAAGGCGGAATATGAGCTGCAGCTGACCAACAGAGAAGTCCGGGCCATGTTCGAGGGGATGATAGAGGGGTGGTTCGGGAGGTGTCGGGGAGAAGCGGGGGGAGATGCTGGAAGGCGCAGTGCAGGCGGCTCTGGAACAGATTGAGGAAAAAGGCTATGAGGCTGTACTGCACGGGAGGGGGATTCCGGAGGACAAGGTAAGGAAATATGGTTTTGCATTTGAAGGGAAAAGGGTGCTGAGCAGGAGAGCCGGATGATTCCGGCTTTTTCTATACCATGGTTTCAGCCGGATACAGTAACTGGCGCCCTGACCAAATAATGAATGGTCAGCAAGCTTTAAAATCTGTGCCATAAAGACAGCCTTTTCTTTTTCTTCGCTCAGATTATCCGGCATTTTTACTAATCTGGAGGCACGTTTATAATGTATCAGTCCCTCCCAAGGCGAAATATGCTATCGGATATGAAACAACAGTGCCAAATCATTGTAAATACATTGACCTGGCACTAAATTTTTGCTATATTAATGATAGGATGTCGGCATCTTAGGCTTGTCGTCCAAAGTTCAGTGGTGGGCTGAACATTGAAAAGCAAATGTTGTTCGGAATGGAACAGCAGAAGTTCTTGTATTGTATTCCGGTTATATGATGATGAAAAGGAGGTGGCAGAATTGGCCAGCACGATCCAGATACGAGTAGATGATGATTTAAAAGCAAAATCTGATGCATTATTCAAAGATTTGGGAACAGATACGACTTCGGCTATTCGAATGTTTTTGACACAGGCATTGGCTGTGAACGGATTCCCGTTTGAAATTAAAAGAAAAAGCGCAAATCCGTATGAAGCATTGACAGAAGCTGAATTGTTTGCCAAACTTGAACAATCCCGAGGGAATGCCGCACAAGGAATGGTTAAGGATGCCGATGACGTTATTGCGGATATGAGGGCGAGGTATGGGCTATAGAATTGTAGTGACATCAGATGCGGAGGAAGATTTAAATCGGTTTATCGATTATCTTCTTTTGGAAAAGAAAAGCGAACAGGCTGCCAAAAATGTTTTGGATGATTTTGAGGCTACCAAGGAAAGCCTAAAATATGTGGCAGATAGCCTAAAACTTTGTGACAATCCGAGATTAAAGGAATTAGGATACAGACGCGTCAATTTTCTGAGTCACAGATATTTTATGATGTACCGTATTGTTGGCCAGATGGTGTTCATAGATAATATTTTTCATCAATTACAAGATTATGAAGACAAGATGCATTGATGGGAATATATTGGCAGGATTAAAGGCTGGAGCCCGAGCGGTTTTACCATGGCTTCGTGCTTGGGCTGATGGTGGAATTGAAAGATCAGTATATAATAACCTCCAACCGGGAGAGCGGATTTGGACGCTATGATGTGATGCTGGAGCCGAGGCAGGGCGCTGCCGCGTCGGATGCTTTTGTCATAGAATTCAAGTCCGTCCGCACGAAGCGGGGGGAGACGCTGGAACAGATTGAGGAAAAAGGCTATGAGGCTGTACTGCACGGGAGGGGGATTCCGAAGAACAAGGTAAGGAAATATGGTTTTGCCTTTGAAGGGAAAAGGGTGCTGGTTGGGAGAGCCGGATGATTCCGGCTTTTTCTATACCATGATTTCAGCCGGATACAGTAACTGGCGCCCTGACCAGATAATGAATGGTCAGGGCGTTTATGCTATTATTGTTCTATTTTGATTTGTTGATTGCTGTTGTTTGCCAGCTGGGAAAGAAGCATTTCTGAACGGTCAGCAAGCTTTAAAATCTGTGCCATAAAGACAGCCTTTTCTTTTTCTTCGCTCAGATTATCCAGCATTTTTACTAATCTGGAGGCACGTTCAGTTTTTTGAGCTGTTGGGCAGTTTAGGATAAATCTTGCTTTTTTTATATCATTCAACATATTTTTACGTATTTTTATATATTCATCATTGGGCATTTTGATTCCTGCATCCAGCTTAAAATAAGGTACTCTGGCATCGATCCAAATATAATATAAGGCGAAGGCTTTAAGTTTTTCACTGTCAAGAAGCGGGTTCTCTTCAATAAACAGCCATAATTCATCATAAAATTTTTCTTTTTCATAATTCTTTTTGATAAGAGCTTCCAAGGTACCGTCAATTACTTTGCCGTAATCTTTGATGTATTGATACTTATCTTCTTCTGAATATACTTTTTCAATATGCGTTTCATTGCTGGATTCAACATTTTCTGAATGTTCCAAAAAGAAAGCAAGATTCTCGGCTTTGCGATTGCCGGAACAAACAATTTGATTATATATTGCATAAGCTATGTCTACCCGACTTCCGGAAGCTGTTTGTAAAATAGTCAAGATATTTTGTTGGATGTTATCGCATTTAAGTTTTTCGCCCATTCTTCTTCCTCACTGTTATCTTCTGATATGTTTATGTTAGCACTGATATTTAATATTAGGTTGTAGTCCGTGAAAACTTTTGTCTTGTTAAGGGCATATATTTTCTCTGTTATGAATCCATTGTTCCATCCAATGATAGCTTTATATAGAGGATCATTTGATACAATATCATTCAGATTATCCAAAGCCCCTAATAATTTGGTATATTTATAATGAGGAGGCGTTGAATTTTTCTTCATGAGTCTTAATAGTTGATTGCCTTTATCCGTCAAATAATAATGTTTTTCCCGCCCCATTGCCCGAGACATGAAAAAGCCTAGGGATTTCGTTTTATTGACAAACTGCGATAAAGCAGATACGCTGATGGACATTTGTTCAGCTAGTTCCTTATGTGTAATTCCATAGTCATTACTGATACAATTGAAAAACAAATATTTGTCCTGAAACATCCGGGCATACTCATCCAAAGAAGTCTCTTGTTCAATCCGTTCGGACCATATCCGAATCATGTTTGTGTGTGAGAGCAGCTGTCCCATTTGAAAAATCCGTATGTTGTTTTTTTCATGGATAAATTGTCTGCTCCGCCAGTAAAGCTCCACATAGTTTTCTAATTTCCAGAATTCTTCGGGAATACTATCCGGATTATGCATTTCTACGATTTGCGCTGCTTCTGTCGAAAACTCATAGAGCAGATCCTCAGGAATCTCCATATCGTTAAACACGTATTTTGAAATCATATCAACCAAGGATTTCATACGGCCACCTCCTTAAATAGTTTATAAACAGTTTATCACACTAATGCTCAAGATTCAATGTTGTTGACAAATTTTATGCACACTGATGCTTGTATTATGTTCCGCATCAAACTTGAAATTGTACTCAAGCATATAAACACAGCCGTCATTGCCGCAGGAGGATAAACAGCTGCAACGGCATATGTCACATATATTTGCTCCGGCAATGGTTCCTTCTTTGCTTACAATGCATCCATTGCCAATCTTTTCGGAGTTAGCGTTTACTGAGCTGCAGGCATTTGCAAATACGGAACTGGAGAAATATTTATTTGCAAACTCCTTTTCCCGGATTTCAAATGATGCTACAGACGGACTCCAGGCAGAAATAATGATAAAGGCTGGAAATAGCATTTTGATGATCTCTTCTGTATATTCGCCGTCTATGACGTCCCGGCATATTGCAGGGAGAAACAGTCCGATATTTTCAATAGCTATCATATCGCAGCACAAACCGGGATTAGTCAGCGCTTCGTGTTTTTCAAAACCATGTCCTTCGTCCTTATTTTTGGTGAAGGGGCTGTATTTATAATACTTTCCAAGCTCATTTCCCCATGAATCCAGTATCCTCATTACATTATTATCGTCATCCGTCCATGTCGAACCTTCAAAGACAGCAAGAAGCTTGTTGTCGCCGAAAGATTTTTGCATGAGATATTTCAGCATATTTTGGATTTTTCGGTGTACATCAGGGCTAACTACATATTCTGGAAGAATGATTATATTGCAGCCTGCGTTAATTGCTTTTTTTAACGCCAAAAGTATGACTTTGACTATTTGCGTTTGATCGTTTTTTGAGTAATCCACCCTCACTCCGCTTCCGGCAGTCGGAACAAACTGGAAATTCATATTGCAGGACACAGGGATTACTGCGATTTTCAGTTTCAAATCATCAGCATAAAATTGCTGAGGCTGGTGTATTTTCGGAAGATATTTTATTTGAGGGACACTTGTGCAGGGCTTCCATTTACTGGAGTCAATAAAACGGAAACTTTCAAATTGTTCAAAAAATGTGCTTGGGCTGGTTCTGTCTCTGCCGAGTCCCTTAGTATATGTGGAGTGAATGGATTCATTTGTTTTGAAATATACTCTGTAGCTTGTCTTTCCATGTCGGTCCAATGGGCCGAGTGCAGATGTCATCCATTTGCGCTCCCATGTCATTGCAGCCGCATCTATAGAAGATAATATAGAATATATAACTGTCAGCTGGTTTTCTTTATCGTCACGGTATTTTTTTAACTGTGTTTCGTCAATACATTTAAGAATTTCACATAATATATCCGGATAGATTGATGGTTTATATTCCTTTATTATAGCCATTATTTTTTCTGAAAATACATTTAGGCATTTGAGATTGGGATTGTTTTTGCTGCCGTTTACATTATCTAAGTATCGGCTTATATATAGTTGATGATTGCTTATGCTCTCGCACAAAAGTCCAAAGCAATTTCCGATTAGATCATATATATTGTCAGCTTCTTTTAAATAAGAGTCTATTCCATAATGCAAGATCATCTTTCGTCCCCCGTTTTCTTTTGCCTAGATTTTGGAATATGATGCTTTGACATTTGTGTACTCGCCATATCAACTACATTGCAGTCTTTAATATACAACATATAATATAGATATGTCAAGCTTTATTGTAATATTTCACTGCCTTTAGATGTGAGCTGGAAATATGGAAACAGAAGAACAGGAACTGAGCAACCTGAAAAATCGAATCTAAAATCCGAGCGCAAAAATTGCCCTCCCACAGGTTGCAATTTTTCCGCCGCAATGCTATACTATCACTAAGCAATGCAGACCGGAGCAGGGACTCCTTGCGGAACAAAGTGTGAAATAAAAGCGGCCCATGGGGGTATTTGTTTTTATGCGTCGTGATAGATTTTTGGCTATTTTCCTTGCAGCGCTGCTGTTTCTGTGCGGGTGTTCCGGCACGGAGGCCGCAGGCACTGGCGAGACTCCGCTCCAGAGCGGGGGGAAAAATGGAAACAATTCAATATCGGCCGGGTCCGAGGCAGGCAAGAAAGCCACGCCGTCTCCCGCACCCGCTTCCGAGTCTTCGGCAGCGTCCAAAGCAGAGGACGCCTTTAAACCCTATCAGGCGCCGGAATTCGCAGGGTCTTCTTTTCATGCGGATCTGGCGGAGGGAGACCAGAATGTCCAGATCGATCTGTCTGCGGTGAATCTGGGCTATGTGGCGGTCAGCGCGAAGGCGGATGCAAGGCTGAAGTTTCAGGTCATCAAGGGTGATGTCACCTACACTTACAATATAGCGTCGGACGGCACCCCGTCGATTTTTCCGATCCAGAGCGGCGACGGCACATATACCTTTCAGGTCATGAAGCAGGTGACAGAGGGAAGGTACAGCTATTATTATGTCACGGAGAAGGATGTGGCTCTGGACGATGAGTTCCAGCCGTTCCTGCGTCCCAGCGACTACGTGAATTACAGCGAGGACTCGAAATGTGTCAAAAAGGCTGCCGAGCTTGCCAAAGGCGAGGAGGACGCTCTGGGCGTGGTGACGGCGGTGTTTGAGTATGTGTGCGACAATATAAGCTATGATAAGGAAAAGGCCGTCATGGTTCAGACCAACAAGTCCTATCTGCCGGATCCGGATGAGATCATGGATCTGGAAAAGGGCATCTGCTTTGACTATGCGGCGCTTACGGCGGCGATGCTGCGCAGTCAGGGAATTCCTACAAAGATGGTTTTCGGCGACGTGTCGTCGGGGAGTAAGTATGTCTATCATGCATGGAACCTGATTTATACGGAGGAGACAGGCTGGATCGCCATAGAGTATTCGGTAAAGGCGGATGAATGGACGCGGATTGACCTTACTTTTTCGGCGGGCGGCGCTGACAGCTCCTTTGTAGGTGACGGCGGAAACTATGTAGATCAGAAATATTATTGAGGGTGAGACAAGTATGAAGCATAAAAAGCTGAATGATCTTGGGGTAAGTGCATTTTGTGAGAGCATGGCGATGATGGTGCAGTCCGGAATCCAGATGGATGAAGCCGTGGCGCTCCTGATGCAGGAGCGCGGAAATAAAGGCGTGCTGGAGCAGGGGCTGGCAGTCATGAGGGAGGAGACGGAGCAGGGCAGGAGCTTGTCGAGTGCCATGAAGGCTTCAGGGATTTTCCCTCAGTATGCGATGCAGATGATCGCGGCGGGAGAAAAAACAGGACGTCTGGAGGATGTCTTGTTCCGGCTTTCCCGGTATTATGCGGATCAGAGCACGATGGGGGGGAAGCTTAAGAATGCTGTTACATATCCGGCAGTGATGCTGGTGATGATCATTGCGGTGCTGGCGGTGATGCTGACCATGGTTCTTCCGGCCTTTACCGGTGTGTATGATCAGCTTACGGGAAGTCTGGCCGCATCCTCCTACAGCTATATCCGCTGGGCATATGCGTTTTGCTGGATTGCTTTGGCGGTTATGGTGGTGCTGGCGGTGACGCTGGTGCTGGGCTATATACTATGGAGCGGAAAGAAGCGCCGGATGGTAGAGCAGGCGCTTGGAAAGATACCCATATGCGCTTCCATTCTGGAGAGCATGGGTATGTTTCGGTTTACAGCGGCGCTGTCCACCTTCCTTGCCAGCGGCGAAATGCAGGATACGGCCGTGATAGAGAGTATGGGCATGACGGGCTATAAGCCGGTGGAGGAGAAGCTCCGCCGCTGTGTGGGTCATATGGAGGAAGGGCACAGCATTGCGCAGGCTGCCTACGATGAGAATCTATTCGAGCCTGTGTACGGGCGTATGCTGCTGGCGGGTGAACGCAGCGGCAGCATGGAGCAGGTGCTCACGCGGCTGAACGGCCTGCTGGAGGAGCATTGCATGGAAAGGGTGGATCGTCTGGTGGGGATCGTGGATCCGCTGCTGTCAGGGGTTCTGATGCTGACTGTGGGAGTATCCCTGCTGAGCGTGATGCTGCCTCTGATCGGTATGATGAATTCCATCGGCTAAGGGAGGACAGCGTATGTATGTGGATAAAAAACGAAGGCTCTGGCCATATTTTATAACTGCGGCGGTGGTTTTGGCGGCAGCGGTACTGATCGTGAGCCATGCGGCCCGGGTGTCGGCGGAGGATATGCAGGAAGAGAGCGCAGTGGCCCTGCGAGCGGCCATTCAGCGCAGCGCCCTGCAGTGCTATGTGGTGGAAGGAGCTTATCCCTCCAGTCTGGCTTATCTGGAGGAAAATTATGGTCTTCAGATCAACACAGAGGATTTTTACGTGATCTATGATGCGTTTGCGTCCAATCTGCCGCCCTATGTGCAGGTGACGGTGAGGCCGTAGGCCGGTGGAAGAGGAGGCAGAGACGGATGAGACAGGATAATAGGTCGCCAGTTACTTTTATGACAATGGGGATTGCCGGCTTCTTTTTGGCTGGCTTTTTCTTGCTTGTGGTATTCGGTGCCCAGACCTATCAGGGGATCGTGGAGGGGCAGAACCAGAATAATCATACCAGAGAGCTGCTGGGATATCTTGCCACTTGCGCAAGGGCCAACGACAGTGAAGGGGCCGTGCGGGTTCTGGAGCATGATGGAGGTCCCTTGCTGGTGATAGCGGACGGCGATACAGGGTATGGCTTTCGGATATATAGGCATGAGGGGACATTGGTGGAGGATTACGGGCCGCTGGAATCGGAGGTAAGTCCCCAGACGGCGATGGCAATAGGGGAGACAGAGATTTTTCAGGTGGAAAAACAGTCTGAAGGGGTCTATGCAGTGACGACAGATGCAGGGACTGTGCTGTTTAGTGCCAGAAGCGGGAAATAGGGGCGGCCGGAGCGAAAGGTAAAATGAAAGGTTCATGATATGGGAGCAGAAAAGAAGAAGCACATTACGGCCTTTTATATGGAAATGCTGGTACTGGTAGCGGTTTTTATCGGGGTGATACTGATCCTGACACAAGTCTTTGCCTTGTCCAGACAGCAGAGTGCAAAGGCGCGCACATTGACTGATTCCGTCCGTCTGGCAGAGAACGCAGCGGAGATGATGGCGGCATCGGACAGTGAGGAGAGTTTTCTGGCCTTTTTCGGGAAGGACGGCAATGTAAAAGTGCTGGAGGAGGACGGCCATAGGGTATATCAGGCCAGGTATGACGATGACATGATGCCTGCGGCTGAAGGAAGCTTTCTGGTGAATGTGGAATGGATATCAGAGAAGGGGACAGCAGGGGATTTTGTGAGAGGTCTTATCACTGTCTACCGGAACGGGAACGAGGAGCCGGTATATACTTTGGAGACAAGCATGTTTCTCCGCTAGATGGAGCCGGGTTTTGAGGCATTGTTCTGTAGAGAGGATCTCCGAAGGCTTGGGCATGAGGAGAGGTCAGGAGGCATTTTCATGAGGCATATTCCGATCAAGCTGGGACCGCTGGCACTTTTGCTGGCAGTCATCAGTATCTGTATGACAACATTGGGCATACTGGCTTTTACTACTGCGAGAGCGGATCTGGTCATGGCGGAGAAATACGCCGCCACAGTACAGAGCCGTTTTGAACTGGAGCAGCAGGGGCAGCTCTTCCTCAGGGCTGTGGGGGAGACGCTGGCAGAAGGCGCGGAAATCAGCGGACTTTCCGATACGGAGACGGATGCAGCGGGAGTAGTCTGGAAGACTATCACTTGGCAGGACTTCCGGCTGGTGATAGGAATCCTGCCGGATGCGGAGACAGGATATAAGGTAGTGAGCTGGCGGCTGCTCAAGGAATGGAGCGCCGATGAGACCATGGGAGAGCTCTGGGACGGAGAGTAAGAGGATTTCCGTGAACCGGAATAGGAGGATTTGTGCATGAACATACAGGAAATCTTGGAACAGGCAGTTGCTTGTGAGGCATCGGACATCTTTCTGGTATCCGGCCTGCCTGTCACTTTTAAACGCAACGGACGTCAGGAGAGGCAGGACGGAGATATCCTGAAGCCCGACATAGCGCAGATGATCATTGAGCAGATATATGAAACCAGCGGGCGGTCAAGGGCAAATCTGGAGAAGGGGGAGGACGATGATTTTTCCTTTGCGATTTCCAGACTCGGCCGTTTCAGGGTGAATGTGTTCCGGCAGAGGGGGTCTCTGGCGGCCGTCATACGACTGATCCATTTCGGCCTTCCTGATCCGCAGGCATTGGGCATTCCGGAGGCGGTGCTTTCGCTGGCGGAAAATAAGAAAGGACTGGTACTGATCACAGGCGCTGCAGGCACGGGCAAGTCCACAACCCTCGCCTGCATGATCGATAGGATAAATCATAACCGGGACTGCCATATTATTACCATGGAGGATCCCATAGAATACATTTACCGGCATGACAAGGCTATCGTGACCCAGAGGGAGATTTCCATAGATACCCCGGGATATCTGCAGGCACTGCGGTCTGCCCTGAGGGAGAGCCCGGATGTGATACTGCTGGGGGAGATGCGGGATTATGACACCATATCCGCCGCTATCACTGCTGCGGAGACGGGAACGCTGCTGCTCAGCACGCTGCATACCAGCAGCGCCGCAAATACCATCGGCAGGATCCTGGATGTGTTTCCTGCCAATCAGCAGCAGCAGGTAAAGATGCAGCTGGCCCAGATCCTGAGGGGCGTGGTCTGCCAGCAGCTGGTACCTTCGGTGGACGGTGTCCAGATACCGGTATTTGAGATTATGAAGACGACAAATGCTGTCCAGAATATGATACGGGAGGACAAGCTGCACCAGCTGGATCAGGAGATGCAGTCCGGCGGTGATCTTGGAATGTGTACCATGGACGGAAGCCTGCTGAAGCTGTATAGGCAGGGCAGGATCACAAAAGAGACGGCGCTTGTCTCCTGCATCCATTATGATGCTATGGTGAAGAGACTGAGCGTGTGATTTTTTCTGTAGATCAAATAAGGGATAGATTAGTGAGGTAGATGAATGATCAGGGTGATCGGGGTGAGGTTCCGCACAGCGGGCCGGATTTATTTTTTTGACCCTTTGAATTTTGAAATAAAAAAAGGCGATCATGTAATTGTGGAGACTGCCAGAGGAATCGAATACGGGACGGCAGTGTCAGGGATCACGGAGGTAGAGGACGAAAAGGTGGTTCAGCCCCTGAAGCCGGTGATCAGGATTGCCAACGGACGGGATACGGAGCAGGAGGAGGGCAACCGGGAAAAGGAAAAGGAAGCCTTCCGGATCTGCATGGAAAAGATACGGGAGCACGGACTGGCCATGAAGCTGGTGGGAGCGGAGTATACCTTTGACAACAGCAAGGTTCTGTTTTACTTCACGGCGGACGGTCGTATCGACTTCCGGGAGCTGGTGAAGGACCTGGCAGGGGTGTTCAGGACGAGGATAGAGCTGCGCCAGATCGGTGTCCGGGACGAGACAAAGATTATGGGGGGAATCGGCACCTGCGGCCGTCCTCTGTGCTGCCACAGCTATCTGGCGGACTTTGTGCCGGTGTCCATAAAAATGGCCAAGGAGCAGAATCTGTCGCTGAACCCTACCAAGATATCAGGAGTGTGCGGCAGGCTTATGTGCTGTCTGAAGAACGAGGAGGAGACCTACGAGGAGCTCAATAGGAGGCTCCCCGGCATCGGGGACACCGTGACCACGGAAAACGGGACGAGGGGCGAGGTGCAGAGCGTCAATGTGCTGCGCCAGCTGGTGAAGGTGGTCATAGACGAGGGAGATGAGAAGGAGATCAAGGAATATCCCGTAGAGAAGCTCCGTTTCAGGCGCAGGCACAGCAAGAAGGAAAAGATGGAGCTGTCTCAGGAGGAGCTGCAGGAGCTGGAGCGTCTGGAGGAGGAAGAGCAGCAGGAACAGGAGCTTCAGGAAGGCGCCGGCAAGAAAGAGGGAGGCCAGCGTCAAGGCGGCAGGAACCGTCAGGAAAACAGAAACCGCCATGGAGGACGGGCAGAAGATGCCGGATCTGCGGAGGGAGAGCAGCTTCCTGCGGATGCGCAGCGCTCGTCAGGGACACAGCGTCCGGCGGATTCCCGCCGTAATGGGGATGCGCATAAAAATACAGGGGCAAAGCGTAATGGGGATGCCGGCGGCAGAGCCGAACAACGATCCGGCGCTCGTCAGGGCGGATATAGGCAGTCGGGTCAGCGATCTGGCGGTCAGAAAGCATTTTCTCAGCGTCAGATAGGAGAGCGTTCCGAGGAGGCAGGCAGGCAGCAGGAGCGCCGCCAGCCCGAGGGGGAACAGTCCACTGACAGCCGCCGGGGAGACTATGGGAATCGTCAGGAAGGCAGAAGGCGTCAGCAGCATCAGAACGGCGGGGAACGTCATGGTACGAGAAGTCGGCGGGACGGCAGGAACAGACATGATGCCGGAGCCGGCCGTGAGGAGCAGCCGAAGGTCAATGGAGATCAAGCTTAAGGAAGAGGAACGTTTGGACGAACTGCAGAGGAACGGCTACTGTATCATCCAGAATCCGAAAAAATTCTGTTTCGGGATGGATGCAGTGCTTCTGACGGGGTTTGCCCATGCAGGAGCCGGAGACAGACTTTTGGATCTGGGGACAGGCACGGGCATTATTCCCCTGCTCATGGAGGCGAAGTACCATTGTGCCAGCCTGACAGGGCTGGAGATCCAGCCGGAGAGCGCCGACATGGCGGCAAGGAGTGTGGCTCTGAACGGGCTGTCCGACAAGATAGATATTGTTGTGGGAGATATAAAAGAGGCAGACCAGATTTTTTTGTCTGCTTCTTTTGATTGCATCACCTGCAATCCTCCTTATATGATAGGGCGGCACGGCATTGCCAACCCGGATGCGCCCAAAGCCATCGCAAGGCATGAGATTCTCTGTACCTTTGAGGATGTGGCGGCTCAGGCGGCAAAGCTGCTGAAGCCGGGAGGGCATTTTTTTCTGGTGCACAGGCCCTTCCGGCTGGCGGAGATCATGGTCACGCTGGCAAAGCATAGGCTGGAGCCTAAGCGGATGCAGCTTGTACATCCCTATGCGGATAGGGAGCCTAACATGGTGCTGCTGGAGGCAGTGCGCGGGGGACGGCCCAGAATGAAGGTGGAGAAGCCCTTGATCGTGTTCCGTGAGCCGGGGGTATATATGCCGGAGATCACGGAGATATATGGGTATTAGCTTTTTGCTTTGTGGGCGGGGGCGTGCAGACAAGAACGAATGCAGATATGGTACACATGGGAGCAAGCGCAGGCCGGGTACGGGACTGGAGAAGAAAGGCAGGTAGGAGTCAATATGGCAGGAACTTTATATTTATGCGCCACACCCATCGGGAATCTTCAGGATATGACGCCTCGTGTGGCGGACACTCTGCGGGAGGTGGATCTGATCGCGGCAGAGGACACCCGCAACAGTATCCGGCTGCTGAATCATTTCGATATTCATACCCCTATGACCAGCTATCATGAATATAATAAGGTGGAAAAGGCAAAGCAGCTCATAGACCAGCTGCTGGGCGGGAAGGACATTGCCTTGATCACCGATGCGGGCACGCCTGCTATCTCCGACCCCGGAGAGGTGCTGGTGGCCATGTGCCATGAAAACGGTGTGCCCGTGACCAGCCTGCCGGGACCTGCCGCCTGCATCGTTGCCCTGACCCTTTCCGGCCTGTCCACCAGAAGATTCTGTTTTGAGGGATTTCTGCCCGGCGACAAGAAGGAGCGGCGCAGGATTCTTGAAGAGCTGGAAAAAGAGACCCGCACAATGATCCTCTATGAGGCCCCTCATCATCTGGCCGGGACGCTGGAGGAGCTGTATGAACGTCTGGGGGATAGGCGGATTACCCTCTGCCGGGAGCTGACCAAGCGGTTTGAGACCGTGACGCCCACTGTTCTGGGGCAGGCTCTGGAGGACTGCCGGAAGGAGGAACCCAGAGGGGAGTATGTGCTGGTCATCGAAGGTAAAAGCTTTCAGGAGGTGCGGCGGGAGGAGATATCGTCATGGGAAGCCATGAGCCTTCAGGAGCATATGGCGTATTATAGGGAGCAGGGCATGGATGAAAAGACGGCCATGAAGCAGGTGGCCAGAGACAGAGGCGTTGGGAAGAGAGAAATCTATGCGCAGCTTCTGGAGGGAAAAGGTGAGGGCGGATGACAAGGAAAATGAGCGGGCAGATGTCTGGGCGGATGATAGGGGAAATGAGCCGATAGTTGTCCGGGCAACGGTGAAGAGAAGGGAGAGTGGCAAATATGCAGTACAGGAAGGACAGAAAAGGGAATGATATCTCGCTTTTGGGCTACGGATGTATGCGCTTTACGAGGAAAGGGCCTTCCGTTGACATAGACAAGGCGGAGAAGGAGGTCATGGCTGCCATAGAGGGCGGGGTGAACTATCTGGACACGGCCTATATCTATCCTGGCAGCGAGGCTGCGGTGGGCGAGATCCTTGCGCGCAATGGATGCCGTGACAAGGTCTATATCGCCACTAAGCTCCCCCACTATCTCATCAAGTCCATGGAGGGCATGGAAAAAACCTTTCAGGAGGAGCTTAAGCGCCTGCGGACAGACCACATTGATTATTACCTGATGCATATGCTGACGGATGCGGCTACGTGGGAGAAGCTTATAAGTCTGGGGATAGAGTCGTGGATAGAGTCAAAGCTGTCCTCGGGGCAGATACGCAATATCGGCTTTTCCTACCATGGAAGCACAGATATGTTCAAACAGCTGGTAGATGCCTATGACTGGGACTTCTGCCAGATTCAGTATAATTATATGGATGAGCATTCTCAGGCGGGAGCGGAGGGGCTTCGGTACGCTGCCGGAAAGGGACTGCCGGTGATCATCATGGAGCCGCTCCGGGGAGGACGTCTGGTCAATCTCCTGCCGGAGTCGGCAAAGGATCTGTTCCGGCAGGATCCGGAGGGGCGTTCCCCTGCGGAGCTGGCCTTTAAATGGCTGTACGACCAGCCGGAGGTGACCTGCGTGCTGTCGGGTATGAACTCGCCGGGGATGGTGGAGGAGAACCTGAAGACCGCCCAGACAGCTCATCCGGGCTGCATGACGGATTCGGATAAGGAGCTGGTGGCGAGGGTCTGCGAGGAGATCCGCAGGAGCGTGAAGGTAGGCTGCACGGGCTGCGGGTACTGTATGCCCTGCCCTATGGGGGTGGACATACCGGGTACCTTCCGCTGCTACAATGCCATGTATTCCGAAAAGAAATCCTCCGGCAGGATGGATTACCTGCAGTGCACTGCCATGCGCCGGAATACCGCCAGCGCCTCTCAGTGCGTTCAGTGCGGGAAATGTGAGCAGCACTGCCCCCAGCATATCCAGATCCGCAATGAGCTGAAAAACGCGGCGGGGGAGCTGGAGACACCGGTTTATAAAATTGCGAAATGGATCATACGGCGGTTCAGGCTGTGGTAGAGGACAGGGAGGAACAAGGATGGAATATGGAAAAGAAAAGCTAAAGCAGATCAGGCGCCTTATGATTTTGGCGGCTTTCCTGATACTGATTCTTCTGCACAGCGACGAGGTATTTCAGTGGATCGGGTTTCTGTTCGGCATCATTTCGCCCTTTCTGGCCGGTGGTGTCATCGCTTTCGTCCTGAACATTCCCATGAAGGCTTTCGAGGATAAGCTGCTGGGCCGCTGGAACGGAAAGAAGGCACGAAAGATGAAGCGCCCCTTGTGTCTGGCACTGTCTATTGTAGCGGTGGTGCTGGTGATTTCCATCGTCATAGGGACTGTGGTGCCGCAGGTGGCGGCTACGGCTTCGGAAATTGGGAAGAAAATCCCTGACTTCATGGATAGGACGGTAGTAGCGCTGGAACGGCTGGCGCAGGACTACCCTGAGCTGATGAGGCAGATAGAGAGGCTGGATCTGGAGGAGGTCAACTGGGATTCTCTTGTGAATAATGTCATTGACTTCCTGAAAAACGGCGCTGGAGATATGCTGAATTCCACAGTCAGCGTGGCCAGCGGAATCATATCGGGGATCGTGAACATGGTGATCTCCTTTATCTTCGCCCTCTATATCCTTGCCCAGAAGGAGAGGCTGGGAGATCAGGGGCGCAGGATCATCTCGGCTTACTTGCCGGAGGCGGCTGGAAGGAAGATTCTGGAAATCTGCAGCCTTCTGTACCGGAATTTCAGCAGCTTCATCACCGGGCAGTGTCTGGAAGCGGTGATACTGGGCACCATGTTTGTGATTGCCATGACTGTCTGCCGGATGCCCTATGCCCTGATGGTAGGGGTGCTGATCGCATTCACGGCGCTGATCCCTATCGTGGGAGCCTTTATCGGCTGTATCGTGGGGGCGTTCCTGATTCTCATAGACAATCCCCTGCAGGCGCTGTGGTTCGTGATCCTATTTTTGGTGCTGCAGCAGCTGGAGGGCAATCTGATCTACCCCAAGGTGGTGGGGAATTCCGTGGGGCTGCCGGCGATCTGGGTGCTGATGGCGGTCAGCGTGGGAGGCAGCCTGTTCGGCATTTCGGGAATGCTGTTTTTCATTCCTCTGATGTCCTCGGGCTATGCCCTGCTGCGGGAGAGCGTCAACAATAGGAATGCCGCCGGAGGAATCCTATTGGCTCCGGCGGGAGGCGGTGATTCTGGAAGCGATGCAGGCGGCAATGCGGGCGGGAGGAACAGCAGCCGTAAGGATTGCTCCGAGGATGGGGATGATACTGGAGCTGAGAAAGCGGCTCCGGGACAGAAGAGGCGGCGACAGCAACCTAAGCCCAGAAAGTGACGCTGGAGAAAGTCATTGCACCGCTGTCCCGATAGCTGGAGCCAAAATATAAAAAAGGGCCGAATCCTCCCTTGGTATGGGTGATCAAAAAACATCCTTCCGGGGAGGGATGCCGTATTCCTTCTGGAACGCCCTGTAAAAGGAGGAATAATCATTGAACCCTGCCTCCAGCGCCGCGTCGTTGATGCGCAGTCCCTGAGAGCGCAGCTCCCGCACCCTCGTGAGCCGCTTGCGGCGGATGTATTCATGGACGGTCAGCCCCGTAGCCTTGCGGAATTCCCGGCACAGATAATATTTGGAGATATAGAATCTCTCCTGCAGGGCGTCCAGCGTGACATCTGTATTATAATTATTGTTCAGATACAAGATGACTGACTTCACAGGGCTTGTGGAGCAGTCAGAAGAAGAAAAGTGGCTGATCCGGTTGATCAGATACAGTATCTCTATGATAGCGGACTTCAAGACCGGGGTATCGGCAGGCAGGAGGTATTCCTCGGAATACTTCCTGTACCGCAGGAAAGCGTCATAGAGTCCGCTGGAACGGACGGTATCGGCGGCGATCTTGTTGCCCGTGCCCAGAGGAGCGTTCAGAAACTGGGCCTCATAGTCCGGGCAGGAATTTTCCTGAAAAAAGGCAGGAGAAACCATGAGGACCACCCGCCTATAAGGGGTGGGGCTGTTGTGGTAAATGCGGTGAAATTCATGTTTGCGGATGATGATGAGATCCCCGGGCTCCAGAGTATACATCTTGTCCTCCACCACATATTTTGCGTCCCCCTCCAGAAACAGAAGAATCTCATAGTCGCTGTGGTTATGGAGCTGGAAATGGGCGTTGGTAGGAGCGGCTGCGAAGGTTTCGTTGATGGCATAATAGGATTCCATGGTATGGCACCTCTTTTGCTGTCAGCCCTATGGCGTTTCGGGGCGGTCTGCCCATGCGCCGGTCAGGGCTTTGTCAAAGCGTCCGCAGGAAGCGCCGGCCCTGATGCAGCAAGGCGGGCGTTTTTGCAGGCAGCTCTTTATGACAGTGATGTTACCATATTCAGGCAGAAAAAGCAATAGTCCACAGACTGCCGTCTATCCTTTTACGGCACCTACCATGACGCCCTTTGTGAAATATTTCTGCACAAACGGATATATGGCAAGGATGGGAACCGTGGCGATCACGGTGCAGGCCATCTTTACGGCTTTGTCCGGGGGTGTCCCCGTAAGGTCATAATAGTCCATGTTCATGTCTGCGGCCAGATTGGTCAGGTTGATGATGGAGCGAAGCTGAACCTGGACCGGATATTTTTCCGGTGTCCGCAGGTAGATCATGGCATTGAAATAGTCATTCCAGAACCCCACGCCATAGAATAAAGAAACGGAGGCGATTACCGGTTTGGCAAGAGGCAGTATGATCCTCACGAATGTGCCCATGTCGCCGCACCCGTCCACATATGCCGCATCCTCCAGCTCTTTGGGCAGTTCCTGAAAAAATTTCTTTACAATGATCATGTTGAAGGGGCTGATCAGAGCCGGCAGGATCAGGGCCATATAGGTATCGTATAGGCCATAGGCGCAGTAGACCATGTAGGAAGGGATCATTCCGCCGCCGAACAGCATGGTGACGATGACCATGTTCATGATGAAATTGCGTCCCCGGAGGTGGGACTTTGACAGAGGATAGGCAAAAAGCGTGGTGAAGGCCATGCACATGACTGTGCCCAGAGCTGTCAGAAGGACGGAGTTTCTGAGCCCCCGCAGGATATTTACCGTGCGGATGGCATAACGGTAGGCGTTCAGCGTCCATACCTCGGGAATGATAAAGAATGCTTTCTCCGTCAGCTCCTTATCCGTGGCAAAGGAGCCGGCTATCACATAGAGGAAGGGCAGCACGGTGGACAGGGCTATCAGGCCCAGTATCGCATAGATGATGATGTCGGCCAGTGTTCCTCCAAGGTGTTTTTTCGGTCTTGTTGTGTGTTTTTTTTCATGCATACGCATCCAACTCCTATCAAATCTAATATAGCCCGCTTTCGCCGGCCTTTTTTGCGATCCAGTCCGAGCCGAGCACCAGGATCATGCCCACGATGGACTTGAACATTCCGGCGGCTGCGGAAAAGGAATATTGCCCGTTGCTGATCCCCCTTGTGTATATGTAAGTATCAAACACCTCTGCGGAAGAGATATTCAGGTCGTTGCGCATCAGGAATATCTGCTCATAGCCGGTGTTCAGCAGCCCGCCTATTCTCAGGATCAGCATCATTATGATGGTGCCCTTGATGGCAGGGAGGGTGATATGCCATATCAGGGCAAGCCTTCCGGCGCCGTCAATCCTTGCGGCTTCGTACATATCCTGATCCACCCCCGCCAGAGCGGCCAGAAAGATGATCGTGCCGTAGCCGGTCTCCCGCCAGATATCCTGCCCTACGATCAGCCCCCAGAAGGAGGAGCTTTTTGTCAGTATATTGAGGGAATGTCCCGTAAGGCTCTGCCAGATCATATTTATCGCACCGTCCGTCACGTTGAAAAGCTGATAGGTGAGACTGGCGACGATGACCCATGAAACGAAATGGGGGACATAGACCAGTGTCTGGACGATTCTCTTGTAAGCGCCGCACCTGACCTCGTTAAGCAGAAGAGACAATAAGATGGGCATGGGGAAAAAGGCTGCCAGCTGGAGAAGGCTGATCCCTAAGGTGTTTCGGAGCAGCCTCCCGAAATCCGGTGTATTGAAAAATTTCCTAAACTGATCCAGCCCGCACCATGCGCTGTCCCAGATCCCTGTGAAAGGGGAATAATTCTTAAAGGCGATGATCAGGCCGCCCATGGGCGCATAACGGAACAGTATAAAATATAGGAGGCCGGGCAGCAGCATCAGATACAAGCCCTTATGCCTCATAATATATTGCCGATTGCTCATTGTATTGAACGAATGTACTTTCTTTTTTCTCATAAACAGTATCCTTTCCGCCAAGCCGGAACATAGGCAGATGTCTATACGTGCCAGCGTTTCCGGTAGCGCATATAGGCATGCCAGTCCTCCCGGGTCATCGCATGGGTGCCCTCCCGGACATGATAGGCGATATGGCCTTCTTGCAGGAATTGTCCGCAGTCCGGGAATCCGTGGTGCACAAGACCTTTAAGCCCCAGAAATTCGTAGGCCGGGGACGCGGCGGCGCAGCTTAAAAATTCGGACCGAGGATCTGCCCAGTCATCCCGGGATGCGCTGGAGATGTAAAGCCTTCGGGGCGCAGCCAGCGCCAGCAGATAATGCTGGTCAAAAGGGAGCTGTTCCGGATGGCAGTCATATTTGGAGATATTCCCGCAGAACCAGTGCCGGCTGAGGTTCTCTATCTGCTCACCTCTTTTTCCTCGGAAAAGAGCGGCGCCTCCGGCTCCTGAACCGGCGGAAATGATCAGGGAATATCTGCTGTCCATTGCGCCGCACAGAAGTGCTGTCTTGCCCAGCCGGGAATGTCCCGCCACAGCGATCCGGCCGGTATCAATATCCTCCCTCGTCATCAGATGATCGGTTATTCTGCCTACGCCGTAGGCCCACATGGCGATTTTTCCCCAGCCTATATAGGGGATCTTTTCTATGATTCGCCCGATTCCTTCCAGCTCCGCCTCCGGTCTGTCGGGCATGATGTCCTGATAAAATACGCAGGCCACGGCGTAGCCGTTATCGATCAGCTCCTCCGTCAGGTAATTGACGGGATAGCCGGATATGGAAAGAAAGACGGGAGGGCATTTTACCGCCTTGGGCAAGGTAAGCTCAAAAGGAAAAGAGCATACACCCCGGGATGTGTCCAGCTGAAGCAGGATCGTCTCGCTCCGGGCTTTCCCGCCGTAGCTGTCCGGGGATTCCTTTACTGTCCGCCCTTTTGTCCGGCATTCCCGGAAGGGCGGAAAGCCGTACAGCTCCTGACAGAGGAGCCTGCGCATTTCGCTGCACTTGTCCGCCCAGTCTTGCTCGGTGACAATTTTCCGGCCCTTCAGGGATATCAGGTCGGGCAGTCTTCTGCAGGCCAGTTCTTCTTGGATGCTATTCATATGTATGATATGCTCCTTTCTTCAGCCGGGCGTATCCGGGATTCCGAACACGCCCGGTATGTCAGCGGATCACGGGGTACTGCGCTGGGCGTTGACCTCCTGAATGATTTTTTCGCCGCCGTTCTGGTACCATTTGTCCCAGACTGCCTTCAGGCCGGCTTCGTCGATCTCGCCGCAGATATACTGGCTTCTCGCCTGACTGATCCATTCGTCCAGCATTGCTCCTACATCCGCATAGGTGGCGGAATTGAGCAGGTAGGAGGATGCCGGGTTAAAGACCGCGCATTCCAGATTTCTGGCATAGGCCTCGTTCTGGGCGATTTCCCTTTCCGTCTTCACGGTGGTGGGATCCGTGGGAGTGCCATAGTCAGGGAGCCGGGGAAGCATGGTCTCAAAGCCCTTATAACCGGCGGCAAGCTCATTGTCGTTTATGTCAAGATCTACCAGATTCCCGTTTTCGTCACGATTCCAGTTGATGCCCTCCAGACCGTATTCCATCAGAAGCCTTGCCTCATTGGTATTGAAACGGTCGATCATAGTCAGGGCAGCTTCGATCTTTTCCGGCGTATTGCAGGTTGAAGCGCTTAAGGTGAGGAAACCGTTGTATCCTGCGGTTGCGGTGGTCTTGCCGTTGATGGGGCCTACCAGCTGCATGGAGGCGGGCTCCTCGGGATTCATGACAGAAGGAGTGAAGCTGTCTTCAGCGGCGAAATAGTCCCATATCTGGCGGGCATTGTCCATGACATCCACGAACACGCCACATTCGCCGGTTTTGGTGGCTTCCATGATGGCAGTGTTTCCCCTGACCGCCCAATCGGAGGGCATCAGGCCGTCTTCATATATCTTGCGGAACCAGTTTAAGGCATCCATGTATTCCGGCTGCATATGGACGGGAAGGAGCTGCCCGTCTATTTCGGTCCATCCGTTTCCCACGCCGAACCATGACTGCATAATATCAAAGTCTCCTGCATAGACCAGATCCAGGCCGAAGGTATCGTCCTTGCCGTTTTTGTCGGGATCCTCATATGTGAATTTCCAGAGCATCTGGTACACATCCTCTATGGTCTTGGGATCCTCGGTGATCCCTACGGACTCGGCCCAGTCCTTGCGGTAGGAGAGACCGTTTCTTCCGATGATCCTAGTTCGCGGGATCCCGATCAGCTTGCCGTCAATGGTCAGGGCGGAGGCCACGTTTTCATTTATCTGTGAAAGATAAGGGTATTTCTCCGTGTCCCAGATATATTCGTTCAAATCTACAAAAGCTCCGTTCTGTGCCGCCGATACAAGGGTGCCGGTCAGGTTCCAGTGGACGATCACCATAGGCATGGACTCTGGTTTTGTGAGCAGGAGCGCCACCTGATTTTCGGAATCCTGCAGCCAGTCGATGGACATCTCCGCGCCACATATATCTTCAAGCTTTGTACGGATTTCTTCTCCATATTGTCCTGAATTGCTCATGCCGGCATAGATGTCTATGGCAGCGATGCTGACCTTTGGCTTGTCATTGTCTGAGTTTTTATCATCTCCGTCTTTTCCGCATACCCCGAGGGACAGGACGGAAGCGGCGGTGAGGGTCAGTGCCAGCAGTTTCCCTATTCGTTTTCTTTTCATTTGCAATCCTCCAATCTGATTTTACGAGGCTCCGGAACCTGTTAAGGCAACTATAGCATTTCACTGGAATTACCGAAATAATCATTTTACAAATCGGCAGTTTTTGACAATTTCTATCAATGTATTTTAGAAGAAGTGCACAAAAACAATCACTTCGTTTTCCGATGAAAACGAAGTGATTGTTTTTGTGATGTCAATGGAGCCTTCGGAATTTGCCTGGCGTCAGCCCTGTGCATCTGCTGAAAAACCGGATAAAATTCTGGGTGTTGGAATAGTTCAGCTCCAGAGCGATGTCGCTGACCTTTTTATCTGTCTGCAGGAGCAGCCGCTTGGCCTCCTCCAGCTTGTAGTCCTCGGTGATATCGCTGAAGGATTTGCCGCTCACCAGCTTCAGGGCCTTCCATACATAGGAGGAATCGACCTTCAGGATCTCGGCGCATTCATAAAGGGTCAGATTCCCTTTGTGCAGCTCCACCAGCTTGTAGACGCTCTCAGCGATGCTGCCGGATTTGTCGTTGATGTAGGCCGTCCTCTCTTCAAAGATGGTGTCGAGGAGCTTTTGCTTGATGTTGACACAGATCCGGGACAGCTCCATTCCTTCCAGTACCCCATGATAAATGCTGCTGATATTTCCGCATTTCTGCGCTATATCCGCATTTATCTGGAAGGCCTCCATAAAGATGGCGTTCACATAGTTCAGGATGCGGACACGGAGCTGCTCCGATGAAACCTGCATACCTTTCAGATGCTCAAAAAATTGCTCCGTTATCTGATGGCTTTCCTGCCAGTCCATGGAACGTATGCTCCGCTGGATATTTTTTTCATAGGAAAAGTCATATTTGCCTAAGATGCCCTCCTTGGAAAGCGCAAGATCCGATATATAGTAGAAGCATCTGTCGCCCTCGCCGGTGGATCCCGTGATATTCTGGGTCAGAAGGGCGTTTACACTTTCTCTGTAGGCATTATGCACATGGCTGTAGTTTGTATGGATGGAGCTGATACCAGCCCTTATCTGGATATCGAAGCAGCTTTCCGCAAAAAGCCTCATGCTCTCGTAAAAGCGCTTGCTTTGGTCCTGAAGCGCCTCTTCCGTATCGTCCGCCAGCAGGCAGAAGATAGTGCCCAGATGGCATACGGGAGGGAGCCAGAGCTGTGATTTCACATCCTCTGGAAGCTCCTGCAGCAGCTTAAGGCATAGGGCTTCTTCATTCAGGCTGCTCTGTTCCTCCGTGTCGTCAAAGAGATCCAGAACCGTTACCATGGATACGAAATACTTCTTCGGGCTCCGGTGAAACTGCTCCATATAATCGTTCCATTCCGTCTCGTTCACCTCGCCGCGGAGCAGCCGCAGCTCAAAAAGCTCCTCCAGATGCAGCTGCTGTCTGGAAACCACAGTTTCCAGAGCGGATTTGTCTTTTTTCAGGTTTCGGAATTTGTCCGAAAGAAAATGGATTTAGTTTCCCTTTACCTTGCCGCCGTCATTGCCGGCGATATCTCTGACCAGCGCTCCCACAGGATGATAGATAATGGCGGCGGCCACTGTGAATGCCGAAAAGAGCAGCAGTATATTCAAAAAATACCAGAGCTCGGAAAAATCGTCTTCCCCCGGACCGGCCTTGTTTACGTCATATATGATATAGAAGGTCCAGTTCATGAAGCCGGGTGCTCCCGCAGAGGAAATGACAAAGGATCTGCCGCTCTCTGTGTCCTTGTCGTGCAGGGTACCGGAGGTCTGGATCCTTTCTTTTCCCATGTGGATGCATTCCTCCAGCAGGTGCCGGTCGGTCGCGTAGACCGGATTGCTGTCACTGTCAAGTATAATGATGTCTTCATATTCACTGAGCCATGAGATGATCCAGTCTCCGTATTTCTGCGGCGAGATATTGACGAGCAGCCTGCCGTATTCATTGAAGCTGCTTAAAGGCAGCCCCATGACAAGGTTCAGCCCTTGTATATCAATGCTGAAGTGATAATCCTTGCTCCCGCTTGTCACGGAATCCGGTTCGCTGATATAATTCCAGTCATATTTGGGGAGATTGCGGGTTCCTGGATCAAAATACCGATTCAGATCTTCTGTATTGGAGATTTCCGATACCGTGAACAGTCCTTTGTTGCTTAAGACCCAGCCGGTCTTGTAATTGATCAGGGCAAAGCCGGAGACATCCTGCCGGTTCTTGGACAGTGTGTCATAGGCCTTGGTATAATGGCTGTAATCGGAATAGCTGATGTCGTTTTCAATCAGCCAATTGACGCTCTCGCTCTCCAGCGCCGTTATATAGTAGCTCAGCAGCTGCTGGGTCTTGTCGCTGAAGCTGCGGGCGACCTGTGCGGCCCGGACGGAGGCTTCCCGCTTGGCACCGGCCTCTCTTTTATGCTGGTACATAAACAGCTTGTAGAAGGAGAAGAGCAGCAGCATGATACAGATGAGGCCCAGAGCGGCCAGGACAAGAAGCCTTTTATAGCTCATGTTTGGTAAATATATGCTTTTTTTACGTTTCAATACTTAATCCTCCCGGCAGTTCCGGCGGCGATATCCGAAAAGGCTCTTTTTGTTTTTCAATAGGGCTATTTTATGATAGACGGGCAATAAATGCAATACTTTTCGCAAGAAACAGTATGTTAATTGTGAAAAAGAAATATTATGATAGATAATATGAAGTAAAGAGACGGAATCGGAACCGTGACAGGAATAGGAGGGTGTAGTATGAAATATGCAAAGATCAGCGGTTTTTCGGATGAGATCGCAGCGGATGTGACCACACAGTTTGAGGTGCTGAGGAAACTTAACATTTGCTATTTTGAGCCGAGGGGGATAGACGGCAAGAACATTTCGGAGCTTTCCGACGAGGAGGCGGCTGCCCTCGGAGAGAAGATGCGGGCTTACGGGATTCGGGTATCCTCCATAGGCTCCCCTATCGGGAAGGTGAAGCTGGAGGAGGACTTTGAGGAGCATTTCAGGCAGTTTCAGCGGGTTGTGGAGATCGCGGGGAAGCTGGGGAGCAGGTATGTCAGGATGTTCAGCTTTTATCATACGCCTCATGGAGCAGCGTCCGGGGAAAACAGCAGCGGAACGGCGGCACTGCAGGACGGAAAGTGGACCATGGAGGAGCGGGCAGAGGTGCATGCCCGTCTGCGCAGGATGATCGCTTATGCGGAGGAAAAGGATGTGATCCTGCTGCATGAAAACGAGAAGGACATCTACGGGGATACTGCGGACAGGTGCGCAGACCTGATGCAGGAGCTGGGAGGCCCCCACTTTCAGGCAGTGTTTGACCCGGCCAATTTCGTGCAGTGCGGGCAGGATACCAGAGAGGCTTATGACAGGCTGAAGGAATTCATTGCCTATGTGCATGTGAAGGATGCGTTCTTAAAGGACGGCAGGGTGGTGCCTGCAGGCTCCGGGGACGGTAATGTGGAATATGTGCTGAGAAGTCTTTTTGAGAAGGGGTATGAGGGATTCCTGAGCCTTGAGCCCCATCTGGGCAGCTTTGCGGGGCTGGCGGATCTGGAGCTGGACGATAAGATGGTGAATCTCCCTCAGGGGGGAGAAGGAACCTTTACGCTGGCCTACCGGGCGCTGGAGGAGATCGTGGACGGACTCATGGCGTGAAAAGCCTGCGGGATGAAGCAGCTTCGGACAACATATCTCAGGAGTTTTGGAGGCAGATAAAATGGCTAGGAATGAAAGATAGATAACTTCCGGTGGTGGGAACACGTTTGCCCACAGTACAGGAATCGGCAAAAGTATCTGCCGGGACAGAAAGGAGCAATATGGAAAAGGAAATAGAAAAAAATGTAGGGGGAAAAATCAGGCTTGGCGTGATTGGCTTCGGAAACATGGGGACGGGCCATGCCAGAAACGTGGCGGAGGGCAAGGTACCGGATATGGAGCTGGGGGCAATCTGTGATATTGCCCCGGCCAGACAGGAGGCTGCAAGGCAGCAGTATTCGGGGGTGTCGGTGTTCGCCGATGCCGGGGAGATGTACCGCAGCGGGGCTTGCGACGCGGTTATCATTGCGACGCCTCATTATGACCATCCGACTCTGGCCATTGAGGCGTTCCGCCATGGGCTGCATGTGATCACGGAAAAGCCGGCAGGGGTACATACGAAGCAGGTGAAGGAGATGAATGCCGCAGCGGCAGAGTCCGGCAGGATATTCGGGATCATGTATAACCAGAGAACCAACCCGGTGTACCAGAAGCTGCGGGAGATGGTTCAGAAGGGCGAGCTGGGGCATATCAAGAGGATCACATGGATCATCACGGACTGGTACCGGCCGCAGGCTTACCATGACAGCAGCACATGGCGTTCTACGTGGAAGACGGAGGGCGGCGGGGCCCTGATCAACCAGAATCCGCACCAGCTGGATCTCTGGCAGTGGATGTTCGGTATGCCGGACAGAATTTTTGCCAAGGCCAGCTTCGGGAAATATTATGATATCGAAGTGGAAGATGACGTGATGGCGTATTTTGAATATGACAACGGCACCACGGGCGAATATATCACTTCCACCGGAGAGGTACCGGGCACCAATCGTCTGGAGATTGCCTGCGACATGGGAAAGATTGTGGTGGAGCACAACCGCATTGTGTTTCATAGGAACGTGATATCCGAGAGGGAGCATAATAGGATCAATACGGCTCCCTTCGGCAAGCCGGAATGCTGGGAATGCAATATCCCTGCGGACTTTTCCGGCGGCCAGCAGCATATAGGGATCCTGAAGGATTTTGCGTCAGCGGTGCTGCGTGGCACGGAGCTTCTGGCCAAGGGCGAGGACGGCATTCTGGGACTGACCATCTCCAATGCCATACATTTGAGCGCATGGACGGGAGAGACGGTGGATGTGAAGCATTTCCCGGATGAGAGGTTCTATGAGCTGCTGCAGGAGAAAATCAGGACATCCACGGTGGTGAAGAAGGAATCCCAGGTGATCGTGGATAACAGTAAGACGTACTGATTGGAAGGAAACGGCAGATCAGGTGTCAAGTGACGAAACGGTTAAGTGCGGGGGCAGGTGCAATGGCATTGTAAACGGCAGGAGCAAAAGTTCCGTAAACTGCCGGAGCAGGATGACAGAAGTAAAGGCATTGCAAACAGCAGGAGGAGCAACGCAATAAGTAATACAAACGGTCGAAATAATAATAGGAGCGTGGAGCAACGTGGATAAAAGGATAGGCGCACAGTATTATACACTGAGAGAATATGCAAAAACCATAGAGGATTTTGAAGAAACCTGCAGAAAGGTACAGGAGATGGGCTATAAGATCGTCCAGATTTCCGGTACGCCTCTGGGGGCAGCCGAGATGCGGCAGGTGCTGGACCGGTATGGGCTGCAGGTAGTGACCACCCATAGGAGCTTTGAGGATTTCCAGAACAATCTGGAGGAGATCATAGATTACAACAAGACTCTGGGCTGCCGGCTCTGCGGCGTAGGCTCCATGCCCGGCTGGGCAAGAGAGGGCGGGGAAGCATTAAGCCGCTTCATCAAGGAGGCTAATGAGGCGGCAGCAAAGCTGCGGCAGGCAGATCTTTATTTCGGATATCACAACCATGCCTTTGAGTTTGCCAAGGTAGAGGGCAGGTACATCATGGACCGCCTGATAGAGGAGACAGATCCAGAGGCCTTCTATTTCATTGCAGATACCTACTGGATTCAGGCAGGAGGGAAGGATCCGGCAGCATTCCTGAGACGGCTTGGCAAAAGGGCAATGGCGGTTCATTTTAAGGATCTGAAGGTAAATGTGGACAACAGCACGGAAATGGCAGAGATAGGGGAAGGCAACTTGAACTGGGACGAGATTATCTCTGTCTGTGAAGAGGCTGGAGTGGAATGGGCTCTGGTGGAGCAGGATGTCTGCAGGCGCAGTCCCTTCGAGTCCATGAAGATGAGCTATGATTATCTGGCAGGGAAAGGGTTTTGTTGAGAGATGAAAAATATTTGCATTGTGGGGTATGGGGCCGTTGGCCCCGTACATGCCAGAGCGCTGGAAAAAGCAGATCAGGGGCGGCTGTACGGAGTCTGCGATATCAATCCCCTCAGGCGGAGGGCCTGCAGTGAGCGGTACGGCACGGCAGAATACGAGGATTTCGATGCTGTGCTCCGGGATGATAGGATCCACAGTATCCATGTCTGCACGCCCCATTATCTTCACTATGAAATGATCAAAAAGGCTCTTGCCGCCGGAAAGGATGTGGTGGCCGAGAAGCCCGTTACCCGAACCAGACAGGAATGGAATGCATTAAAGACTGTCGAGGGCGCAGACAGAATCTGTGTTGTGCTGCAGAATAGGCTGAATCCCTGCGTGCAGGAGCTTAAAAATATGGTGCAGAGCGGGACGTTGGGGGCTGTGAGGGCAGCAAAGGGGATCCTGACATGGAGCCGGGACAGAGCCTATTATGCAAGCGGCGACTGGCGGGGAAAGTGGGAGACGGAGGGCGGCGGACTGCTCATCAATCAGGCGATCCATACGCTGGATCTATTCAGCTATACGGTAGGCGACATCCTCAGTGTCAGAGCGAATATGTGCAATCATACACTGGAGGGTGCCATCGAGGTGGAGGATACGCTGGCGGCCCACTTGGAACTGGGTCCCCGCTCTTTAAGCGGCGATAAGAGTGACAGACGAAGCGTTTATGGATCCGGCCTATCCTCCGGACAAGAGTTGAACCGCCGCCATCCAAGCGTAAAAGGTGTGTTTTTTGCCACTAACGGCTATGAGGAGAACTCCGCTCCCTTTTTTGAAATCCTATTTGAGAAGGGAATCGCCAGATACATGGACAACAAGCTCTGGGTGAACAGGCAGCTGACGGCAGAGGATGTACCAGCCGCAGCCGGGAAGGATTACTGAGGCAGCGGCCATGAGAGACTGATCAAGAGATTTTATGACGAGGGGAGATATTTTACCCTTTCCGATGCCGCCAGTACCATGGAGGCCATGTTTGCCATGTATGAGGATGCATATCCAGAGACATATTTTTAAGAGGATGGCTTTTTCAGCCATTATTTTGCTGTCACACAGCAAAGTCTTTCTTAGTATTGGACAAAGGCTGCAGGGACTAGGCGTCCCCGCAGCCTTTTATTTCTTCACGGGTCTGATACCCCGCTGCTTGCAGCGGAACGGTTCATTATTCCTTGTCCGGCAGAAAGGACAGACAGCTCCTCTGGGGCCTGCCGGGTATCAGGCGGGAGCCGTCGGTGTAACCTTCTTCCCTGCCCGTCAGCTCTTGTATGAGGGTCCGGCGCAGGAAATCGATTCTGTCCTGACAGTCCGGGTCGCGGACAGCGTCATGAAGCTCCTTGGGATCCTTGTCCAGCCGGAAATACTGCTCCCTGCCCGACTCCGTGAACCAGCAATATTTGTCATGCTTGGTGACGATATACTGGTTGCCCAGATCGCCTCCGCTGTGTTCCCCGTGGAGATAATCCCGGCCAGTGTCATGCAGCAGGGAGATGCCGTCTATTCCTTCCGGCGGCTCTGCGCCTGCCAGCTCGGCCAGGGTAGGAAGTATATCCCTCAGCTCTGTCAGCCGGTCCGATACGGTTCCGGGGACAAGGCTGTGTGCCGCACAACTGTTGCTCAGGGCGCCTGAAACCAGCAGCGGGATGTGTATGCTGCCCTGATAGGGGCGGGTCTTGCGGAAGGTATGATGATCCCCCAGCAGCTCTCCGTGGTCGGAGGTAAAGAGGATGATAGTGTTATAATAAGAACCGTCATCCTTCAGGGCGTCCAGCAGACGTCCGATCTGATTGTCCAGATGGCTGATGCAGGCATAATATCCAATCTGTGCCAGACGCATCAGCGCCGGGTCGCAGGAGCCTGTGTCGGAATCCGTGAGCCTGCCCATCCGCAGTAGCCGTTCTCTGTCCGCCCAGTCCCCGATAAGAGGCGGAGTCAGTTCCTTGTTCCGGTACAAGTCGAAAAAGCAATCCGGCGCATCGAAGGGGGGATGGGGCCTGAGGTAGGAAGCCATGAGGAAAAACGGCATGGAACGGTCTCTGCGCCGCAGGAAGTCGATGGAGCGGTCAGTGACCCAGTTGGTAGGGTGGAGCCGTTCCTCATACATCCATGGGCGGGCAGTGAAAGAATTGCACTCAAGTCCGTTGTCGGTGACATCTCTGTCGATTCCCAGCTGTGTCTTCAGCCAGTAGAAATAATCATCGGCGATCCGCTGGTTTTCCGCGTAGGGGACATTCCCGTTTCGATAGGTATGTAGGTAGCCGTCATGGAGCTCCACATGATGGAAGCCCATGAGATTGCGCAGGGGATGGACATGCATCTTACCCACACACTGGGTATAGTATCCGGCCTTGGAAAGCTCTCCTGCCATGGTAACAGGATAACGCCAGGGCACTCTGTCCTGATAGCCCACACGCCCGTGATGTTCCGGCTTCAGTCCGGTGTGCAGGGCACAGCGGGCAGGGATGCAGCTGGGGCAGGCTGTATAGGCGTTGGTGTAATGCACACCGGTGGAGGCCAGATGGTCCAGATAGGGAGTCTTCACATCAGGGTGTCCCGCTGCCCCCATGCAGTCCCCCCGCATCTGGTCTGTCATGATGAGCAGGATATTAGGCTGACGATTGTGTGTTGTGTTTTTCATATGGAACCTCGCTGTTGCCGCGGCAATTGGCTGGATTGTATTGAGTCTGTGCCGCAGATTTAAGCTGATTATAGCAGAAAATATTGATGAAGTCAAATGCTTCGGTTTTCTAGTATATAGTCTTTGGCTGCATATCAATATCGTCGGCTTTTGCTTGGCTGCGGAAAGAAAATATAAATTGATGCCGAATTTGGTGCTTGCACAAAACGAACAGATATGTTAGGATAAAGATGTCATATTTATGATAAGTATATGACAGATCATTGGAGGCATGGTCTATGTCCTCCGAAAAGATTATCTGAATTCAGTGTATCGGAGACGCAGGGTTTCCGTACCGTCGGCTTTTCGCCATCAATTCAACCAAATCACAAAAATAAGGCATGGATAGGCGAAGGGTCATCCTCTTGTCACGTGCCGGAACAGGAGGAAAAAGAATGAAAGATAACGAGCATAACAGGGACATCAGCAGCAAGGAGGTCTTCAGTGATCCGTTCCTCTGCGCACAGCTTCTCAGGGACTGTTTAGACATCCCGGCATTGAAGGATATCCGGCCGGAGGACATTGAGGATGTCTCCGAGCGGTATCACCCTTATCTGGGGACGGAGTTTCAGTCGGACTCCGTGAAAAAGATCCGGGTACTGGGCGTAGGCGGCAAAAAGGGAAGGCAGGGAGGGGAGCCTTCTTTCCTCGTCTCCCTTATTGAGCATAAAAGTCTTGTGGATCATGATGTCTCCATGCAGCTCCTGCGGTATATGATGTGTATATGGACGGAATACCGGCGCGAGATGGAGACAAAAAAGAAAGGCTGCACCAGCCTGAAAGGATTCCGGTATCCGATGATCATTCCTATCGTGTACTATGAGGGGAAGCAGAAATGGACGGCTGGGATGCAGTTGGGCGATAGGATCAGGCAGATCCCGGGCTCGGGCAACTGGATTCCTGATTTTCGGTATGAGCTGATTCCTATCCATGGCTACAGTGACAAGGAGCTTCTTGCAAGGGGTGATGAGCTGTCTCTGATTATGCTGATCAACAAGATACAAAATGGGACGGATCTGGATAAATTCCTGCGCATCCCCCCGGAGGAGCTGGATCAGATCGTTCAGCACAGCCCAGAGCATGTGATGAACATACTGGTCTCAGTCATGGAAAGTCTGTGCTTCAAGATAGATGCGTCTGCGGAGGAAAGAATGCAATGCGTCCAGAAAGTGAGGGAGCGAAAGATGGGATACTTGTTTGAGAATATGGAGAAGATAAGTATAAAAGAACTGCGGCAGGAGGCGGAAGAACTGCGGCAGAAGGCAGAAGCGGAACGGCAGAAGGCAGAAGCGGAACGGCAGAAGGCAGAAGCGGAACGGCAGAAGGCGGAAGCGGAACGGCAGAAGGCGGAGGAGCGACAGAAACTGCTGGAAGAGGCAGAGCAAAGGCTTAAGATAGCAGAGGAAAGGATAAGGCGGCTGGAAAAGGGTATTTCATAACATTATGTCTGTCTTCTGTCCGGGGTGGAATAGGGATACGCAGGAACAAAAAACATTCTATTTGATTGTGTTTACAATGTGGTCATTTATGCGATATAAAGTAATCAGTGAGCTCAACGGAGTCAATCTGACAGATATGGAAGAATGCAAAATACAAAAACATTGTATAAGTGAGCAAACATTTTCTGCATGGTTATGTCGCAATCTCGTCTTGTTGGCTTGCTGCTGCAAACGTATTTTTACATATTGGACACGATAGTCGAACAATTGTACCTCCAGTTCATCCATTCAACGGTTTAGGGGGAGGCAGCTTGATATCATCCACAGCTTTGCCCTCCTTAAACGGTAAGTATATAAATTTGACAGAGGGCGGGACTTTTGGTAGTATTTTTATAGTAAGAGGCAGCATAGGCGATAATAAGGGGCATGGAGCCGGAACGGGCTCTGTTGCGTCAGGTGCGGAAGGAGTAGGACAATGAAACTGCGAATATCAAGCATTCCGATGATGCTTGAATATATATCAGGATCGGAGGCAGGGCAGGCAGATCGGGCGGCAGTAGGAAAAATCTTCAGCCATGAAGATTATCAGTTTGAGATCAGAAGATATGGTCTGGCTTCCGTGGAATGAAAGGCAGAGCCGGGTTTGTGACCGTGTCCGGCCAATGCAATAATTCTGCCAATCCGGAAGGCTTGTATCGTAAGTGCGGTTTCATCGGCTCCGATGTGTGGCATATTTTGAGAAAGAGAGACTAATGTGTACATTCTGAACACCCTAACGCCTTTGAGGAATATTTTGTTCAGGAGCTGACGGCAAATATTTTGGCGGAGCGCTGTCTGGTAAGCATTCCCGCCTTTATAAGACAATTGGTGAAAAGAGTAGAAGATGGATAAAGAAGTATATTACGGATACATTGTTAAAGGCAATCTGCATGGTGTGATCAACTATGTAAAGCAGTTCCCGGAACAGACTGACCTTTATGATCGTTATATGGCAGTATTTGATCAGGAGCAGTACATTTCTTATGACGTGAGTGCTGAGCTCAACAATATTCTGATGGCCTATCAGCAGTATTATAGGGATGTATTTTATCTTAGTGCAGGGAAAGAGGAGGCCGAGGCCAAACTGAGAGACCGGCTCATAGAGATGATGGGGATCACTGATCAGAGTATTGAGCTGTGTGACATAGAGCAGCATCAGCTTGTGGAATTGTTTAAGCGCCATGGCTTTTTCTTCATGGGCGGCAAGTCCGGCGGTTATTATGGCCCGTGTATCTGGCGGACAACGGAAACTGTATCCTATGAGGTAGAGCTGCCGGATGGTATTCAGACTTATTCGGTGAAGCATCTGGATGGCTTTATTGTTCGGAGCTGGATCGATCATCTGTCGTTTGGAGAGATTGGCCCCGGAGGATGGGCAGACAGCGACGGTTATATTAACTGTGTCAGATCGGCATGGGATTTTGACAGTGAGGACTTTCGTATTTCTTTGCTGAAGCACGAGGCCCAGCACATATGGGATCTGCAGGTCGATAAAAATATGTCCTCCGAGGATTTAGAATATAGGGCAAAGCTGGTGGAGCTGATATACTCCGAAGGGAGGAACCTGCTTCAGGCATTTGCGCAGGAGGCTGGTTCTGCGGACAAAAGCAACGGTCATGCAATGGCGGCGTATCGGATCATGAAAGGATTTTCTGATGTCCTTGACGTGGATAGGATCGATCCTGCTGCAATTCCTATTAAAAAGATACAAGATGTTGCAAGGACGCTGTTTGAGAAAAGTGGAAAGGATATCATAAAATGATACAGATATGTGAACTGAACGATAAGCTCATTCTGGGGCAGGATGGACGCTCCGATAAGGCTCCTCGGCTGACGGCCCGTGCCATCGTCAAGAGCTGAGACGGATATTATGCTGTTATGTACGCTGATAAATTCAGGCTCTACAGCCTGCCCGGAGGCGGTGCGGAGAACGGTGAGGATGTCCTGACGGTCCTGCGCCGGGAGGTGTATGAAGAAACCGGCTGTTCCTGCGATGAAATCAGAGAATTAGGTATCATTGCCGAAAACAGGGCCAGCTCGGACTATACTCAAATCAACTATTATTTTGTGGTTACTACTGCCGATTCTTTTGGTAAAAACCATCTGACAGAAGATGAACTGAACAACGGCACAGCTGTTCAGTGGCATACATTTGACGAGATGGTGCGGCTGATCAACGAGCAGGAATTTGACTGCGCATAGGCAAAGTATCTGAAAGCCCGTGACGTGGCTGCTCTGCGGGAATATGCTAAATCATTATAAATAGTCAATGAAGAAATACAAGAAACCGTTGCGGCTTGCGCAGGCTGTCAGATTTTGTCTCATATGCGGAAAGACATGGATATGAGAGGATGGGCAGCAGGAAACGAGAAAGCCATAGAGAGATACGTATGGAGGAGCTGACATGAGCATCAGGAGAAAACTCATAGATTATTCCAGAGGGATCAACATGGATCATCTCTGGCGGCTGTACCTGAAGCAGAAAAGGGCAAAAAACAAGCTCTTGCGGGATATCCTGACCTTCAGGATGAGCCGGTGCGCCTATCGGCATGGGGGATATATTGGTCCTGACGCGGAGATCAAGGGGATGCCGGAATTTCCTCACGGGCTGCAGGGGATCTTTATATCCCGGTATGCGCAGGTAGGGGAGGGCTGCTGGATCTACCAGAACGTGACCATAGGTGAGGTGAACAAGAAGGCTCCCGTGATAGGGGACAACTGTCTCATCGGAGCAGGGGCCGTTGTTGTAGGCGGCATAAAGGTGGGAAACAATGTGAAAATCGGAGCGGGGGCGGTGGTGAGCGCAGATGTCCCCGACGGATGCACGGTGGTGTCCCAGCCCATGCGGATCATTAAACCGTGACCGCACCCCGAACACATCACCCTCTCCGTCAACATAACCAATAACCGCCGGAAGAAAAATTGTGAAAAATGTCCTTTGCCTTTTGGGCAGGAAAGAAATATAATTTTATAGTAAAATGAATAGGGCAATGAACGACACATGTAGCGCGCTGCGCGTAAATCTGATTACGGTACAGATGCTGCAGGTGTCTTTTTTTGCGTAAAAAATATCAGAAATAGGGAGGATTTATGGAAAACAATCAGTATCTCGGTACAGAAAAGGTGGGCAGGCTGCTGGGTCGTTTTGCGATTCCCTGCATCTTTTCGCTTATCATTTCATGTCTTTACAACATTGTGGATCAGATCTTTGTAGGCAACGGCATAGGCTATCTGGGCAATGCCGCCACAGGTGTCATTTTCCCCATCACGGTGGTGGGCTGGGGTATGTCGCTGTTTTTCGGAGACGGCGCAGCGGCTCATCTGAGCGTGGCGCTTGGGCGGAATGAGACCGAAACGATCCATAGGGGAGTAGGAAACGCCGTTTTGTGTTCCTTTCTCTCAGGAGTGGTCATTATCGCTGTCAGCTATTTTGGCGGCAATGGTCTGCTGCAGCTCATCGGGGCTACGGATGCCAATCTTACCATGGCCCATGACTATGGATTCATCATTTATGCCATGATGCCCCTTGCCATGGTACAGAATACGCTGGCATCCATTATCCGTGCGGATGGAAGCCCTCGCTATGCCATGGGAGCTATGCTTGTGGGTGCGGTCATTAATATCATCGGGGATCCGGTGGCAATCTTTGTTCTGGATATGGGGATCAAGGGAGCCGCATATGCCACTATTCTGGGGCAGTTTGTGAGCTTTGTGATCTGTGCGGTTTATCTGATGAGGAGCAAGACATTCCGCATCTGCGCAGGAAGCTTCCGTCTGGATTCTGCGCTGCTGAAGAGGATCATGGCTCTGGGAACGTCGAGCCTCCTGACGCAGCTGTCAATTGTTGTCATAACAGTTATCAACAATATCCTGCTGGTAAGCTACGGAAAGGTTTCAGTTTATGGGGAGGATATCCCTCTGGCTGCTTTTGTGGTCATCATGAAGCTGTTCCAGATCGTGCTGAACATCGCCATCGGTATTGCTGCCGGCGCACAGCCTATTGTGGGCTATAATTATGGGGCAGGTAAATATGGACGGGTGAGGGAGCTGCTGAAGCTGATCATCGGATGGACGATCGCAGTCTGTCTGGTCTGCACGGTGCTGTTCGAGGCGATTCCGCAGGTCTTTATCCGTATGTTCGGCGCGGACGGAGAGATGTATACACGGTTTGCGGTAGCCTGCCTGCGGATTTATCTTTCTCTGATCGTGTTTACCTGCGTGCAGAAGGTATGCGCCATTTTCCTTCAGTCCATCGGCCATGCTAAAGCGGCGGCGCCGCTTTCGGTGATCCGGGATGTATTTCTGATCGTGCTTTCCCTGATCATGCCGATAGCGTTGGGGGTCACCGGTATTTTCTGGGCGGCTCCTGCGGCCGATGTTCTGGCGATTGCCATTACGGCAGTGGTCATGGTCAGGCTCTGGAAGCAGCTGCAGAAAGAGGACGGGAATACTGCCGGTGAAAGCACTCTTCCGGAATATCCCACAAAGGCCGGTGTGGTGGTCACTATATCCCGTGAACACGGCTCTGCCGGAAAGCGTATCGGGCAGCTGGTGGCGGAAAAGATGGGAGTTCCGTGCTATTACAAGGAGATGATTGCCATAGCTGCACATGAGAGCGGGCTGGCGGAAGAATTTATCTCCAACCTGAATTCCGATGAAAACGCTGTGATGCGGGAGCTGTACCTGAGCACCAATGCGGTCCAGGATGCAGTCACGGCGCAGGATCGGGCCATCCGAAGCCTTGCGGACGCAGGCTCCTGCGTCATTGTGGGCCGCTCCGCGGATTATGTCCTGAGGAATCACCAAAACATAGTCAGGGTGTTCATCAGCGCCCCGAAGGAGTACCGTATCAAAAAGGTGATGGAGATGTACGGGGACAGCCGGGATCAGGCCGTAAAGAGCATCGAGCGGTCCGACATGGCCAGAAGGTCGTATTATGAGAGCATCACGAATAAAAGATGGGGGGATTCCCACAGCTACGAGATGTGCGTGGACAGCTCCATAGGTGTGGAAAAGACAGCAGATTTGATCTGCGCTTATATAAGATCTGCCTCTTTGTAGGAGCAATTTGGGATATGGCGGCGGACGGCAGGGCTATAACAGAATATTGATGTCCGGTAGAGGCATTGATATAGAAAGAAAGGAAGGAAGAGGTGAATCTCAGATGAAAAGAATCAAGGCGGCGTGTATCACGCAGACACTGCATTTTATGTTGAAGGAAGATCTCGGACATGAATATGCAAAGAAGGTGGTTCAGGAGGAGGTCAAAAAGTATAAGGCCGGTCTGGACAAGAACAAGACACAGTACAAGATCCTGTCAGAGACGGAGCAGGAGGACGGCTCCATCGTGATGGAAATCAAAAAGCAGTACAACACCGCCCCGGTAGGGGACTATCTGAAATGATGGCTGCCGAATCCGTTGTGGTTGTGCACCCGCAAAGTGCATTTGTGCCATAGACCTCCGAACTGGCGGAGGCATCATAATAGACATCGAAAAGTACAGGCGCACGGTTCGGCGGAGAAAGGTCGCGTTATGAGATAGTGTGCCCGTACCGGAGCATGGTTTGGCGTGTTCTGACACGGCCTGTTATAGGAAAGCCGCACCCTGACGAAAAATCAAGGATGCGGCTTTTCAGGTATATCTGCCGGCATATGTTTATGCCAGCTTCTGGAGTTTTTCACTATGTTCCATCAGAACCTTTTTCATGATCTCCTGATCGGCCTGCATCACTTCGTACCCCTCCACAGAATCCTTATACCTATTATAGGTTGAGAGGTAACAGCTTTCGATTGTGTTTAAGCGAGGCATGATTGTGGTTTCTTGGAACAGCTTTATCTGGTGTATTTCAGCCTGCAGTTCGGTCTTGACGGACTGTATTTCAGCCTGCAGCTCGGTCTTGACGAACTGTATTTCGCTTCTCAAGGTTTGTATCTCATTTTTCATTGGCTGCAGCTCTGCTTTTAATTTTACATCTAACAGCTGAGAAATTGCCAGCAGATCTTCATTCGTTAATGCCATAATGATATGCCCTCCTTTCAAAGTCTGTCACCATCATATCATATATAAGCAGAGCTGTCATGGTATTTTTTCAGGATTTTAGAGATTTCGACAAGAGAAAACATCCACCAATAAACAACGCTTCTCCAAAACAACAAACTTAAAACAAATGGTGAATCAGTTAACTCCTGCGGAAGACTGATTTATAGGGTATACTTTCTGGCATATTCCGTTACCATGTTTCTCCAATGCTCCGAAACAAAGCTCTTTTCAATGTCCTTGGCATCAATATAATAACCTGCCATGATGCACTGTATCGTAGCTTCCGCCACCATGGCCTCGTGGGTCTGGGGCTGGGAAAGATAAAGCTCCAGTTCTATGTTCATTTTTGTGTCGATTCCTTCAATGGCAGAACGATAGAACAGGTTTTCCCGGCCCAGCAGATTTCCCATATCCACAAGACAGTTTATGCCTTTTTTGATTTCATCGATAGTTTTTCTTCCTTTGTAGTCCATTTTCTTTTTCCCTCCGTTTAAAATGTTGTCAATGGTAGTGTCAAGTACCTCGGCAATAGCGACAAATGTGCCGATGTCAGGCAGCGTTTCTCCCCGCTCCCATTTGGATACTGCCTGAAAGGAAACTCCCACAAAATCGCCAAGCTGATTCTGGGTATAACCTTTTAACTTCCTTAAAGACTGTATCTGATAGCCAATAGCGTTTAAATCCAGCGGCATAGTATCTCCTTTCCTTTGCTAACCGGTATGGGCGTTTTTAGAATCGATTCTGCTTTTATCATAACGAAAAAGAAAATCGGATGCAATCATCTGATTTTTGAATCTGCGGCAAATAAATTCTAGTGCCGGTGGAAAAAGAAAGCCTGTCTATGACACCTGCAGAATCCCTGCCGGACAGAGGATACATTTCCTTTTTTGCTTCGGATCAGAGATGGTCTGTAGTATTTGCGCCTCCGATTTTATGTTTGGAACTGCGGCGGACGCAGCCAGAATGATAATGAGAGTGTCCTTAAGCAATGGCTTTATCAGTGATTTCTGATTGGAGGCGGCAGCAAAAAAGGCAGCCAAGCAGTTTATCGGAAATGGTATATTGAGTAATATATGACAATTATAAAATATTTGACATATATCAATAATCTGGGTGATCCTACCCGGCTGAAAATCCTTCATCAGCTGGTAGAACGTCCTTGTTGTCTTCAGGAGATGGCGAAGGCTCTGGGGCTGACACCAGCTACGGTACTGCACCATCTGGGCATATTGATGGGGGTGGAGCTGATCAAGATGCAGGTGACATCAGGGAAAAAGAAGGTTTATTATCAGGTGAGGAAACAGAGGCTGGAAGAAGTGGGCCGGGAAATTCAGCAGCTTGCCATGTCCAGAGAAGAGAGGAAAGCGCAGCTGAAGCAACAGATGCAGGAAGGGCAGCAGGCTGGGGGCGGCATACAATGGCTCATTTAAAAAGGTTAAGACGCTGTATGCTTAAAAACGGTAGATACATTAACTATAAATTTCTCTTCTCCTATATGGGCATTGGCTGGCGCAGGCGTTTCTGTTGCTGTTTCGCTGACTGTCATGATGGTGTACAGTCCGTTGCTGGCTGGGGTGGCGGTGCTGTGTTCCCTTATCTCTTTTATCGTTCCGAAGATACTTACTAAACATATCAAAAAGAGATTGACGGAGAAGACAATGTGTGAAGCGTCTTTGGCCATTCAGCTGAAGGAGGCGTTAAACGGGCATGATGTGGTATCAGCCTTCGGAATTCTGTCAGGAATACGTGTGCGGTTTTCGGAGGCAAACAGAGCGCTGTCAGACTCGCTCTATAGATTTTCGTTGCTGCTGTCCGCACTGCAGAATTCTTCTCTGGTAGTGGGCAAAGTCATTAAGGTGGTCACCTTCCTGATAGCAGGGGGGATGGCAGTCAGAGGGCAGATCAGTGTCGGTACGGTTCTTTTGTTTGTATCACTCTACAATTTCTTTAGCGGGGGTGTCATGCTGCTTTCCCAGTGTGTCCCTCTGCTTAGGAGCAGCAGACCTATAACAGAAAAGCTGACAGCTATCATAGATGATGAGGATGATACCTTTTTGGGGACTGCTGAGCCTTTGTTTTCGTATGGAATTCGTGTAGATAATTTATGCTTCCGATATAAGGAGGCTGTTCCGGTACTGGCAGACTTTAATCTGACCATACAAAAAGGAGAAAAGCTGGCTTTGGTGGGCGCAAGCGGCTGCGGCAAGTCCACGTTCATTAAGCTGTTAAGCGGAAACTACAGCGATTATCAGGGCGGAATCTGCTATGACGGTGTTGAGTTAAGGAGGCTGGATATTCAGAAATTGCGGAAAAAGGTAACGGTCATCCACCAGAAGACGCATATTTTCAATGATACCATACGCTATAACATATGTCTGGGTGAAGAGTTTACGGAAAGCGATTTTGACAATGCATTAAGGCTGAGCGGCGTGGATAAATTTCTTCCCTATATTACGGACGGAATGGACGGAGAGTGTGGCGAAGACGGGGCGAATCTGTCAGGAGGGCAGAAAAAGCGGATTGCGTTGGCAAGAGCCATGGTCCGGAGCATAGATTTCCTGATCCTTGATGAAGGGGTATCTGCTATTGACGTGGAAACCGCCAATGAGATAGAGCAGGAATTGCTGGATATGGAAAATTTGACGCTGCTGACCATAACCCATCGGATAAATGACGGACTGCTTGGGCGTTACGATAAAGTTCTAGCCATGGCGGAAGGTAAAATTACTACGCCGTTCAATATCTGAGGGACAAGGATGATTATCCAGAGTTGTATAAAGCTCCAGACGGTTTCTGTAAAGGCAAATGGATGCAGGAAAGCTCCGTTTTTGACAAAAATTCCTTATATGAGCCATGTATTAAGTGCGGGCATGAGATACATAAGTCTTAAAACACGAGGCACAGCTGCGCCAGCCTTCTGCTGAGGAGCGGAGTTTCCATGAAAGAGATATAGGTCTGGCTGGGACACAGCAACTACAGTACCACTGTGAACCTGTATGCCCATCTGGATTTGGAAAATGCGATGCTGCAGTCAGCGGACAGGCTGAGCAGCGGTCTTTTTGGAAGAGAGGATACACCGCAGAACGGTTCTGCGCAGGCAGACTCGGAAGAGACAGTATGTAAGAATCAGAAGGATATACAAAAAACAAGCTGCCAGTCGTGACCTGACAGCCTTTTTGGAACACAATATTCACAACGATTGTGTTTCGCAGCGGAGATTGAGGGGTTCGAACCCTCGGTACCCAGAGGGTACACTGGTTTTCGAGTGCGTTACTGTCAATGGACTTTACTGGAATTTATTTGATTTTAGCGGGTTTTGACGGAAGTTAATAATGGCTGAAAATATAGGAAAATCAAGG
>CAXHOW010000026.1:0-62550 GCA_964018205.1 uncultured Acetatifactor sp. | reverse complement strand
TGTAGCCGCCTCCCCGGGCATATTCCCTCGGTATGTTTTCCAATAGGAGCTGCCTGCTCCCGTCTGTCTGGTACAGAAACACATTCCTGTTTTCGACACCGTCATAAACGACCCAGATCTGCACCGGTTCATCCTGATAAAACTGCATGTTGAGGAAAGATGTTGATACCTCCGGGTTGGCCCCTGCCACGTCGTAGAACGTCTTCTTCTCCACCAGAATGTCAAAATACTGCTGTTCTTCCTCTTTGCCGCAGGCTGTGGCGCAGACTGTGAACAAAAAGCACAGCAGCATCGCCACAGCAGAACATACCTTTTTCATAATCTCTCGGCCTCCTTTTTTAGCAGTCTCCAATTACTCAAAAGTCAAACAAAATATCCGGCCATGGACATAACATCCACAGCCGGACACAGATTCAGTATTGCCATTACGGTAGTTTCTGACTTGATCAGAACAACCTTTTAACCAGCTTTGCTGCTTATACCCTTTATGTGGCGCTCAGTCTTGCATACTCAATATGAAGCGACTGCTTATCCAATGACTTTTCCCACATCAATTATTCTGTGTAACCACAGTCCATGCAATACCACCGATCAGGCGCTTGTGCGGCTCCCCATGATTCATGTTTTTCATAGCCTATCTGCTTATGACTGATGGTCTCACTGTAATTACATCCCTTAACATCGCAGGACATCACTTCGTCCTCGTAAACAAAATGGTACTCACTGTTTGCCTCTGTACAGTAAGTGATAGTAGTTCTCCTAAAACTGTGGATATGCGATTGCACAGCCGCCCCCTGCGCATTCACCTGCACCGCGCTCGCCATAAAAGACGTCACCACCGTAAACGACAACGCCATTGAAAGAACCGTCCTGACTAACCTTTTTTTCATACCTTAAATTCACCCTTTCTGCGCAGCAGAATAATTTACCACGGAACCTGCATATGCTGCGCTGCTGCGCTGCTGCAGTCCCATGTCCTGCAATACAGATTTTCTCCTAAATGTTCTCCTCTCAGCGGCCACTGAAGCGATCGCAAAATCATCCGTATCACTTGTATTCCATTATATACCAATCTGTATTGAAAGTCAAGTAAATAATCTTAATTTTGTACCATATCAAGAAGTCGTCAACTTCACAAGTCCTCATCTGTGTCATGAAGGGTTCTCGTCCAGATAGAGCTGCACCCTATTGCTGATGACCCTTATCGTCTCGTCGATTTCCTTTGTCCTGCCAAAATATCCTCCAGCTTCCTCGTAGATGATGTCCAGTATGGGCTGGGTCCGAAGAGGCGTAAACCGCGCTTCCTCCAAAACAGCTCTGATCTCTTGTATTCTTTCATCTGTCAGGGGGTTATAATATGTAGTTTTATCATTCCATTCATCATAAAATTCATAACCATCCTTCCAGCGCCCCTTGGCTTTCTCATTTTCCATGCTGATATCAAATGTCTTTTTGCTGGCAGGATACCTATAATTATCCGATTGCATCACTTGCCCTTCTTCCAGCACGAACCTGATGAACTCCCATGCTCCTTCCTTCTGGCCGGAATCGGCATTGACTGTCATGGTATAATCATCGCTTACGCTCGGATGGCATCCGTCATCAAACTGAAAGCCGACCCTCACCTTTCCCCTTTCCTCCAGAAAATCCTTGTCCTGATATGCATATATATCATATCTGTCTGCTTCCGCCACGGAAGGCCGGGCATCATTCTCTTTCCATGTCCCCTCATACCGCTTCGCCACCTCCAGTATCCCGGCGAGCAGCCCCGTCCCGAAGTCGCAGGTCCCCTTCTCCCAGTCCACCATCCCCCAGAGGTCTTCCGAGCCCTTCAGGAACCACTCCAGAACCCCCTGCGAATCCAGCTGCCTCAGAAAAACCGCGTCCTCCTCATAGGCAAGCAGGGCATCCACCAGTGTCCCGACATCCGGCTCCTCGCTTCCTCCCAGAAACGCAGCATCCATCATGGCACCCCCACACATGACAAAGCAGAATTCTATGCCTGCTGAAACGCTGTATATCTCTTCACCGCTCTGCCAGCGGCCGAAGGTGCAGGGAAAGTAATCCTCCTTGTTCAGGCCGGAAGCCTCCAGATAAGGGTTCAGGTCTGTAAACCCTCCCTTCTGGAAAACGCCGTAAACATAGTCGCCCAGCACGTCCTCGTATAGGATGTCAGGCCCCTTCCCTGCCGCAATCTCTATGCTGGTCTGCTTTGCATAGTCCTCCCACAGCCCATGATCACTCCCGCACTCCTCCAGCATCACGTACCAGTCCCCATTCTGCTCGTTGAAGCGTTTAGCGCATCCCTTGATCCAGTTGTCAAGGACTCTGCCCCGCAGGACCACAATCTTCCGCCCCTCCCCCACGGTCACCTTCCGCAGTGTCTTCACCGCCCCATCAGCGCCCTTCGAGAGCACAAGCTTCCCCGCCTCAAGGGTTTCCAGGCTCCCATCCTCCCGTATCCGGAAGTCCCATATAGGATAGTCATGGTCGTATTTCCCAGCATAGCTGGTCCCGACGAATGACCACACTTCTTTCTGTGTGCCGCTCCCCATATCGACGGTCTGGATCTTTTCCCTTGTCATATACAGCAGCCCATCTTCCCCTGCCGCTATATATATGCACCATAAAACAAATCTGAAACGTTTATGCCGACTTGGGAGATATCCCCCGTGGCAGGCTCCACCTCGCATAGCACATCCAGCAGCGTGCTCCCATCTTTTTCCATACACTTCACGTATATCCTGCCGTCCCCCAGCTGGTACATCCTCTCAATCTGAAAGATGCCCAGTTCGGACAGCGCCCGACTGAAAAGCTGGTTCCCAGACGGATCCACCTTAATGAAGCTATTTTTAAAATCATCATTACATGAGTCTAGTGTTTGTTATTACAGTGTACTAAACATTACTCCATATAGTTACAGTCAATACAATAAAGTCGATATGCCCCCGGCGCACCTCCTCTTAAATCGTGCTGCTCGTAACCTATCTGTTTCGTCTCAACAAATTTACTATAACCACATGAACATACTTCACTTACATCACAATACACAAAGTGGTACTCGCTGTTTGCTCCCTCGTACCAAACACTATGCACTATCCTTATTAGATGCTCATGCCCGCTGACAGCCGCCCCCTGCGCATTCACCTGCACCGCGCTCGCCATAAAAGACGTCACCACCGTAAACGACAACGCCATTGAAAGAACCGTCCTGACTAACCTTTTTTTCATACCTTAAATTCACCCTTTCTGCGCAGCAGCATAATTTACCACGGAACCTGCATATGCTGCGCTGCTGCAGTCCCATGTCCTGCAATACAGATTTTCTCCTAAGTGTTCTCCTATCTCAGCGGCCACTGAAGCGATCGCGAAATCATCCGTATCGCTTGTATTCCATTATATACCAATCTGTATTAAAAGTCAAGTGAATAATCTTAATTTTGTACCATATTAAGAAGTCTTAAGAATTCATTTTCCCTATCCCAACAGCGGCAAGTGCCAAAAGCACATCAACCGGCTTTCCGCTTACCCAGAGAAAGCAGCACCATCAGCTCATGGGCGAAAAGCGGCGCGGCGGCAAGGATACTGAGCCGCAGCCATTCCCTGCCCGACAGAGGCGACGCACCGAAGGCGCGGACCAGGAAGGGCACCTCCGTCACGGCAAACTGCAGCAGGAAGCCTATGATGCATGCCCCGATCATCAGCTTGTTCTCAAGATGCTTCATGCGGAAGAAGGATTTATGTACATCCCGCATGCCCACCGCATGATACAGCTGGGACATACCCAGCACCGTAAAGGCATAGGTCTGGGCCTTGGCAAGCACGGAGGCATTCTGGAGCAGCCCCGATACGTTCCCGAAGCTTACCGCCAGCCCGTTCACCTTAAGCAGCGCGCAGGGCAGCATGAGAAAAGCCGTAAGGCTCACTGCTGCGATCAATACGCCGTAAAAGCAGGTGCAGGCAAGCCCGCCTCTGGCAAAAAGGCTCTCCTTTGCCTTTCTGGGAGGCTGCCTCATGAGGCTGTCCCCGTCGTTTTTGTCCACCCCCAGCGCCAGCGCAGGCAGGGAATCCGTGATCAGATTGATCCATAGGATATGGCTGGACTTCAAGGGCGCAGGCAGCCCGCCTATCACGGCCAGAAACATGGTTATGATCTCCCCGAGGTTTGAGGACAGCAGGAAGATCACGGACTTTCTGATATTCTCATAGACTCCCCGGCCCTCCTCGATAGCCCGCCGGATGGTAGCGAAATTATCGTCCGTCAGTATCATGTCCGAGGCCTGCCTTGCCACGTCCGTCCCTGACATCCCCATGGCGATGCCGATGTCCGCTTTTTTCAGGGAGGGCGCATCGTTCACCCCGTCCCCCGTCATGGCCACGATCTCCCCCCTCTTCCTAAAGCCCTCCACGATCCGCACCTTCTGGGCCGGAGAGACCCTGGCAAAGACCCTGATATCGTCTATTCTGTCCGCCAGCTCCTCATCGGCCAGACGTCCCAGCTCCTCCCCCGACATACACTGGGCGAAGCGCTCCGCGATCCCAAGTTTCTTTCCGATGGCAAAGGCCGTGTCCACATGGTCTCCGGTGATCATCACCGTTTTCACCCCCGCCCGCTTAAAGTCCTCCACGGCTCTTGCGGCCTCCGGCCTTGCGGGATCCCGCATGCCTACCATCCCAAGGAAAATAAGATTTTCCTCGAAAATAAGATTTTCCTCGAAAATAAGATTTTCCTCGAAAATAAGATTTTCCTCGAAAACAAGCTTTTCCTCATTGCCGGACAAGCTCTTAGAATCCACAATCTTCATAGCCACGGCAAGGGTGCGCAGCGCTTCCCCTGACAGCTCCTCCACCGCCGCCTTCAGCTGTCTGCGCTGCTGCTCCCCCAGCCTGACAGGTCCTGACTCGGTGTAGATTCCGGTACACCTCTTCAGGATCTCATCCGGCGCGCCCTTTGTATACATTACCATCCGGGCGGTCCTGCCGGATTCCTGACGAAAGGCCCCGGAAATTTCAGCTGCCCTTAAATCGCTCCCCCTCCGGGGCTGACCATCCAGAGGCAGACCCGCCTGCCTTCTGTGTCCCGACATACCCTCCAGCCGGGCTGCAGTCTCCTCATCCCGTCTGTGCAGCGTGGACATCATCTTCCTGTCCGAGTCGAAGGACAGTTCATCCTGTCTGGGCATCCTGCCCTCCAGACTGCTCTTTGTGATCCCCAGCCCTTCCGCCAGATCCAGAAGCGCCAGCTCGGTAGGATCTCCCGTCCTGCTGTCCTTCTCCGACACTGCGTCATTGCAGAGCACCATCCCTAGAAAAAAGTCCGGGCAAAGGGACGGGTCACATTCCTCCGCCCTGCGTATCCTGCCCTTCAGCCAGCATTTTTCCACCGTCATCCGATTCTGGGTCAGGGTTCCCGTCTTGTCGGAGCAGACCACGCTCACCGCCCCTAATGTCTCCACGGAAGGAAGCCTGCGCACGATGGTATTCACCTTCACCATACGGGTGACACTCAGGGCAAGGCAGATAGTCACTACCGCAGGCAGTCCCTCCGGCACCGCAGCCACCGCCAGCGAGATGGCGGTGATCAGCATCTCCGGCACATTGCGCTGCTGCAGCACAGCGATGACAAACAGCGCGGCACAGAGCAGCAGGCTTAAAAAGCTCAGCACCTTCCCGAGCTCCCCAAGGCGCTTCTGCAGAGGCGTCATCTCCTCCTTGCTCTCTGTGATCATGGTGGCGATCTGGCCCAGCTCCGTATCCATGCCTATGGCGGTGACCAGCCCTTCCCCTCTGCCATAGGTTACGATAGTGGACATATAAGCCATGTTCCGCCTGTCCCCTAAGGGGAGTGAAACTCCTTTTGCTCCCACGAAATCCGCATCCTTTTCCATGGGAAGCGACTCTCCGGTCAGCGCGGACTCCTCTATCTTTAAATTGGAGGACTGGGTCAGGCGCAGATCCGCAGGCACCTGACATCCTGCCTCCAGACAGACCAGATCCCCCCGCACCAGCTCCGCCGCCGGTATCTCCATCCTCCTGCCCTCACGGATCACCAGCGCCTTGGGACTGGTGAGCTTTTTCAAGGATTCCAGCGCCTTTCTGGCCTTTCCCTCCTGCAGCATGCCCACTGCCGCGTTCAGCACCACCACCACACCGATGATCACTGCGTCGCTGATCTCATTTAACAGTACCGAGACCACCGCCGCTACGATCAGCACATAGATCAGCGGATCATTGAGCTGTTCCAGAAAGGATTCCACCGGCGTTTTCTTCCGGGGCGCCTTCATCTCGTTCCTGCCGTCCCTGCGCAGCCGCTCCCCGGCCTCCCTCATGCCAAGCCCCCGGCGTCCGTCGCTTTTCAGTTCCTCCATCGTCTCCCTGATGCCATATTGTTCAAACACGCAAAACCCTCCCCCAAGCTTGTTTCCATTGCATCTCCTGCAATGTATTCTATGCTTGGGGAAGGGAAAGTATGTCCTACTGCCGTTACGCAGACACAGCAGGCATCAGATGTTTTTATCCTTCCTCCAGCATCGCCTGCAGCAATATAATATGGTACTCTTCGTCCCGGATGATGCGGCGCAGCACGGCGTTGACGCATTCGTCCTCAATCATGCTGATATGCTTGCGGTACTGGGCGATGGCGTCCTTCTCCCCCTGTATGTCCGCGCACAGCATCTTCCCGGCATTCCAGGGGAGAGATAGACAGGACGGTGTCCACTGCACCTGCGCTCCGTTGGGCTGTACGGCGTTAAAGTCCACCTCTCCGCCCAGCAGCTGGATCAGCTCCCCCAGCTTCTGCAGATGCATCATCTCGGCCACGGCGATTTCCAGAAGCGCTCTGGCAATGCCGCAGTTCTCTAAGCACAGTCTGTTCTCGTTGTTGATATACTGGGTGATGGCGGTCAGCTCCGATACCGACCCGCAGTAATCGTTGCTGAGGAGGTTTGCGTAATTCCGGTTCCTGCCCTGCACCTGGATCGGCGGATAGGGCATGGGCAGCATCGCCGGCTTTATGCCCGCCATGCTGCAGCTGTTGGTCAGGAGATTTCCATTCTTTTCCATAATGAGGCCTTTCAAACTGTTATCCTTCACTCTATTATATTGAGATGCTTTCCAAAATTTCCTCTTGCATTTTTTTATCCTCTGTGATATGCTGTCTGAAATAAAAAAACAGCTTCCTGCCAAAAGGCCGGAACACGGACAAAAAGGGGAAACCACATGGCTTACAGCAGCGTCTCTATTTTCCTGAATATGCCTATGGAGCAGATTTTTCATATTACGGCCGCAACCTGATACCGGCGCCCAGCCGGGGCAGCGCATGGCCGTAGGACGAAAAGTCTTATTTGGCTATGCGGCAGTCAGGAGGAATGAGAGAACCGCATGGTATATGCACGAAGGTGTATGTAGCAATGCGGTTCTTTTTTTATATAATTTTTCATCATACAAGACAGGAGGACATCATGAATGTAATTGAAGCAAGGGATCTGTCAAAAACCTTCCGGGTAAAGCGGAAGGAAAAAGGGCTGGCGGGAAGCGCAAAGTCTCTTTTCCATCCATGCACAGAGGAGATAACCGCCGTAGACCGTATCTCTTTTTCCGTGGAGGAGGGTGAAATTCTGGCTTTCATCGGCCCCAACGGAGCAGGCAAGAGCACTACCATCAAAATGCTCACCGGAATCCTCTATCCCGACGGCGGCAGCGCGCATGTGCTGGGCATCGACCCTGCGAAAAAGCGTCGTCAGCTGGCCTATGAGATCGGAACCGTGTTCGGGCAGAAGGAGCAGCTCTGGATCCATCTGACCCCCTATGACAATTTCCGGTTTTTCGGGGCGATTTACGATATTCCCGACCGTGAGATCGAAAAGCGCATACAAGAACTGACAGAAACCTTCGATCTGGGTGCCTTCCTCAACACCCCGGTACGCAGCCTCTCTCTGGGACAGCGCATCCGCTGCGAGATAACCGCGTCCCTGATCCATAAGCCAAAGGTGCTGTTTCTGGACGAACCTACCATAGGACTGGATCCCGTTGTAAAGGAGAATATCCGTGGGCTGATCAGGCAGATGAACAAGGAACTCCACACCACCATTTTCCTGACCAGCCATGATGTGGGCGACATCGAAAAGCTCTGCAGGCGGATCATCATCGTCAACTGCGGACGGATCGTGCTGGACGACTCCATGGAGCACCTGAAATACCATTATCTGAACAAGAAGCTGGTGGAGGCGAAGTTCCACGGGGATGCAGCCCTGCCCCGGGCGGCAGGGATCAATGTGCTGAAGGAAAAAGGCGGAAATGTGAAATTCGAGGTGGACACTGCCCTTATGGGCATCAGCGACGCGCTCCGTCTCATCGACGCGGATCTGGTGGAGGACATCAATATCTCCAATATCCCGCTGGAGGATATCATAACGGAGATCTACAAGGCAAAAGATACTTGAAGGGAACCCGGAAATGAACCGCCCCGCAGCAAGCAGCGGGATATCACCCGTATAGGAATAAAAGTCCGCAGAAGGCGGACGGAAAGGAATAAATATGAGAAAATACGCCGTCATCTATCGGTCCGTGGTGCTGGAGCATCTGCAGTACGCACCCCAGATCGCAATGGGCTTTATCAGCTATTTCATCATCATTTTCATACAGATCCAGCTCTGGAGCTATATGTACGCGGAGCCTGATGCGCTGATCGCAGGCTACAGCCGAGAACAGATGATCTGGTATGTCATGATCACGGAGACCGTCTGGTTCGGCACCAGGTCCACCACGGTGACAAGGCAGGCCACCGGAGATATCAGGAACGGAAACATCGCCTATCTGGTCAACAAGCCATACCACTATGCCCTCTACGTCCTTACCAGATACACCGGTGAATGGAGCATCCGGCTTCCCATGTACGGGGCGCTGGCGGCAGTCATGGGCATAACCATGGTCTCAGCCACGGCCACGGCAGGGACGCTGCCGGGCTTTACGCTCTCGCTCTCTGTCCTTCTGGCGGCGCTTCCCGCCATCCTGCTCGGCGTCACCATCAACGGGGTCTTCAAGCTCTGCATCAGCATGGTTTCCTTCTGGACGGAGGACTCTAATCCTTTCCAGTGGCTGTACGACAAGCTCCTGCTTGTGATCGGAACCATCTTCCCGATGGAGATCTTTCCCGCCTTCCTGCAGCCTTTGCTCAAGCTCACGCCGGTATATACAGTCTGCTACGGCCCGGCCAAGCTGCTGGTGGACTTCAGCGTGGAAAAATACTTTGAGATCCTTCTGGCCCAGAGCTTCTATCTGGCATTCGGTTTCGGCATCCTGTTTTTTATTTACAGTAAGGGGGTGAAAAAATTATATGTCAACGGCGGTTAAAAACCACCTGCGGGTATGCGCATTGTCCATAAAATACAACATCATGAGGGATATGGTCAACCGGGTCTCCTTCCTCACCAATATCGCCTTCATGGTGCTCAACGACGGAGCCTTTATCGTACAATGGCTGATCCTCCTCAAGCTGAAGCCGCAAATCGGCGGCTATACCCTAAGGGAGATCATGCTTCTGTGGGGGCTGGCGGCCAGCACCTTCGGGCTTTCCAGCATCCTCTTCGACAGAGCCTTTTCCTTGTCCGAGCTGATCATAAGCGGAAAGCTGGACTCTTTTCTGGTCCAGCCCAAGAATGTGCTGCTTTGCGTGATCACCTCCGCCACCAGCACCTCCGCCATCGGGGATCTTCTGTATGGTCTGATCCTCCTATGTGCCTTTTCCTTCAGCGTCAGGCGGCTGCTCCTCTTCCTTTTGTTTACGGTCACAGGAACCGTCATCACCACAGCCTTCGCGGTTCTGATGGGCAGCCTCTCCTTCTGGTTCGTGCGGTCGGACGTCTTAGGGAGCAATCTGGTAAACTGCATGATCAGCTTCTCCACCTACCCTGACGGTATTTTCCGGGGAGGGGCAAAGTTCCTGCTCTATCAGATCATACCCGTGGGCATGGCAGTCTATAGGCCGGTGCATATCATGATAAGCTTTGACTGGGGGATGCTGCTCACGGTGCTGGGATATGCCGCCTTCCTTGCGGCGGCTGCGGTATTCATCTTTTACAGAGGCTTAAAAAGGTATTCCTCCAGCAATCTGATGGGAGCCAGAACATAGGGGCCTCCCATATGCCCGGGCCAGTGCCCGGGCGTTTTTCAGCTGTTGTGCGCTTCCTGCTGGTTTCGGAATCTTTCTATTATACATTTATGCTTCTTGGTTTTTTTGTTATAACTGATGCCAACCAATAAAATATCATTGCTGTATTCTTTCAGCGCGCCGGCATAATTCCGTGTCTTAATCTGGCTGATCGCCCCTTCTGCCTGCTGATTCCACTTTAGCTCCACAACCATAGCCGGTTTATCGGAATGCCTCCTTGGTACAAAAACAACATCCGCAAAGCCTTTACCTGCGGGCATTTCTCTAAATAAAACATAATCTCTTCTGGCAGAATAGTAAGCAAGGGTTATTGCGCAGCTTAGGGAAAGCTCGTTATGATATGCAAGCACCGACGAACTGGCTGTATGGACTTTGTCTATTCCCTTTGCCACAGCATCCATATCTCCGTGAATTGTTGCATATAACAGCTGTTCCGAATCCCGCAGCGCATTGGCAACATCTTCCCATCCACCGTCTTCCACAGCATTTTCAAATTCGTCTGCGACCTCCTGATTCGGGATAAAAGCTTCTTGTCTGTTTGCGTCATATGCCAGGTATCCCAGATGTACCAATAATGTAATTACATCATCTTTGCTCTTGACATTCGTCATATCATTCTGGAACTTCTGAGAATTTACCTTACACCGACTGCCAGCCAGCATCAAAAGGATAGCATCCTTTAATCCGTCAAAATCCATATCAATGTATATTTTGAGGGCTTCATAGGTTTCCGTTCCCGTCCAGTAATTGCCGAATTCCCCGCTCAGCATGGCTTCCACAACAGACCGGGGACTGTATACGGAGCCTGCTTTGCTGAAATAATATCCATCATACCAATACTTCGCTTCCTCAAAATCCATGCTGTACTGTCTGCACAGCTTCTGTACTTCCTCCTCTGTAAAACCAACATACTCCGCCAGAACACTAGGGTTGACCATGGTAAATTCCGTAAAGTTATTTAGGGCGGATTGAGAACCGTATTTTTTTATCGGCAATATGCCCGTCATATAAGCCAGTTTAATAAATTTATTTGATGGCGCGCCTTGAAATAATCCCCGCAAAAGCTCTATATATGCTTCCTGTGATTTCTCATCAAATCTGTCTTCGCGGAACAGGCAGTCCCATTCATCTATAATAACAATAAATTTTTCGCCTATTTCTTTATTAATATTCGCCAGTACAAGCGGCAGCGACGTGTCACTGTCGCCGACCAAATCCGGAAAAGCTTTCCGGAGCTCACGGACAGTTTCCCTCTGCAGCACATCAACAACTCTTTCACCGTTTCCGGCCGTAGCCCGAAACCATGATATATCCAGATACAATACAGAAGACAGGTTTATATGCTGCCTAAAAGAAGGGTCGGAAGCTATCTGGAGCTTTTGGAACATGGCACAGGAATCACAGGTCTTGTCATAGTATGCAGCAAGCATTTTAGCCGCCATGGACTTGCCGAAACGGCGCGGTCTGCTGACGCATAAATATTTCCGCTTTGTTTCCAGCACCTTGTTCGTATAAGCTATCAGCCTTGATTTATCTATATAGATTTCCGAATTTATTGATTCACGAAAGGCGTCATTTCCCGGATTGAGATATACTCCCATACTGTTTTACTCCTTTATATTTTGCCTGCCTTTTTCCTGCCGCATTCAACAGCGGCAAAACCAGCTTTCCCTTTCATATTACCACAGTTCAGCTTATATAGGCAACCGGCTTATTGCCGGCCGTATGTTTTTCTTGACAAGGCATCGGACAGTATGCTATTCTGAGTGAAATATGTAAGGAGAGGTATATGTCATGTTGATTTGTGCATGCGGAAGAATGCGCTGACAGTAAAAAACACAACGTAAAAAGGGCTTTTTTGTTGTGCAGAAATTTACCGGCAGCAGAATACTCTTGTATCTGGCATTCTCCCGTATGAAAGGCATGGCGATACCTTTGTTTATATGAGGATATCCTCATAACAACATAAGGTGTTTATCTGCTGCGGGCATACCGCAGCTTTTTTGTTCCCGGTCCAAAAGCTCGAGGAACAAACTCTATGGCTCTCATCGCCGGAGGTTTATCAAAACACTGCAGAAACTGTGAGGATATAAAATGAAACAGAATATTAAATCTATCGCAGGTAATTTCCATTACCTGTTTTGTGAACTGTACTTATTCAGGAAAAGCAGCGTCTTCCTTCCGTTTCTGGGAAGCACGCTCCTGACCATTTCTTCTCTGATCACCATATGGATCCCCAAAATTGTTTTGGATCTGATCGAAAGCAATGCGGATACCTACCGCCTGCTTTCGGGAATTCTGGCAGGCAGCGCCGCGCTGCTGACCGTATCCGCAGCCAATGCCCTTGTGCACAACCATATTGACTGCTGTTCGCAGGTCTTTCTCTTTACCAGACTTAAAAGTAAGTGGGAAGAAAAAATGATGGATCTGGATTATGGGATTTTCTCTTCTCCCTCGGGAAAGCGCAGCGCAGAAAAAGCCAGAAACGCTGTCAGCAGCCCGAATTTCGGTGTCGTCACCTACCTGCGCAGAATAACGGCGCTGCTGGAAAGCATGGGGGGCATTTTTGCGCTGAGCACTATTATCTGTATGCTCCATCCCCTGATCCTGATCCTGCTCCTTCTCCTTCTCTTGTTCGGCATAGAGCTGTGGTATGCCGGACTTACGGAAAAGCGCAGGCATATACTGCAGGAGGACAGAGCCCGAGCCAGCCGAAAGCTGAATTATGTTGCTTACCATACCAGAGGCATCAGCGAAGGAAAGGATATCCGCATCTACTCTATGACAGCATGGCTGCGCAGAGTCGCTCAGGAGACCGTAGCAGACAAGGACCGTGTAGAGGGAAACATAGCCCATCAGGATTTCAAAAAAATGATACTGAACGGGGCGCTCATCTTTCTAAGAAACGGATGCGCTTATGCTTATCTGATCTGGCAGTATTTCCATGGCAGCATGACCGTCGGCGATTTTGCACTGGCCTTCTCGGCTGTCACCGGCCTGGGAGGCTTTCTCGGCCAACTGGCACAAGGCTGTTCCGGATTTATGGAGGCAGATAATTATGTTACGGATTTCCGGCAATTTATGGAGCTGGGTCCAAAAAGGCGGAAGCAAAAACACAGCGCCGATACGGTCACGGGCACTGTCGGCTTTGTCTGGGAAAATGTATCTTTCTCTTATCATGAGAAGGATGAAACCGGCATCCAGAAGGAGATTCCTATCCTGAAAAACATCAGCCTGACCATAAGACCCGGCGAAAAGCTGGCAATCGTTGGGGCAAACGGGGCCGGAAAAACTACCTTTGTAAAGCTTCTGTGCGGACTGCTGAAGCCCACGGAGGGACGTATTCTGGTAAACGGCATGGATGTTGCGGATTTTGACGGCGAAGATTATAGAGAGCTGTTTTCTGCGGTCTTTCAGAGATCCGGCGTGCTGCCGGTAAGCATCCGGGACAATATTATGCTGAATGTAAGAGACGATCAGGAGTCCGACGGAAAGGACGCTCTGTCTGAGAAGAGATTATCGGAATCCGACGGAAAGGACGCTCTGTCCGGAAAGGTTTTTTCGGAGTCTGACAGCGAAAATGTCTGGCGATGTATCCGTCTGGCAGGTCTGGAGGAAAAGGTGCGCTCCCTGCCGGAGGGAGCGGATACCCCTCTGCTCAGGCAGATCACGGAACACGGAACGGAGCTGTCGGGAGGCGAGAGGCAGCGCCTGCTGCTGGCAAGAGCATTGTATAAGGACGCGCCGGTTCTCATTCTGGACGAGCCCACTGCGGCGCTGGACCCAATTGCGGAAAACGAGATCTATCAGGCCTACGGCAGATTAACGGAAGGCAGGACCTCCGTTTTCATATCTCACCGGCTGGCTTCCACCAGATTCTGCGACCGCATCCTCGTCATGGAAGACGGAATAATCACAGAAGCCGGAACCCATGAGGAATTGATGGCAAGGAAAGGCAGCTATGCGGAGATGTTCCGGGTGCAGAGCAAATATTATGCCGCATCCCCGTCGCCGCTCTCCGCAGAATGAATCCTCCGCTTTGGAGCGCTGTCTGTCAATACAGTTACAGTAAACGTCATAACTATCCTTGCTTTGCATGGAGTCTATAACAGCTACGGCAATCCGTATAGTGTACCAAAGTAAAGAATGTAAAGTCGTTTGCTATAGAAAGAGGTATAAATATTATGAAGAATAATCGTCGAGCGATCAAAGAAGATATAACAATAATAAAAAGAGGAATTCGGGAATTTGATAAAATTCTGCCGGGACAGATGATGCTTCTGGCCGTTCGGAGCGCGGTGACGGCCTTCACGCCCTATATCGCCATTATGATGTCTGCCCTGATCCTGAATGAACTGGTAGGAAGCCAGAGCAAGACAAGGCTCATGACCTATATTTTGATATCCATAGGAGCTACGCTGCTGTTGTCCTGCATCGGATGCCGGATGGACAAAAAAATCTCAATAGGGTACAGCCGTCTGTTTTCCACCCATGAGATCATTCTGACGGACAAGGCTTACCAGATCCCTTTTTTTCTGCTGGAAAAGGAAAGCACCCGCAGCCTGAGAGAACAAGTATCCGGAAGCATCAGCCTCTCCGGAGCCGGGATGGCCAGCCTATACTGGGACATGGAGGTGGTAGTAAAAAATCTGTGTTCCGCAGCCACCGCGCTGGTATTGGGACTGGGCTTTGCGCATCAGGTGACAGCCAGTGTAAACAGCGGTATGATCAGCGGGAGCACGGCGGCGGCAATCCTGCTTCTTCTGGCGGCATTGGTTGCCGGATGCTCCTATATTACCTGCAAAATAGCATCCAAACGTTTCGATGTCAGCTTTGAAGTATTCGAACATGGGGCAAAGCTTAACCGGTATGGTGAGTTTTATGACCTGAATTATCTGCCGGATGAAGATATGGCAATGGATATCCGCATTTTCCGGCAGAAGCAGCTGATACTCCATGAAAGCAGGCAGAAATGCTATCAGCTTCTGGCCGACGGTAATGTCCGGGAAACCCGGGCCGTAAACAAGCTTGACACAGCAAAAATACTCTGCACAAGCATCTGCGGCGCCGCAGTTTACGCCATGGTAGGTTTTCTGGCCAATCGGAATGTCATCGGAATCGGCAATGTGATCATGATATCCTCCGCAGTGACTATGCTGATAACCGCCTTAAGCGAACTGGCACAGATCATCACCGACCTGCGGAACAATAATGTGCATCTGCTCAATTTCTTCACGTACATGGATCTGGAGGAGGAAACCGACGAGACGCCGAACCGAACAATATACTTTGAGAATGCAGCCAAAAGCAAAGAAATCAGCAGCATCGCCCGCAAATCCGCCAAAGGCAAGGAGCAGTATGAAATTGTATTCGACAAAGTATCCTTCCGCTATCCCCACAGCCAGCAGGATGCTCTTCAGGATATCAGCCTGCGGATCGCTCCCGGAGAAAAGCTGGCGATCGTAGGCGAAAACGGTTCCGGCAAGACTACACTGATCAAGCTGCTCTGCCGTCTATATCAGCCCACGGAGGGCCGCATTCTTTTAAACGGCAAAGATATCCAAAGCTATCCCTATAGGGAATTTATCAGGAAAATCGCAACCGTATTTCAGGATTTTTCCTTATTCGCCTTTTCCATTGCAGAAAATGTAGCAGCATCGAAGGATTATGATGCGCAAAGAGTATATGATGCCCTCTGCAGGGCCGATCTGCAGGGAAAAGTGGATACTCTATCCAAAGGAATAGCCCAGACCATCTCCCACGATTATGAGGAGGACGGAATCAACCTGTCAGGGGGAGAATCCCAGAAAACAGCTATCGCCAGAGCAATCTACAAGGCGGCTTCTATCGTGATTCTGGATGAGCCTACCGCCGCGCTGGATCCGTATGCGGAAAAGGAAATCTATGAACAGTTTTTCAAAAATCTGTCCGGCGAGACCATGCTGTCCATCAGTCACAGGCTGTCTTCCTGCCGGTTCTGCGATAGGATCATAGTACTGCATGGAGGGCGGCTGGTGCAGCAGGGAACCCATGAGGAGCTGCTTGCACAGCCGGACGGCAAATATGCCGGGCTTTGGGAAGCGCAGGCGCAGTATTATACCTGATACCCCAATCCCGCTGCCCGTTTACTCCCTGCCAGACAAATATCATAACAAGCACGGATTACCCTGCTGAATACCTGCTGATGAATATCGCTGATGAATATCTTGTGTAAATTACAATAAACTGATTGACATTCCTGCAAAAGCTGTTAGAATAAAGACAAAGCATGACACTTTCTTAATTCATCGATATCACAGATCGGTCTATGTTCTATATTCGGAAGATCTATGCTTTTATCTCAAAACCATTATAGTAAGAGCAGGGATTTTCCACAGATAAGACCAGAGCTTTCTTTCGCTTCCACGGATTTTCCCTGCCGGATTCCATTGGAAAAGGAGGGGAAATCTTGACAAAGAATTCTGCTAAGAAGGCTCCAAATGATAAAGCTTCAGGCAAGATGGGCTCTGATACCAGTAAAAAGCTTGTCTCACTGAAGATGGATTATGCATTCAAAGAACTGTTCTCCCGGGAAAACGTCAGAAAGCAGTTCCTCAGCGACGTGCTGGGCATCCCTCTGGACAAGATCAAGTCCGTGAGGATAACCAGCCCGCGCTTATGGAAAGCCTTCGGCGGGCAGAAGGAGGGTGTCCTCGACATGGCCATGGAGCTGAACAGCGACGCGGACGTGAATGCGGAGCTGCAGGTTCGTCTCCAGAAGCACTGGACAAAGAGGCAGCTCTTCTATCTGGCAAAGATGTACACCGGCGGCCTGCGGGTCGGGCACAATTACGATAAACTGCGCCGATGCATCAGCATCAGTATACTGGACTTCAACCTGACAGAGGGGGATGAGAGCCACACGGAATACCGGCTGCGCAGCAAAAACGGGACAGAGCTCACGGACCTGTTCGAGATCCATGTCATTGAGCTCAGGAAACAGCTGTCGGGCACGGACGCCGTCAGCGACTGGATACGGCTTTTCAACGCCGGAGACGAGGAGGACTTAAAGATGATCATGAGCAAGAACGCCGGGATGACGGAGGCAATGGAGGTTTTAAGGACAATGAGCTTGAGCAAGACTCTGCGCTACCTCTATGAGGAAAGGCTGAAAGCCATACGGGACCGCAATGCGCAGGATGAGTATGTGAGGGATGAGGGGATAGCGATCGGCGAGGCCAGAGGCAAAGTGATCGGAGAGGCCAGAGGCATGGCAATGGCCACACTGCAGCTTCTGGATGAAATCGGCGATGTCCCGACGGAGCTGGCCGACAAGATCATGGCTGAACAAGAACTTGACACTGTCAAGAATTGGCTTGCAACAGCCGCCAAATCAGAAAGCATCCGGCATTTCAGGGAGCTTTCTGGCCTCTGACTTCCCCGGATCCTCAAAAACGCCTGCCGTCCTCACACAAAAGCCAGGATGGCAGGCATTTCAAAATCCAATCATATCAAGGCTCCAAGAGATTCCGCACACTCTATAGTGCCACTTTCCTATTCATCCCCCTCCAAAGGCTCTGCATTCAGCGGGTCTACCGCCTCTCCCTCCACGTACACCGCAAGCAGCAGATTGGGCCCCGCAGCCATTCCGGTCTTTCCCAGAGTGCCCAGCTTATCCCCCTGAGAGACCTGCTGCCCTTCTTCCACGAAAATCTGCTCCAGATGGCCGTATTTGATATCCACTCCGTTTCCGTCTGTCATGATCACATAGTTTCCTGCCTCTCCCTCAAAGCCGGTCTCGGAGACAGTTCCGCTTGTGACCGCCGCCACATCCTCTCCCTGCGTTCCCGGGATACTGACATGATCCGATACATTTCCATTCGGCTGAACCCCGAATGCCAAAGAGATTTCCTCTCCGCTCACAGGCCAGATCCAGTCTCCGTACAGAAGCTTCCCCGCAGGCATACGATGGCTGTCTTCCTGCTCCTGTTCCTTTTCAACCTGCGCCTCATACAGTCTGGGCAGCACAACTTCCCCTGCATAGGACCAGGCTATGTCCCACTCCGCCATATCCGCCCTGACATCCGTGAAGTCAATGTCGCACATCCAGTCCTGTCCGAACGCAAAGTTGTTGTTGGTCAGCACCAGATAATACCAGTCCCCCTCTCCCAGCTCCTGTTCCAGAAGCCCGATGTCATAGGCCTGAGACAGATCTATGGACAAGATTCCTTCCGTATGGGGCTCGATTCTCAGCCCTTCAAAAATTATCTTGTCAGAATCTCCCTCTACTTCCTCTGCCGTGGCCCAGCGCATCAGCTTCAGCTTCTCCTGAAATACCAGTTCCTTGTCTGACGCATTGCCTACATAGATACGGAATCTGCCCTCCCCAAGATAAAAAGCCCTGAATCCCAGACTTTCACTGTCTATGGCAGAGAACATACTGTAGCCGAAAGCCGACAGCGAACATACGCAGAACAGCGCCGCCATGGTCACAGCCAGCTTCATGCCCCTTCTCCATAAGGGCTTCACGGCTCTCCTTCCCTCTGGAAGCTCCACTCCCGTCTTGGATTCAAAGATTGCTTTAATATGCTCTGAATTCTGTTTTTTAAACCTTTCCATGTTCTCTATTCTCCTCTCCCGCTTAAAGACTCACTGCATCTCCAGCACCATTTTTCTCAGCTTCTGTTTCCCCTGATACAGACGATTCTCCACCTGCTTTCTGGGAATGCCCATGGCGACAGCGATTTCCTTCGGCTTCTGTCCATAGTAATATCTGCGGATGATCGCCTCCCGGTCCGTCTCCTCCAGCTTCCAGATGCAGGCCCGAAGCCGCTCCCGCTCATCCTGCTCCACGATGTCCGCCAGCACGTCCCATCTCTCCGCAACCATGTCTTCTTCAATCTCAGCCTCATTGCGGCGCATAATAGAGCGGCATCTGTCGATGGCTCTGGAACGGGCCATGAGAGCCAGCCACGATTTCAGTTTCCCTTTCGCTGCATCATATTTCTCTGGATTCTGCCATAGGTACACAAACACATCCGCCACACACTCCTCCATGTCCTGCGCCGACGCCATGCCGGTAAGCACGGCAGAAACCACCGTCCAGAGCAGCTTGGAGTAGTTTCCGATCACCTCCCCCATCACCGCCTCGTCCCTGTTCCTGATAGCCTCAATAATCTGCCCATCGCTCATAGCAATACTCCTTTATCCTGCATCCTCCGCTTCCGCCAAGGACACTGCCATCCTTCCTGCTGTTTTATGACCGGTCATGTATATAGTACGAGCAAAAAAACAAAAACACTAGAGATTCGCATAAAAAATAGGGAAATGATCGTATTGCAACCATTTCCCTGTTTATTTTCGGTGAATATCCATATTTTCAATGCCGAAACCTCATCAGGCAGCTCTTATTCGTAATCCTCTGTCCTCTGCTCATCCAGCCAGTCTATGTAAAGCTTCCTTCAAAATGACCGTGTCATACATGATCATCCCGCCTTCAATGCCCAGACGTACAATGTTCTCACCTTTATTGAGGACTGCCGGATCCACAGCTATTTTCAGACATCGGTAACGGCCGTTTCTAGTGGCGCTCCGGTAGACCGAGCCGTCGTTCACAAAGACGGCCTCCTTCAGTATCCGGCCGTTCAGCTCCACCGTCAGACAAGGCAGATCCCTGCTGGTCGTCCCTCCTCTGCTGGCTGCAGCCAGCGCCACGATGAGGCTGCACTCCGATGCCGGCACCTCTGCAAGATCAAAATGGATATACCAGCTGCCCTCATGAACCTGCGCATAATACCAGTCCTCTTCTTCCCTGCTCTGTCCAATATAAAAGTGCACCGTCTCCGGCACCATGCCCATCCATTTGTAATTCCGCAGCTCTCCGCCGTACCGGAAGCCTTCGCAGGTTCTGGTGGCCCTGCCCAGCTGCCAGACCGTCCTTTCGGCGGGCAGGTTCCAGACAATGGGCAAAAGGCTCTGCTCCTGCTCTGTAATCCCTATATCGTCTACCCGCAGCTGCTCTGTATTGTCTCCTCCGGTCTGATACGCAAACAGGGAGTAGGTTCCGAAACGGACATTCTCAAGGACAAAGCGCCCGCGGGAATCTGTTTCCGTGTAATAAATATAATCCTCTGACTGCAGTTCTATAGGAAGCTCCTTTTGCCCTAGGATAACTGTAGTATTGCCGCAGGGGACACCGTCCGCATAACACAGCTGCCCTTTCACATTGCTGCGCACAAGGGGATACAGCGGTTCCTTCACCCATGAATAAGGCCATTTTGCCTGCTCCGCCTCCGCAGTCCGCAGGGCGTCCTGAATCAGCTCTTCCGGCTCCAGCCCCTGATTGAGATAATAATAGAACGGCCCATAAAACTTCTTCCAGCCTATGGGGATATGCAGATTCCCGTTGCCGAAATGGGCACCGGTAAAGTAGTTCAATACGATTCCGTCATAATGCACCAGCAGCTCCTGCTTCAGCGGGCCTGCGGGGTAAAATTCCTTGGAGGCCGGAATGAGGAAGAAGCCGTATCCATGCCCATACTGTCCCCACATATCGCTCCGGGAAAAATAGCCTGCGTAATCATATTTGGAATACACATCCCCATTTGAATACTTTTCCCCGTCCGGCAGCCGGTAGGTCTCGTCCTGAAGCTTTTCATGCTGCTCCATATACTTATGGGTAGGCTGCATGCCCTGACGCTCGCTGTTATATGCATGATCAAAAATACGGCTGCCGAAGCGGCATACGATCCTGAATTCCGACAGTTCAAAGGGAGCGTCCGTATTGTTGGCGCCGATGACATAGGCATAAAAGCCGCTTTCCCCTTCCATCAGTATGATGTGGAACTCGATGGCCAGATACCCTGTTGTATCCACATAGGCCACATGAGCCATCCGGCCGCTGTCTTCTATGACCCTCAGCTTAGGGGCACGGCATCCGCGAAAGGCCCCTTCCGCATGATAATCCACATAAAAGGCGGACTTGCCCTCCGTATCGGAGCGGTCAGGCATATTCCGCACCAGCTCCACGCCGTTTCTGCTCATGGAGCCCAGCGTTCCGTCCTCCTTCCAGTACAATGACAAGACACCGTTAGAAAGTGTGCAGGCATTCCCCGACAAAGTCAACACTACCGGCTGCATATCCATTCTCCTCCTTCAGATCAGCTCCGCGGCTTTCGGAAACAAGCAGGCGTTTCCGCGCCTGCCTTTTCCTGCCGCTTATATTTTTCATTGTTGCACAATGTAAAAAGATTTCACCTTTCATTGTCCGGGCGGCCTGCGTTCCTGTCTGTATAGCAGTCCAGAAGGCCCACCGTCTCATTGGCCGGGCGGCCGTACATATTGCAGCATTTATGGGAAACTTCTCCGTCGACGCTCTTTTCCTCGTCCATTTCCACGCTCATGCGCATCACGCCCATCTGGGTCTCCTCGTCCAGATGCTTTAAAATGTTCTCTATAAGCCTGTCATTCTCCATTTCCATGCCTCCTTATATGACCGATAGCTCCTCGGAGTCTCTGAACCGCTTTACTGCTTCCAGATACGTGCCTCATAGCCTTGCAGGATTTTTATATCTTCTATGTTCCTCTCATATGTGTCATATATCAAGTTCCACTGCCCCTGAGGCGAAAACGCCCTGCAGGCGCCGGCCCCCAGATTACAGTCTATCACATAAGACCTTTCCCCTAGACTCCGCTCATACACGAAACGGTTCTTCTTCCGGTTTAAGACCCTGAACGTTCCATAGACGAAAGCCTTTTCTCCATGCCTCAGCCGGAGCAGCTCCTTATATGCCCCGAACACCTCCGGATTAGGCTCCTGACGCAGTCCCTGATGGCAGGGCGGCAGCGTTTTGTTCCATGGCAGCAGCACCCTGCAGTGCTCTCTGGTGCCTGCAAGTATGGCCCCAAAGACCTGCTCCTCAGGCTCCTTCCGAATATGCTCCTCATAGTAACCCTTTGCCTCCACATCCGTGATCTGGTTCATGGAGGTAAACTCATAGTTGGCGAGCCCCATCTCGTCCCCCTGAAACAAGAAGGGCGTTCCCTTCAGTGTAAGCTGCATCACCGCCAGAAGCTTGGCCAGATCCCCGTGACGGGACGCATCCTTGGTGATCTTGCTGATCATCCGGGGATTGTCGTGGTTGTTGTAAAACAAGGACATCCAGCAGTTATTCCCATAATGCTCCATCCAGTCCGTCATATAGTCCCTGAAATAATTCAGATCATATGAATAATCCTCCAGCCGCACATGTCCCGGGGTCTCCAGATGGTCAAAGGAAAACACCATATCCAGTTCCCTGCGCTCCTCCCCTGTCACCAGCTGACACATTTTCATGCCCAGTCCCGGAGCCTCCCCCACGGAAAATGCCCCATGAGGCTCAAAAGCCTTCTCCCGAATCTCCCTGAGATACTGATGCAGCTTAGGCCCGTAATAATAATGCTCAATGCCCGGATAGCCCATAAAAACCCCGATAGCATCATTGCCCTCCGGAAGCCATGCCCTACCGGTGTGTGGTATAAATCCCCGATGCTGCTTTCAAACGTCAGGGGACGGCCTATGCTTTCCGGATTTTTCCGTTTACCTTTCTTGTCCATAAGCCTGCTTTCTCATTGCCTGATATACGTTTATAGCTTCTGACTTCTCTTTATCTTTGCTATCTATTTCATCTTATTCTGCAGTTCCCCGCAGATTCTGTCATACTCTTCCTCATCCAAGGTATATTTCTTCCGGTACAGCATATAGGAGATCAGCATCAGCGCCCAGGGCAGCACTGTCATGGTAATCAGGAGCCCTCTGCTCTGCCCGGCGGAGACACCGCCGCTTCCTCCTGCCCCAAAGATCACCTCCGATATCTCCCCAAGCTTCTGCTCCTCGGAAATCAGCCCCTGCGCGCATTGCTGCTCCAGATCAGAAATCTGGTTGGTATAGCCCGTGACGCCAAACAGAAGATAGGTGACGGATGTGACAGCCACGATCAGCGCAGATCCCATCTTCGTAATAAAGGGGCGCAGGGATGTGATGATCCCTTCGTCTCTGGTGCCGAACTTATATTCATTGTACTCCACCGTATTCATGATAGAGATCATCATAATCAGATAGTAACAGTACTGTCCGAAATTGGAAAGCATATAGCCCACCAGCAAAATCCAGAAGCCAGCCATGTCAGGAACCCCCAGAGACACCAGCATCATCCCGTAGCCTGCCGATGAGATCACTGCCATGATGCCCATGAGCTTCTTCCTATGGATCCGTCTGGAGATCATCGGATAGAAAATCATCAGGAAAGCGGTAGCAGACATACCCACCGTATTGAACAGCGAGTACAAGCCCCCGTCATATCCGAAGGTGAAATAGATATAGGTGGATCCGATTCCGCCCAGCACAAGCCCGTTTCCCACCTGCTGGATCAGAAAGATCACGGCCACCCATACCAGCTGGTCATTCCGGCAGATGGTCCGAAAGACCTGCTTCAAAGAGAATTTCTCTTTTTTCTTGTCTAAAGAAACCGCCTCCCTATGCTCCTGCACCCCAAAAAGGGTAAACAAGATGAAAAGCGGCGCAAGAACCGCCACGATCAGAGCAACCCATCCATAGGCCACCGCCGTGCTGCCGCCGATTGCTCCGGATCCTGTGGTGAACACGGGAATCAAGATTGCCGCCAGAGTGCTCCCTATTCCTGCAAAAAGAGCAGTCCGGGATGTAAAACGGTTCCTTGCGTCTGCGTCGGAGCCAAGGGCGGGAATCATGCCCCAGTAGGAGATGTCGCTCATGGTATAGGTAATGCTGAACGCAAAATACATCAGGCCGAAGAACCACACAAAGCCCCAGCCCTGAAGCCGGACATTGAACAAAAGGTAGATCACCGCCGATGTGGAAAGCCCCCCTGCCAGCAGCCACGGCTTGAACTTGCCGAATCCGGAGCGGGTTCTCTCGATGATGTTGCCCATAACAGGATCGTTGAGCGCATCAAATACCCGTGCCGCCACCATGATGCCGGTGATGGCTGCAACCTGCGCACCGTCCAGAGAATGGGTAAACAGCACAAAGGTCAGCAGATAGCTGTTGATCAGACAGTACACTGCGTCCCTCCCTACCGTACCCAACGGAAAGTAAATCAGATTTTTCTTTACGATTTTTTCATCCTTCATATTTTCCCTTTCTGTTCCGACTGCCGCTTGTGGAGGCTGTCTCCGGTTTTTGTTTCCTTTTCATGTATCCTTTCGTGATTCATGCTTACATTATACCCGTAATAGCGGAAAATTTCAATCAGATATACCATCTGACTGCCTTTTCATCAGTCCTGAATCATCCTCATGCAAAAACATTCCCGCAAAAATTCAATGTTCATCAAACACTGATTTCTGTGGGAATGCTTCTTGTCTCTTAACAACAACATCCGCTTCATCAGTCTGGATCTGTCTCAGGCGTGCAATTTCAATCTCCTGCCATAACAGCTTTTCCTGCTGTTTTCCTGTATGCCACAGCAAAATATGCCATCTCCGCCGCAGCGGTTATGAGCCATGAGAATACATACAGCAGATACAGCGACTGTATGGTTCTGAAATGGGCAAAAACCGTATATATCCAGATGATCCGGAACACACAGGAACCCATGATGACAATAATGGTGGGAAGAATACTTTTTCCCAGCCCTCTGGAGGCGGCTATGGAACAGTCCATAAAAGCCGACACAGAATATGACAGCGCCATCACCGACAGACGGTAGATTCCTGATTCCACAACAGCACTTTCATCAGTAAAAAGAGCCAGAAAGGGATAGCGGAATACATAGAACCCGATACCGATGACCAGTCCGGTCAAAAAAGAATAGAAAAGGCATATGAGGTAGCTTTTCAGGATCCTGTCCCGCTTTCCGGCTCCGAAATTCTGTGCGATAAAGCTGGAGCATGCAGTGTAAAAGGCTGCCATCATATCGTAGACCAGCGGATCGGCATTTGCAGCGGCGGAATTGCCTTCCACCATCACATGGTCAAAGGAATTCACACTGGTCTGTACAAATAGATTGGCGATGGCAAACAGTCCGTATTGGAACGCAGAAGGAATACCTATCCTCAGAATCCGGGTCATTTTTTCCCGGCTCAGCCTGAGATCTGACATACGCAGGGCAACCCCCTCCTGACTCCCAAACAGTACGGCCAGGATCAGGAACGCAGACAGATACTGGGAAATAATGCTGGCTGCGGCGACTCCCGCCACATCCCACCGCAGGACGATGACGAAGAAAAGGTTCAGCAGCACGTTGATGATACCCGAAAAGAGAAGGTAATACAGCGGACGCTTGGTGTCTCCCGCAGCGCTCAGGACGGCATTGCCGAAATTATACAGCCCCAGAGCAGGCATCCCCAGCAGATAAATCCGCAGATAGAGCACTGCGTCGGAGATCAGCTCATCTTTTGTATGCATTACGTCAAGAATGCTTCGGGAGAAAATAATCCCCAGCACCATGATCAGCAGTCCCATGGCAAGGCATAGGATCAGGGATGTATGTACTGTTTCCTGCAGATCCTTCCGGTGTTTCGACCCGATATGAAGAGCGGTAAGCGCATTGACTCCGCTGGCAAGCCCTATGAGCAGGCCCGTAAACAAGGTGATCAATGTGCTGGTGGAACCCACTGCCCCCAGCGCAACGGGGCCGGCAAATTTGCCCACCACCGCTACATCCGACATATTGAACAGAACCTGCAGAATGTTAGAGAGCATCAGAGGCACACTGTAGACAAAAATTTTCTTCCATAAAGAGCCGCTGCAGAGATCCATTTCATAAGCTTTCATGATTCATTTCCTTTGTGCACGCATAATTGTATTTTCCGGCGTCGCAGCCTTTTCCTATTATACATCGGATTATCAAAAAAACAAGTAGCCTTATAAATATGTCAGGCTCGTTGACCAACGGCTGTTTATATGTTAAAGTAGAATCAGATGCAAATGAATAGATACACCTGCAGTCGACGGAAGGTGATCACCATTGGAGAGACAGACTGACATTGCCCAAACCATAGATATAGCCGCCGATAAGGCGAAATACGACGAATGCGCAAAAAAGCTCTTAACCTATGAATCGGTCATCGCATGGATTTTAAAATCTTGTACGAAAGAGTTCTCACAGTACAGCGTTAAATTCATTGCTGACAACTGCATCAAAGAAAAGCCCGAGATTTCCCAGAAGTCCGTACATCAAGATCAGCCGGATAAAACCTTATTGCTGGATGGTGATAAAAAAATAGACTGCCTAAACACCGAGGCCAATTCCATATTTGAAAGCGAGGTGCGAGATATGTGCAATTTAAGCAATGCCCTTGTGAATCAAGGCATACAGCAAGGTGTCCAGCAGGGCGAGGATTTACTTGCCCAGCTCATCCAGAAGCTGTTTGCGCTGGGCAGGACAGAAGATGTAAAGCGTGTTGCCGAAGATAAGGAATATCGGCATATGCTGATGACTGAATTATCGATCTCCAGATAAACAAAACAGCGAAATCCACAGTTCACCGGGGGGGAAGTTTTTCGCAAATTGAAAAACACTCCCCAATACCATTTACAGCCACCTCTTCACTTATTCTTAGGAAATCTCTAATAGAAAAACAAAATCCTCAAGCTCTCCTCCTCTTATAATACAATCTGATAGGAGGTATTCACATATGTCAGAAAAAGGAAATCTATCCGCTACAGCCAGATACTCTGTTGTTATAAGACGCTCTGCCGCAAACCAATCCGCTGCTATAAGACGCTCTGCCGCAAACCAATCCACTGCCGTAAGACACAGCCGCACAACACCGCCAATACGGCAAAGGCGCAGGAAACGCAGCCCTTTCCCTTCCCTTGCGGCAAAGCTGCTCCTATGTCTGCTTGCCATAATAACATTCCGGCAGCTGCTCTCCTTTGCAGCAGCCCTCTGGAACAGCCTGCCTCATACAGACAATATACACTACACAGATAGCAGCCTAACCGGTCAGACCAGCTCCCCGGCGGATTTCTCTCAGGAATTACAGAAACTTCTGGAAATCAATGCAGAAGCCGCGGATTATGTGGAATGCTATCCGAACCGGGATACCTATACAAACAGTACTATTGATCTGACTGACGATTTTGTCAACGGTCAGGTTCCCTTGTTGATGCAGTGGGATAAGCGCTGGGGCTACAATGCATACGGAGACAGCATGATCGGTCTTGCAGGGTGCGGTCCTTTATGCATGACGCAGGCATACCTATACTTCACAGAAGATACCGACATGAACCCCAGAAGGATGGCGGAGTTTGCATATGACAGCGGCTACTATACATCGGAGGGAACCAGCTGGAGCTTCTGGACAGAGGGTGCGAAAAAGCTTGGGCTATCCGGCAGCGTACTGTCTCTGGATGAAAACCTGATGCGGCGCACGCTGGACGCAGGGAATCTGATCATATGCAGCATGGGCCCCGGCGATTTCACCACTGCGGGACACTTTATCCTGATCCGGGGATATGACGAAAACGGCTTTTATGTAAACGATCCCAACCGCAGGACTAACAGCGAGAAGCAGTGGGACTACGAGACTCTTCGGAGCCAGATCCGAAATCTCTGGGAGCTGAGCCATCCTGCCTGAACTGTCCGGCACTTCCGGCTTTTGCTGCGCTGCACTGCCCCGGCTGTCCGGCACTTCCGGCTTTTGCTGCGCTGCCCGTTCGGTTTGCACTGCCTGCCCCGCACCCGCCACCCCTTATAACAAAAAAGCCTCTGCCGAAGGAGATCAGACCTGATACTTATCCTTCCTTCAGCAGAAGCTTTGTATATTCCTTCCTGGGATGAGCGAACACCTCTTCCGTCTCCCCTGTCTCTATGATCCTGCCATCTTTCATAATCATGATTCTGTCGCACATTTTGTAGACTACATTAATATCATGAGAAATGAACAAGCATGCCAGATTCATTTCCCGCTGCAGCCTCTGCATCAGCTCCATGATCTGAGCCTGAATGGTCACATCCAGCGCCGAAACCGGCTCATCCGCAATAATGAATCCCGGGTCTGCGATCAGAGCCTGCGCAATGCTGATGCGCTGGCGCTGTCCGCCGCTGAGCTCAGAGGGCTTCCTGTCAAAATACTCCTCCCCCATGCCCACCCTATGCAGCATATCATAAGCGGCAGCCTTCATATCCCCCTTAGTCATAGTCAGGGAATGATCCAGCGCACCTGCCGCCCTCAGCGGCTCCTGCAGGAGCCACCCTATGGTCTTTGCAGGGTTTAAGCTGCTGTAGGGATCCTGAAACACCATCTGGGGACGGAGGGAATGATGGATAATCTCCCCTTGTATCTGCCGGTTCATTCCCAGAATCGCCTTTGACAGAGACGTCTTCCCGCAGCCGCTCTCCCCCACCAGTCCCAGACTCTCTCCAGGATAGATTTCGAAATCCGCATTCTGTACAGCGCAATGCTTTTTTGACCGGGCAAAAAGGCTGTTGCCTTCATCCTGATAATATACGGACAGATTCCTGACCTGCAGAACAGGAATCCGGCTTCCCGGTTCTCCTCCGGCCGACCGACCGCCTGTTTCTATGACTTCCGTCCGCCCTTTGGAGCCTTTCCTATCGTCCGCCTCCGTGTCCTCCAGCCATCCTTCGGAGACTTCTCTGCCGTCCGCTTCTGTGTCCTCCAGCCATCCTTTGGAGACTTCCCTGCCGTCCGCTTCCGTGTCCTCCAGCCATCCTTCGGAGACTTCCCTGCCGTCCGCTTCTGTGTCCTCCAGCCGCCCTTTTAGAGACCTATCGGTTCCCGCTTCGGAAATCCGCTTCATTCTCGACGGCACCGCCTCCACCAGCATTCTGGTGTATTCTTGTGTTGGATGCTCAAAAATCTCCTCCGCAGTTCCGAATTCCACCACTCGTCCATCCTTCATCACCGCCACCCGATGGCAGATTCTTCTGGCCAGATTCAGGTCATGGGTGATAAAAAGCATTGCATTGTTCTGCTTCTGATTGATTTCCCGCAAAAGCGCCATGATCTGGCTCTGGACGGTGACATCCAGTGCAGTGGTCGGCTCGTCGGCAACGATCAGTCTTGGACGGAGGATAATAGCCATGGCGATCATTGCCCGCTGGCGCATACCGCCGGATAGCTGATGCGGATAGCTGGCGTACACTCTTTCCGCATCCCGGAGCCCTACGGCTTCAAATGTCTCAAGAACCTTTTTCTTGATTTCCTCCCTGCTGCTCCTGCGATCTTTCCTTTTGCGCCGGTCTCCCGCAGGCATATCAGGCATATCCGCATGGGACATATGCAGGCGAAGCATCTCCTCTACCTGTCTGCCTACTCTCTGGGTAGGATTCAGGCTGGTCTGAGGCTCCTGAAACACCATGGACATCCGGGCCCCCTGATACCTTCGGTAAAGAGACATATCACAAGGCCTGCCTGCCTCCCGCAGCACCACATCGTCAAAAAGAATCCTGCCTGACGTGACCCGGGCCGCATCCGAGACCAGCCCCATCAGCGTCAGCGCCGTGACGGATTTCCCGGAACCGGATTCCCCGACCACCCCCAGTATCTCCCCGTCCCGCAGATCCAGACTCACATTTTTTACCACCTCAGTATCACCGAAAGCAACTGATAGATTTTCAATTTTTATCATTCCTGCGAGCCTCCTCTCTTCGGGATCCCTATATCATCCCTACTTGTTCATACGCCTGACCCCTTCGCTGAACAAAGAGAATCCCAGCACCAGCCACACAATGGTCAGCCCCGGCGCTAACGCATACCACGGAGCGGACTGCAGATACCCCTGGGCGTCCGAGAGCATCTTGCCCAGACTGGCATCCGGGGGCTGCACCCCTATCCCCAGATAGCTCATGCCCGACTCCGCCAGAATGGCATTGTTGAAGCCTATCATCACCGACACCCAGAATACGGAAAAAATATTGGGCAGGATATGGACAAAAAGTATCCGGAAATTTTTCACTCCCATAAGCCTTGCCCGCCTGATATAATCCGCATCCCGAAGCCGGATAAATTCCCCTCTCACAATCCTCACATAGCTGGGCACGAACACGATGCCCATGGACAGGATCACGTTCTGCTTGCCGCTGCCCAGAATACTGATGATGACCAGCGTCAGAAGTATGCTGGGAAAGCCGTTCACCGCATCCGTGACCCGCATGACGACCTCATCCACCAGACCGCCGAAATACCCGGTCAGCGCCCCCAGCAGGATTCCGATACCGCCGGAGAACAGAACCACCAGACTGCTGATCGTCACTGTGGTTCCCAGCCCCTGCATCACTCTGGAGAAAATATCCCTCCCGAAATTATCCGTGCCGAAGATATGCCGCAGGGAAGGCGGCGAAAATATTTCAGCAGCAGACATTTTTGTGGTTCCATAAGGCGTCCAGAACAGACCGATGATTCCAAGCAGCACCGCAAGACCTGTCATCAGCAGGCCTGCCGTAAAATATTTATTCCATTTTGTTTTTTTTGCCTGCTTCATCGCTGTCTTCCTCTGCCGCACTCATCTGACCTTTTTACAGCCGGTCTCTTTCTTTTCTGATTTTCTTATTCCAATCTCTGTTCTTATCTTTTTCCTTGTCCCGGCTTTCTTGCCCTATCTCGATTTCCTTGCTCTATCTCGATTTCCTTACCCTATCTAGCTTTCCTTACCCTATCTTGTTTTCTTGCATTGTCCCGATTTTCTTGCCCTATTCCAACTTTGTTTTCCTGATCTGCCTGAGTTCCCCATGCTTTTCTCAAGAAGCCAGCTATCCCGCAGCCTTCACAAAGTCCTCTGCACCGCCCCGGCCTGCTGCATACGGGAATCATCCCTCCCGTCACTTCCCGCTGACTCTGGGGTCTATCACCCGGTACAGAATATCCACGATAAAGTACACAAAAATCACTACAAATGTAATATACAGAATCAGTATCTCCACCACCGGGAAGTCCCTCGTAGAGATAGAGCTGATCAGCAGCCGCCCGATGCCCGGCAGCCCGAACACCTGCTCAATGACGATGCTGCCTGCCACCACCTCCGCCACGATCATCCCCAGAAAGGTGACCACAGGCATCATGGCGTTCCGGAGCACATGCCCGTACAGCACCCGCCGCCTTGTGCAGCCTTTGCTGTAAGCGGTGCGCACATAATCCGATCCCAGCTCCGTCAGCATGGAATTGCGCAGAAACCTTGCCGTCATTGCAATCTTAGGAATTGCGATGGAAAGGGCCGGAAACACCAGATAGCCCAGAAATCCCCAGAAATCCTTTTCATAGCTCACATAGCCTCCGGGCGCAAAAGCCTTTAATACTATGCCGAACAGAAATGTCACCAGAATCCCTAAAAAGAAGGAAGGCACCGCCATAGCCGCCTGCGTAACGATACCGAGCACCGCATCCATAATACGGTGAACCTTACCTGCCCAGTCCTGAAGCAGGTTCCCCTTACGGTCTTGGGCAGACTCCCTCAGGCCGCTGCCCTTCCCTGAAGCGTCAGACGCCACTCTGGGATAGCTGGCACATTTCGCCCAGAACACCCCCAGAGGAATAGCCGCCGCAACGATCAGCACAAACGCCGCCGCTGCCAGCCAGAGGGTCACGGGCAGCTTATCTCCTATGAGCTCCGCCACCGGCATCATCTCGTTCATATTTTTGGAATACCTATAGCTGACGCCCAGATCCCCCTGCACCACTCCCGTCACCCAGCTCAAATACCGAACCACCGGAGGGTCATCCAGCCTCAGTTCCTCCCTGAGCTGCTGCTCCCTTTCCGGCGTGGCTTCCGTCCCCAGTATGGACGTCACCACGTCACCCGGAATGATCTGGAACGCAAGGAAGACTGCCGCAGAAACCAGAAACAATGTCATAATGAGAGTAACGATTTTCTTACCTAAGTATTTCATACGGCAGCCTCCTTTCATCCCGAAATTATGATTGCTCTTACCTTAAAACCATCTCACTCCACAATCTGCACCGTGCTCATGTCCTGCACATAGATGGGATAGAACCTATATCCCGTAAGCCGCTTGCTGACGGCCGTCTTGTTGGCAGGAACCTGCAGGAAAGCGCTTGCCGCCTCATCACAGAGTATCTGCTGAAGCTGCTTATAATATCCCGCCTTCTCATTCAGATCCTGCGATGCCTGCGCCTTCAGATAGATTTCATCATACTCCGCATTCTCAAAGTTGATGAAATTCTTGGAGGATGCGGTCTGGAACCGATTCAGCAGATAGCCCGGCGTCATGTCGCAGGTGAGGCCGCTTATCGTGGCGGCATACTCACGCCCCTTGTACACGTCCTCCAGCCATGTGCCCCACTCCACGCCTTTGATGGTAGCATTGATGCCCGCCGCCTTCAGCTGTTCCACGATCACCTCTCCTGTCTGCATATGGAACGCATAGTTAGAGGGGATGATGATCTCCAGATCAAATCCGTCCGGATAGCCTGCGTCCGCCAGCAGCTCCTTGGCCTTCTCTACATTGGCCGTAGTGCCGTAAGCCTCGTTGAGATCAACATAGTTATCCTTCAGCGTAGGCAGCATGGCTGAACTGATCAGCGTACCGCTTCCTCCTCCGACAAAGCTATTGATCTCTTCCTTGTCGATGGCGTACAGGATCGCCTGCCGCACTCTTACATCATCCAGCGGCGCTACCGCGTTGTTCAGGAACAGAGCCTGCACCACATCCGAAGGAGACGCCAGCACCTGATGGCTGTCTGTGATCGCCTGAGCCTGAGAATCCGTCAGATACGCATAGATATCGATGGTGCCGCCCTGCAGCTCCATCAGCGCCGTATCCGCACTGCCCACGATCTTGAAATTCACCTCGTCCAGATAAGGAAGCCCCTCCTGCCAGTAGTCGGTATGCTTCGCCAGAATGATGCCCTCCTGCGGCTTGTAGGAAACAAAAGAAAACGGCCCTGTTCCAATGGGATTCGCCTCTGCGTCATCGCCGCTGCCCGAGGGAATGATAGCTGCCACAAAGCTGTAGATCAGCTCCGTGTTTGCCTTTTCCACTGTCACCTGAACCGTTTTTTCATCAATAATATCTACAGACTGAATCGTGCTCATGGTGGATATCAGCGGAGTACCGTCCAACAGTCCCGCTACCCTTTCCAGAGAGTACTTCACATCCTCAGCCGTCACAACATTGCCATTGTGGAACTTCACATTTTCCCGGAGGGTAAAGGTATAAACCAAACCGTCCTCAGAGATCGTGTAGTCACTTGCCACCGCACCGATCAAGTTGCCATTTTCATCAGACTTTACCAAGCCTTCGAAAATGTTAAACAAGATTTCCTTAGTTCCTGCCGCCGTTGCTTTATGAGGGTCAAGACTGTCGATATCCTGTTGTATTCCTACAACAATGGAGCCCGCAGGCTCCTTAGAGGAATTATCCCCCGAAGACTCTCCTGTGCCGTCTGCGCATCCGCCCAGTACAGCCATCGCCAGAAGTGCCGTACAAAAGAAAGCACAAAGCTTCCTTTTCCCATGAAAACTTGTTTTCATAACGCTCTTCTCCTCTTCGATTAATAAACCTCTCATTATTCAATTGTCTCCATCATTGTACCACAGAACGGGATGAATGCAAGTTTTTTTTCGGATACAAAGGGGGCAGAATTCCAGCATTATCATAAACTCCGAAATCGATACCTGATCACAGCCCTTTTAAAGTCAGAACGAAGCAGAGGGCCGCACAGCCCCCAGCTTTTGCCGGTCCTTCCTCCGGCCCTCTTTGTTTCGCCGGGTCTGCGGGAACGTCTGCATCCCCCTGCCCCCCTATCGTCATCTCTGCAGTCAGGCTCCCGCCCAGCCGCTCCGCCAGAGACCTTGCGATGGCCAGCCCCAGCCCGGAGCCGCCCTCGCTTCTGGATTTATCGTATCTATAGAATCTGTCAAATATATGGGAGACAGCCTCCTCTGTAATCCCCGGCGCATCATTTGTCATTACGACGCGAACCCCGGCGCCAAGCGGTCTATTGTCCCCTGCTTCCTCTGCATAGCCCTCCTTTCCATCCTCCGCTTTTTCCATGTGAACCGTCCCCTCGTTTCCTTCCTCAATATAGATATCCAGAAAGCTGTGAGCGTATCTCCCTGCATTCTGCAGGAGGTTGAGGAAAATGCGCTCCAGCGCGGCCTTATTTCCCCTGACCGTCACGGGATGCTCGGGCAGCCGGGCAGTCAGGCGCAGCTTCTCCACCAATTGATAGTTGTCCGCAAGAATCTCCTTTAATTCCCTGCACACATCCACCTCCTCCAGCTCCGCCCCGCAGTCATTACTGCTGGCCTGAGAATAGGCATAGAACTGTGACACAAGCCTCTCCATGGTGCGGGCGTTTCTTTCAATAATCTCCAGAATCTCCGCCGTCTCCGGCATATTTTTTCCAGCCTCCATGGTTTTCGGCATGGGATTTTCCGGTTCCGCCGCCTGCCCTCCGATTGTCCCGCAGCCAAAGCACTGCCTTTTCATGATCTTCAGATACCCCAGAATCACCGTCAGCGGCGTCCTTAAGTCATGACTGACATTTTCTATCTGCTCCTGAAATTCCCTCTCGCGCCGCTCAAAGCGCAGTCGCTCCCGTCGTATCTCCTCCAGCATATCATTTATGGATGCCATAAGTTCCTCCAGCGTCCGATGGGGAACCGGCAGGCGCAGGATTCTGTTCTGCTCCACGCTCCTGCCGATTTCCCGCAGATCTCCGGCCATTTCCCGAAGCGCCTTCCTCAGCAGGAAATACCGAAAGGAAAAATATCCTCCCACAAGCAGCGCTCCGCCAAGCAGCAGTCCATAACAGACCGCAGAAAGTCTCTCATCCACCTTTACGCCCTCCTGAATTATCTTTTCCCCGCTTCTTTCCTGCGCCGATTTCCCCGGATTTCCTTTTCGGGGCTTTCTTGCCTGAGGTTTTCTTTTCCGGGCCCCTCTTTCCTGATTCCCTTTTTCAAGTCTCCTTTTTCCTGAGCAGCAATACCGCACATACGCTGAAAATCACGATGCCGGCCGCTCCGGCCAGGATACACCTGCCCATCCCCGCCGGCGTGTCCCATATAGCCACGCATTCACTCATATTCACCTGCATCCCTGCGGAAAAGAAATTCTGGGGCATCCACATGGCGATGCTTGTGAACACATCTCCCCTAGTTCCGAAAATCATGCCCAACACCAGAAATACCTTAGGCACCACGACCATGACGCCGATCCATGCCAGTATGCTCAGGACGGCCTTGTCAAAAGCCTCCAGAAGCAATACCGCCAGAATCACGGACGCAATGCCTGCCGGAGCCGCCGCAGGCAGCTCCATCAGCACATCCCCCACCGTGACAGGGCCGGCGGGCTTCAGCAGCAGCTCAGCGCTGAGAATGTAGACCGGCAGGATAATCGCCAGAATCGCCAGAGCCGCAATCAGGCTCACAATGCACTTCCCTGTAAAGATCTCCATTCTGGATATCCCGTTCGCAATGCTGTTCTGCTTCATGCCGTTCCTCTTGTCGCCTTCATAAAGGGTGGCTACAATGTCCGCCGCCACATAACAATAGATCATGGGCAGGGAAACAATCACGGAAAAAGAAAAGGACGTAATTCCATAGCGAAAATGCTCCACATCCTTCAACAGAAACAATACAAAATTCATCAGGAAAACTATCACGGAAAAAATCCCCGCCATGCTCAGGATTATTTTAATATGCCACACCCTGTACAGCTCGCTTTTTATATAATTCAGCATTCCTCTCACCTCTTAGACTTTCATTCCCCGCCAATCCGGCACAGATCCTACGGAAGGCACATTCCCTTCTCTCCCGGCTGCTCTGATTCCCCGCTTGGCAATGTCCCATATCCACAGTCATGAACCCTGTCTCATCCCTATGACTGCCTCTTCAAATTCATGTAGTAGTCCTCCAGAGAGGCACGACACCTCTCCAGCCCCCTGACATCAATGCCATGCTCCGCAGCCAGACGGCTGTAGACCTCCGGCGGCTGCCTATGCCCTATGATCCGCACCGTCATATCCGGCAGCACCTTATAGGATTCCTCAGGAAAGCGGCTTGTCAGCAGCGCCATGTACTCCTCCGGATCCGAGACGGCAATGTCCAGATAGTCCCTGCATTTCTCATGCAGCTTCTCCGCAGGCAGCTCCTCCAGCAGCCGCCCCCGTCCCAGAAATCCGAACACCGTGGCCGTCTGCTCCAGCTCCGGAAGGATGTGGCTGGAAATCAATATGGTGATATTGCGCTCCTGATTCAGCCTATGGAGCAGCCTCCTGAACTCAATGATGCCGCTGGGATCCAGCCCATTGATCGGCTCGTCCAGAACCAGCAGCTCCGGCTCCCCCATCATGGCCATGGCAAGCCCCAGCCTCTGCTTCTGCCCAAGGGAAAGCTTCCTGCATTTTGCCCTGCGCTTCTCCCAGATATCCGTGAGCCGCAGCAGCTCCTCCGCTCTCCCTTTCGGGCGGTCCCCCGCTTCCGGGATTCCCTTCTGGATACGGCAGTATTCCAGCATCCCCTCCACGGTCATGTCCGGAAAAAAGCCCGGGCGCTCCACCATGAAGCCTATCTGCCTCCGGCACCGCACAAGCTCCCTCTCTTCATGCTGTCCGAAGAGCCGGATCTCCCCTGATGCGGCAAAGATATGCCCTGCCAGCAGCTTCATAAAAGTGGATTTCCCTGCGCCGTTGTCCCCGACCAGCCCGTAGATGCTCCCTCTCTTCACATGAATGTCCACCTTGTCCAAGGCCAGTACCGTACCATAGTTTTTTGTGATTTGTTTTGCTTCGACAATATTCTCGCCGACATAATCGTCCATCATCGTACCAAAATCCTTTCCGGCAAAAGCATCAGGGATGCCCCTCATGCTTCTGCCCTTTGATGAATCTATTATATCTCGCAGAATTTTAATAAGTCATAAAGAAGCTTTAAAGAAGTTGTAAAGATTATCTCGATTATTTCAGCTGAAATCCGATCCCGTACACCGTCCTGATATACTCCTCCTCCGGATCCGCCTCCCGGAGCTTCCTCCGTATATTGCTCACATGGACGTTCACCGTATTATTCTCCCCATAATATCCGCCGTCCCATATCAGCTCATAAAGCCTTTCCCGGGAAAACACCTTTTCCGGGTACCGCATGAAAAGGTGCAGAAGCTCGTATTCAAAGGCCGTCAGATCAAGCTCCTTTCCCCTTACGGTCACCTTTCTGGACTCAGGGCTCAGCTCCATATTCTTGAAGGAAAGTGTCTCCTTCTCATCCTTGCCTATACGTCTGAGTGCCGCACTGATCCTTGCCGTCACTTCCTCAGGGGCAAACGGCTTGGTGATATAATCATCGGCTCCCGCCTTCAGCATATCTACCTTGTCGCTGACAGCCCCTCTGGCGGTGATCACCACCACCGGCACATTACAGTGCATCTCGCGCCTGATCTTTACGAGGAGTTCCTCCCCCGACAGTCCCGGAAGCATCAGATCCATCAGCAAAAGAGCCGGCTTTTCCTTCTCCAGCAGAAGCGCCGCCTCAGTTCCGGAATAAGCCTGCACCGTCTCATAGCCCTCCGCCGCCAGCACCTCTTTCAGCAAATTGTTTATATCTGTATCGTCTTCTATAATTAAAATTTTATGCTGCATATGCGCCTCATTTCTTCCTAATGATATCAAATCATTTGATATCGAATCATTCCGTCCCTCTTACACAATTGGACATCAGCATCGCTATGGTCATCGGCCCCACCCCTCCGGGAACCGGGGTGATTGCAGATGTATGGGGAGCCACGCTGTCAAAGTCCACGTCTCCGCAGAGCCTGCCTCCTTCGTTTCTGTGGATGCCCACATCGATGACCACCGCACCCTCCTTCACATAATCCGCATCCACAAATCTGGGTTTCCCGATGGCTACTACCAGAATATCCGCCCTCTTTGTGATCTCCTTCAGGTTCCGGGTTCTGGAGTGGCAGACCGTCACCGTGCCGTTCTCCCGTAGCAACAGCATGGCCATGGGCTTTCCCACGATATTGCTCCGGCCCAGCACTACACATTCCTTCCCTTCTATCCGGATTCCGGTGCGCTTCAGCAGCTGGATGATGCCGGCAGGGGTGCAGGATACATACCCCGGCCGCCCAATGCTTAAGTTTCCTACGCTGACAGGATGAAAACCGTCCACGTCCTTCTCCGGCGCAATAGCAAGCAATACTCTGTCCTCGTCGATATGGGACGGCAGGGGCAGCTGCACCAATATGCCGTTCACATCCCCCCGTCCGTTCAGCTCCCTGATGATGCCCAGCAGCTCCTCCTCCGTGGTCTCCTCCGGCAGCTCATAGGAAAGGGACTCTATCCCTACATACTCGCAGGCCTTCTTTTTGTTGCCCACATAAACCGTAGACGCCGGATCGCTCCCCACCTGAATCACGGCCAGACAGCGGCTCTCGCCCTTGGCCTTCCTCTGCGCCATCTCAGCCTTCAGTTCGTCCTTGATCTCCTGAGAGATCTTTTTTCCGTCAATAATCTGATACATATGCCTCTCCTATTCCCATCGCTCTTACGCAGCACTCTTAAGTCCGGAAGCTACAGCACTTCTTTTCCGTCAATAAACACATATTTCACTTTCGTGGAGACCTCGAAAGGGCTGCCGTCCGTGATAACGATATCCGCATCCTTACCTGACTCCAGAGAGCCTACTCTGTCCGCGATCCCCGCATGTCTGGCAGGGTTGATGGTGATGGCCTGCAGCGCCGCAAAGGGATCCATCCCCGCCTGCACTGCAAGCCCTGCGCAGAGGGGCAGGTACTCCTGAGGGATCACCGGGGAATCCGTGATAATGGATACCTGACAGCCTGCCGCCGCCAGCACGCCCGGCGTACACCAGCTCTTGTTGCGCAGCTCAAACTTGGACGCATTGGTCAGGGTAGGCCCCACCGCCAGAGGCACGTTCTCCCCCGCCAGCTCCTCTGCGATCAGATGCCCCTCTGTCACATGCTCCAGAGTGATCTTTACGTCAAATTCCTTTGCGATCCGCAAAGCGGTAAAGATGTCCTCTGCTGCATGGGCATGGGCCTTCAGCGGAATCTCCTTTCTCAGCACGGGCAGCAGAGCCTCCAGCTTTATGTCGAAGGCAGGCCTCTTGGACACATCCTCCCCTGCCGCCTCCTTCTTCTCCATGTATTCCCGGGCCTTGAACAAGGTCTCGCGCAGAAGCGCGGCGGTGGTCATACGGCTGGAATCCTTCTTGTCCCGGTACACTCTCTTGGGGTTCTCTCCGAAAGCGCATTTCATGGCCACCCCGTCCCGCACCACCATGTCGTCTGCTCTCTTCCCTACGGTCTTGATGGTGGTAAAAGTACCTCCCAGCACATTCGCGCTGCCCGGCCCCACACAGACGCAGGTGACTCCTGCTGCTGCGGCCTTTACAAATGCAGGATCCATCGGCTTTACACCGTCGATGCCTCTCATCTGGGGGCTGATGATATCATTCATCTCATTATAATCCATTCCTTCGTAGCCGATGCCGTAGCCGTCCAGACCGATATGGCCGTGGGCTTCCACGAACCCGGGATATACCTGAAGCCCCTCTGCGTCCACCACACGGACACCTTCAGGAATCTCCAGATTCTTCCCTATGGCCTTGATCTTGCCTCCCTCTGTCAGGATATCCGCCTGAAACGCCTCCTGATGGATACTATCATGGATCATTCCGTTCCTTACTAACATATCTTTCCTCCTATTCCAGTTCCGCATTCGCCCTCCCAGCGCCCAGAAATCCCGCTCTAATATACATAGGGCATACGCCCTGTGATTTTCTGATAGCAGTGCAGTATGCCGTCCAGCGGGACGCACCAGTACCTCACCGGATCGTTGGAAAAACCGTATGCCATGCAGATCAGATTGCCGTAGCCGTCCAGAAGCGCAGATCCGGAATCCCCGTGCACCAGCTCCACGGTCACCTCCGTGTGATGGAGCCTGTCATACCATTCAAATCTCTGCTTCGTCTTTACCAGCCTGCCGGTGGAGACATGGAGCAGGCCGCCCTCTCTGTCGACGCGCTCCAGTGCCACCTCCACAGCCTGACTGTCCAGCTCATCCCAGTAGGACATGTTGATATGTACCGTCATCAGTTCATCCAAAAGCTCCTCCGGCACATCCTCCAGCTCTACCACTGCCACTCCCACGTCATACACATCGCTTGTGCCCAGCAGCTTTCCCTCTACCATGCTTCCGTCATAAAAATAGACTTCCCAGTCCTCATACTTATCCACCACATGGCGGTTGCTGCAGATATAGATCTTGTCCTCGCTGATCTCCATGATATAGCCGGAACCGGATGTATAACCCCCTCTGCCCGTAGGATGATACAGCTGTACCATCACCGGCTTCATATACTCCAGAGTCTCCTCCAGATCTTCATAGTCAGAGACTCCGCTGTCGTAGATATTAGGGGCTCCCAGAATAACATCCTCACGGTAATCAATCCTGCGGTGCCCGATCAGCTCCTGTATGTCATCTGCGCCAGCCACCAGCACTCTCGCCTTCTCCACAGTCTCAAGCCCATATCTGTCCACCGCCAGATAGCGCACCTGATATGCGCCTTCCCTGCTTAAATCGACCCCAGAATCATCAACCTCTATATGCTCCGTCAGATCTCCGTCCACATCATCCCATGCTTCCACTGCGCTCCTATAGTCCGGCACGTTCCCTGAAACTACATAGAAATCACGTATACCTGAAATCTGCGGCGGTGTGTCCACAATGACCGACACCTGCCCTCTTGTCTCATTTCCGGACAGATCTAAAGCCACAATCTCAAGCTCATACCGGCCCACGCTGTCAAAACGTATCTCCGAAACCGTTTCACCGTCCTGCCAGAAGAATGCCTGCGCAAGGGAATCCGCATCGGATACGCCTTCTATCACATCCTCCACCCTGCAGGATACTTCCGTCGGCAGATATATCTGACCCTCTTTCCAGATGATTTCCGGCGGCACAGTGTCCTGAATGGTGACCTTATATACAAACTCCGATCTCCCATGACGCACTTTTGCCTCATAGACCCCTGTATGCCCCTCGTCCACCTGAGACAAGTCAAGATTTCCAAGCTGTACAGACCATTCCGTGCCGTGGAGATAATCCGCTATGTCACGGCTGATCTGATCGCCGTATTCATAGGTTATCTTGCTGAAGGCCGGCACCACTCTGTATACCTTTGTATAAAATACAAAAAAAGCCGCAAGTATCAGTGTGATCAGCACAAATGCCGCCGCAATCCTCCAGCACCTTCCCCGTGCTCCGGATTTCTCTTTCCTCATGAAATTCTTTTCCTTCATGAAATACTCTTCTTTCATGAAATGCTCTTCTTTCATCGAAATGCTCTTTTTTCATTGAAACGCTCTTTTTTCATTGAAACGCTCTTTTTTCATTGAAACGCTCTTTTTTCATTGAAACGCTCTTTTTTCAAACTGCCTCTGGCCTCTTCCTTCTCCAAGCCGCAGCCCCGTCTGGCTCCGGCCAAATCCGGCGGAGCAGATTCTTCTATAGCCTTTTGCGGCAAAATACCTTTTTATAATACCATACCATGACTACTTTTTTCAACTTTTTCGTGTGTTTTTTGAATGAGTTTTCAGTGAGTATTTGCTATGACCGCCTCCCCGAACACCTCCTCTGCCAGCTTTTGGCAATATTCCAGAGAAAAGCTCCCGTCCTGCTCTATGATTTCGTTCTGAGCGGCCAGCTCCACGGTGTATTCCCGAAGAGGGTATACCCTGACTCCCCCGAAGCCCTGCTCCACATGGCAGACCAGCGGCTCCACGCCGTAGGACAGTATGGCTGCCTTTCCCTCATCGTCCAGACCCACGGTCACACGGGCCATACCGCCTACCATGCGGTTTGCCACGCCCTCTCCCGTTCCTGCGGTCCAGTTTACGAAATTTCCCAGAGAATAGTAAACCAGCGTGCTGTCGTTCACCCATTCTATAGGCTCGATCACATGAGGATGGGTGCCCAGCACCAGATCCGCGCCGTTTTCCGCAAAGAATGCTGCCCAGTCCCTCTGGGCCTTTGTGGCCTCCAGCACATATTCCGTCCCCCAATGGGGACATACGATCACAAAATCCGCCAGCTCCTCCGCCCTTGCAAGGTCCGCCGCCACTCTCTCCCGCTCCAGCATATCCACCCCATAGGGCATATCCTCCGGCAGGGGAATGCCGTTGGTACCATAAGTATAATTCAAGACAGCGATCCGGATCCCATCCTGCTCATATACATAAATCTCCTCCTGAGACTCCTGACTGTCATGGATGCCAAGCACCGCTATGCCGGGATGATTTTCCCGCCAGAAGGAAAGGCAGTTCAAAAGACCCTTCTTACCCTTGTCCAGAGCATGGTTCGTGGCATGCAGCACCACATCGAATCCGGAATCCACCAGTGCGTCCCCCAGCTCATATGGGGCATTGAAGGTGGGGTATCCTGTGATTCCCAGCTCCTCCCCTCCGATGATGACCTCCTGATTCACCAGCGCCAGATCCGCCTCCTGAATCTCCTCCCTAAGCTCCGCAAATACAGCGCTGAAATCATATCCGCCCTCCTCAAGCCTGCCGCTCTCCGCCACCGGCGTATGCAGCAGCACGTCCCCTACCATCACCAGCGTGATCTGGAGCTGTGGGGGTTCCGGCGGCGCATCCTCCTGCTGCCCCGAGCCGTCACCTCCCGGAGCCTGTGGAAGCTCCGCGCCCGGCGCTGGGGTTCCTTCCTGCTGCCCGGCGCCGTTTCCCACGGCCTGCGGTGCTTCTGTGCCAGCCGCCGATGTCCCATCCTGCTGCCCTATGCTTCCGTTTCCCTCAGCCTGCAGGGATTGCGCCCCTGATGCTGGTTCCGTGTTCCCCGCAATGTTTCCGGACTGCAGAGTCTCCTGACCGTCATGCCTCATTGCTTCTTCCCTTCCGCAGCCCATAAGACAGATTGCCGACAAGAAGCACAAAAACAGTTCCGCAGCAAAATGTGTTTTTTTCATGTTATCCTGACCTCCTTTTTTAAACCATAGCCTCTCGGAATCTTTAAACTGCTTTTGACGGGACTTTTCGAAAGCCATTCTTACCGATCCCCCACTTTTCCGAACTCATTGTTGACACGAATCCAGATTTCGCTTACTGAGATTCCGAGAGCTTATAACCATGTATCTATTGTTTATAACGCTTACTCAACACGGATTCTTCTTCCTATGAAAACCGTCAGAAAGGCATCTGGATTTAATTTCCAAATGCCTTTTTATCATCATTCGCCCTGCCAAATTTTTTGCCGCGGAATTGATTCACCGGATCCGCGTCATGAATGTCCCTCGTCAAGATAGACCTGCACCCGGTTGTTGATGACCCTGACTGTATCATCAATACTCTTGGTGCCGCCAAAGTATCCCCATACCTCCTCATAGATAATATCCAATATAGGCTGCGTCCGAACAGGGACAAACCTTGCGTCCTCCAGAATCTCTTTTATTCCCTCTATTCTTTCCTTCGACAAAGGATAATAGTATTTCATCTTACCTTCCAGACTGCTATAAAACTCATTATATTTCTCCCAGAGTCCCTTTGCCTTCTCCCTTGCCATCACAGTCTCAAAAGCCTCCTTGCTTACAGGATATCTTAATGTCCTAAATGTCCCACCCTCTTGTATCAGCTGCCCATCCTCCAGCATGAACCTGATAAATTCCCATGCGCCATCCTTCCGACCGGAGTTGACATTGACCGCCACCGTGCGTTCGGGACACGCGCTGGCATGGCACCCATCGTCAAACAAGATGCCCACCCTTACCTTTCCCCTTTCCTTCAGACACGTTTCGTCCAGATATTGATACGTGTCATAACTCTCTTGTTCCGCCAAGGCCGGACGGTCATCGTCAACGCTGTTTCTCCCATAGCGCTTTGCTGCCTCCAGCATTCCGGCGAACAGCTCTGTGTTAAAGTCGCAGCTTCCTTCATTCCAGTCCACCATTCCCCAGAGATCTTCCGTGCCCTCCAGAAAACGCTCCAAAACTCCCTGAGAGTCCGCTTCCCTCAGGAAAACGGCATCTCCCTCCCAGACAAGCAGAGCGTCCACCAACGCTTCAATATCCGGCTCCTCGTTCCCCCCCAGCACTGCGGCATCCATAAGGATACCGCCGTATCCTGTATTAAAAAAGCTTACGTTGAGCGAAACTCCGTATATCTTTCCTTCCTCCTGCCAGCAGCCGAAGGCACTGGGAAAGAAATTCTCCTTCTTCAATCCCGAAGCCTCCAGATACGGACTCAGGTCGGTAAATCCTCCCTGCCGGAAAACACCATATGCGTAATCGCCGAGAATATGCCCGTACAAAATGTCTGGCCCGTTCCCTGATGCTATCTCTATACTGGTCTGTCGGGTATAATCCTCCCAAGATGTATTCGCGTCATCACGTTCCTCCAGCATTATGTACCAGTCCTCGCTCTGCTCGTTAAAACGCTGTATACATCCCTTGATCCATGTGTCAGAGCCTGCGCAGCGCAGAACCGCAATCTCTTTTCCTTCCCCTACGGCCACCTTGCGCAATGTCTTCGCGGCTCCGTCAGCCCCCTTGGCGTGCACATTGTTTCCCGCCTGCAGGATACCCAGTCCCCCGTCCTCTTGTATTCGGAAATCCCATACGGGATAGCTGCTGTCATACATTCCGGTATAGCTGGTTCCGACGAACGACCATGCTTCCTCCTGCGTTGCCTTCTCCGCGTCGACCTTCCAGACTGCCTTTTCCGTCATGTAGAGCAGGCAGTCCTCTCCTGCCGCCATATATGTGTCGAAATACAGCTCAGAAACATCATTATCTATCTTGATGATTTCTCCCTTTTCCTGATCCAGCTCACACAGCCTGTCCGGTCCTCCCTGATCACTTTCTCCGCATCTTAAATATATCCTGCCGTCACCCAGCTGGCACATCTTCGCTATCTTGAAGATACCCAGTTCGGACAGCGGACGACTGAAAAGCTGCTTCCCGGCAGAATCCAGCTTGATAAGGCTCCCTTGATTTGTGGCCCAGTAGTAATAGTTGCCGTCCCGATCCAGAAACCCGCCTCCCCGAGCATACTCCATCGGCACGTCTTCCACCAGCAGCTTCCTATCCCCGTCTATTTTGTACAAAAATACATTCATCTTTTCAGCGCCGTCATAGACTGCCCAGATCTGCGCCGGTTCCCCCTGATAGAACTGCATATTGAGGAAGGATGTATGTACATCTGGGTTAGCCCCCGCCACATCATAAAAGATTTGTTTCTCCACCTGAATATCAAAGTACTGCGTCGCCTCCTCCCTGCCGCAGCCCGCAAAGCAGACTATGAGTAAAGCACACAGAAACAGCGCTGTGGAAGAGCAGAATCTTTTCATAGTATATGATGCCTCCTTTTTAATAAATTGTCGTTATCAAGACAATACAAAATATCCGGCTGTGGATACAGAACCCACAGCCGGACCATGATATTGATACTGTCATTATAACAGTCCCTGTCTTTACTGAATGCTTATTCCGTAATACCTTTTTACGCCTATATTCTTCAAGCGGCATCCAGTCCGAAACAGCGCTGCGAGTCTGCCGTATCTTTTCTGCGTCAGTTATTCCTCATAACCACAGTCGAGACAGTAAAACCTCGCCGGCGGCTGTGTCGCACCCCTTAAATTGTGCTGCTCATAGCCAATCTGCACCGAATCGCGTATCTCTACATTGCAGTTCTTGTCTGTACATCTGCCTATTGTAATGCGATTAACAAAATGGTACTCACTGTTCGCCTCCTCATACTGGGTCTCCTCTTTAAAATCAAAATGATGCTTACCCCATATGTCTCTTGCGGCTACCTCTTGCGCGTCAGCCCGCACAGTGCCCGCCATGAAAGACGTTGCCAACGCCAACGACAAGGCTGCTGAAGCAACTGCCTTTACAGCTCTTCTTTTCATACTAATTCCCTCTTTTCCGTGCGGCAAATTAATTTACCATAGCATCTGCAGACACCGCGCTGCTGCAGCCCCATGTTCAGCGATACAGTTCTTCTTTGCGTATTTTTTCTCCAATGGCCACTGAAGCGATTACGAAATCATCCGTATCACTTTATACTTATAATATATCGATCCGCATCAAAAGTCAAGTACATAATCTTATTTTTGTATTATTATGCAAAATCTGTTCGTAAAATCTAGTTACTTTTCTGTCAAAGAGCCTTATTCCCCAGATTTTAAAGGATATTTTTCCGCTTTTTCCACCCACTGAAAAATCCTTGTAAAGCTATCCGGCAATAAACACCACTACCATGTCATTCTCCTTCAGCCTCTCCAGATTCTCCTCCAAAGAGCCTTCCTTCAGCTCCAGCCCATAGCGAAACTCCCCGAAGCCGGACAGATCCATCTTGAAATTGGTCTCCCATGTATTATTCATGATCCAGCTGTATACGGGCCGGTGGTTATTCTCCTCCTTATTGTCGCACAGCTAAATGGGATGATGCTCCATCTGCCCCATATAGAGCAGAGGTGTGTCGAAGGTATTGATCAGGATCCCTTCATTCCCCCTCTGATACAGCAGCCCCTGATCCGCCATATAGTATTCCATGTTGCTGCCCGGGAGCTGATCCTTTTATTTAAGACAATGCCCAGAGCGTTTCCCAGATTATAATGCTCCCCGCTCCATACCAGAAGCCTGCCACCGGCTTCATTTTCCCAGAAATAGGGCTTCTGGTTCTGATAGAGCGGATACATCCCATGATGGGTATGGATATTGGTGAACAGAAACTTCAAATCCTCCGGCATCCCTGACCGTTGCTCCGGCTCCCTAACAAACCAGTGCTCCAACTTCCTCCTCCGTCATCTCCTGACAAGGGTCAAAGTCCTCCGTGTCCAGATAGGCATACAAGGATGCCAGCAGCGCCCGGGCTTCCGGGTACTGCTGCAGGCCCTGCAGCTCCATGGATGACAGAAGCACCTTGCCGCCTCCGCACTGAAATTCCAGAAGCTGTGCCATCGGCCTCATATAGGCATAGCTGTCCATCTCCGTAATGATGCTCCTCATAGGACGGGGAAGTATGATCGCTCTTCTGGAAGCCATGGCCCACCACTGCCAGTCGGTATGGCACTCTGTAGGAAATCCTGCAAAGATCGGATGCGTTTCATCAATAAGCTGTCCCATGCCGCCCTCCTGACTGGAGAAGGTTCCCACCGACCAGAAATCCGTTGTAAACTGCGCCTGAATAGACCGAGGCAGATGCTCCTTGTCGGATTTCGGGGTCAGGTACACCTTTCCTCCCTGCCCAAGGATGAAACGGGCTCTTTCATCAAAAACCTCTGTCTCATACACCCCTTCCGGGCAGACCGGACTTACCAGAGGATAGACCCATATCGGGTAAGTATTTTCTATTTCACCTGCCTGAACCGTCAGCTGGAGACGCATAGGTTTCTCCACAAAATCAAGCTTAATCTCAAGCCTTCCGGCTTCTGTATGGCCTCCTGCCGCACAGCAGATCTCACCCAGAGAGCCTTCTGACCTGACTGCGCCCTGCCGGGCATCTTTCCGTATCATCTCCTCCTGCCCGGCGTCTCTGTATGCCGCCTCTCCTTGTCCGGCCGCCTCCTGCCCTGAACCCTTCTGAACAATGCCGCCGGACACACCTTGATCCTCCCGCAGCACAAACTTAAGCTCCCCGACGATATCAGTCTTTCCGAAATTAGCCACAAGAATATCCGCCTCAAGGGTCTCCCCCGCTTCATAAGTATATTTCTCAAGCAGCACAAGGGGCAGGCTCTCCCGGAAAAATTTACGGAAGTGCTCCGGTCTGGCAAAATCATAGGGCTTGGGCTTCAGATGAGAATTCATCATCCCTACCAGCGCCGTACCCTGCCCCGGAAAGTCCTGCAGCCCCAGAAGGGAGATGCCGGAAAGCTCCTTTGTCCGCATGGCAGCTTCCACCTCTTCCCGGTATCCTATCCGGGACAGCTCCCCGGAGGCCTCCACATACCGCCCCCATTCCTCTTCCAGCCCTGATTCCTTCACCTTATCCTGAATCAGCCTTAAATTTGCCGGATCCGAGATTCCATGGAACAGCATAAATTCCGTAAAGTCCGGCAGCACCTCAAACTGCCCCACCTCAAAGCTGAAAACAGGCTTTGTGAACTCCTGCCGGATAATCCTCATGCTCTCGTCATAATTCCTTTTCGCACAAGGATACTCTCTGTTGATATAACCCTCCATCCCTGCAAAGGTTCCCCTGATCGCAGCGTCGCGGCATCCCGTGGCGGTATAAAAATCACTTTTGGCGTCACATCCCACCCAGCCGTAATGTACGTTGGAGCCGTTGGCAAAAAGTCTGGTATCATCCAGAGAATGAGCCAGTTCAAGCAGCTCATCCATCCTTTCATGCCCCAGCTCCCCGGCATGAAGCTCGTTTCCGAAGGTCAGCATCACAAAGGAAGGGTGGTTTGCCAGCATCCTGATAACGGCTTCCAGCTCTGTCTTGTAATACTGATAGCTCTCCTCCGATTCAAAGGCGTTTTTGGGGTTCCAGTGGGACAGCTCCGGCTGCATCATCATGCCCAGCCTGTCTGCCGCCGTAAACGCCGCCTCCGGCGGACAGTGGGAATGAAAACGGACACAGTTGACCCCATAGGAACGGTAGCGTCTCAGGATCTCCAGCCATTCTTCCGTCTCCATGGGCGGGTAGCCCGTCTCCGGGAATTCCCCGCAGTTTGCTTCGCTCCTAAGGAAAATAGTGCGTCCGTTCAGCGCCAGCCTTCCGCTGCCGTTGTCACCGAAGCTCCGTACACCAAAAACGACACCTTTCTCATCACACATATCGCCGGCTTTCGGTTCCTTACATCCACCGGCTTCCCATCCCTTACATCCACTGGCTCCCGGTTCCCCGCTGCCGCCGCACACCAGCTTTGCCTGCAGTTCGTAAAGGTTCCCCTCATCCTCGTCCCAAAGTTTTATATCCTCAGCCAGCGGCAAGTCCTCTATGGCAATCTCACATTCATCTGCCGCATAATACGCCCCTGATAAACCTCTCTGTTGCCCTGCCGCACCGCACAGCCCCGCCAAACCTGTCTGACGCTCTGCTCCGATCCTTTCAGCCTCATCTTCATTGTATCCTGCATTTTCATCCGCCGACCTGCCATAAGACTTATATTCCACCTTTACCTTCACGTCATGCTCCAGCGCCTCCGACTCTAAAGCAAGATACCCCGACCATGGCCCCTTAGAAGAAATCCCCGCCTTTACCCGCAGCTTTCCCTCCGAAGGATACACCGACAAGGAGGAGAGAAACACCTTTTCCTCCACCCGCAGACGCAGATAGCCCAATATCCCGTTCCAGTTGGTCTGGGTCTCGTCGGTGGCGGCGGAAGAATAGACAATATCGTCATGGGGCAGCCCCGGATAGCTGTTGTCGGACAGAAGCGTCACCTCATGCTCCCCATTTAACAGCCCTGTCACCTCAAATATATAAGGAGTGCTGATGCTGGCAGGCCTCCAGACGGGCACCTCCTTCCCGTCAATAAACAGCCGCAGGACCCTTGCCCGCTCTGCCTCCAGAAATACCCTCTTTCCCTCCGGCAGCGACAGCTTAAGCCTCTTAGTCAGCCTTGCCTCCCCTTCGTAGGTATACTTTCTCGTGAATCTGGTGGCAATGGGAGCATCCTGCCGGAAATCCTCTCCCCCGTTCCCGAGCCCCTGATCCGGATGCCATGCATCCCTGCCGCAGTCCTTATGGCCCAGCTTGTTTTCGTCCAGCGTCCCCGGCAGCCTCATCTCTCCTGCTGTTCCGTCATCCAGCCTGACCTGCCAGAATCCCTCCAATGAAATAAACATAATCGATCCCTCTCCTGCTGATTTCGTTTGTTTCGCTTACTCCGCTTGTTCTGCTTTCCTTGTCTTCCCATGCTTCTGCATGAGAAGGAGAACTCCTTGAATCTTACATTGACATCATACAGAAGCCCTCTTGTATTGTCAATACGCAGCTCCTATGGTATACACCCCCTTTGAGCTGCACTATGCAAAAACCCGCATCATCCCCGAAGCCGCAGGCCCATACCGGATCCGCTCCATGGACGGCACCCCTTATAAGTCGTCATTGCATGCGTCCGCAAATGACCTTCCGCAGCAGGCGGCGTGATATCAGACTTGCGGCAGATCAACCCGCAGAAGGAAATGAACCACCGCCGCAGGCAGCGGGGTATCAGCCCAATAAAGGAAGCAGGCTTTTAAGCCTGCTTCTCCGTCACATAATATTTCGCCTGAGCATACCACATATCCGCATACTGTCCGGCCTTTGCCAGCAGCTCCTCATGGCTGCCCCGTTCCACTATCATTCCACCTTCAAATACAACAATGTCATCACAGAACCGGCAGCTGCTCATGCGGTGGGAGATATAGATGCTGGTCTTGTCCCTGACCATCTCATGGAAGCCTGCATACACCTGCGCCTCGCTGATAGGATCCAGCGCAGCAGTGGGCTCATCCAGTACCACAAATGGAGCATCCTTGTAAAGCGCCCTTGCCAGAGCCAGCTTCTGGGCCTCGCCTCCGCTGATGTCCACGCCCCCTTCCTTATCCTTGAACAGCAGGGTGTCCGCCCCCTGCGGAAGCTTCCTTACAAATTCCTCCGCCCCGGCCCGCTTCAGGCTGTCCCAGAGCTTATCTTCGTCCTTTTCATAGCCTGCAGCCAGATTCTGCCACAGCGGAAAAGCAAACAGCTTGAAGTCCTGAAACACCACTCCGAACAGCTCCCTGTATTCATCCTCCTTGTACTTCCGGATATCGATGCCGTTTAAGGTAATGCTGCCCTCGGTAGGCTCATACAGCCTGCACAGCAGCTTCACAAAGGTGGTCTTGCCTGCACCGTTCTTTCCCACCAGCGCCAGCTTGTTCTTCATGGTGAGCCTGCAGCTGACGTGCTTGAGGATCATCTCCTCGCTGCCCGGATAGTGAAAGCTCACATCCTTAAACTCTATCTCATATTCCCCGTCCAGACGCTTTTCCACAGGGATGGTTCCGCATACATGGGTACTTTCCATTTTCATGAATTTTAGAAAGTCATCCATGTAAGCACAGTTCCTGCCGATTGCCGCATTACATCCGATGAAGCTGCCCACACCATCCGACAGTTTTGCAAGCGCCCCTGCGTACTGGGTGAACGCGCCTATGGTGATGGCGCCTGCCAGCGCCTTCACGGCTACAAAGAGATAGCTGAACAATACGAAAGCGCTGTTGACAAGATTCTGGGATGTAACATTGGCATCCTCCATCCTGAGCATACCGCCGTAGAATTCCCTGCTTTCTTTCCTTTCCTTTTCGATATGGTTCAAAAGCATACTTTTCATGTCGTATATCCGAATCACCTTAGCGGCCTGTACGCTTGACAGAACCCTCTGCAACAGATACATAATCTGTATCTCCTGTCCTGTGTGATCCTGCAGATACTCTTTGGAGTTCCTCACGGAATTTGAGCTGACTCTTGTATACATCGCCACCGTAAGGCCAAGGAAAGCAGCCAGCAGCAACACGGATACAACGGGCTGCGCGGCAAATGCCAGCAGACCCCCTTTCATGCCCGGCCTGCTGAGGCACAGCGCTGCGATCAGCCCTACCGCCGCCCCTACATTCAGCAGGCTCCCCAGCAGCTCCTTATAATGATCTACCATGCTCCCCAGCCCGCCATACATCTGCGCCGTGCGCTCCGAAACAAAGATTTTGTCCGCAACCTCCGGCTGTTCCATGGTCTCATAATCCAGAGCCATCGCCTTCTCCCGCATCATCACGGAAAAAGCGACTGTACAGCGCTGTGCCGATTTTCCATAAAGCCTGGACAGCAGCTGACCTGCCATCCCGAAAAGCAGCCTTACCAGAACCAACAGACATCCATGGAAAAAACCTTTCCTGAACGCTCCGGCAAGCAGCATATCAATAAGCCGGGCCGTCAGATACAGTTCCAGATAAGCGCCTGCCACTCCTATTACGCTGCTGATGATCCGAAGCGGAATCGCCGCGGAGTCCACCCTATGGGCAATCTTTAAGAGTTCTATCCCCGTCCTATGGACCCCCAACGTTTTCTCCAGCTTCTGCGCAACCCTTCCTTTTTGTTTCTCCTTATTGTCCATATTCTATATCCAGCCCTTTCATTTTCCATATTACAGCATCCTTCGCCGGCCGTGCACCTGCCCCTGCGCGGCTCACGGCTGCGCCCCTTTCTTTTCATAATATTGTGCCTGCGTATGGAACATCTCCGCATAAGCCCCCTTCCTCTCCATCAGCAGATCATGGTTTCCCTCTTCCGTAATCCTGCCGTTTTCCATAAAAAGAATCCGATCGCAGAATTTAGTGGAGCTTAAGCGATGGGAGATAAAGATGCTGGTCTTGTCCTTTGTCATCTCATAATACTTTTCATACATCCCACTCTCCGCAATCGGGTCAAGGGCAGCGGTGGGCTCATCCAGAATCACCACGGCGGCATTCTTATACAGCGCCCTCGCCAGCATCAGCTTCTGCAGCTCCCCGCCGGACAGCGTGACGCCCGCCGCGTCCAGATCCTTGTTCAGGTTGGTCTTCCCTTTCTCCGGAAGCTCCATGACCCTTTCCCACAGTCCCGCATCCCGCAGGCTGCGTTCCAGCCTTCCGGGATCCGTCTCAGCCTCCGGCCTGCAGGACACATTGTCCGCCAGAGGGAAGGAAAATGCAAACACATCCTGAAACACTACCGCGAATTCCTTCCTATATTCCTCCGGGGAAATGGTCGACATATCCTGCCCGTCCAGATATATCCTTCCGGAGGAAGGGCGGTACAGCCCACAGATCAGCTTGATCAGGGTGGATTTTCCTGCTCCGTTCATGCCCACCAGCGCAATCTTCTCCCCTGGGGCAACGGTGAGGGACAAGTCGTGTATGGCATCCCCCTCATTGCCCTCATAACGAAACGATACATGCTCCAGACGGATCTCATGGGGTTTCCCCGGTTTTTCCACGGCTTGGTCACCGCCGCAATGTTCCCCGGCAAACTCCAGATAGTCTCTGTAGCGGTTCATATACCTATTGTTCTTGAGCATATCCGGCACTGCAGCGGTCAGCGAATTCATCCATCCGCTGAAGCTTGCCACGATACCGATGTAAAGCAGAAATGCGGCAAGATCAATCTTTCCCTGAGCCATCTGGGCGATCAGATAGCCATATACCAGCACATCCCGCCCGAACGCTATGAACTGCCCGAACATATTGGCGTTGACGGAACAGCTTCTCTGCCTGCCGCTCCAATAGGCAAGCTCCTCCTTTTTCTTCTCAAACTCATCCTTGAAAAGATTCCACATACGATAGAGCCGGATATCCTTGCCGTTTGCCGGAACCAGCACCTCGTTTTTCAGATAGGTATAGCCCTGATTGACCTTGATGTATTTTTCCGCGTACTTTATGGTGCGGCGGTCAGCGCAGACCTCCACAGCCATGATGATTCCCGCCGTGGCAAACAGCAGCACAAGCATCCAGATACGAAGTCTCCCGATAATGACGGAATAAATGATCAGGCCCGCCAGCGCCACTGCGGCATCCTTAAAGTCTCCCAGAAATGCCTCGATCCCCACTCCATACCCATAAAAAATGTTCCCTCTTGCGCCCTCCAGCTTCTGTTTGCCCTCCGCACTTTCATATTTTTCAAAGTCCATCTCCATAGCTGCCCCGAAAAGCGTCGGCCCCTGTGAGATCCTATACAAGAATCTCGTTGATTTTTCCATGTTACACATATGCTGCCTGATCACCTGCATAGCCTGCAGCAGTACCACATAGCCTGCCAGCCCAAGAAATATGATTCCCGGCTGCCAGCCGCTTTCCAGCAGATAGACCACTGCGCTAGGCAGAGCCATGGCAGCAAAAGGCGTTACCACGGAAAGAACAGACGCGGCTCCCGCAACCGCCACATACCTCCCTCCCATCTCTCTGACAATCCCCATAAAAGCCACCTTGTAATTGTCCCAGATGGGATAATGCCTGAAGGATACCTCCTCCTTTTGAGATGCTCCTTTTCGGAATCCCATTTTTCCCACCGCTTCCCTCTGCGCCCCTTCTTTCCGCGTCTTTTCCTTCTGCAGCTTTTCCTTTTGTGAAAGTTCCTTCTTCATGTCTTTTGACATAGCTTTTTCTCCTATTCCGGTTCCGTCCCCCTGCCCCCTTATACCGCTTCCGTCTCCCCGTTTCTTTATCCCGCTTCCTTTGCAGCCATAATACATCATGCCCCGCCCCAGAGACCTTATATACAAAAACTCTCCGCAATCAGGCCCGAAGCGCCGGAGGCCTTGTGAGGAGCCTCACGCAGTGTGAAGGAGATACCTTCAGTCCAGACATACCCTTGCGGCATTCACAAAGCCAATCCATCGGCCTTGACATGATATCCCAAGCGCTTCCATCCCAGACCCGTTACTGACACTATAGCAAAAAATCCCCCGACCGGGAGATTTCCGCACGAATTGTTCAATTTTAACCACGAAATGTCACTTACCCACTCAGGCCTGAAGCGCCCAAAAAACCTTGCACACCAAAACTCTCCGCAACCAGGCCCGAAGCGCCGGGGGGCCTTGTGAGGAACCTCACGCAGTGTGGAGGGGAGACCTTCGGCGATGGGCATCCCATGATGCCCATCACCGATGCCAGGGCTCCCCGGAACGCCACGGAGTGACCGAGCAAGGCCCCCCGGCGCTTCGGGCCGTCCCTTCGGTGCACCCCCCAGCCCTTCAGCCCGTCCCCTTCGCTGCACCCCCGCGCTTCGGGCCGTCCCCCTCCTCTACAACGGCAACGTCACCTCCGCCGCAAAAATCCCCGGCTCATTCGCCAGCGTCAAATACCCCTCATACTTGTCCGCCAGCGCCTTCACCCGCTTCATCCCCAGCCCATGGTTCCCCCGCTTGGCAGAAATATAATTCCTCTCATTAAAATCCAGCTCCTCCTTTGCGGAATTCTGTATAGAAACATAAAACTGTGACCCGTTCACCACCATATATACCCGCAGGAAACGCCGCTCCTCCTCAATCTTCTCGCAGGCCTCCAGAGCATTGTCCAACAAATTCCCCAGAAGGACACACAGATCCACATCCTCTATAGAAAGCGTCTCAGGCAGCACAGCCTTGCAGTTGACCCTGATCCTCTTCTGCTCCGCCAGCGTCAGCTTACTGTTCAGGACGGCATCCGCCATCAGATTCCCCGACTTAACATAGGTATCCACCTTCCCCAGATTCTGCTCCAGCTCGTCCAGATACTGCCCCATTTCCTCTATCTGCCCTGCCCACATCTGTGCTTTCATCACCTGCAGATGATTATGGTAATCATGCCGCCACCCTCTCATGTTCAGGTAGATTTCCTTGATTTCCTCATACTGATGGCTCAGAATACTCCTCTGAAACTGCTCGGATCTGGCCTCGTATCCCCTATGATAGGAATACAGTGTCCCCTCCAGAGACAAAAACAGCAGCAGCTCCGTCAGCAGGACACCTCCCAGCACAATCCAGTCGGATTTTCCGTCCAGCTGTCCAGCATATAGACACAGCAACACGAACACAGCCAGATTCAGTATGCCGTTCCACACCCGCAGATATCCCCTTTCATAGGCCAGAAGTGTCAGAAATACCGCCAGAGCCATGCCGCTCGCCACCACTATGCCCCTATATTCCTGCGCCAGAGAGCAAAAAGAAAGCACAGCTCCCGGCAGCAGCACCTTCCACCACTGCCGCCTGAAGGGCTTACCGTCATAAAAAAGCACATACAAAAAAAGAACCAGCATAACCGCAAGCCAGCTCCCCCACATGACCCATAAACCCGCTGTCCTGCCGGAAACGGTTCCAGTCTGAATCACTATGTTCACGGCAGACACCGTCCCCAGCGTCATCCCCCAGACCGCAGCCCTCTTGCCATATCCCTTCTCCAGCTCGCCAATCTGCTCTATATAATACTGATACAGCGCAAGCCACATAATCTGGACTCCCAACCGCACCATATCTTTCCCTCCTTGTTCCAGATGCCTCGCCGCATAAGCCAAATATCCCTCATCCAGTTTATGAAGCATTGACTCTATCTTTTTAAGCTTTCCGGCATCAGGCCCGGCGGCATCTTCAAAAGGCATTCCTGCGCCGCCGGACCGTCCCTCCGCACATCAAAAGCTCTTTCTCCTGAAATACCCCATATACGCCTGATTCAGCTCCTCCCACTTCCCTCTGGCTACAGGTACCGCCATCTGATTCGCCAGCCTTACATCCTTCTTCCCGATTCTCTCCACATGCCCCAGATTAATAAAATAAGATCTATGAGGCTTGTAAAACCCGTCCGAGCATTCCTCCAGCTCCTGCTCCAGCTGCCGGATGCCTGTCCTGCTCACAAGCTTCCTCCCGTCCCTCCTCCAGAGAATGCTGTCATGCCCGTCGCTTTCCACACAGCAGATGTCCGACACATATACCCTTTCCACTTCCCCCGCGGAGAGCGACACCAGCAGCGACACTCTGCGGCCTGCCTGCTCCCTTGCCCGGGTGAGCGCCGCCCACAGCCGCTCCCTTTTTATAGGCTTTACGATATAAGAGACAGCCTCCAGATCATATCCTTCCAGCGCGAAATCCGGATTCCCCGTGACAAAAATGATGCTTATCCTCTCTCCTGCCTGACGCAGCTTTCTCGCCAGCGCCATGCCGTCCGTTCCGGGCATCTCGATATCCAGAAGCAATACGTCAATATCCTTCTTTTCCTCCCACGCAAACAAGAAGGTGTCTGCGCCGGAGAATCCCTCCACGCTGCACACCTCCTGATTCGCTTTTGCCCACGCATAAGCCTCTCCGGACAGCATATCCAGAGCGGCCCTTTCATCATCGCATATCGCTATATGCAACATACCTCTGAAACCTCACATCCACAGGCGGCCTGCTGCAGCCTTCAGGCCGCAGCACCCGGCCTCTGTCAGAAAATGCCTTATCACGGCCTCGTCCTGACCTCTATGCCTCGCTGCCTAAAATCCCGTCAATCGCCCTGCGCTCTTCCTCACTGAAGGAAGTATTGCCTATCATTCCCACATTGTCCAATATCTGGGACGGCCGGGATGCGCCGATCAGCACGCTGGTGATGTCCCCGTCCCGCAGAATCCATGCCAGCGCCATCTGGGCCAGGCTCTGCCCCCGCCCTGCGGCCAGCTCTGCCAGTTTTCTTACCTTGTCCACAACCTCCCCGGTGACGGACGCCTCCTTCAGGAAACGGCCGTCCGTGCGGATCCTGCTGTCCTCAGGGATACCATGAAGATACCTATCCGTAAGAAGCCCCTGCGCCAGCGGGCAGAAGGTGATGATGCCGATACCATGGGCAGCGGCATACTCCTTCAAGCCATCCTTCTCGATGCTCCTGTCCAGCATGGAATATTTCCTCTGATTGATGATGAAAGGCGTTCCCATCCTGTTAAACAGCTCCGCAATGGCAACGGTCTGCTCCTTGTTGTAATTGGAGATGCCCACGTAAAGCGCCTTTCCGCTCCTCACAATGCCGTCCAGCGCCCGGGCAGTCTCCTCCAGAGGCGTCTTGGGATCCGGCCTATGGTGATAGTAAATATCTACATAGTCAAGTCCCATCCGTACAAGGCTCTGGTCCAGACTTGCCACAAGATATTTCTTGCTGCCCCAGTTACCGTAAGGGCCCGGCCACATATCATACCCGGCCTTGGTGGAAATCACCAGCTCGTCGCGATACTCCCCAAAATTCCTGCGCAGGATGCGGCCGAAATTCTCCTCCGCCGCGCCAGGCACGGGGCCGTAATTGTTGGCAAGATCAAAATGGGTGATGCCCTGATCAAAGGCTGTCCTGCACATAGCCTCCATAGTGTCAAAATTGCCGTTGGAGCCGAAATTGTGCCACAGTCCCAGCGATACCGCCGGAAGCAGCAGCCCGCTGGCTCCGCAGCGGTTGTACCTCATTGTGTCATATCTCTTTTCGTCTGCCGTATACATTTTACTTCTCCTCCTTACTGTTTCTGTATTGTTATCGGCTTTCTTTTACTGCTTTTTTACCATTTCCCGTTTCATTCTGACATTCTCGTTTCCATAAGAGCAAAGTTTCCATAAACGCAAAGAGCGAATATCACGTAAAGGATGCCTTCTCGCCTACGCCTCACAGCAGTACCTGCCCTGCCTGCACGATCAGCGTCACTGCCCCCGCAATGTAAGCCCCTGCAAGCCCGGCGGCAGCCGCCCCCATGGACTTCGCAGCCGTCCGGCTCCTCCCGCCCACTTTCTCGATCATCTCCCCCACCGCCGCGCCGAAGATCAAAAAGGCCAGATAAATGGCTACCATGATATAACGTATATTCATGGTACATACAAAAGGATAATCCAGACAGAACTTAAAATAGGAGCCCAGGCTCAGAGCCAGTGTCACACCCAGACACACCTTTTCCACAGCTGTGTGCTTCTTCTGAAAGAACCAGCACAATACACCTGCCGCCAACAGCAGCGCCAGTACAAGGGTAGCCCAAAAGACCCCTGCCGCCGCCCCATACAGAGCCGGGTTTGCGCCATAGCTATATCCCTCTCCGAACACCGCGCACTTTATCATGGACACCGGAATATTATAATCCACCCATACCTTATTGTTCCAGCTCAGCGACAATCTGCGGAACGCATTTTCAAAGTCAAGAAAGCGGCTCCAGCCCGGACGCTTCCCGATAAACTGGGCCAGCTCCTCCGACAGATACGGCACATAACCGAAGGGCATTCCATACTGAATATAGCGAAGCACGGAATACCACAGACCTAGCGGCAGCGAAATCACCCCGAAACACGCAAACTGCTTCAGCCATGTCCCCCAGTGCTCCTTCTCCTTCCATGCTTTATGCAGCATAAGCACCGCCATGGCCGGAGCCACCAGCGCACCTGAAACCTTTACCATCATGGCACACCCGATACACAGAGCCATGATGACAATATTCTTATAACTGGGAGACTCATACCAGACCAGCGTATAATACAGCGCCATCACTGCTAGCAGAGTCATGGGACTGTCGTTGTTCAGCGCGCCGCCCATCATGATGCTGTAAGGCAGGAAGGATGCGAACGCCAGTGCGATCCCCCTTCCCAGAGGCGGTATCCTCAGCCTGACTCCGATCTTGTTGAGGAAAAACAAGGTCAGCGTCCCGTACATCACTGCCAGTATCTGCAGCATCTCCTGTATGTCCCCCATACCGTATCCCACAGCCGCAAAGCCCTTTACCAAAAGCGCACAGACCGCATGATGCAGGGGAGGCTGGTAAAACTGATAATACTTCATGGGATTGACATCAGGCAGTCTCCCCTCCGAAAAGAGATAATGGATATAACCCAGATGACCATTGTTCCCAGCCATCAGGGTTCCCACATCGTTCTGCAGGATATGGGACTGAACCAGAACCGCATAGAAAATCCGGATCAAAAATGCCCCGAACAAGATCAGCAGCACAACATTCTCCGTGACACCCTTCTCCGCCCATACACAGAGCCCGCACCAGATAAGCACCACAGCAAAAACAATCCAGCCCTCTCCAATGACCAGATTCCCGTACTCCTCCATATTCGCCTTTATACCGCACGCAAACCGTATCAGCAGTACGGCAGCCATTCCCATGCCGCCGCACTGCAGCCCGAAGCGTCTGTCCGGCCATGGCCTTTTTCTTATGAACAGATATCCCTGATACCCCGCCGCCAATGCCAGCAGCAGTAAAATCCCGCCAGAAGATATCTTTTCCTGCGCATCCTGCGAAAAAAGAAAAAAAGACAGAACCGACAATAGGATGACCGCCAGTATCATTCTATTATCTTTCTTCATGGTATTCCTTCTCCGTATTCACATTCCAGACATTTGCCTTGTCGCCGCTGCCCGCCAGAATGTTCTTCACCGCCTCAAATGCGGTAGCCATGGAATGATCCATATTATTGTACCGGTGCTGTCCGTTTCTTCCGATGCAGTAGAGGTTGCCGCAGGATTTGTTCAGATAAGCGATCACCTCGTCTATTCTGTCGTAGGTGTCAAAATACGCCGGATATGCCTTTTTCACCCGCTCCCGATGGAATTTCAGCACGTCTCTCTCGGATGCCAGAATCCCCATCTTCACCAGTTCACCTATGGCATATTCCACACATTCCTTCTCGGTCATGTTCCAGAAATCGTCACCCTCCTGACAGAAGTATTCCAGCCCTACAAACACGCTTTCATCAGGCTTCTCCACCATATAAGGGGACCAGTTGTTGAAAATCTGTATACGCCCCAGCTTTACCCCCGTATCCTGCACATAGATCCAGCAGTCGGGCACAAGATTGTTCAGTGTGGGGATCTTTGTCTCATTCTTCAGGTTCAGCGAAGGAACCAGCAGGCCTACCGTGACAAAATCCCGGTAAGGCAGCCCCTTTGCAACCTCCTGCACCTCCTCGGGCACATCGGGCATGCTTTCGACCAGATCCTTCAGGGGCATACTGGAAAGGACGATATCTGTCTCCGCAGCCACCTTCTGTCCGTCTTTCTCATAAACCACCTTTTTTATGTTCCCGTCGGGCTTTCGCTCCAGCCCCACCACCCTGCTGCCGAACAAGATCTCTCCGCCTTTTTTCTGTATTTCCCCGGCCACCGTCTCCCACAGCTGTCCCGGACCGTACTTGGGATACCAGAATTCCTCGATCAGGGAGGTCTCTACCTCCTCGTTCTTCTTCCCCGGCAGCAGCTTCCTCAGCATATCCTTTATTATGGCGATCACGGAAAGCCCCTTCACCCTCTGGCTTCCCCAGTCTGCCGAGATGACACTGGGATGCCTCCCCCAGAGCTTCTCCGTATATCCCTCAAAAAACATGGAATACAGCTGTTTGCCGAAACGATTCCTATAGAAATTCTCCAGACAGTCCTCTTCCTTTTTGTGGATGCAGCTGGCCAGATAGGAAAAGCCCGCCTTCAGCGTACAGAAAAATCCCATCTGATGTATCGTCTGCCATTTCAGCGAAATAGGATAGTCAAAGAATTTATTATGATAATAGATCCGGCTGACCCGGCGGCGCACCAGCATGACCCGGTCCTCCTTCTCGGGATCCGGACCGCCTACCTCCAGAACGGAAGACCGCCCCAGAACCTTATCATCATATGTTTTGCCGCCCTGCAGAGGCATCATCTTCTTCCACCATTCAACCACATCTTTGTCTTTAGAGAAAAAGCGATGTCCCCCGATGTCCATCCTGTTTCCCTGAAACGAAACCGTTCTGGAAATCCCACCTATGGCATCCGTTTCTTCAAGAATGACAATCCTGAAATCCTGACCGCTGTTCAGCAGCTCATATGCAGCTGTCAATCCCGCCGGGCCGGCACCGATTATGACAATGTTCTTCATGTATGCTTTTACCCTTTCATCCGCTGTACCTATAGCGCATCCTCACATCCATAACACAGATTACTATATCATACCATTCCATGAAATGTAAACCATTCTTTGTAATTTGACAGCATTCGTCCCTATATCGCTTATTATACTGCAGAAATCCTGTCTTATGCGCATCCGCTTCTTCCCATTTGTCCCAATCAACTCATTGCTGCCCATATTTCTTTACCGGAAGAAGACCCGTCATATAGGCAAGCGCAACATAAGGCTGGTCTTTCAAGAGGTCTCTTCTTTTTCTATTTTTAATCCATGAAACAGATCTGCCGATTCACAGCCGCGGCTGTAATAGGCGGCAAGCATTTTCAGCGCCATTGATTTTCCAAAACGCCGCGGCCTGCTGACACAGATAAATTAAGCCCTTCGTTAATTCCAGCAAGAGAATCACCTTTTGCGTTCTCTCATATCATTAAAAGCACAATAAAAAGCAAGGCGGCAAATCATTTCATTCGCCACCCAGCCCATAACGCAAAATCTGCTCCTCTGTCTTTTCCTTAACTTCCCTCAAAATACCCCAAAGCATTTTCCGATCCAGTAAATCACCCCCAGCAGCCAGCTGGCAAAGATCCCATACAAGATCACCGGCCCCGCGATCGTAAAAATCTTACACCCGATCCCAAACACCTGCCCCTCTGCTTGTGTCAAGTTAGGACCCATTAATTTTTGAAAAATTAAATATTTGACAGCCCATTATGTTTCTTTTCGCAAGCGGTATATCCTTGTCTTATTTCTTCCTATCGCTTCCACATCATCCATCACAGAGAGTATTTTTCTCGTCCTCGCCATGCTCAACCCCAGTAAGTCTGCGATATCTCTGGTTTTTGCTGTTTCATTCCCCTGTAAATACAATCTGATTTTTTCCTGATTATTCCTTGTTTTTATCGCTTGTTTTTTATCGCTTGTTTTTATCGCTTGTTTTTTATCGCTTGTTTTTATCGCTTGTTTTTTTATAAATTTTAAAGTCAGTGATGTCCTGTCCGGATCAAAATCTTCCTTTATGTCAGGCTCTTCCCACCCTTCATCTTCCCATACGTTAAAAATATT
>CAXHOW010000025.1:0-62760 GCA_964018205.1 uncultured Acetatifactor sp. | reverse complement strand
TTATTTTACTCTGAGGTATCTTTTTATCAACCACCCTTCCTGGAATTTCCTATATTTGAATTATACAGGAAGCTCCTATTATAAGTCCCGTCTCTACTCTCCAACGCCCTTTTCAGGGGAGGAATTTCAGCTGCAAGGGCATCTGAAATTTCTCCCGGGCGTTTCCGTTCCGAGACTGACATAAGTCCCGTCTCTACTCTCCAACGCCCTTTTCAGGGGAGGAATTTCAGCTGCAAGGGCATCTGAAATTTCTCCCGGGCGTTTCCGTTCCGAGACTGACATAAGTCCCGTCTCTACTCTCCAACGCCCTTTTCAAAGCCATTATGCCTGACTGCAGGCTGTATGTCAACGGCTGCTGCTGCCAAAATGCATCCAAAATAGTGAAAAAATCCGCTAACGCCTTGACAAAACCCCCAGAAAAAGCTACACTAATAAGGCCGTACATTTCCAGAGCTTCGTGCAGTGATGAAATTCGGTCTTGCGCAATGAGAATCCGTGAACCGTGTCAGGTTGGGAACAAAGCAGCACTAAACGGAACCTCTCATGTGCCGTGAGGCAGCCGGGTGGAGCTGTATCTGAACTCTGGGGTGTACGGTATTTTATTTTGCCCTAAGATTTAACTTTGGAGAACCACATGAAAATTACTTTAGAAAAAATAGAAAAAATGATGCAGGACTGCACTCTCTGTCCCCGCCGGTGCCATGCTGACCGCATGGCAGGCCAAAGAGGATTCTGCGGCGAGGGCGCAGAGCCAAGAGCCGCCCGGGCCGCCCTGCATTTCTGGGAAGAACCCTGCATATCCGGCAGCTGTGGCTCCGGGGCCGTCTTTTTTTCCGGCTGTAACCTGCAGTGTGTGTACTGCCAGAATTATGACATATCCGTCAGAAATGTCGGAAAGCTGTTGTCAGTTCAGCGCCTTGCCAGTATTTTCCTTGAACTGCAGGAAAAAGGCGCCGTAAACGTCAACCTAGTCACTGCATGCCACTTTCTTCCCCAGATATGCCTTGCTCTCACAGAGGCAAAGGAACAAGGCCTGAAAATCCCCGTCGTATACAACAGCTCCGGATACGAGGAGCCAGCCTCCCTCCGACTGCTGGAAGGACTGGCCGATATTTATATTCCTGATCTGAAATACTGTTCTTCCCAGCTCTCGGCCCGGTACTCCCAAGCGGCGGATTACTTTGAAAAGGCTTCTGCTGCCATTGCCGAGATGGTGCGGCAGACAGGCGCTCCCGTCATCGACCCAGATACCGGACTCATGAAAAAAGGAGTCATAGTCCGCCACCTGCTTCTTCCCGGTCATGCAGGCGACTCCAAAAAAATCCTGCGTTACCTTCATGATACATACGGAAACGACATATATGTCAGTATCATGAATCAATATACTCCCTTGGAGCATATTGCGGGAATCCCTGATCTGAATCGCCGGATAACCTCCATAGAGTATGAAAAAATCCTGACCTTTGCCGACAAGATAGGGATTGAAAACGGTTATATGCAGGAAGGGGACACAGCAGCGGAAAGCTTTATCCCCGCCTTCGACGGGGAAGGCCTATGACACTACAGTTCTGCCCGCATCATATAGTACCCGAAGTCCCCTGCCTGAGCAGGCTCCTCCGCACATTCAAAGCTTTCAAAGCCAAACATGACCGCCACCTGCTTCTCCCGCTCATAGAAATTTCCGGGTACTCCGATATAATAGCGGAGCTCCCCTTTTCTTTCTGTCCTTGTGAGAATCAGATGCTTGTAATTATAATACCCATGAAGCAGGAAGCTGTTATTCGCCGCTTTGTAGGATGCCGAGCTAAATACCACAAAGTCCGCAGGCCCTATAGCAATATATTCCCTCTCGTCCCCAAAAGGATGTATATGGGGATAAATAGCATATAGCTGCTGCCATTTATCTTCCATCAGCCGCACCGATTTTTCCTCGCCGGAAGCCGATGACATTTTGACTTCATTGTCTCTTCTGCCTGCAGCAAGAGGCTTTTCCGCCTCTTTGCCGTCCTGCCTCCCTGCTGCAGTATTATTCCGTGCTTCAGGCCAATTCCTCAGCTCGTTCCTGCTCTGCTCCACATCCCGTGCCTGCACCTTGTTGCTTTTTCCTATTCTATCTGTACTTGTCATTTTAGTTCTCACCAGCCCGCCTTCTTCTCTTGCTCCCCTTCTTTCGCTTATTCCCATTGTATCCCTTGTTTTTGCAACTTTATCCGTTCTCCCCCACCTATCCGCTTCCGCTGCTCCCTCCCTTCTTCCTTTCGCTTCCGTCTCCCCTGCCCTTGCGGATCCGTCCCGCCTTTCCCCTCTGCCTATTTCCTCCGGCCCTGCTGCTCCGTCTACCCTTTCCATTCTTCCTTTCGCTTCCGTCTCCTCTGTCCTTGCGGATCCGTCCCGCCTTTCCCCTCTGCCTATTTCCTCCGGCTCTGCTGCTCCGTCTACCCTTTCCATTCTTCCTTTCGCTTCCGTCTCCCCTGCCCTTGCGGATCCGTCCTGCCTTTCCTCTCTGCCTATTTCCTCCGGCCCTGCTGCTCCATCTATCCTTCCCCTTCTTCCTTTCGCTTCCACCTCTTCTTCTCTTGCGGCTCCGTCCCGCATTTCCCCTCTGCCTATTTCCTCCAGCCCTCCCGTTCCGCCTATCCTTCCCCTTCTGTCTTTCTCCTCCCTCTCATTTGTTCCTGCTGTTCTATCCGCCCTTCTCCTTCCATCTGCTCTCCCCTGTCCGTCTGTCTGCCAGCTACAGGAAATCTCTCTGCCTGCTCCCAGCGAAATGCGGATCCCCTTCCAGTCCCTATATGCGATTCCGGTCCTCCCGATATCTTCCGGATCATTATATAACTGGCGAAATTCGCCCTTCCCTGACGAGATCAAAAGCTTCCCCAGAACGCTCTCTTGTTTGCCGCCACACAGTATGATATCCCTCTCAAACGCATCTGTAGGACGTAACCCTGTCACAGCCAGCTCAATCCTAAGACTCTTGTCCCTGACTTCCAGTTTTATGAAACCCGCCCCTTTGATGCGCTCCCCATTTTCATAATAATCAAGATATCTGACCTTTCTATCATAAAACATAAAAATTCCTCCCGAAGACACTTATGGATTTTACCTAAGTATATTCAGGAGGTTGTCTCACTTATGCAATAAGTTTTCCTATCTTAATAATCTATGCTGTCCTGGTACCTCATATAATTGACCACCATCAGCGCGATCTTAAAGGTCAGCGCATCATCAAAATTGCGCAGATCCAGTCCCGTGCTCTTCTGAATCTTCTCAATACGGTAGACCAGCGTGTTTCTGTGCACAAACAGCTGCCTTGATGTCTCAGAGACGTTCAGATTGTTCTCGAAGAACTTATTGATGGTGGTCAAGGTCTCTTCGTCCAGATTGTAAGGCACGTTTTCACCAAAAATCTCATCGATGAAAAGTCTGCACAGATTGACCGGCAGCTGGTAGATCAGTCTTCCTATGCCAAGTGTACTGTAGGCAATCGTATTTTTCTCTGCATAAAATATCTTCCCTACATCCAGTGCCATCTTGGCTTCCTTATAGGACTTGGACACATCCTTCAGCTCCTGCACCACCGTACCGAAGGACACCTTCACATTCAGCATGGCCTCCGTATTCATCATCGCCACAATGGTCTCCGCCACTGTCATCAGGGTCTCATCGGTATAATCCGGCTCCAGCGCCTTTATCAGAATTACATTGCTTTCATCAACTGCGGTTATATAATCACCGAAATGCGAAGAGAACATCCCTCTTAAAAGCTCTGTCACAATGCCGTCCTTCTCCATCTGTGTCTCCACCAGAAAAACCGTTCTGGGCACAGTGGCCTCAATATGGAGCTTTTTCGCCCTATTATAGATATCCACAAGGAGCAGGTTGTCCAGCAACAGATTCTGGAAGAAATTGTTCCTGTCAAACCTTTCCTTATATGCAATGATGAGATTCTGCAGCTGGCTTACCGCAATCTTTCCCACCATATATACATCCTCGCTTAGCCCCTTTGCAACCAAAATGTACAGAAGCTCTCCCTCATCCATGATCTTCAGCAAATGATGTATGCCGATTACCTGACTATCTGCAGGAGAATACGCAAATCCAGTAATTAAGTCTGCAGCAAGATCAAGCTGACCCGTAGTAGAAGCCACCAGAGCGCCGGACAGATCACATACGCACAAATCAACCTTCGTGATAGCCTTTAGTTCATCTATGCTGGTCTGAATTGTCTGACTTGAAATCATTTCCTCTCCTATCTCCTTTCTGATTCTATGATTTACAGAAGAGACACCTTTTATCTTCTATAAAAAATATATTTACACACTTATTTCCCTATCCACCATGATCCTTTGAACGCCAAAACAGTCTCTGGATGGCGCAGCAACAGCTGAAAAGGGGGTGCCGCTCATCAGCACCCCCTTAAATTCATGTCATATAGAAAGTTCACAAAGCGTATTTTCTATTGCGGATTAGTTGGTAACGATCTGCTCTGTCTCCTTGTCGAATACATGAATCTTCTCAATGTCGAATGCAAACTTGATCGTATCGCCAGGCCTTGCAGTAGTGCTGGGCGCAACTCTTGCGGTAAGAGGGAACTGTCCCAGATCGAAATACAAGAACACTTCTGCACCGAGCAGCTCGTAAACCCTTACGGAAGACTCGAATACTGCCTTAGGATCACTCTTTGCAACGAACTCATCGGAATCGTATACGTCCTCAGGACGGATACCAAATGTAACAACCTTGCCGTCATAACCGCCTGCGATAACCTTCTTTGCTTTCTCAGGGGTCAGAGGAATGCTATGTCCTTCAATCTCAAGACTTGCCTTGTCGCCGGTAACCTTAACGGTTGCATCCAGGAAGTTCATCTGAGGAGATCCCATGAATCCTGCAACGAACAGATTGGTCGGCTTCTCATACAGATTCTGAGGAGTATCAACCTGCTGGATGACACCGTCCTTCATAACCACGATTCTGGTACCAAGGGTCATAGCCTCTGTCTGGTCATGGGTAACGTAGATGATGGTGGTGCCCAGTCTCTGATGCAGCTTCGCGATCTCGATACGCATCTGTACACGCAGCTTAGCATCCAAGTTGGAAAGAGGCTCATCCATAAGGAACACCTTAGGATTACGAACAATTGCACGTCCCATGGCAACACGCTGTCTCTGACCACCGGACAGAGCCTTCGGCTTACGATCAAGAAGGGGGGTCAGATCCAGAATCTTGGCTGCTTCCTTAACCATCTTGTCTATCTGATCCTTGGGAACCTTCCTCAGCTTCAGGCCGAATGCCATATTGTCATACACGGACATATGAGGATACAGAGCGTAGTTCTGGAATACCATTGCGATGTCACGATCCTTGGGCTCTACATCGTTCACAACCCTGTCACCGATCTTCAGCTCACCGGAAGAGATATCCTCCAGACCTGCTATCATACGAAGTGTGGTAGACTTACCGCATCCGGAAGGTCCTACAAAGATAATGAACTCTTTGTCTGCTATCTGAAGATTGAAGTCCTTAACTGCCTCAAAACCGTTAGGATAAACCTTACAGATATTCTTTAAAGATAAACTAGCCATAATAAGAAAACTCCTTTCATATTGAACATGGTTTATTGTCTTTCGTTGTACGATGCCCAAGCACCGCCTCACTGCATTTAGTATAACGAAATTACCGCCTTTTTTCCATACTACAATTTCACAAAGATTTTGAATCGGATTGTTAAAAATGCTTATTTAATTTGTCGTTTTTTGACGTTTGCGGCATTTTATACAAACAAGGCGCTTTTTCTTATACAAAATGCATAAAAATCAGTTGATATGAGAGTCATCCTGAAGCGCAGAATCCAATTCATCTTTGAAAATTCTCTCATCCTCAGCCTCCTCTGCTCCGCCTTCCGTCTCCTCGGGAGCATTCTTTCCCATTATCTGCTCCTCCAGCTTCCGAAAATATTTATTATAAAGCTTGGCGGAAGCCCATGCCGGCAGCGAGAGCCCGAACATAAATACGATGGGGATGATCTGGGGCACGAATACGAACAGCAGCGGCGGAACCGCAAAAAGCACCATCATCAGAATCGTCTTGGGAAGCTGGGCGATTCCTATGAGAAAGGCATTCTTGATAGTATTGAATACAGTATTGTCAAATTTTGCCAGCACAGGAAATACGAACATGGCCGCAAACATCACCAAAAAGAAAATCGCAAGCAGGATGCTCCGTATTATGCCGTTGAATTCCAGCCCCGAATAGTTGATGATCAGGAAATCTCCTGCCATCACCACAAGCACAAAGATCAGGATCAGACCGATTATGATCCCTTGCTTCAGATTTCTCCTGAAGGATTTAAAGAAGTCTCTGGTGATATAGCCCTCTTCATTTCTGGCGATTTTCAGGGCAATATAATGCATTGCTGTCAGGGACGGCCCTATGGTAACGATCGGAATACAGCAGACAAGTGTCAGGACATTGAGCCACAGCAGATCTCCCAGCTTATTCAGGCCCTGCATCAAAGGACTGTCCAGTTCCAGAAATTTCATATTCTTTTCCTCCGAATCAAAGTTCCGCATCCGCCCTTCCAGTACCATATGCCCAGAAAGCATTTATGACCGAAAAATCATATATCCATAAATGCTTCCCGGTACTGTATAGACGGATGCCGTTTTAAGCTTCTTGTCAAAAAATTTTTTCCATAGGCGTAACGCGTATGCCGGAAAACGCCATTTCGGGTCTTATAGCACGGAACCCCTGCTTTCTGTAGAAATTCACTGCATAGGGCGCCGCATGCAGAGCCATGAAGCGCTCCCCCTCCTCCGTCCTCAGGTACTCGCACAGCCTCTCAAGGATCGCGCTTCCCACCCCTCTGCGGTGATAAGCCCCCTCCACAAACAGCAGGGACAATATATTCCGGTCTCTTATGGCGCCTGCGCCGATGACGCAGTTCCCGTCCAGCGCCACCATAAGCCTGTATTCCCCTTTCAGGAAAGATGCATACAAGTCATCATCTGTTATAAAATCAAAAAAGCGCTGAATGCCTTCTTCCGTAAAGTCCCTTCCCTCATACTTCATAAAGGTTCTCCAGATCATCTTCATGGCAGGCACCCATTCGTCGCTTCTGGCCCATCTGACCTCATAGGGCAAGCTTTTTCTTCTTATGTTCATCACTTCCGCAATATCGCACCTTCAATCCAGCCATAGATATCCTGCATGATCTCATCCCGGTTCGTCTCGTTCAGCAGCTCATGTCTGCCGCCTTCATACATCTTCAGCTTTATATTCTCAAGCCCGGCCGCCACGAGGGAATCATAGGCCTTTTTCACTCCCCTGCCATAGTCGCCTACCGGGTCTGCGTCCCCGGACACCATGAATACCGGCAGCCCCTTGGGTATATGGCTCAGGTTTTCTTTGCTGTACAGTCTGGAGACCAGTTCAAAAAGGGTGGCAAATCCATTCACTGTGAAAGTGAATCCGCACAGCGGGTCAGCGATATACTGCTCCACTCTTGCATGATCACGGCTCAGCCAGTCAACACCGCTCCGGGGATCGGGTATCCTTTTATTATACGCCCCAAAAGCCAGCTTGTCAATGAAACGGCTGACATGGCCGGATCCGCAGAAAAACTTCTGAATGCCTGCGGCGGCCTTTGCCATGCGCAGCGTGCCCATAGGCTGCATCCCCGTCCCCATGATCACCGCCCCCTTGATGCCCGTGCCGTACCGATACATATAATTCCGGGTGATAAAGGAACCCATGCTGTGACCCATGATCACATAAGGCACATCCGGGTACAAAGCTTCCGTCATCTTTTTCAGCCTATGCACATCCCGCACCACCACCGTGGCGGGATCCTGTTCACAGAAATATCCATATTTTCCGCCATCTTCCACGGACTTGCCGTGGCCCAGATGATCATCGCCTGTGACGACGAACCCTCTGGCCGTCAGAAATTCCGCAAATTCCTGATAGCGTTCCGCATATTCCGCCATGCCGTGGACGATCTGCAGGATACAGCGCACCTGCTTCGGGTCGTCCGGAGAGTACCTGACGGCATGCAGCTTGGTCTTTCCGTCCCTTGAGTCAAAGCATAATTCCTCTTTTACCATATCCTTCTCCTCTTCGGCGCTCCGCGCCGCTCAACACCCTTCCATAACTTCCGGTGCTCCATATATTTTCAGCCGCAGGCTCCCGCAGCCTTTTCCCTGTCTCAGGCTATCTCCGCCCCCGCAGGCATCTCTTTTTCCGGCTTCATCAGCGCCAGATTTCCTTCCGCATCCTCCGCGCAAAGAAGCATGCCCTCAGACACCACGCCCGCCAGCGTGGCAGGCTTCAGGTTCACCAGCACCATCACCTTCTTGCCAACCATTTCCTCAGGAGAATAGTGCGCCTTGATGCCCGACACGATCTGCTTCACCTGGCTGCCGATCCTCACCTGACTGCACAGCAGCTTCTTGGACTTGGGGACGGCCTCGCAGGCGATGATCTCTCCCACCTGAAACTGAAGCTTCGCAAAATCGTCATAGGTGATCTCCGGCTTCGGCTCTATGTCCACTACCTGAGCCGTATCCTCATGGCCTGCTGACGCTGCTTCTGCCGCACTTCCGGCAGCCGTCGGTGCGGACGCTGAAACCGCTCCCGCCTGCTTCCGGCCTGCGGCATTTCCTGCCTGATCTGCCGCCTTTGCCGCTTCTGCCTCCTGCGCCGCGACCATGGCCTCCGCCATCTCCTGATCCTTCTTCTCCACTTCCTTCATATCCAGTCTGGCAAACAGTATCTCCGGCTTATCCGTGACCTTGTTTCCGTTCTCATACAAGCCAAACTCCTCAAGACGGTCAAATTCCCGCAGCTTTGTATTCAGCTGGGCCGCGATCCTTTCCGCCGTCTCCGGCATAAAGGGCTGCAGCAGGGAAGCTCCTATAATGATGCCCTCCACCAGATTGTAGAGCACTGTTGAAAGCCTGTCTGCCTTAGCCGCATCCTTTGCCAGCACCCATGGCTCCGTCTCGTCAATGTATTTGTTACAGCGTTTGAAGACCGCGAATATCTCCGTCAGCGCATCTGCCACCCGCAGATCCGCCATCTTCTCCGTAACCTTCCCATAAGCTCCCGTAGCCACGGCTTTCAGCTCCTGATCCGGTCCGGCATCCTCCGCTCCCTTGTCAGCCACCACGCCCCCGAAATATTTATTGCTCATGGAAATGGTGCGGTTAACCAGATTGCCCAGAGTATTTGCCAGATCCGAATTGGTACGCTCTGCGATCAGCTCCCATGTGGCGTTCCCGTCGTTTTCAAAAGGCATCTCATGCAGCACATAATAGCGCACCGCGTCCACACCAAAGAAATCTACCAGATCATCCACATAGATCACGTTCCCCTTGGACTTGCTCATCTTGCCGCTGTTCATCAGGAGCCATGGATGGCCGAACACCTGCTTCGGCAGGGGCTCGTTCAGCGCCATCAGGAATATGGGCCAGTAAATCGTATGGAAACGGATGATGTCCTTGCCGATCAGATGCAGATCCGCAGGCCAGAGCTTCTTATACTGTTCCGTGCTGTTCCCCTCTGCGTCATAGCCGATGCCGGTGATATAATTGGTCAATGCGTCCAGCCACACATACACCACATGCCCCGGGTCGAAATCCACCGGAATCCCCCACTTGAAAGAGGTCCTGGACACACATAGATCCTGCAGCCCGGGAAGCAGGAAATTATTCATCATCTCGTTCTTTCTGGACACGGGCTGGATAAACTCAGGATGCTCATTGATATGCCTGATCAGCCTATCCGCATACTTGCTCATCCGAAAGAAATATGCTTCCTCCTTGGCAGGCTTCACCTCCCTGCCGCAGTCCGGGCATTTGCCGTCCACCAGCTGGGACTCCGTCCAGAAGGATTCGCAGGGTGTACAGTACATTCCCTCATAAGCTCCCTTGTAAATATCCCCCTGATCATACAGACGCTTAAAGATTTTCTGCACCTGACGCTCATGGTAATCGTCCGTGGTGCGGATGAACTTGTCATAGGAGGTGTTCAGCAGGTCGCACATTCCTTGTATGACCCCCGCCACCTTGTCCACGAACTCCTTGGGCGTCACTCCAGCGTCCTGAGCCTTCAGCTCGATCTTCTGTCCGTGTTCGTCCGTGCCGGTCTGGAAAAAGACCTCGTACCCTTCCTTCCTCTTGAAGCGGGCGATGCTGTCCGCCAGCACGATCTCATAGTTGTTGCCTATGTGGGGCTTGCCCGACGTATAAGCAATAGCTGTCGTGATGTAATACTTTCCTTTGTTTTCCATCCTTCTTCTCCTCTCCAAAGAATCTCCCCTTTGTTATTTCTTTTCCGCCGCCAGGCCGCTCCTGATCGTCTCTGACTTAATACTTCTCATGCCGCCTATGGACGCTTCCGCACCGATGCCTCCCATGCCGTTTTAAGCAGACCTCCGCTCCAAAGCAGATCCCGCCCCCGGAGCGTTCAAAAAAGCCCGCCTCCCGCTGCATATCAATAATATGCGCCAGAAGACGAGCCTTCATGCCCGTGATACCACTTCTCTTCGTCCGTCCCTCGCAGGACAGACCTCTTCGGGTCAGTAACCCTATCCGCTGTAACAGGCGGATCCTGTCGCAGCCTTGTCCGCTCTCTTAAACGGATTCGGTGCGCCGCTTGGAAGCCATCTTCCACCCTGCCATCCCCGGCTCCTCTCAGCAATGCGGACATCCTTCCCCCGCCGGAACCTTCTCTGTAAAGCATGAATAAGGTGTACTCTCTTCGTCACTGCTTTTCTTACATATAGAAGCCTGCGGCACTTTAGCCGCCATAAATCCAAGATAGCATAAACTCTGATTTCTGTCAACCTATTTTCGTCTGTACACATAAGCATATCTTCAGCTCCGGCTCTCCTATGCCGCTTTTTTATTTCTTCGTGGAAAGCTTGCTGTACTCCCCCTTCCGGTCATAGGAATCCAGAAGATAGCTGTCGTCCGTAAGCACACAGTCGATCTCCACCTCATCCCTTCGGTACTTGCTGCGCTTGCGCAGGTCCTGCTTTGGCCGCTCCTGCTTCGCCTGAAAGGAGTTCTTTGTCTGGAGGAATCCGGAAAATCTTTTCGGCAGATGCCCTGCCAGCTGTCCGGCGATATCCTTGAACCTGACCTTCACCTTCTGCCAGATGGTATCCTGCCGCCCGCCTATATTTTCAACTGCCGCAAAATAGGGATTGTCCTGCACACTCTGGGGAGTCGTCACCGCTGTGGCAGCGGCGGCCACCTGCGGGGCATGGGGCACCTGACGGAAGGCATCCTGCTGATACCCGCTCTGCCCTGCCACACTTGCGCTGATTCCCTCCGCCGTGCCGTCCTCCCTGATCTGGGCCAGCACCTGTGCTTCACCGGACTTGTCCCCCGCTTCCCCTGCGGCTGCCGTCTCATTGCTGCCCCAGATGCCCTTCAGCAGACGCTTGCCGTTCCCCAGCAGCTTCTCCATATAAGCCGACAGAGAGAGCTGCCCCTCCTGCTGGCCCACGGTCGGAGGCACCTGCGGCGCCGTCCCGGAGCTTGCTCCGCCCGATATGCTTCCTTCTTTCCTGAAATGCTCATGATCGTGCATACACTCCGTCACATGATGTACATGCGCGCTGTGCCCGTCTGACCCGATTCCGTTTAATTGCATCCCGCATTCACCTCCATCCCATGTCCACCTTCCGAAAAGGCTGGCAATTTAAGACTGCCAGCCTTTCTCCGTCGATATCCCTATAGATACTGCGCTCATCTTCCGGCTGAAAATCCAGACCCTGAACGGAATTTCCCGATCCGATCTCAGCTCTTTTCGAGCGTGCCACAGCTCTTGTTAAGCTTCTCCATGAATCTGACCACATTATCGGAAATCCTGTTGCGGAACACCGCGGATCCGGATACAATGATATTCGCCCCCGCCTCCAGCGCAAGCTCCACATTGTCCATCCTCATGCCGCCGTCCACCTCGATATCCGTGTGCAGCCCCTTTGCATTTATCATCGCCCGCAGCTTCCTTACCTTGTCGAGACATTCCGGCATCAGCGGCTGGCCGCCGAATCCCGGCTCCACCGTCATCACCAGCACCATGTCCACCAGCCTCAGATAAGGCTCCACCGTCTCCACCGGGGTGGCAGGCTTGATAGTGATACCTGCCTTTTTGCCGTAAAATTTGATCTTTCCTATGGTTCCTACCACATCCTCCGTGGCCTCGATGTGGAAATTTATCATGTCCGACCCGCAGTCCACGAAAGCCTTTATATAACGCTCCGGCTTCTCTATCATAAGATGGACATCAAAAAAAATGTCCGAACAGTTCCGGATGGATTCGATCACCGGCATTCCGAAGGAAATATCCGGCACGAATATCCCGTCCATCACATCTATGTGCAGGTACTGCGCCCCTGCGTTTTCCAGCTCCTTTATCTGTTCCCCAAGTCTACAAAAATCTGCTGCTAAAATCGATGGCGACAAAATATTGTTCATCCTTATCCCCCGTAATAATTTCAACGCAAAACTGTGAAACAGTTCTGACCGTTTCACAGTTCATCGCTCATGGAAAGCCAAAAATCCAGCCGCAGACAGCCGGGCATTAAGCTTCGCACTGCCCCAAATGTCTTACGCAGACTATTTTAACAGAAATATCACAGCTTGTCCACGTCCTTTTTCAATTCTTCCCACGCGTCGGGATGTTCGGTATAATATAGCGGGCATTTCTTGCCGCCGCAGTCATAATGGCGCAGGATATCCTCCGTTTCAAGATCATAAACATCTGTCAGCCATGCCAGAAGAGAAAGCAGAGAATCATAAGTCTCCGGAGTGAAAGAGCCGTCCTCTTCCAGATAGCAGCATTCGATGGATACGGAATCCCCGTTCCGGGACTGCACCGCATAAGCGATCTCGTCCAAGGGCACGCACTGAATGATCTCACCCTCATAGCCGATGATAAAATGCGCGCTGGCGCTGGTCTCATGGGTATCCTTGAGCCACTCAAAATAGCTTCTGTTCTGGGCCGCGCTTGTTCCGGGGTTCGCGGTATAGTGCACGAAAATATTATTCACCGTCTCCAGCGGATCCCCCGGTCTGGAATATTCATTCACCGTCAGAAAATCCTCTGTCCAGACAGGGTGCTTGGCAAACTCCTCCGCCGGAAGCCCCTGCACGAGATAGCCGGAATACTGAGGCGCCGCCCCCTCCTTGCCGGTGTCCGGCCGGGCGCCCTCTTCCTTCCCTGCAGCCACCCGGCCGTTCCTGACCATAAACGTTACTGCCAGCACGAGAATGCAGAATACCCACACGCCCACCAGCGCTTTCCGCATAAGCGCCATACTGCTGCGCCGGGCTCCGTTCCGGGAGCGGGAGGGCTGGCGGCGGGGCATCATGTCCGCCTCAATATCCATTTCTGCCCTCTTTCGGTATGTACCCGCCAGAGCCGCCCTTGATGCGGCACGCTCTGTCCTTTGGGCACCTGCCCCTCCGGGCGCGTTGCCCATCGTTCCGGCATAAGGACTTTTCCTATTCTGGCTGCCCCTTCTCATCTGTTGTCCGTTCCGTTCCGGCCTGATCACCTCAGGCTGCAGCCTGCTGCGCTGACGGCTGTCCAGCGCCTGACCATGTGTCTTCTGCCTGCGTCCCTGACTGCGCTGTATCTCAAAATCCACCAAGTACGGATTCCGCTTCACGGTGCAGGCACTCCCGTTCTCGTACAATATCTCCCGATCCGCTCTCCGCTGTATATTGCTGCTCTGCATTGCCATTTCTCCACCTCATCGTACTTTTAGCTCACACCTTTTCAGACAGCCCCGAAATTTTCCGCCGCCCCTTCTGCCAGCATATTCTCTCGGCTTATCCAAATACAATATAAAACAGAAATGTATCATACTTGTTTAAAAAATCCTTATTTTTTTATAAATGTTATCTGTCCCAGTTCCTCTGCAAAAAGCGGCATAGCCGAAGCCATGCCGCTTTCCGAAATATATCTTACAGTCACTCCTGCTGTCCATAATAGGCATTTGCGCCGTGCTTCCTATAATAATGCTTGTCCTGAAGCTCCTGCGGCGCAGGCTGGACATGATGGTTGATCAGCTCCGCCCGGTAAGCCATCTTTGCCACCTCTTCCAGAACCACCGCATTATGGACTGCCTCCTTTGCATCCATGCCCCATGTGAAGGGACCATGGTTCTTGCAGAGCACCGCAGGCACGGATACGGGATCCTTGCATAGCCTCTGGAACTCCTTCACGATCAGATGTCCCGTGTTCTCCTCATAGGCCTCCGCGATTTCATCCGCATTCAGGCACCTGACGCAGGGAACCTCGCCGTAGATGTAGTCCGCATGGGTCGTGCCGTAGCAGGGAATGGGCCTTCCTGCCTGCGCCCAGCTGGTGGCATAGGAGGAATGGGTGTGTACGATGCCCCCGATTTCCAGAAATGCCTTGTAAAGCTCGATATGGGTTGCAGTGTCAGAAGAAGGGTTATAGCGTCCCTCCACCTTCCTGCCTTCCAGATCCACCACTACCATATCCTCCGGCGTAAGCGCATCATATTCCACTCCGCTGGGTTTGATTACAAGAAGTCCGCTCTTCCTGTCTATGGCACTGACATTTCCCCATGTGAAGGTCACCAGGCCGTACTTCGGCAGCTCCTTATTGGCCTCACATACTGCTTTTTTCAATTCTTCCAACATGGCAATCATCCTTTCTTGATATAGATTCTTTCTCTTTATACTATGATCAACGCTGTTCTGCGACAGTGTCCTATACCAGCCCCGCCACCGCGGCCTTTTCTGCCGGCAGGGTACTCTTATACTTCTCGATGAACGCATCGAAGCCCGCCACGTCCTCCGGCTTCGGCTCGATGGTGGCTCCTGTCTGGCCCCCGAAGATTCTGCTGCTCAGGTATTCCGGAAGGCTCTCTCCCTCCTCCTTCTCGCACAGATAGGCCGCCAGCACTGCCATGCCCCATGCGCCGCCCTCGCTGGCGGTGTCCATCACCGTCACGGGCGCGTTCATTGCCGCCGCCATGAGCTGCTGTCCCACCACGGGCGTCTTGAACAGTCCGCCGTGCCCCGTCAGGGAATCTACCTTCACCTGCTCCTCCTTCATCAGGATGTCATTCCCGATCTTCAGTGCCGCCATGGCGCTGTACAAGTGGCTGCGCATGAAATTGGCCAGTGTAAATCTGGCGTCAGGCGTGCGGACAAACAGCGGCCTGCCCTCGTTCAGCCCCGTGACAGGCTCCCCCGAAAAATAATTGTATGCCATCAGTCCGCCGCAGTCGGCATCCGCCGAGAGCGCCTCTCTGTACAGTGTGCCGAAAAGCTCGTTTCTGTCCGGCTTCAGTCCGAACTTGCCGCCGAACTCCTCAAACAGATTTACCCATGCGTTCAGGTCGGAAGTGCAGTTGTTGCAGTGAACCATGGCCACAGGCTTTCCGTCAGGTGTGGTCACCATGTCGATCTCCTCATGTACCTTGGAAAGCGCCTTCTCCGTCACAACCATGGAAAAGATAGAGGTCCCTGCGGAGATATTGCCGGTGCGTACCTTCACGCTGTTGGTGGCCGTCATGCCCGTGCCTGCATCGCCCTCGGGAGGACACATAGGCACACCGGGCTGCAGCCTGCCACTGGGATCAAGGAGTCTGGCTCCCTCCGCCGTAAGCGCTCCTGCGCTCTCCCCTGCCCTCAGGACTCTGGGCAGTATCCCCTTCAGCTTCCAGCCAAAGCCCTTCTCTGCCACCAGCTGGTCAAACTGCGCCACCATCCTCTCGTCGTAATCGCAGACCTCCGAATCAATAGGAAACATGCCTGACGCTTCTCCCACGCCCAGCACCTTCTCTCCTGACAGCTTCCAGTGGATATAGCCTGCAAGGGTTGTCAGATAATCGATATCCTTCACATGCTCCTCCCCGTTCAGGACCGCCTGATACAAGTGGGCGATGCTCCACCTCTGGGGAATATTGAAGTCAAACAGCTTTACCAGCCTTCTGCAGGCCTCCTCCGTCATTGTATTTCGCCATGTGCGGAAGGGCACCAGCAGCTCCCCTGCCTTGTCAAAGGGCATATATCCGTGCATCATGCCGGAGAAACCCATGGCCGCAAGGCCCGTAAGCTCCACGCCGTACTTTTCCTGCACATCTCTCACAAGATCCTTGTAGCATCCCCTCAGCCCTTCCCAGATATCCTCAAGACTATAGGTCCAGATATCGTTTTCCAGACGGTTCTCCCAGTCCCAGCACCCCTGTGCCACCGGCCGGTGGCTCTCGTCCACCAGTACCGCCTTGATGCGGGTGGAGCCAAACTCCAGCCCCATGACGGCCCTTCCCTCTGCAATCGCTTTTTTGATCGTGTCACTCATATTACATATCCTCCTATCCCAGTTCCGCATCCGACCATTTATTTATTCATCATCCCACTCATCGTCCCAGTCGCCGTATTGGCAGGGAGGCTCCCCCTTGCTTCTGACCACCGTCGGTTCGGATACGCTCCCCTCCGCCACCTTGAGTACCTTGCACTGGAACATCCATTCATCCCCAAAGTCGAAAACATACTTAAACTGCTTTCCTTTATACAGATCCACCTGACTCAGCCTATATTTCGCCGAAAGCCGCAGCCCCCTTTCAACATTCTCCGCATAGTAGCTGTCTCTGTCGCTCCATGCGGAATTGTTCATAAAAAATGCATGGGCATGATCATCTATGAACCCGAAAGCGTCCAGGATCGCCGAATGCAGCTGAAACAGCGTACTCTCACCGGATATCTGTATATGACGGTAGCATCCGGTGCCCAGAGACACGCTGATCACATAAGAGATATTCGGCGTGAGCTTCCTGATATTGTTGGACACTTTTTTATTCCTGACAGTCCCGTCCTTCTCCAGCATATGAATGATCTGTTCCGCCTTATCCCGTATCTCCGGAGGCAGCATATCACCTCCGTGGTCCAGCATCTCCTTAAGCTGCTTCGAAATGCCGTCCGGCAGCTCACGCTGCCGCTTTTCATCCATATTCAGAATAGAGTCAAGCATATCGACAAAGTCCGCTATTTCTTCATCCCCGCCCCTGCTGATATGCTCCAGCAGCGCATCCTCCACCTCGTCAAGAGCCTCCAGCTTCTCCCCTATGCTGAGAGCGATTCCCAGTTTCCCGCACAGATCCTCCGCAAATGCGTAGGTACGCTCGTCCCGGGCCAGAATTTCCTTGGGACATATCTTTTGCTTCAGCAGACCTTCCATAAATATATCCACAAGCGCACATGGATTGTCTTCATAATCCTCCAGCGGCGGCAGGGACAAATACTGTCCCCCGATCGAATTCACCGCCAGCAGCAGTACCGGGAAAAAAGGAATCTCCTCCGGATCGTTGCGAATCGGCTGGGGGACACGTATGATCCCACACTCCCACACTCCCGATTTCTTAAGCTTTTTAAGCTTTGCCAGCCCTATCTGGTTGACTGCCTCGGGAGTCGGTACCTCCACGGGTTCTTCCTTGGGCAGCATAGTCTTTGTCAGCACATATGTCCCCTCACGGTATTCCATCATGGGAATTTCCATAGCCTCCGAACCGATTTCCTCCATTCCCAGAGCATCAGGCATCTTTCCTTTAAGCTGCGCCGCAAATGCGGCGGCCGCTTCCAGCGCCTGACCCAGTATCTCCTGATCCTCCTCTGTCTGCAGGTACCATGGGCAGAGATTCTTCTGATATTTTGTAAACTGAGGATAGGCGCCCTTTCCCGCCAGCCTTATCCCTTTGGCTCTGGCATACTGCTGTACCTCTTCCTGTTCCTCCTTGGCCAGCTCACTTTTAGACTCGAAAGAACACTGCAGACATTCCTGCTGGAGCATCTGTTCCTGAAATTCAGACGGTCTCATCATGAACTGATTCGCTCTGATCATACGCCGGAAGCTGTCAATCCCCCTGCTTCCCACATACACCCTTAACGCGCAATGCTCTCCCTCTGCTCCTGCGATACTTATATAGCCGATTCTGCCGTCATGCAGCTTGACGGCAAAAATCTCCGAATCCCACAGCTTATCCCAGAGCCTTGTCTTTTTGTATAAAAATACACGTTCATACAGCTTGTCGGAAATCATCCCTTTCTCTCCCTTCCATCCAATATGGGCTTGTCCAACAAGGTCATTGTTACCGCAGGCATGCCCTATCCCCATACAACGATCGCTTTTTGATTTCTATATATAATATACTACATCCTGCCATTTTTGTCACTTGGTTTTGTATAGATATCTCAAAGAATACACCCCATAGCCCTAAACCTGACACGCCGCGGCCCAATGAACCACCCCGCTGCAAGCAGCGTGGCATTAAACCCGCGAAGGAATAAAAAGCTCCGGCAGATGCAATCCGCCGGAAGCACACCAACTTCCCATATGCAATTACCAGTACAGCTCCCAGTCCTTGCTCATTCTGGTAAGCGCTTCCATATAGAAGTAATCTCCCCATATATTGCACTCGTCCACTCCGCCGGGCCTGCAGGTATTATAAGGCGAGCGTTTGGAATAAGTGGCATGAAGCACCAGACCGTTGGAGGTCTCCAGATCCTTCACCGCATAGTTGTCATAGAGGGACTTCAGGATCCTGCCGGCCAGCTTTCCGTAGTGGCCAGCCTCCTCCGGCTCCAGATACTTGCACATCTCCAGCATACCGCAGGCGGCGATGCTTGCGGAGGAAGAGTCTCTGGGCTCGTCGGCACCCTCAGAGAATTCCAGATCCCAATAGGGTACCAGATCCTTCGGCAGGTGGGTCAGGAAATACTCCGTCACATTCCGGAACAAGTCGATATATTCCTTTCTTCCGGTATATTTATAGGCCAGTGCCATACCATACACGCCCCACGCCTGTCCCCTTGCCCATGCGGAGCCGTCCCGGTAGCCTTGGCAGGTAGCGCCATGATCCGGCGCGCCGGTCTCCCTGTTAAAGAAGAATGTATGCCATGTAGAATAATCCTCCCTGACCACATTGGCCACCGCCGTGTGGATATGTTTCTCCGCGATCTCCCGGTATCTGCCGTCTCCCGTCTCCTCAGACGCCCAGTAAAGCAGGGGCAGATTCAGCAGACAGTCAATGATCAGCCTATAGTTTTCCGGTGCATTCATGGGGCCCCATGCCTGAATGAACTCTCCCACGGGCTGGAACCTGCTGATCAGCTGGTCCGCTGCCTTCAGCGCCGCCTCCCGCCCTTCCCTGCTGCCGGTGAGCTTGTAGGCAGCCACGCAGGAGGGCGAATACAAGAATCCCATGTCATGATGATCCACGGAAATCTTGTTGTCGATCCGGTTCAGGAAATCACGCACCTGAACCTCTGCCGCCTGCCTCAGCCTCTCGTCTCCGCAGTGCTCATAGGCAAGCCATATCTCCCCCGTCCAGAACCCGCAGGTCCAGTCCCTGTTCTCTGCCTGAGGATAAAATCCGTCCACGCTGTAAGCATTCTGGAACTTGTCCGTAAATTCCGGCAGTACATGCAGAATCTGCCTGCAGCTGAAATCCAGTGCATCCTTAATCTCTTCTTTACTGATCTCCGGATAGCCGTCAAATGTAATTCCCATAATATATACCTCTCTTTTAAATTCCGTCTCTCTGCCCCAGCGCCCCTCTGGAAAATATCGCCATTCCGGGCACTTTCTCTCCAAGACTGCTTCATATCCTTTTACATTCTCCTACACCTGCACATTCCTTCCATATACCTCGATCTGGCTCAGTGCCGGAAAGGGAGACGGATCCTCCGCCTTGATCAGATTGCACAGCTCGATCCATGTGACTTCCTTCTCTGGGAAGGTCAGCACATGGCCTTCTCTGGACTTCTCCAGCGGGAAGTCCGCTTCGCTGCCGTCAGAGAACCGCAGCGTCACCCTGATCCACCAGTTATCATGAGGAAAATCGCTGCGTGTATACAGCACCACCTTGTCTGTCCTGATCCTTCTGCCGAAATCCACCTTCATTGCTGCATCGTCCTGACGGTTGATGCCCCATGACTGATAGGGCCACTGTCCATGGGACAGGTTTGCCCGCACGCCGTCTATGGCATTCTTGGCCGCAAACACGGCCTCTCCTCTGGTCTCCACATTTGCCGTCGCATGGGGATAGCATGGCACATCCTTATGCTGATCCGCAGGGTTCAGCGCAAGGTTGCGGTACATCCCTATCTCCTCCCTATCGGCAAGCTCCGCCCAGATATAATGTCTGTCCCCGGAAAACGCTTTTGGCGAATAGGAAATTTTCTTTTCCCCGAAAGGGATATCATATGACACATTGTCCGTCACATACACAAACGCCTGCCCCAGAGCATCATCCACCTGCCAGTTTATGTAGCAGTTCCTCTCGGATACAGCCAGTTCGATTTTGTCTCCCTCCTCGTAGGTGCGCATACACACCAGATCCACAAAATTTTCCCCGCTCCTGACACAGATCGTATTATCGTACTTATCCAGCACCTTCAATGATAATGTGGCCATAGCCTTGCCCTCCCTTGCTTTCTGCCTTCTGTCCCACAAATCCAAAAAACATATTATCAGGCCACAACTATCGTACACCCTCAGATGCCCCATTGTCAACTTCCGCTCTGTGTCAGGTTGTGTCAAGTAACAGATGACAAAAAAACATTTCTATGTTATGCTGATTCCTGACAGCTATATCAGGAATTAACCCTATTTAAAACACATCGGTATCTGACTTTATAAAACGGAGGACCCTGACCCATGACCTACTCTTTATCCGATATCATCTGGCTGTTCTTCATCTACTCCTTTGCGGGCTGGTGCATAGAAGTGTGCTACGCTGCCATCCGGCGCAGACAGTTCGTGAACCGGGGCTTTGTGAACAGCCCCATCTGCCCCATCTACGGCTTCGGCTCCGCATTGTTCTGTATTTTCCTGCCAGAGCTGACGGAAAACCCCTTCTTTCTCTTTCTGGGCGGTATGCTGCTGGCTACTATACTGGAATACTCCGCCGGTATGCTTATGGAAAAAATCTTTCATAGGAAGCTGTGGGATTATTCTGGCATCAAATATAATCTGGGCGGTTATGTCTGTGCCCGCTATGCCCTGCTCTGGGGCGCTCTGGCAATACTGACCATGCTTGTGACCAATCCTCTGCTGTGCGGCTTCCTTCGGATGGTCCCCGGCCCCGTGTCTCTGGCGGTACAATGGGCTGCCGCCGTTTTGCTGCTTCTGGACTTCATCACCACCGCTATGGCCGTATTGAACATGAAGATTACGGCTCGGCGTCTGGACCGGCTGTCCGCCGGAATGCAGCAGACCTCCAAGCTGCTGGAAAACAAGCTTACCGGCAGCATACAGAGACGTATGCAGAAGTCCTTTCCCTCCATCAGCAAGGAGGAAATCGCAGCAGATCTGAAGGCCCAGTCCCAGAAATCCACTGCCAAAACCAAGATCTTTGCGGAGGGCTGCAGCTTTTACAAGCTGGTGTCCCTGTTCTTTATCGGGGCATTTCTGGGGGATATCACGGAAACCATTTTCTGCCTCCTGACCACAGGCATCCTGATGAGCCGGAGCAGCGTGGTCTACGGCCCCTTCAGCATCGTCTGGGGGCTGGCCTGCGCGCTGCTGACCCTCTTCCTCTACCGCTACCGCAACAAGAGCGACCGTTACATATTTGTGGCAGGCACCCTGCTCGGAGGTGTCTATGAGTATGTCTGCAGTGTCTTTACGGAGCTTGTATTTGGCACAGTGTTCTGGGACTACAGCGATTTTGCCTTTAATCTGGGCGGGCGCATCAACCTGCTCTACTGCTTCTTTTGGGGAATCGCCGCCGTGGTGTGGCTGAAGATAATTTATCCCAGACTGTCCCGGCTCATTGAAAAGCTTCCACTGCGAACAGGAAAATTATTGTGCAACATTATGATCGTGTTCATGATCTTCAATATGATCCTATCCTCTCTGGCACTGGCCCGGTATACGGAGCGGCACACGTCTCCCCAGAGCGCCGCGGCAGAAACTGCCATCGAGCGCTTTCTGGATTCCCGTTTCACGGACGAGCGGATGGAACGGATCTACCCCAACGCAAAGCTGGTGGATCAATAATCAGACACCTTTACCACCACAATATCTCCTATCCGAGCAATGAATCCCTCTTCCGGGTATACGGGCATATTACGCACGTCCTCCTCCTCATAAAGACGACTGTAATCCCCGGAAGAGCACATTGTCAGGTTCACACCGCATAAATAAGAGAAAATCCCCTGCCACGAGCGCCTCGTGCAGGACGGATCCTTATACCAGCTGCCAAAATGGGCATACATATTGGATCTCTCATATACTCTGGATACCGCATACAAATCGTTATAGCCTGCTACCCCCACCACACAATATGCCAGCTCCGGATCCAGATACCCCTCTTCCTCCATGCAATGCAAAATCTCTCCCGCCATTGTAGATGCCGCCCTCTGACCTTCCAGCAGCGCATGCTGGTCTATCTGCACCTGATATACACTTCCATATAATGTGACTGCCAGCAGCAACAAAAGCAATCTGCGAATCCATTGGAAAAAAACACCTGAAGCCTCCGCCTTAACTATGACGCACAGCAGCACCGATATGCAGAGCACCAATGCAGGTGTCATCAGAACACTCACTTCCGCTGCTGTGGCTATCAGCAGTACGATATTACAAGCAAGGGGGATCATCATCACGAGAATCAGATAAAGCACCATCTTTATCTTGTCTGTCCTGAAAAGTCTGATCAGGCCGTTTATCAAAAATACTACTGATAATGCAAGAAAAATCAATAAAAGAGGAATCTCCCGAAATGCACTGAGAATATAACTCTCTCCTCCGAAATACCTGAAAAATTCCCTATATGCCCTGACAATGCTGTACGGCAGATTCCTGATAGTATTGCTCAGAGAATATAAGTTCCCGCCATTATAGTCAGACATCTGCATATGGAAGAATGCCAGATGTGCCTTCAGCACAGCCACATACAAAACGCCTCCCAGAGCCCCTGCCCCTGCCGCCTTTGCCATACTGGCAAGAATATTCTTCAAATCTACATTTTTAAAACACAGCGATACAATGAAGTACCCAAGGAGCACAATGCAGGTACACCCCAGATAAGCCTGATAAAGCCCCATAGACAGCGCGATCAGGATACCCCCGCAAAAAACAGCCAGAACATCATTCTTCAGCCTCACTAACCCCCACGCTGCCAGCACGCTCAACAGAAATGCCAGCCCAAAGGTAGGCGACATGAATCGATACGTCAATGAACTGCTCACTGCCACACTGGCAAGAAACAGCATGGCTGCAAGATATCCCGTCTTTCGTTTCCCCATCTCGAATATATCCAGCACAAACATAAGCCCAGCGGAATACAAGGACAATGTAATCATTGATGTCAGCGGATCTGTGCTGATGCCGAAACGCAGTCTGTCCAGATACAGCCAGAACCACCTGCCCAACGACAATGACCATTTGCCCGCCTTATAATAACTGTATTCCCATATGCCGTCATTAGAATTAACCAGCTGATGAGACATCAGCAAATGATATATCACTGCTGAAAAAACAAGGCTGCCTGCAAATACAGGCAGATATTGTTTCATTCCCCTTAGTGCCGTGCCGGTCTCCACAACAATATTTTTCAATTTCCCTATGTTTTTTCCTTTAGACATACTCCCCTCCACTTCACAGCCGTCTCTTATATCAATGTCTGCCCTCAAATCTTATCATAAAAATCCTTTTCTACGTAATCCTGCCGCAAATCATTACCCTGCCCGATATCCCCTTACATTTTATCGGCATATACTGCCGTACATCTCGGGCCGCCTGTCCCGGAACAGCCCCCAGCTGAAGCGCATTTCCTCTATAGCCTCCAGATCAAAGGTATGCAGCAGCATCCCTTCTGACTCCCTGCCCCCGTCCTCCAGAAGCTCTCCCGTCTCATCTGTGATAAAGGATGAACCGTAAAAGGTCAGGGCGGATGTCTGGAAATTGTTCTCATGGCAGGGTTCCACCCGCTCCTCACCGATACGGTTTGCTGCTATGACAGGCACTACATTGGCGGCGGCATGTCCCTGCATACAGCGGCGCCAGTGAGGCATACTGTCACATTCGATGATGGGCTCGGAGCCGATGGCCGTAGGATAAAACAGAAGCTCCGCCCCCATCAGCGCCATGCACCTTGCGCTCTCCGGAAACCATTGATCCCAGCAGATGCCCACACCTACCTTTGCATATGCCGTATCCCATACCTTAAAACCGGTATTCCCCGGTGTGAAATAAAATTTCTCCTGATAGAAATGGTCATCCGGAATATGGGTCTTGCGGTACACCCCCAAGACCTGACCGTCCGCATCGATCACCGCCACGGAATTATAGGTCACATTCCCCTCCCGCTCAAAAAAGCTGACAGGCAGCACTACCTTAAGCTCCTCCGCCATCTGGCTAAAGTGCCGCACCGCCGGATTCTCCTTCAGCGTCATGGCAAGCTTGTAGGAATCATAATTCCTCTCCTGACAAAAATACCTTGTTTCAAACAGCTCCGGCAGCAGAATGATCTGCCCGCCCTTTGCTGCCGCTTCCCTCACCAGCCTCTCCGCCGCATCCAGATTCTCCTCTCTGGACCGGGTGCACCGCATCTGCACCGCCGCCACAGTCACCATCCCGTTCTTCATTTTATTCTCCACCTTCATTTCAGCTCCCGCCTTCCATAATCTGTCTCCGGCACTTTCCCCATTTTCACCTTCTCATCCCGCCATACCATTCCCCCGCTTTTCCAATTCCTGCTGCCAAAAAAGCATTTACTCCCGTACCTTGCTGCGGGAATGTTTCTTGCCGCTCTCCGCGATCAGGCACTCTGGTGCACCGTGCCGTCCCCTTCACCCCGGAATCTGCTGCGTAATACAATGAATATTCCCCCCGCCGATCAGAATATCCCTCGCATAAATCTGCACAACTTCCCTGTCAGGAAACAGCCCTTGCAGTACCGCCTTTGCCCTCTCATCCGCCGGATCTCCGAATCCCGGCATCACGATACTCTTATTGGCAATATAGAAATTCACATAAGAAGCCGCCAGCCTCTCCCCCGGAATACGGGCAGGCTCATCCCAGCAGGCATCCAGCCCCCTGCATTCCTCCTCCGTGACGGTCACCGGCTCCGGCAGGGGCAGCCTATGCACCTTGAGCCGCCTCCCCTTTGCATCCACAGCCCCCTCCAGATAATCAAGGCAGGCCTTTGACATGGCATACTGCACATCTCCCTCATCCTCTGTCCACGCCAGCACCACCTCTCCCGGCGCCGTGAAGGCACAGATATTGTCTATATGCCCGTTGGTCTCGTCATTGTAGATTCCGCAGGGCAGCCACAGCACTGCGGACACCCCAAGATAGTCCCGCAGAGTCTCCTCGATCTCTTCCCTCGTCAGCCCCGGGTTCCTGCCACTGCTCAAAAGACAGCTCTCCGTCACCATGCAGGTTCCCTCCCCGTCCACATGGATAGAGCCGCCCTCCAGAATGAAATCCCTCTTATTATAAACATCCTTTTCCAGAAGGTCACAGAGCTTCCTTGCCATCCGGCTGTCCTTATCCCACGGAAAATACAGACCGTCATGGAGGCCGCCCCACGCGTTGAAGCCCCAGTCGATGCCCCGGATCTCCCCTGCGTCATTCCTCACAAACGTAGGGGCGTAGTCTCTTGCCCACGCATCATTACTGGACATCTCCACCACCCGGATATGGGCGGGCAGCATCGCTCTGGCATTGTCATACTGCGCCCCGCCGGCGCATACCGTCACCTTCTCGGATCTTGCTATGGCCTCCGCCACCTCCACAAAGGCATTTCTGGCGGCATAGCCTCCGTACTGCCATGAATCCGCGCGTTCCGGGAATATCATGATACAGCCCTCATGGGCCTCAAACTCCCCGGGCATATGAAAGCCGTCCGCAGACGGCGTGGAATCCTTGATGATCTTCACGCAGCCTCTCCTCCCCAGACCATGGGCCTGAAACAATATACTTAACATTATATCTATTTGACATGGGTTGACAAGCCTTTTTACGGCAAAATATCCACAGCGATCCCTGTCGGCCCGCTTCCCTTGATTCACTATTGACAAACTCGGTTCAGAATGTCAATACATAAGCAAAAAGCGCGACGGCCAGATGCGCATGACGGAAAGAGACATAGAACAACGCCAAGCAGGCTGTAGAACAGCCTGCTGCGGGGCGCTTGACAAAACTCGATGATTTTCCTACCAGCCGGCATATCTCCCAGACATCCTACGGCCCATATTCTCTCCTGCGGCATTCCGTTCCTCAGGCCCCCGGATCCTGCCGCTTATCTCCTGACCACAGGCTGCGGGAACTGTCTGCTACGTCCTCAGAAGATTCTCCTGATTGCCGCAATTTCATCGTAGTCCGCCTCTGAGACACATATGCCGTACTGCGTGTCCGCATGGACGATCTTATTGTCGCCGATATAGACCGCCACGTGGGAGGGCTCGTCATAAAAGAACAGATCCCCCGGTCTGGCCGCATCCGGCCCTTCCACTTCCTCACCGTAATCCCTCTGCTCAGAAGCGGCATGAGGCAGACTTACGCCGAAATGCTCATACACACCCTTGGTAAAGCCGGAGCTGTCACAGCCCTCCGTAAGACTTTCTCCGCCCCACACATAGGGATTTCCCACAAATGTAAGGGCATATTCCGCCGCCTCGGCTCCCTTCTCGTTGCCTTCTTCAGTCTTTATGGCAAAGTCGTCTCCTAGTTCTGCCTTCATCACATCTTCCGGCCGGCCAGCTGTTCCCGCTCCCATGCCAAGCCCCTCAATTAACGCTTCTGCCTTTCCTGCGTCCGCCTTGGATGCATCTATGGGGAGACTGAAAAGAGCGTTCAAGCCATCATAAGCTTCGTTTCTGGAAATTGCACCGGTCTCCTCGTTATAAAGATACGCAGCTCTGTCGTAAAAAGAAGTGCCGCCCAGAATACAGAGATACAGCTCCCGATCCGCAAAAACCTCCACATTGCCGCATTCCACAAGCCGGTATACCACGCCTTCCGACAGCATCTCGGAATAATTACCCCTCATGGTCATGATATTGCAGAAGGCCGGGTCATACCCCTGTATCAGCGGTGATACAAAAAAATCTCTTCCCATATCCCCATTCTCAAGTTCCCCAAAATCCGGCATGGGTGAACCGTCGGAACGGGCAATGGCCACCATGGCATAGGTTCTGTCCGACTGTACCATGCCGTTACTGACGCGGACCCACTCTGACAGGTTCTCCCCGGAGGCAATGCCCATCAGCGTAACATCATATCCCCCATAGCTCTGGGTTTCATTAATTACGGTGGCGTATTCTCCTGAGAATGCCTCTGCCAGCGCTTTGTCCCCCAGCTCCTCCACCGCTCCGCTCAGCGTCAGATATCGATATGCCCCATAGGCAGTAAGGGATCCGGCCCCTATCAGTATCGCCGCCGTAAGCGCAATAGCGGGCATCCTTCTCATTTTCCTCTTTTCCATATACAAGCCCTCCTCTGCTTCCATCCTTTCCATGTCCTCTCTTTTCCTTCCGCATAGGCAAAGCTGTCCTTGCCTCTTCCGCTGTTTCCTGCTCTTCTGGCCCCATACTTCCAAAAGACCAGATGGTTCCTGACAGTTTCCTTCCCTGCCTGCCGCGGCATTCAGAATTTTTTGATTCAGCCGGATCCCCGGCTCCTCCGCCGGAGTAAGGGCACTTCTTAACAGAACATCCAGCTTGTCAGATTTCCTTTCCATATAAATCACTCTCCAATTCTTTTTTCAGGGTTTTCCTCGCCTTATACAGCCTGCTCAGCACGGTTCCCACCGGGATCCGCATGATCCGGGCAACCTGCTCCGTGGACTGCTCCTCCATATAATAAAGCAGCACTACCGTCCTCAGCCTTTGGGGCAGCCTGTCCACGGCCTGCCTCACGGCATACCTTTCCTCCTGACCTAGGATCCGTTCCTCCGGGGACAGTTCCGAAGTCCCCGGAATATCCCGCTCCCCTATGTCCTTTTCCTCTATCATAGGCTGTATGTCCGCGATCCGCCTCCGCCACGCATATTTCCTTTTTCGGTTCTTCCAGATGCGCAGGGCCACAGATAGCAGCCAGCTCTTGGGATTATTATCATAATCTATTCTCTCCTCCAGCTCCAGAGCTTTCAGAAAGGTATCCTGATACAAGTCCTCGGCCTCCTGCAGGCTGCAGGCAAGATGCCTGCAAAACGAGTAGATATCCCTGCCGTACTCGCTTATGCATGCTTCCAGTTCTCGCTTATCCATTCCTTTCCCCACTTTTCAAGACGTCTATCGAAGCGGCAATTTTTTTGCCCTTCATTGAGACATTGTAATAACTTTGTACGGGATTCATGTTTTTGAATGATTTTTTATTTTTTCAGGAATCCTATAAAGAGCAGATGCCCTTTCTTGTATATTATAATGATTTTTGAAAGGTTTTATAGTATTATGAGAAACTATATGGAACCCCCAGCCAAAGACATCCTCATTCCCGGTAAAAAGAAGCCTTCTGAAGGATCAGAAAACCTATACCCCGGCGGATATGACAGAAAAGCGGACAGAAGAATATCTGGACGCACTGGAAAATATCAGGGCCTTTCCGATCCGGTGCGCCCCGGTTCTTGACATCTCTGAAGATTTTTTAAGAGATTTCATAATTCCTTAAGCCCAAAGTCAAACTTTAGACACATTTTCAGGTTATGATAGATTCATAAACAAAGAGGCTGTTGGATTTTGACAAGCGATGTTGGGGTTCGGTCAGCTTCGCCTAACAGCATCACTGCTTTTGCAGTTTAACCATATACCTTTTTTTCTCTTTCATGTTTTCCTTTTTCAATCTTTTTGAACAGGAGCCCCGTCACTGTGACCGTGACGGGGCTCCGTATTTATGCGCTAAAGCCTCCCTTTAAAATCCTCATACCCGAACCTCCGCAGGATACGGCACTCCCCGTCATTTTGTCTCACCGCGATGGCAGGAAGGGGCATTCCGTTGAAGGTATTGTTTTTTACCATGGAATAGATCGCCATATCCTCAAACACAAGCCTGTCTCCTTCCTCCAGAGGCGTGTCGAAGGAGTAATCCCCTATGATATCCCCGGCCAGACAGGTGGGGCCTCCAAGCCGGTAAGTGTACGGCTTTTTCCCGGGCAGGCCGCTCTCCTGCAGGGGCGGCCTATAGGGCATCTCCAGCACATCCGGCATATGGCAGGCGGCAGAAGTATCCAGAATGGCGATGTCCGTCCCGTTGCGCAGAATCTCCAGCACCGCAGTGACCAGATATCCCGCATTCAGCGCCACCGCCTCCCCCGGCTCCAGATACACCGTCAGGCCGTACCTGTCCTGCATTCTCCTGATGCAGCGCTCCAGTCTGGGTATATCATAATCCCTGCGGGTAATATGGTGTCCGCCGCCGAAATTGATCCACTTCATCCCATGGAGATACCTGCCGAATTTCTCCTCCACCGCATCCAGCGTCTTTTCCAGCGCATCGGAATCCTGCTCGCAGAGGGTGTGGAAATGTAGCCCGTCCAGCAGAGATATACCGGCCTGTGTCAGCCCTGCCTCGAAATTCTCCTTCGTTACCCCTAACCGGGATCCCGGCGCACACGGGTCATAGATTTCATGGCCCTCTTGTGTGGAGCATTCCGGATTGATGCGCAGGCCGATGCTCTTCCCCGCCTCTGCAGCCCGGCGGCCGAATCTCTCCACCTGCTTCCATGAATTAAAGACGATATGGTCACAATATGTCAGTATCTCTTCAAAGTCGTCCCTGCTATATGCCGGGGAAAAAATATGATTCTCCAGTCTCCTGCCCCGCTCGGCCAGAGGCCCTACCATCTCCTCGGCACACAGTCTGGCCTCGTAAAGCCCGCTGGCAGTAGCGCCCTGAAGATATTCCCCGATCTTGGGATATAGGGTATACATGGAAAACGCTTTCTGGGCGAGCAGGATCCTCGCTCCCGTCCGGTCCATGATCCCTTTAAGCGCCTCCAGATTTCTTTCGATTAAGCCCTCATCCACCACATAGCATGGGGTCGGCAATTCTGAAAACAGCATAGCGATCTCCTTCCATTCCGGTACTGTCTCTATAGTCCCGTCCCGAAACTTTATATTCAACCCTATCCAGTATAACGAATGATTGCCGATATTACAACGGTCAGCTGTGCAGTCTTTTCAGAAAATTCACAGTCATCGTAAAATACTTTCAAGAAGGATACAGTTTGAAAGAAGTGCGCTTTCATACTTCTGATTCAGCCGGATCCCCGGCTCCTCCGCCGGAGTAAGGGCACTTCTCAACAGAACATCCAGCTTGTCAGATTTCCTTTCCATTATAGGCTGTATGTCCGCGATCCGCCTCCGCCACGCATACTTCCTTTTTCGGTTCTTCCAGGTGCGCAGGGCCACGGATAGCAGCCAGCTCTTGAGATTATTATCATAATCTATCCTCTCCTCCAGCTCCAGAGCTTTCAGAAAGATATCTTGATACAAGTCCTCGGCCTCCTGCAGGCTGCAGGCAAGATGCCTGCAAAACGAGTAGATGTCATTGCTATCGATTTTCGACTACTTTTTTCTTGACTTTTTTCTTGTTGTATGTTATCATGTGGTAAAAGGGGATAGGTTCAATTACGATGAATCACTTTTACGAAAGGGGAATAGGAAATGAGAAACACAAAAAATAAAATTACCTTGTTTTTATCTTGTGCAATGTGCATCTGCATGACACTGTGCTGTTCATTGCCGACAAAGGCGGCGGCCAACGATATCATATGCAGTCATACAAAAACGCATAGAGAGTCCAGACCCCGCGGGTACGAAGTATACGGTAACGGACACATGGAAAAAACGGAAATCGTCGAAGTATGTGATAATTATCCCGTTTGTGGTTATTGCGTTTTTATCGCCTTACAAATGGGTCCTCTTGTAACCCATTCATGGACATCTTCTCAGATGATAGAGGATCTCCATAACGGCTTGTATATGCATGAATTGTATTGTGTATGCGGCTATTCAGACACTACATTAAGCGACAGTCCGACGGATCCAAAACTTTAAGCAATATCAAAATGTAAGTTTCTGTTTTTAAAATCATCGATTGGATCTGCTCCCCTTTTTAATCCAATCACCGTTCATTCCTGCCGCAAAGCCTGAATGCCCTGCGGCAGATTATAATACGCAAAAACGCACAAAAATATCTCCAAAATAATTTCACGAAAGGTATCTGTCCCATGAAAAATCTCCTGAAGAAAATATCCACCTTCCTTCTCTTCTCCTTTTGCTCCATTTCCCTCCTCTCCTGCGGCAAGAAGCCGGAACCCGAAACCCAGAATAGTATACAAGCGGAAATACCCTCGGAGACCAAGACGCTGGAGATTAATTCTGCGGCCTCGTCGTTGGATATCGTTTCCAGTGCGGAAGAGCTTTTCCGATTTGATATGCAGGAGGAAACCGGATTCCTTGAATTTCTGGGGACTCAGTTTTACCGCGGGGAACCGGTCCAGTTGTGGATGGAGATACTGGACGAAGAGGGAAACCCTCTGTCCGTACAGGGCTTCCCTATGACCCACCTGACACCTGACGACTCTGGCGTGATGGATACCGTAACCGCAAATATCTATATGTACAAGGCAGACGGAAGCAGGGAGCTTCTGGTGGAAGAACTGCCCAAAAACGATCCTCATGAACCCCTTTTCATCGGATTTTCCTCTAGCGAAAACGCTTTTTCCGCAAACCGCATGATGGACTACATTGACAGCGGCTGGTATGCGGACGAAAACGGGGGCTGCTACTGCTGGTGGGAATTTATGGAAGGCAACGATGGTGTGTATTCCTTCATGAAGCTGAATTCCTCCGGAGAAGTCCTTTATGATGTTCTCCTTGATTCACAAGTCACGGTAGCAGACATTATCCAGCTGCCGGACGGACGTATGTATCTGGTAGTGGATGATTCTGTGCAGAAGGTGAAAAGGATATCCGAATTCGACCCTGACACCGGCGAGATAGACGAAGAAGGAATAATTGTTAAGTCTCCCGGTTCTGACACCTATCCCTACACCTATAACATGAAGACCATTTACGGAACAAGTGATGACGGACGCATCTATCTGCTGATATCCCCGGGAATCTATGAGCTGAGCCTTTCCGACGGACAGCTGTCCGAAGTGCTTCCCTTCGCCGGAACCACCTATAGCTCCGGGGACAGCTCCATAGACATGACTGCCCTGACGGAATGGCATAGCGCCGCCCTGCGCTCTCTTAACGACGGAGATTTCATGGTTCTATGGGATACGACTTCCATGTATTCTGATAGCCTTACTCTTGGAGTCGCTGAGCGGCTGCACCTTTCGGAATCCGACAGAAATCTCGTGACGATACGTGGCTCTTCATTTACCGACTGGATGAAGCGGCAGGCCGCGCGGTTCAACCGAAGCAATAGCGAATGGCAGGTAGTGCTGGAGGAATACGCCTCCTCAAATGCTGTGGATCTGGAAGAATACGCCCGGCTGACCAGCATACAGCTTGCCTCCGGAGGCGGCCCGGATATGCTTTACGGGAATTTCATGGACGACTATCTGGGCGGCATGATTGACAAAGGGGCCCTGCTGGATCTGAAACCCCTCATGGACGAGACAGGGCTTCATGAGGACGACTTTCTTCCTCTGGTCTTTGATGTATGGAGGGAGGATTCCCGCATATTCGGCATCACTGCAGAGTCCAGATACCCCCTGCTCTATACCATTGACGCAGAGGTTCTGGGCGGGGACAAGGAGCCTGACATAGAGACGCTGGTGTCCGCTCTGCTGGCATGGGAGGAAGGCGGCGCTCTTTATGCCTTTGACAGCCCGGAAATCATCCTGCGGTGGTTCCTGCAGGGATCCGGTGACTTGTTCGGGATGCTGGACTGGGAGCAGGGCAGCTGTGACCTCAGCGGAGGGCTGCTGGAGAAGCTGCTGGAGGTGTCAAAAAAATACGGCTATGATGAAAGGTACAATCACCACAATCTGATTCGTTCCACAAGGCTGGCGGACATCTGCCAGTATGACAGCGCCGCGGAGCTGGCCGGCCAGGGGCGGGTGGTGTGCGGCGTCCTCTTTGAAGACAGGTGCCGGGGGACGGTGACCTCCGAAGGCACGCTGGCCATCAGCAGCTCTTCCAAGGCAGGCCGGGGCGCATGGGAATTCCTGCGCTTCCTATTGAGCGATGACGCCCAGTCAAAGACATCCTCATTCCCGGTAAAAAGAAGCCTTCTGAAGGACTGGACAGCGCAGCAGGCCGCGCGCACGGAGGCAGACGAGAACGGCATTACCATAAACGTCTCCTACATAGACCGCGGCGAGCTGGTGAAGGATCAGAAAACCTATACCCCAGCAGATATGACAGAAGAGCGGACAGAAGAATATCTGGACGCGCTGGAAAATATCAGGGCCTTTCCAATCCGGTGCGCCCCGGTTCTTGACATCATCTGTCAGGAGGCAGAGGATTATTTCAGCGGGGGCAAGAGTATAGGAGAAGTGATCGATGTCATCGAAAACCGCATAGGACTCTATCTGGCGGAGAGACATTGAGGACAGTCCATTCTGAAGATTTTTTAAGAGATTTCATAATTCCTTAAGCCCAAAGTCAAACTTTAGACACATTTTCAGGTTATGATAGATTCATAAACAAAGAGGCTGTTGGATTTTGACAAGCGATGTTGGGGTTCGGTCAGCTTCGCCTAACAGCATCACTGCTTTTGCAGTTTAACCATATACCTTTTTTTCTCTTTCATGTTTTCCTTTTTCAATCTTTTTGAACAGGAGCCCCGTCACTGTGACCGTGACGGGGCTCCGTATTTATGCGCTAAAGCCTCCCTTTAAAATCCTCATACCCGAACCTCCGCAGGATACGGCACTCCCCGTCCTTTTGTCTCACTGCGGTGACCAGATATCCAAACGGTCAGCTGCGCAGTCTTTTCAGAAAATTCAAAATTACCGTAAAATACTTTCAGAATCATATTGCTTTCCGGCGTCCCGTCATATAAACTAAAAGCAAGACCTCCCCATGTCTTATTTCCACATGGGCGCACCCGGAAAAGAAGGACACAGTTTGAAAGAAGTGCGCTTTCATACTGCCAATCAGCGCCCGCCGCTGCGGGCAGGAGGGTACAAAAATGAACAAACTGAAGCTGAACAGCAAACGAACCATCCTCGTAGGACTGGCATTCCTGTCTATCTGCTCCTTCTGGCAGATGTATGACAGCGTGGTGCCGCTGATCCTGCGGGAAACCTTCGGCATGGACGAATCTCTGGCCGGAATCATCATGGCCGCGGACAACATTCTGGCCTTGTTCCTGCTGCCTCTCTTCGGAGGCCTGTCCGACAGAACCAGCTCAAAGCTGGGCCGCCGTACTCCCTACATTCTGGCCGGCACGGCGGGGGCAGTAATCCTGATGAACCTGCTGCCCGTGCTGGACAACAGTTACTCCCGGGAAGCCGCGCCCTTTAAGCTGGCGGCCTTTGTGGTAGTGCTGGGGCTCCTTCTGGTCGCCATGGGAACCTATCGTTCCCCGGCTGTAGCCCTGATGCCCGATGTCACCGCAAAGCCTCTGCGCAGCAAGGCCAACGCCATCATCAATCTCATGGGGGCAGTGGGCGGCGTGCTCTATCTGGCAGTAGCCGCCGTACTATATCCCACCTCCAAGGTTGCGGATCTCACCCATGTGAATTATCAGCCTCTGTTCATCATAGTCTCTCTGGTGATGGCGGCTGCCGTGGCCGTGCTGCTGCTGACCATCCGGGAACCCCGGCTGGCAGCGGAGAATCAGGAGCTGGAACGTATGCATCCCGAATGGAACCTTGCGGAGGATGACGGCAGCGGCAGTGAAGTCCTGCCTGCCCCGGTGAAGCGGAGCCTTGGATTCCTGCTGGCATCCATCTCGCTGTGGTACATCGGATATAACGGCGTCACCACATGGTTCACCACCTATATCTCGGAGGTCATGGGCGAGGGGCTGGGCGGAGCGTCCACCTGTCTGCTGGTGGCTACCGCCGGCGCTATCGTCTCCTATATCCCCATAGGCGTCGCCGCCTCCAAGATCGGCCGGAAAAAGACCATTCATGCCGGCATCATCCTATTGGCCACCTGCTTTATTTCCGGATATCTCTTAACCACGCTTTTCTCTTCCATCAATCCTGTCATGTATGTGGCCTTCGCTCTGGTGGGCTTAGCATGGGCAGCCATTAATGTAAATTCCCTGCCTATGGTGGTAGAAATGTGCCGGGGCAGCGACGTGGGCAAATTCACGGGTTACTACTATACCGCCTCCATGCTGGCGCAGGTCATCACGCCCGTGCTGGCAGGCTCCCTGATGAAGAGTATCAGCTACCAGATTCTCTTCCCCTACGCCGCTCTTTTCGTGATCCTCAGCTTTGTCACCATGTGCTTTGTCCGCCACGGCGACAGCAAAGCAGACGCAAAGACAGGGCTTGCCGCGTTCGAGGACATGGATGACTGATGATTGCCAAAATAATTTCCAAAAACCTCTTGACCTTCACCCTTGTGGAAGGTGTAGGATAACTGCAAAAATAGAAGGAGGAGAAATGGATGAAGCTGCTAAATATTGATTACATCCCGGGAAAAGACATTGAGGTGCTGGATATAGTAAAGGGCACCGTGGTACATTCCAAGAATATCGGCAAGGATTTTATGGCATCCATGAAAACGCTGGTGGGCGGCGAGCTGACGGGGTACACTGAGATGCTGAACGAGGCAAGGCAGATTGCTGTCAAGCGCATGGTGGACGAGGCGGAGGCCCTTGGAGCAGATGCAGTGATCAATGTCCGGTACGGAACCTCTTCCGTCATGTCCGGCGCTGCGGAAGTGATCGCCTATGGCACTGCGGTAAAGATTCTGGAAAAGAAATAATCGGGACGACGAGCCGGGGAAGCATTTTGGGCGAAAGCTTGAAGCAATAGAGAAATGCCGATAGGGCGATATCCGGGCAGGGCTGCCGCTCTGCCCGGAGCGCCTGAAGTCTATGAGCCAGATATCCCGCGGTTCTGAAGACAGTTTTCCCCTCCATACTGCCCGCGCTTCAGGAATGCCCACACCGCCTCTTCCTCAAATTCAGGATACAGATATTTCCCGGCCTGCTCCAGTCCCATATAAACCCTTTTAAAAATATCAAATCCAAACCTTCCTATAAAATACCAAACATAAATCCCAGCATAACCATAACCTCCATTATCCGCAAAATCCTCGTACCCAATCAGTTTGTCCAGCTTTGGGAAATCAGTTTCCCTGATATACTCCATCTTTAACTGTCCGGCGTAGAAAATCGCAATCCCTTCCGCAATCCACGCCTCCACTTCATCTGCATCCGCAAGCGAATCCATTGCGATATGTACAATCTCGTGTACTATAACCTTCATCATATCTTCGTAGCTTCTGTCATGAACCACTCTTGGGGATAAAATACACAGCCTCTTCTTATTATAATCTGCATTCCCGACCATCCAGTCCTGATAGGCCTCTTTAGATTTCCCGGTATACTCTATAAAACTGTCCACATCAGGGCACAGAAAGAAATCAAACCTTTCGGCATCCATGGCTATCGAAAACTCCTGCCGTACCTTTGTATAGGTATTTTGAATCTTTTCTTTGATTGTCTCTATCATTTCTGTGTCTGCTTCCGCATAAAAGATGCGGAAATTCATTGTCTCTGTTCTTTTCAGCTCCATACATCCTCCTATTTTCCTGACAAACCATCCATGCCTACTTCATATCCGCGCGCTGATCCCCTTTGAATTCCTTCTCTATATAACAATGCTCCTGCTTACCAACCAGTTTATTGCCTTCAAAGTCCAGTTCAATAATATATGGCATCCAGTCTATAATTCTCAGGAAATCATCGCAGCTAAAGCTGTTATCATAAAAATTCAGTATCGTGCTAAGCGCGGTGCCATGAGTCCCTACAACAATTTCCCTATCCGGATTATCTGATAGGATCTCGCTGAAGACTGCCATGTTGCGTTCTTGAACCATCGCAATGGATTCTCCGCCATCTTCATGATAATCATGATCAGCCCAGCGTTTCTGAAACATACCATGGCTGTTGCCGTCCGCGCCTTTCTCACGTTCCCGCAATCTCTCATCCGTTATGATTTCTTTTCCGAATAAGGCTGCTGCGTCTGCGATAGTGTCCATGCTTCGCTTGTAAGGACTACAATAAAATACATCTATTTTCTTATATTTCAAAAATTCTGAAACGATCGCGGAATCCCTCTTCCCTTCTTCCGTCAATGGTCTTGTTCTGTCTTCCTTCCACGTATGCTCCGGCTGCGCATGACGCACAAAATATACTCTTGTCATGATGTATCCCCCTTCCTAATCCGGACAAGTCAAAAACAAAATATTGCCAGAATGCGCAGGATTTCATTATTAAGCGCCTAACATCAGATGATAATGAAAATAGTACCTTCTCCTGCAACAAATAGCCGGCATGAATGAGCAGACCCTTGAAGCGCTTATGCAAAATCACCCTGCCTGCAATCAACACCCGCAACCCACTGCACAGATGCTTCATGACTCAAATGATTTCGTCTTTTGTAATCGAACAGTACAAAATTCATGAGATGTTCATCAGGATCCTTCCCAATAAAGCCCGGCTTTGACGGTATCGTCCCAAAACCTGCATCTCTCCAGCCTTCATACCCCTCCAGCATCCTCCGCACATCCCACACGGGATAGACAAAGGGCTCCAGATGGGTCATTTTACTGAGCTGCTTCCAGTCATATTCCATATAATCCGGCAGGTATCTGCGCTGCCGTTCCTCCCTCTTATAAAACTCCTTTACGGCCTCCCTGACGCCCAGACGCTCTACGGCGAATTCCGGCCTGCTCTTCAGATTTTCCCTCAGATACATATCGTAGGTCAAAAGCTCCTTGTAAACCGCCTCTCTGGCCGGATCCCACTCCATGGCAAAATCCAGCAGCACCTTGTAACGGTAGGCTCTGGCGGGGCTGGCTATAAAAAATCCCCTCTCTTCATAAAACAAAGCCAGTGCCTCATACATGGCAAATGGTCCGGCAAAGGCCCGCTCCAGAAAAGGTATGGTATGGGTAAACTGCATACTGTTATAGTAAAGCTCCACCATTTCCTCTATCCGCTTCAGCCGCAGCACCTCCTCATAGGAAAGCCAGCGGGTATAAAGCACCTCATAGGACGGCTGCTCCAGATAGCGGATCCCATATTCCTCCGCCCTCTCCCACATTTCGGAGCCCTTCAGCACCTTCAAAAAACCAAGCTGCAGCTGATCCGGCCCCATCCGGTACACCTGATCAAAGGATTTTGCAAAGCTCCCGTAATCCTCATACGGCAGACCCGCTATCAGATCCAGATGCTGGTGGATATTTCTTCCCTTGCGGATTGCCGCCACCGTTTTGGCCAGCCTTTCCTGATCAGACCTGCGCCTGATGGCCTCCAGAGTCTTGGGATTCGTAGACTGGACACCTATCTCCAGCTGTACCAGTCCGGGGCGGAGCTGTCCAAGGAGAGCGATCTCGCCCTCCTGCAAAATATCTGCTGAAATCTCAAAATGAAAGTTTGTGACGCCGTTGTCATGTTCCTGAAGATAACCCCAAACCGCCATGGCATGGTCATGATCACAGTTAAAAGTCCTATCCACAAATTTGACCTGCTTCACCCGATGATCAAGGAAAAACCGGAGTTCCTGCTTTACGACACTGATGTCACGTACCCTGACTTGTCTTTCGATGGCGGAAAGACAGTAGCTGCATCGGAAAGGGCATCCTCTGCTGCTTTCATAATAGAGTATCTTGTTTTCAAAGCCCGTCAGGTCATCATACAAAAAAGGAACACTGTTCATGTCCAAGGGCGCACGGCAGGGTGTATAACCTGCGGGCAGACACAAGCCGGCGATCCTCCGCAGCCCCTCTTCATAAGGCACACTCATCTGCATTTCCGAAGGGGAGTCCTCCTTAGATAAGTTCGGACAAGCTTCCTTTCCTGCATCGGTTCCCTGCGCTTCCCAAAAAATCTTTTCCCCGGATGCTGTACCCATGCCAAGCACTTCCCCTATATCAGTGCTCTGCGCTTCCAAAGACTCTCTCTCCGACCTCTCACATTTTACATAATACTCCAGCAGCTCCCTGAATGTCCCCTCTCCCTCTCCTACCATAATACCTGCCAGCCAAGGCATCCTCCGCATAATGACATCTGCGTCATATGATACCTCGGGGCCCCCCAGCCACAGCTTCACCTGCGGTATCAGCTTGGGTATCTCCGCCAGCAGCTCCTGCACCAGCCGCCAGTTCCAGATATAGCAGGAGAAGCCTATCACATCCGGCTTTCTACAATAGATATCCGCCAGAATCTCACCAAAAGCCTGATTGATGGTATACTCCGCCAGCTCTACATATTGCCGCAGGCTCTCTCCCGCATATGCCCTCAGACTGTAGATTGCCGGATTGGAATGTATATACTTTGCGTTCACTGCCACCAGCAGAAATTTCATGTCAATTGCCTGCCTCCTTTGTCCTATAACAGTCTCCCGAAATCTCTGCACGGCCTTCCATAGGACATTTCTTATGAGGATTCCGAGAGTCTATTTATTGCTTATCCACCGCAAGCAATGGCTGATCCACTCACAGCCCGAATCTCTCCACCAGCGGTTCCCAGGCCTCTTCCGGCAGCTCCGCTATAGACCCGGCCCCCGCCTTCCTCGCTTCCTCCTCCATGGCCAAGATGGATTCAAAAAAATAATTCACTCCCGTCACAAGGCTCTTCATAATAGCCTTATTCAGGATCATGCCCACCTCGTCCACACCGCTCTCCGAAAATGCCCGCAGATAGCTCTCCACATCATAGGGGATGGATATCAGTTCTGTTTCCCAGCCGCTTTTCTCCCCCGTCAGCACCGCGAACTCCCCATGCCTGCCTATGCCGTCCATGGCAAACCCCAGAGAACCCGGATTCACGTAAGTCTTCCCCTCCTGCCTATAAATTTCCTGATGATGGCTGTGCCCTCCCAGCAGATAATCATAGGGCAGCTCTTCCATGACCCTTTCCTTCAGCCCCTCTTCCCGGTGCACATTTCCCCGCACCCTGCCGGGAGTGCCATGGCAGATATACAAGGCAGGACAGTCCTCTATACGCACCTCCCGCTCTGTGGGAAGAGAGGCAAAAAAATCCATGTCCTTCTTTCTCATATTCTGCAGAGTATAGTACAGCGTCCCATTGGCCGATGACGGCTTCCAACCCTCTCTGTTTCCTTTGTTGTCCAATAGATACTCCTCGCGGTTTCCTCTGATTATATAGCAGCTGTACCTATCTCTCATTCCATATAAAAGCTCCATGGTTCGCTCCGGATAGGGTCCGTCCGTCACATAATCCCCCAGACCGATGATGCCGTCCACGGGATGCTTCCCGATGTATTCCAGAAAGGCTTCAAAAGCCTTGTAATTCCCATGAATATCGCTGATCAATGCATACCTTACCATATCTCTCTCCACCTGACCTTTCAGCCCCATCTGTATTTCCTTCATGCCGCCCCGAACCGTTCCGGCTCCATCCATCCTATTTTAACATTCTCTGCATAAATTTACCATATGAAATACGCTGCTTCAATTGGATGCCCGGCCTGTGACGAAGGTCTGGCATGCGAGGCAATCGTATCATCCACAATACAGAAAACAAGCTGTCCTGAGCGTTGCGCTTCCTGATAAATAACCTGTATGACGGCATTTTTCAAAGTATCCTGAAGAGCGGCATCATTCCACTTGCCGTGGTTGAGGAAATAGGTAGTTGTGGTTCTATGCTGGTTACTTACTTCGGCGAAATCTAACAGACTTACATTGATTCTACTTCAACAGAAATGACAGTCGGCGCCTTCAAGAAGCATATCAAAAAGCTTTAGAATACTTAAATCAATAAAAATCAGAAAAAATGGCACTGCCCGGCGTCACCATAGGAGATAACACTGTCATCGGAGCCGGACGCATCGTAACAAAGGACATCCCCGCAAACGTGGTGGCCGTGGGAAATCCCTGCAGGGTCACGCGGGAAATCAGCGAACATGACAGAAAATATTACTTCAAGAACAGAGAAATACCTTCTTCCATTTTTGACGCAGAAGAACATACCTCACAAGACTGGATATCTCAGCTCTAAAAAACGCTTTTCTGACCTTTGCGGCGCTGGCGCTGAACCAGCGCTCAAAGATCTCCGGCATTCCGGCTCAGAATCCAATCCTTTTTATTCAGCAATCCCTCTGCCGCCCTAAGGCATGAGGCTCGCCGTCTCCCTCATCTGGATCACTCCCCATAAAACCTGCAGCCGCACCGCCCATTCTCTTTTACCGCATAAAGGGCCTCGTCCGCTCTCTTATAGAGGGTATCCTCAAAACCGCTTTCGGAAAAGGCTCCCCCCACGCTCAGAGACACTTGCGGCAGCTCTCCCGCCGGGTTCCGCAGTACATTGTTTATATTGCCGATCTTCTCCCGAATGACCTCTTTCATCTCCTCCGTGATGTCCACCACAATCACCGCAAACTCATCCCCCCCGATTCTTGCCGTGACATCCGTTTCCCGGAAGGCTTCTACCAACAAGGAGGCTACCTTCTTCAGAATACGATCCCCCATCTCATGACCATACCCGTCGTTCACTTGCTTGAACCGATCCACATCCACGATCAAAAGCGCCATAGGACTTCCCTTGGCCTTCAGCAGCGTCCTCCAGTCATCGAAAGCCCTCCGATTGCCGATGCCCGTAAGGTGATCGCACTCCGCCTCACGGCGAAGGTTTTCCGCCTGATTGCGCAGCATTACCTCATTGGCGGCATTCAGCTCATATATATTATTATAGGTCAGCGCCAGATATTTGAATTCATAGGCTCCCACGATGTCCAGCCGCTTCTCCTCCTTAATATTGTTAACATAGATATGTAACGGCTTCACAATCAGGCACAATATCAGCACGAAGGTCAGAATGGTCTCTACGAACAAAATGCTGATAAGCGCATTCTGACGGGCCATCACCTGCTTCAGCCCTGCCGCACTTTCTTGTTGATCCCTCCTCATATCCTCCTTTATGCTGCTCAAAAAATAAGAGATATTATTCTCGATCATTCCCTTGGTTTCCTGATAGGAAGTCCCAAAGACCAGCTCCTTGGCCTTTTCCACCATTTCTTCGGGACTCAGCGCCTCGTCCTCCTGCTTCAGATCCACCCCTTCCACGTCGGAAAAACCGGACATGTCCTGTCCCCTGGCAGTAGAAACCAGCTTCATGGCATAGATTTCCCTCTCCATCAGTTTATTGGAACTGTCAAGGGCGCTCTGGAGAAAATCAAGGGCGCTGCCATTCACCTCATTTCTCCTCAGCTCCTCCAACGCCGCATCCCTGCTTCTGGTGACATATACCTCCCTGAAATAGTTCTCCACATAATCCACGTTCATCTCCACCGTGTACAGGCGTACCTGTTCCGTGAGATAATCGGATCCCTCTCCCACCAGAGAGGCCTGCTCCTGATACCGGACATAAGCGTCAGTTGCCGATATCATATCGTCATATTTGCGGGACGCATATGCTGTCACCCAGATGAGAACGATGTATAATACAAAGGATACGAAAATCATGACATAATTCATGTTTCGTATCTTGATTCCCCGTACCGGTCTTTTCCGGCTCTGCTCAGGATGCCGCTCTCTTTCAGTCATCCTTTCATCCGCCTTTTCGTCCATTTTTCCATCACCCCACACAAACTATTTCTGTTTATTATACAAGTTCTCTGCGGAAATGCAGTCCATCAGTTTTTCCATCAGCTGGTAAATGGAGACGGTAAAATCCCTCCATCTTCCAAGACCCGTTCTGGGATCCATGAGAAATACTCAATAAAACCTATGTAACATTATGCCAACTTTTAGTATAACATACTTTCGGCTTTTTCACAAATTTTTTGCCGCTTTAATTTAAAATCGTTCAGGAAATAGGCGGTTGTGGTTCTATGCTGCTTACTTACTTCGGCGAAATCTACAGTTTTTCCCCTGTAACCACGGAGGAAAACGGAAACAATGATAGTCATCAGATGGTTGCACCCCCTTGTTGTTTGAGTATGTTGTTTGTTGGTACTTCAATTATACATCATTCAGCAGCGGGTGTCTTTATTTTGTGCAATAGTTGGTATTTATTCATTTATAGTATAAAATTTATTATACGATCTCTGCCATACAAATTCTTTACATGAAGCTGCAAAAAAATCCCCCGGATCTTGAAAAACCCGGGGGAAACCTTTATTCATCTCTAAATTCCAATCTGTCACAGACTCCTTATGAACCTGTCAAAGGCCTCCTGCCCTTGGGCTGTCCGCTTGTACACTCCTGCATCCTCCAAGACCTCCATGAACACCAGCCCGGTCTCCTTCTCGATGATGCCGTCGATGTTGGAGGCATCTATTCTCTCATATTTAGGCCGGAATTCCTCCACCCAGTCCGCATGCTTCGCCAGCGTCTCATGGATACGCAGATCCTCTCCCGCAAGGATGGCCTCCTTCAGCTGCGCCATCTCAGCCTTCAGCCGGGCAGGCAGCACGGCAAGCCCCATCACCTCAATGAGGCCGATATTCTCCTTCTTGATATGATGCAGCTTGGCATGGGGATGATACACCCCCAGCGGATGCTCCTCCGTAGCAATGTTGTTGCGGAGCACCAGATCCAGCTCGTAATCCTCTCCCCGCTTTCTGGCGATGGGGGTGATGGTATTATGGGGCTCTCCGTCCGTATATGCGTAGACGAATGCCGCTTCGTCCGTATATTCCCTCCATTTGCCCAGTATCAGATCTGCCAGCGCAATGATGCGGTCTGTCTCGGGCCCCCTCAGGCGGATCACGGACATGGGCCAGTTGACCACGCCTGCCGCCACATCCTCAAAGCCCTGCACCGTGAAGTTCCTCTCCACCGGCGCTTTCGCCATGGCAAATTCATAATGCCCGCCCTGAAAATGGTCATGGCTCAGAATGGAACCTCCCACGATAGGCAGATCCGCATTGGAGCCTACGAAATAATGCGGAAACTGCTTCACGAAATCAAACAGCTTGCAGAAGGTGTCATGCTCGATCTTCATGGGGATATGTTCATAATTAAACACAATACAATGTTCATTATAGTACACATAAGGGGAGTACTGGAATCCCCAGCGGCTGCCGTTGATGGTCACCGGTATGATGCGGTGGTTCTGTCTGGCGGGATGGTTGATGCGGCCCGCATACCCCTCGTTCTCCCGGCAGAGCAGACACTTCGGATACCCTGACTGCCTGGCGTTTTTGGCGGCGGCAATAGCCTTCGGATCCTTCTCCGGCTTGGACAGATTGATCGTGATGTCCAGATCGCCGTATTTCGTGGGAGAGATCCACTTCATATCCTTGCTGATGCGGTATCTCCTGATATAGTCGGAATCCCTGCTCAGCTTATAATAATAATCCGTCGCCTCCTCCGGGGATCTGGCATACAGCTCATAGAACCTCCTTATGACCTCGCTGGGCCTCGGCATCAGCATACCCATGACCTTTGTGTCAAACAGATCCCGGTAGGTCACGCTGTTCTCCGCGGTCAGCCCCTTCTCAAAGGCATAATCGCACATCCTGCCCAGGATCTGCTCCAGCTCTCCTTCCAGCGCCCCTGCAGTGTCAGCAGAGCCTCCTTTCTGACCTGAAGCATCTTTTTCCTCCGTGCCGCCGTGGCATTCCTCCTGACCTGAAGCCGCCTCGTCCTCCAGCTCCTCCAGCCCGAAAAGCTCCAGAAGTCTGTTTGTGGTATAAACCACATCCTCCTGAGGCACTAAGCCGGTCTGCACCCCATACTGAACCAATTTCCTGATATCCGTCTGAATCATCTTATCCTGCCCCCGTTTTTGTTTATGCTGTTTCCTGTTCACGCTGCTTTCTGCCGTCCCGCTCTACAGTTCTACCGGCCCGTCGCCGATCTCCACCACATAGAAGTCAGCCGCATAGCCGATCTTGGCCTCATAGGCCTTTCCCACCTGCTCTATAAAGGCATCTATGGCTTCCTCTTTCACGATGCTCACCGTGCAGCCCCCAAAGCCTGCTCCCGTCATGCGGGAACCTATGACACCCTGAATCTTCCATGCTTCTTCCACCAGGGTATCCAGCTCAATACCGGTCACCTCATAATCATCTCTCAGGGAAACATGGGAAGCGTTCATCAGCTGTCCGAACTGCTCCACGTCGCTGCGCTTCAATGCCTCCACCGCGCGGATAGTCCGCTGGTTTTCATAGACCGCATGCTTCGCCCGCTTCCTGCGCACATCGCTGCCGATGGCAGACTGGTGCTTTTCAAAGGTCTCCTCGTCCAGATCGCCCAGACTCTTTATGTCAACCTCTTTCTGCAGCTCTGCCAGCGCCGTCTCACACTCGCTGCGGCGCTCATTGTACTTAGAATCTCCCAGCCCCCGCTTCTTGTTGCTGCTGGCAATAACGATCTTCGCCCCCTTTAGCGCAATGGGCGCGTATTCAAAGGACAGATCCGCAGTGTCAAGGAATATGGCATTGTCCTTCTTGCCCATGGCAATTGCGAACTGATCCATGATGCCGCAGTTCACCTTGTTGAAATTATTCTCCGAATACTGGCCGATCAGCGCCAGATCCTGATTGCTTACCTCAAATCCGAAAAATTCCTTTAATATATATCCCGTCAATACCTCCACGGAGGCGGAGGAGGAAAGCCCGGACCCGTTGGGGATATTTCCCCACAGCATCAGATCCATGCCGCAAGGCACCTTCATCCCTTTTTCTCCGAAAGCCCACATGACTCCCTTGGGATAATTCGTCCATCCGGCCTCCTTGGCAGGCACAAGCTCCTCCAGAGAGGACTCGATCACCCCCAGCTTTTCAAAATTCATAGAATAGAACCGAAGCTTACTGTCTGTCCTCTTACGGGCAGCCCCATATGTACCGATGGTCAGCGCGCAGGGGAACACATGGCCTCCGTTATAGTCGGTATGTTCTCCGATCAGATTGACCCTGCCCGGTGCGAAATAGACCCTTATGCCCTCTGCCTCCCCGAATACTTCCGCGAACCTCTTCAAAAGAATATCCTTCATATTTCCTCCATTCCGTGCAGCCACCCCGGTGCCGCACCTCCTTAGCGATATTTTTATTATACATGAAACCGCTGTCCTATTACCACATTTATTTGTTTGTTGAAGCTGTCAAAATGTTTTCTGTTGCTTGTCCCGGCAGGGCTTTCCGAAATTTTTCCTCAGCAGGACAATCCCACCTATATTCTCCTTCAGAGGGATGTACTTTTGACTAAAAAAGTATTAAAATATGAGCATTCAGTTTTTATGCGATTCCCTTGCCCTTCCCATATACTGCCTCACCATGGAAAAACAAGAAACCAAGAAAACACCAGCCATGACCAAAAACATTTTCCAAGCCACAAGGAGCGTGACCCCCATGAATAAGATTTTGATCGTAGACGGCAGCAACCTGCTGTTCCAGATGTTCTTCGGTATGCCCGCAAGGATTGTAAACAAGCAGGGCAAAGCCATCCACGGTACGCTGGGATTCGTGGGCGCACTGCTGAAGATCATCCGCAAAACCGATCCCACGCATATTGCCGTGCTCTTTGACGGCGAGCACCCAAATCCCCGCTCCGAGCTCAGCCCTGACTACAAGGCAAATCGTATTGATTACAGTGACGCCCCTGAAGAAGAAACGCCCTTTTCGCAGCTGCCGGATGTATACACCGCGCTTGACTATATGGGCATTTCATACATGGAGACTACGGTCTGCGAGGCCGATGATCTCATCTCCGGCTATGCGCATACATACGGCCCCAAAAATGAAATCATCATCTCCTCTCTTGACAGCGACTTCTTTCAGCTCATAACCTCCACAGTATCAGTGCTTCGATACCGCGGCGATAACACTATAATCTGCACACCCGATTATATAAAAGAGAATTTCGGCATCCTGCCCACGCAGTACGCGGATTTCAAGTCACTGACCGGCGATGCCTCAGACAATATCAAGGGAGCGGACAAGGTCGGCCCAAAGACGGCCGCTGCCCTGCCCTTTGCCCTGCATGAGCTTGGGTACAGCTTTGCCGAAACAACCACCAGCGAGATCCTGAAAGGGATCGGGCTGCGGTGAAGCACCATACCTGCGTATACCGGCGCTCAAGCTGCTGTTGAGCCCCTCCGGCGGCACATTATTTAAGAACTCAAGCAATGATTTATTCCAAATCCCGCTCTGATAGGCTATACTGATATCGTGCCTGAGCCGGCCGGGCACAACGTCTGCAGACACACAAAAAAACACTTACAGTCTTGGAAAACATTTAAATCAGGAGGAAAAAATGTTCGATACAATGCAAGTAGCACGCACCATCAGAGATGCAAGAATCTCACAGAATATGACCCAGATGAATCTGGCGGACGCCATGGAGGTCAGCTATCAGGCTGTCTCAAACTGGGAAAGAGGCAATTCCATGCCCGACATCGCCAAGCTGGAACAGCTCTGCCAGATCCTCAATATCAGCATAGAGACGCTTCTGGGAACCGGCAGCTCCTCTAAAGTCATCACAAAGGCGCTTCTGGAGACAGGCAGCTCCTCCAAAGCCATTACAAAAACCATCTATGCGGACAATGTCGCTCCGGTTCCCGACACAGAATCCACAGTCCACGGCCCGGAAGAATCAGCCTCCCTTACAATGGCTGAAATCAGTGAAGTGGCTCCGCTCCTTCCCCCCAGCGACGTGGAGACTCTGGTAGACAACAGTATTGCGAAGCAAACCAGAGAAAAGCTTGACCTCTCTGCAATCACGGCTCTTGCCCCCTTTTTGAACACAGAGTATCTGAACAGCCTTGTGGAGAGAGCCCACGTAGACAGTCTGAGGGAAGTTGCATGCATCGCTCCGTTCCTGAGCGGTGACGCGCTGGATGCTCTGGTCATGAACGCGGATCCGGAATGCGATATGAAAGGCATCGTCTCTCTGGCTCCCTTCTTAAGCAGCGACACTCTGGATGCACTGGTTTTTGAGAGACTCCATGTAAACAGCCTGCGGGAACTGGCCGGACTGGCTCCTTTCCTATCCCGGCAGACGCTGGATGCTCTGGTGGCGAGGACAAATCCGGAAGACGATATGAAAGGCATTATAGCACTGGCGCCCTTCTTAGGCAGCGACACCCTGAACACACTGGTTTTGGAAAGGCTTCATGTAGCCAGCCTGAAGGAACTGGCAGGTTTAGCTCCTTTCTTGTCCCGGCAGACGCTGGATACTCTGGTTGCGAGGACAGATCCTGACCATGACATGAACGGCATTGTAGCTCTGGCGCCCTTCTTAAGCAGCGATACTCTGAGCACACTGGTGAACAGGCTTATGGACGCGGGTCTGCAGGGCGGTCTGTCGAACAAGAAATTAGCCGGCCTCTACCCTTTCTTATCTCAGGATTCCCTACAGAGAATAGCCGAGGAGCTCATGAAAAAAAGGGATCTGGAGGCATTAAAAAACATCACCCCCTTTGTATGACGGAATTTGGCAAGATTTACTGTGTTTGACTGTATTTTGCATAGGATTTTATGGTACAAATATAGCCTTCAATCGCAGTCGGCAAACTTATGTCTGCCGGCTGCGATTCATTATTTTAATCTGACACAAGGTCAATTCCCTGCTGCTTGCTGCGGGAAAGTTTATTTTCCTTTCGGATTCTGATACCTGACACTTGGACCCTTTTCCGCAAAAGCTTCTTGCCATACGCAAAACGCTATGCTAGACTATATGAAAATCCATCTGGACAATAGACACTGCGTTACTGCACATATAGTCAGGAGGCAAAATACTTGAAAGAAAATAAATACCGAATTGTAGTGAAGGTAGGCACTTCCACCCTGACCCATGAATCAGGTGCGCCGAACCTGCGGCGGATGGAGCATCTGGCGCGGATTCTGTCCGATCTGCAGGGCTGCGGCCATGAATTGATTCTGGTGTTCTCCGGTGCCATTGCTGTGGGAACTGCCAAGCTGGGGCTGGAGGAACGCCCCAGAGAACTGCGGATGAAGCAGGCCGCCGCTGCCGTGGGCCAATGCCGGATGATGCATATATTCGACCAGTTCTTCGCTGAATACAACCAGTCCGCGGCCCAGATCCTGCTGACGGAGGACGATGTGGAGGATCCTGACAGAGCCGAGCATCTGCACGGAACCTTTTCCGCCCTGCTGGAAATGGGTGTCATTCCGGTGGTCAATGAAAACGACTCCGTGTCCTCCGCCGAGATTGAAACCGGACGGCAGAAGGTGCTGGGGGACAATGATTCCCTGTCCGCCATCGTGGCAAAGCTATGCCGCGCAGATCTGCTGGTACTGCTCAGCGACATCGACGGTCTGTACGATGCCGATCCCAAGTCCGATCCGGAGGCAAAGCTGCTGCACCGTGTAGATGAGCTGACACCGGAGATCCTGAAGATGGCAGGCGGTGCAGGTACCTGGCGGGGCACCGGGGGCATGGCCACCAAGCTCTCCGCCGCCCGCATCGCCATGGCCTCCGGCTGCGACATGGTGATCGCCAACGGGGCCAGCATGGAGAATCTGTACGGAATCGTGGAAGGGCAGGATATCGGCACAAGGTTTCTCGCCGCAGGGCATAGTACAACAGAGTCAGACCATCGCTTAAGCCAAATAACATTTGACTTTAATCTCTAACGAATTTTTTAGGTATGCCTTAAACTCCGGAATATCTTGATTTCTCATGCTTTTTGAAGAATTGCATACCTAACAAAAAGCGTTACGTTTATTTTAAGGAGGCTTCACATGAACACGTTACAGCAGCAAGCCCGGGCGGCCAAAGCCGCCTCCTATACCCTCTCCACCGCCGGAACCGCAAAGAAGGACGCCGCCCTGAAGGCCATTGCGGAAATCCTCACGGCAAGACAGGCAAAATGGCTGGAAGCCAATGCTCAGGACGTGGCCGCCGCCAAGGATACGGGGATGCGCCCCGCCCTTCTTGACAGGCTGACCCTGACGCCCGACAGGATCGCCGGAATCGTAGAAGGAATCCGGCAGATCATAGCCCTTCCGGATCCTATCGGGCGGGTGGACAAGATGGAGACAAGGCCAGGCGGCCTCATCATCGGACGGCGGCGGGTACCGCTGGGCGTCATCGCCATCATCTTTGAGGCCAGACCCAATGTCACCGTAGATGCCGCCTCGCTGTGCCTGAAATCCGGAAATGTCTGCATTCTCCGAGGCGGCAAGGAGGCCATCCGTTCCAATCGCTGCGCAGCCGCACTTATGCGGGAGGCGCTGGTCCAGACAGGCCTTCCGGAGGACTGCATCTGTCTGGTGCAGGATACCGGCCGGGAAACCGCCAATGAGCTGATGCATCTGGACGGCTACGTGGATGTGCTGATTCCCCGGGGCGGCGCAGGACTGATCCGCACGGTAGCCAAGGAGGCCAGCGTCCCTGTGATCCGCACCGGCGAGGGAATCTGCCATATCTATGTGGACAGCGATGCCGATCTGGACATGGCAGCCAATATCCTATATAACGCAAAATGCTCCCGCCCCTCCGTATGCAACGCGGCGGAATGCGTTCTGGTGCAGAGAGACGTGGCGGAAGCCTTCTGGAAAAAGGCTCTGACCTTGCTTGCCCCCCATAATGTAGAGCTGCGGGCGGATGAAGAGGCGCTGCGGCTTCTTGCTTCCCTTGGCGCCGATGCACGGCCTGCCTCCGAGGAAGACTGGGACACAGAATACGGCGACTATATTCTGGCTGTGCGCACGGCGGAGAACATTGAGGACGCCATCTCATTTATTAACGCCCACGGCACCGGTCACTCGGAGAGCATCGTCACTGGCAATTATTTCAAGGCCCAGCGCTTTCTGGATGCGGTAGATGCGGCTGCAGTGTACGTCAACGCCTCCACCCGCTTCACCGACGGAGGCGAGTTCGGTCTGGGGGCAGAGATCGGCATCTCCACCCAGAAGATGCATGCCAGAGGGCCTATGGGGCTGGAGGAGCTGACCAGCAGCAAATATGTCATCTACGGTGAAGGACAAGTGCGGTAATCCTTGGTCATAATGCATGACTGCAAATTTATTTGACGCACAGTATACATTGCAATAAGCTCTCGGAATCTCAGCAGGCAAAATCGGGGAAATCTGTAAAAACAGCTTCCGAAAAATCCCATGAAAAGCGGTTTGGAGATTCCGAGAAGCGATCGCAGAAATCAGGAGGCAATCTCAATGAACAATAAAACATGGGGCTTCATCGGCACCGGAAACATGGGCAGCGCCCTGGCAAGGGCAGTGCGGAAGAAAGCGGAGGGCAGCCATATCCTTCTGGCCAACCGCACCCCGGAGAAATCCCGGCTGCTGTCCCGGAAGCTGGATGCCAGACCTATGGACAATATGTCCGTGGCGCAGAATGCCGATTATATCTTCCTCGGGGTCAAGCCCCAGATGATGGCGGATATGCTGTCGGAAATCGCGCCTGTTCTGGCAGAACGGAATGACCCTTTCCTGCTGATCACCATGGCGGCAGGGCTGACCATAGCCCGCGTCCGGGAGATGGCAGGCGGCAGCTACCCCGTGATCCGCATCATGCCCAATACCCCCGTGTCTGTGGGGGAGGGGATGATCCTGTACGCCTGCAGCCCGGATGTCACCGAAGAGGACAAGCAGATATTTCTGGAAACCTGCGCCGGGGCAGGACGCTTCTGCCCCCTTCCTGAACATCTGATCGATGCCGGCTCCGCCGTATGCGGCTGCGGCCCCGCCTTTGCGGATCTCTTTCTGGAGGCCCTTGCGGACGGCGGCGTGGCCTGCGGCCTGCCAAGGGCTCTGGCTTATGAATTTGCGGCACAGATGCTGGCGGGCTCCGCCAGACTGGCTCTGGAATCCGGCCAGCACCCGGGTGTGCTGAAGGATGCCGTCTGTTCCCCCGGGGGCACTACCATTCAGGGTGTCAGAAGGCTGGAGGAGGGCGGCTTCCGGGGAACCGCCATGAACGCGGTCATTGCCGCCTATGAAAAGACGCTGACACTAAGCTGATGCTTCAGTCATAACGCTTTATCCACAATCTGAAGCGATAACCCAGAAAGGAGACTACATATGTTTATCTGTCCAAAATGCAGACACAAAATGACCCTTCCCACTTTTATGCCGCATGAACGCTCTGGAAATACCCCTTGCGGACGAAAGCATCGACACTGTTGTCGCAAACAGCGTACTGCATCTTATTTCAAATCCCCAAAGGGTCATCAGCGAAATATACCGTGTCCTTAAAAAGGGCGGCTCTTTCGTCTGTCAGGATGATCGGCCCGGCAAGAGCCCAGACCTTGAGGCAGACAATCAGAAATATCACGAAATAGTAAACACCTTCTATAGCTGCTATTGGAATAAGCTCATGTCTCAGGGAATCAGCCCCCGGAAATATAGCTGGAAGTTCGACCGCGCACGCCTTTGTGACAGTCTGTTTTCTCAAAAAGAGGAAAAACTGATCCAGAGGGGCGCTCCCTATGAGACTGCGCTGCAGGACGGATTTCTGCCCCGTTTCATCGGACGCGGTTTTTCCGATCAGACATGTGTGCCGAAGGACATCCACGACAAAGCAATTGAAGAGCTTATGGCAGAATTCAGGCAGAAATACGGAGACGACTTCGGAGCAACACTGTTCCGCGGAATCGAGGAGAATATGTTGATCACTGTATATAAGAAATAATTTCTAAAATTTCCTGTTAACCATTTCCCCGTATCCGGCACTATATTGATGAAAGCTTTCAAAACAACACACCATTTACGGAGGAAATCATGGAGCAGGAAAAAATCGCAGAGCTGGCAGCGGAAAACATGAAGACCATCTTTGCCTATTCCCTTTCCCGGGTCTCCCATAGGGAGGACGCGGAGGATCTGGCCGGGGACATCGTACTCGCCATTCTCCAGAGCGGCCCTAAGCTTAGGGACGACAATGCCTTTTTCGGGTACATCTGGGCCATAGCGGCAAATACCTATAAGAAATTCCTGCAAAAAAGGAGCCGTATTCAGCATGCACAGCTGGATGAAGAGCTGGCGGAGGAAGGGGACTTTACCCAGAAAATCCTGCGATCCGAGGAATACGGCATCCTGCGCCGGGAGCTGGCCCTGCTTTCCCGGGAATATAGGGAATGCACCGTGGCCTACTATTTCGACGGGCTCTCCTGCGCGGAAACTGCTTCCAAACTCCATATTTCTCTGGAAATGGTGAAATATTATCTTTTCAAGACACGGAAAATATTGAAAGAAGGTATCAGCATGGAAAGAGAATTTGGAACAAAAAGCTACAATCCTGAGAAATTTCAGTTCAGAACCATTTTTTCCGGCAGGGCCAATATGCAGTATCAGCATCTGTTCGACCGGAAGCTTCCGGGCAACATCCTGCTCAGCACCTATTACACTCCTATGACCATTCGGGAGCTGGCCGTGGAGCTGGGCGTGGCTTCCGCCTATCTGGAGGACGAGATCGACCTGCTGAAGCGCTACAACCTGCTCACTGTCAGACCCGGAGGAAAATATCAGGCGCATCTGGTTATATTTACCAAGGATTACCTGAATGAGTTTTACCGGACTTCAGAACAGTCTTTTGCGGGAGACGTATATACAATACTCTCGGGCGTAAGGGAAAAGCTGCCGGAAATCCGATCCATGGGTTTCCCCGGCTCGGATTTCGACGATAATCGTCTGATCTGGTCGCTGCTGTTTGAATTGACCAGACAAGGCTGGAACCGATTTAAAACCGCATTAGAGATGGAGGAAGATGAGCTCTACTGCGGCTCCACCGGGACCAATTACGGTGTCAGCGGCGATCGGTCGGCAGAATACAGTAAATACACCTCCCCCACCTTCGCAGGGTTCGCCGGTATAAACAAGCGCTATGCTGCATGCTACGCGGACTTCGACATCCTGCCTAAACGGAACCGCTATTCCGCCCATCGCACGGAGATAGCCGAGAGTCTGGATGCCGTGCTGGACGGAAATGCCGAAGCGTTCCTCCCCGTCATAAGCAAAACTCAGAAAGAATGTCTGGAGACCATCCTTTCTCAGGATATAGATGCCTTTGCCAAGCTGTATGAGGATATCTATGACCGGGCTCTGTCCATCATGGACGCCCATGCCCCCGAGAGTGTATCGGCAATCATTGGCAAGGTGACAGCAAACACACTGCTGTTTAACACAGTGGGGCTGATCGGTGCCTGCGCTGTCCGGTCGGAAGCCCTGACCATCCCCGATGACGATACGCTTCTTGGCGCATTTATATATGAAACCGAAAATGCCTGACACTGTTTTTTTGACCGGCGGCTGATCCACAGCCGCCGGTCTTTCAAATTTTCATCTCGTATACCGGCAGGATTCTCACACTCTTTAATTCCGCAATGTATGATTTTACTTCCTCCGAGCGGGCCGCCATGGAGGATTCCACATTCACGTTCACACCTTCCTTAAGCGGCACAATATAGACAGTGATACATTCCTTCTTCAGCTCCTGCTCAAAGTCTTTTAATCCGATTTCCCAGACCGCGCCATTGGCAAAATTGTCATGGATCCTGCGGCCATTGATAAACGCATTCCCGATATTTCCGGTATATTCCAGCTGCAGGCGCGCATCCTTCACACCTTCTAATGCATCCTTCGGAACCCGTATGGTGTATCTTGCGGCTCCCACTTGCTTTACCTCCGGCTCCACATTTTTCTCCTGCGTCCATATTCGGTAGGTTCCGAAAAATTCGGCATGGGCCCCCTCTGTTCTCCTGACACTCTCCATTCCCTCGAATCCGTCCGCCGGATAAACATGGAGCAGCGCGGAATTCCCGGCGCTTTCCAGACGGATTCCTCTTTCATCCTCCAAAATCACCTCATCCGTGAAAACAAGACGACCGTCCTGAAGCAGAAACATATTATCCGCAAGCCTGCGGCTAAGCACCAGAACCTTACATCCGGCTCCATCCTTTTCTACCATAAAACATTCAGCGGAAATCTCCTGCCCGCACCGGTAAATATTGGTATCCGTACCCGCAATCCTCGCTTCGCTTTCAAACCGGAATTCCCCATTCATTCCATCAGGCACAAAGAACACATACGTCACTTCACCCGCATAGGTCACTTTCGTAATGACCTGTGCGTTCGCCTGCACCAGTTCGATGTTCTCCATCTTAAAATGAAACGGCAGAATCGCATTTTCGTCTCCTGCAATGCCAAAATTCCATGTAAGCCTTTCATTCTCCAGCTGCAGTGAAATCTCCTCATGATGCCTGTCCGGAAGGCTGAAATGATCCTGATAATTATTGATAAACAGAAATCCTCTTTTTCCGTCGGTCCTAACCGCATAACGCAGCGACTTGTCATCCTTCGGCGCAATATCCGATGCCCCTGCAGGGAGGACTGTCTGCAGGCCGCAAAAATCCTCTCCGAACTGACGTAAAAACAAATGAATGCTCTTCAGCCTCCGATAAGATTCCCTTACCTGACCGAATTCGCCCAGAGCAGCCTGATAATCATAAGAAATCTTCGGCACCTGACTCTCATTCATAAAGGTTCCGCATCTTCCTATGGGATTGCTCCCTCCCTGAAACATATAATACCCCAGAAAATTACAGCCGGAAGCAATTTTGATATTCGCCATGGCGTCCACGCTTTTATAAGGGAACCGGAAACGGTAATAATAGCTGCACATCATGCCGCCGCCCATTTCACAGCAAGCGTAAGGCCTTGTCTCCGGCTCATAGCTCGGTTTAAAATCACTGGTACATACGGCGTCATTATTGTGATAGTCCTGATAAACATATTCCTCCGTAGCAGGATGTTCCCCCTTGTGGGAATAAAATATCCATGGCCGGAACGCATAACCTCCCCACAGAGGAACCATAGAGTCCGGCGTTGCCGCCCCGCCCCACCCCGTGCAGGTATAAAAAACAGGAAGCAGCCCGCAGTCCGCTGCCAGCGCTTTGAGTGTAAGCATATAGTCATTTCCCTCATTCCCGCCAAATACCCACTCATTGGAGATCCCCGTTGTCATTTCCCACGGCGCGGAGGAATGCATATATTCATTATCTATCTGCACGCCAATAATAGGCCCATCATCCTTAAAAAACAGCCCTTTCGCCTGCCGGGCCAGCTGCAGATAAAGCTCTTTGACATATCTCAGGAAACCATCATTTAAGCTGCGGACTTCAAAAGGCTTCCCGTACATCCAGTCCGGAATGCCGCCGTTGCGCACCTCCCCATGGTCAAAAGGCCCTACCCGCAAAATCACATACAGCCCATGCTTCCCACACAGCTCCACAAACTTACGTAAATTACGGCGTCCGTCAAATCTAAAGACTCCCTCTTCTTCCTCATGATGAATCCAGAACACATAGGTGGCAACTACATTGATGCCGCATAATTTCATTTTGATGAGTTCATCCTCCCATCTTTCATCCTCCATTCTGGAATAATGGAATTCCCCGCTGATGCCGAAAAAGGGCTTTCCATTCTTCATCATATAGTAATTTGTAAAGGAAAGCTCCTCTCCTTTTTTGCTTTTCCCCCGGAAATCCTCTCCCAAAGAATATATCCTTTTTTCCTTCACATTCCTTATATCCAGTTCATAACCACAGCTCATCGCATATCCGCCTTTCATAAATATAAACCGCAGAATCATACTGCACCCTTACTATAGCACGACCGACCTGATTCCCTCAATCCTCTAAATTGCGATATTATACATAAAATTTGCTGTCGCCCTGCGCTGTCCGGGCAGAAGGCCATTAGTATAAAATTAATTACGGAAAATGAGAACTGCCGGAATTCAGTAAATAGAGCCAAAAGAGCGCACCTTTTTCAACAAAAATCAGTTTAATCAGCAATATTTATCAATCCTATTTATAATAAATATGATATAATCATGCAATAGTTTTTTCTGGCTCTGCCCACAGAAAGGAAACGAAATGCGTATGGATTACCGGGAACACATTCAGGCTGCTCTGGAATATATCGAAGCGAACCTGACCGACGATATAGATATTGCCTTGCTGGCCAAAGCGGCGGGCTATTCCGAATACCATTTCCTGCGCATATTCAAAGATGCGGTAAATCTGACCCCTTGGGATTATATCCGCAAGAGACGCCTTTCGGAAATCGCATGCCGGATGATGGAAAGCCATAAGCCTGCCTCGGATATCGCCTTTGAGTACGGTTTTAATTCCAAGGAAAACTTTACCCGTGCCTTCAAAAAGGAGCACGGCATCCTTCCCACAGAGTTCAGGCTCTCCCAAAACAGCCTGAAGCTTTATCCCGCCTTAAAGCTGGCGGCGCCTGTCATGAGCCTGCAGCCGGAAATCACCATGCTTCATCCCTTCCGGCTCATAACATATCCCTGCGACGAGAGGCTGCCCACTACCTTCTGGAACAAATATAACGCCGGAAAGCTGTCGCTTCGCCTATCAGGAGGAAGGATTGTGGAAGATTTCGGCGTATCTATCTGGAACCGTGAAAAAAACAAGCTGGACTATTACATCGGCATCCCGGAGACGGAAGCCTGCGGAGATCTGGCAGGCACCGTTCCCATCCCCATTGCCGGCGGCAGGTACGCCATGTTTGAGACGCCTCCGTCCACCCATGCGGATTTCGTGAATACCATCCACCGGACATGGGACTATATCGGCAGGGTATGGCTGCCGGGGAACGGATACAAGAGGACAGGCGGCCCTGAATTTGAGAAATATACGGAGATCAGCCGCTGCTTCTCGGAACAGATTTTTATTCCTATCGCCGAAATATCTCTTTAAAAATATATATGTCCGCAGCCGGATATTACACAGCAGCGGACGGAAAGGAATCTTATGAAAAAAACAAATGTAACCTTCAACGGCATCACCGACACCACAGGCTATCTGTTCTCCCTTGCGAAATGCTTCGCCGCCGCGCTGAAAAGCAGCGAGTATGAAGCCTATGCGGAGGACATCATCGCTGCCAGCGGCTTCGCCTTCCGTATGTGGGTGGACAGCAAGGAGCTCTGCCCCAGTGCCACCAGCATCTGGCAGTTCAAGAAGCAGCCCTTGTGGTTCGGCAACAGCGGACTTACCTGCGAATACGTAGAGCGTATGTGGGGAGAGGACGCCTTTGAAGAAGAACGGCGGCTCTCCGCCATCAGGCTCATCAAAGAATCCGTGGACCGCGGCACTGCGGCGGTAGCATGGGATATCAGCGGCTGTGAATGGGGCATCATTACGGGATATGACGATGACGCCAGCTGTCTGTCCACTCTCAAAATCAACCAAAAAGAGGATACAGTGCCCTACGAAAAGCTGGGCAGGCTGGATCTCCCCATTCTGTCTGTCCTCACAGTTTCCGGGAAAAGAGAAAAAGGCACTGCGGAAGTCATCGCCGACACCAAGCGTCTGGCCCTTTCTCACCTAAAGGGCGAGGAATGGTGCGATAATGCCAAGGGCCTCGCAGCTTATGACGCACTGCTTACATTTGTCAGGGAAAAGCTGTCGGCAGACACTGCGTGGAATCTGGAATACTGTCTGGGCACCTATGGGGCGCTGAAATGGTATGCATGGAAGTTTTTTGAAAAATATCAGGAGCCTGATCTTGCCCGGTTATATCATACAGTATATGACGCATGGCAGAATGCTTTTGAGGTGAAACGCTCTCAGGATGTGACTTCAGAAGCTGTGCGGCAACAGATCCTCCAACCCTTGTCTGATGCAAAAGCGGCGGAAGAAGAGGCCATGAAGCTGCTCCTGCCTTGAAGCTGAGCTGCTCCTGCCTTAAAGCCGTTCCTGCTTTCAAGGTACAATCCTTTATAAGTCCGCTGCAGCCCGCTTCCAAAAGGGCCTGCACCTCTTACCCGTCCTGATTCTTCAGCAGCTGCGCAATCAGATGCTCCACCTCCTGCAGCTGCTCTCTGGAGCTCTCCCGGTGGCTCTGCCTGCGGTACTGGGAGGGGGACATGCCTTTCATGGCATGGAACGCCTTGGTGAATACCAGCGCATCGCTGTAGCCGCAGGACAACGCTATGCTCTCTATGGGATAGGATGTGGACTCCAGCAGTTCTCTTGCCTTTGTAATACGGAAGGTGGTAAGGAACTGCTGGGGAGACATCCCCAGATAATTCTGGAATAAGGTGTACAGATAGCTCCTGTTGATACAGACATAATCCGCCACGTCCGTGACCTTGATCGGGTTGCAGTAATTGCTCTGGATAAAGGATACAGCTTTTTTCACATATTGGTTCCCCTTGTCTCCCTCATCCTTTGCCACCACGCCGGCGCTCTCTGCCAGAACAGACAGAAAAACTCCCAGCTGCCCGTTCCGGCGCAGATCATCCGCCACGCCAAAGGTATTATGCTCCATCATGTCCCTCACGATGGAATAAAGCTCCTGATCCCTGTCGCAGGAAAAAATAGGATGTCTGGCGGACAGCCCCATGGAACTTAAATACTCTCCTGCCCGGCTGCCCCCGAACCCCACCCACAGATAGCTCCATGGATCCTTTTCATCCGCCTGATAGAAAGCCAGCTCGTTAGGCTGTATCAAAAAGCCATATCCCGCCTCCAGCCTATACTCCTTATCATCAAAACGAAAGATTCCCCTGCCGCTGAGCACATAATGAATCAGATAATGAGGCTTGGATGCCGGCCCGAAGCTATGCAGCCCTTCTGTCTGGGAACAGCCGCAGCAATTCACATATAGGCTCCCGACTTTATCATTCTTAAAATCCAGCTTGAACGCCTTCTCCATTCCCCGCCCCTCTCATTTCGCCGAAACTCAGCATCTTCATCGCCGGCCATCCTTTCCGCCGTCCCTCCGCCATCCGCAGCGGCACTGCCCTTCCCTCAACACCCTGACGGCACCAGACACGGCACCACTGCCCTTACTCCGACAGCTTGACGGCATCAGGCATGGGTGCGCCGGGGGCTTGTGCCGTCCCTTCGGCAATCTTAAAACGCAAACTCCCTCTTGTCCATATCCGCCTGCACCTTCACCAGATCCTCCCGGATATGCAGCTTCTGAGGACAAGCCTTCTCACACTTTCCGCACTTCACGCAGTTCTTCGCCTGCTTCCCGTCCCCCAGTCTGTTCTCCCATCCTCCCTTCACCATGTTATAGTTCTGGTACATATGGTAAGTATTCCACACCCTGAAATTGCCGGGGATATCCACTCCTGCCGGGCAAGGCATACAATAACCGCATCCTGTACAGCCGTTCTGCACCCTGCCCTTGATCAGCGCCACGATGTCCCCAATCTCCCTGCTCTCCTCTTCGGAAAGGGGCCTGAATTCCCCGAACGTCTTTAGATTGTCCTCCACCTGCTCCATTGTGGACATACCGCTCAAGACCACCTTCACATCGGGCAGGCTGCCAACCCACCGCAGAGCAAAGGAAGCCACAGATGCCTCCGGATCCAGCGCCCTAAACCTCCCCGTGATATCCTGCGCAAAGGCCGCAAGCGTCCCGCCCTTGACAGGCTCCATGATCACCAGCGGCACCCCCCTTTCCTCTGCAAGCTTATACCCCTTCAGGCCCGCCTGCTGATCCGCATCCATGTAATTTAACTGAATCTGGCAGAAGTCCCAATCCCTATAGCTCAGAATCTCCTCAAAGGCATCATAGCCGTCATGGAAGGAAAATCCAAGATACTTTATCTTGCCTTCCTCCTTCAGCTCCTCCAGCCTCTTCACACATCCCATCTCGGCCATCTTGCGGAAGCTGTCCCTATTCAGGGCATGCATCAGATAAAAGTCTATGTACTCCGTCTGCAGCCTCGACAGCTGCTCCCCGAATATCCTGTCCACATCCTCCAGCTTGTTCACGTTCCAGCAGGGCAGCTTTGTGGCAAGATAAAAAGTACTTCTGTCATATTTGCTCATGACCTTTCCCACGAAAGGCTCGCTTTTCCCGCCATGATAGGGATACGCCGTATCAATATAATTCACCCCCGCCGCAATGGCTCTGTCCATCATTTTTTCCGCCTCCGGCTCGTCGATCCCGCCGTCCGCCGTCACCGGAAAACGCATGCACCCGAATCCCAAAAGCGAAGTCTCAACTCCCAGCTTCTCCAATCTTCTCTTTTCCATCCTTGCCCCATTCCTTTCTCATTCTATTTTCTGTTTCATTCCATCATATTTTTTGTTTCATTCCATCACTTGTATCATATTCCTGACTTGTATCATATCTCTGCTGTCTCTTTTGCCCTGTCTTTTCCGCCCCTCCCCTGCTGCAGGGCAATAAGCCTTCCATCCTCCTGCTGAACCGCATCATCCGGCTGTCAATGCCTGCGTCGGTACCGCACCTGCTATCCCATCCTGTATATCTCCCCATTTGTCCGCCATGATCATGCCATACAGCCTCTAATTAATTGCCAGTATATCACAGATACCGGTTTCATGCAATGTCCGCCGCATATTGACCCAATATCTGAGCTGTTTTGCGCATTCGTCTCCTGCTCATCCCATGTTATCCTTATTCCCCATAAATCTTCTCCTTCAGGTATCTGACATTAGTGTCAAAGTCCACCTCCAGCACCGACATATTCCTGATTGTCACACTATTATATGTGCCCGGCTGGGGAATGCTGTCGGATACGATCTCATAGGTGAACAGCTTACCCGCCATCAGGCTGAGCTGAAAGCATTCTGCCTGAGTCAGATTGGTTGTCAGGTTTGACATCAGCCCGTCTATCAGCCCTCCCGCATTGGTAAGCACCGCTTTCGGCAGTTTACCGATGACCTCCGTCAGCACCTTCCTCTGGCGCTCCGTCCTGCCGAAGTCCGTGCCGATATAACGGTTCCTGCTGTAGGCAAGGGCCTGCGGCCCGTTGAGATGCACCATCCCGCTGATGCTTTCATCCATATTGTCCGTACCCTCCGGCCTATTGGTGAGTCTGTTGTATTCTGACAGATAGCCGTTGACAAATACAATCTCTTCGGTGGTCAGCTCCAGATCCACTCCTCCCACCGCATCCACCAGCCCGGCGAAGGCCTCAAAATTAACCAGCATATACCGATGGACGGGAATGTCAAAGTTCTTTTCAATTGTCTCCATCAGAAGCTCCGCCCCACCGAAGGAATAGGCCGCATTCAGCCTATTGCCGTCGTAGCCGGGAATATCCACATAGATGTCACGCAGCAGTGAAGTCATATAAATCTTCTTGGTCTTGTTACTGATGGACAGCAAAATCATGGCATCGGAACGTCCGTCCTCCCCGTTTTCCCGGGAATCGTTCCCGATCAACAGAATATTCACTACCCCCTGCTCTCTCATGGGCAGCCCTGCCACGGACTCTATCTCCCGGAAGGTCATCCTGCCATAGACAAGTCCCACCAGCTGATACAGGCCGAATCCAAGCAGAGCAATGATCAGGACTGCCGCAATGAGCATCCTGTACAGCTTGGCCTTCCATCTGGATTTTTTCTTTTTAGGAGGCTTTGTCCCTCCCGTTTTTCCCTTGGCAGATTTCTTTCCTGAAACGCTTTCCACCGCAGGCTGACCTGCTCCGGATTTTTTTCTGGAAGAGCCCTTTCTGGAGGATTTCCGATCAGAAACCCTCGCTTCGGATGCTGTCTGTACAGAATCCTCTTCCCATTGCGCACTCCGGCTGGGAGAAGATTCACTTGAAGAACGGGACCGGCGAGTGCCGGAAGACGTACTGTCCGATGACCGAGACTGCCGACTGCTGGACGACGAACTGCTCGACGAACGGGACTGCCGGTTTCCGGAAGATGAAC
>CAXHOW010000024.1:0-67590 GCA_964018205.1 uncultured Acetatifactor sp. | reverse complement strand
GCGGAGCCCACAGCGGAACCGACAGCCGAGCCCACAGCGGAACCGACGGCGGAGCCCACAGCGGAACCGACAGCCGAGCCTACAGCACCCCCTACGCCGGAGCCAACAGCGACACCCGGGCCCGGTCCTACCCCGGCTCCTGCAAAAGGAACATTGACGGTGGACAATGGGGTATTGACGGGCGTGGTGGGCGCAGAAATGAAGGCAAAGGCCACGGCCTCCGGCTTCACAGAAGGCAGAGAAGTGATGTACACCGTGAGCTCCAGCGCGGAGGAGGTGGCAAAGGCCGCAGTGGACAGCGGAGGAAATATCAGCATCACGGCAGTGGCGGAAGGTAACGCAGTGATCACGGTGACGGCAAACTACAGAGACGGCGCACCGGATACGTCGGCATCAGCCGAGATTACGGTGGTGGTAGGCGGCAGAAAGACATTGACCCTGAGTAAAACTGCAGTGACAGTGTTTGTCAGGACATCTGTGACAGTCGAGGCGGAGATAGGCAATGCGCTGCTGGCGGATCCGACAGTGACGGCGGCATCCTCCGACGGCAATGTGGCGATAGCCACCGTGGACAAGAAAACGGTGACAATCACAGGTGTTGCGGCAGGCACGGCGGACATTACCGTAAGGTATATGGAAAACGGTGAAGAGGTCAGTGCGATCTGTACAGTCACTGTAATGCAGCATCCGTCGGAAGACAGAAGCACCCCGCTGAAGGATAAGGACGGAGCGCAGCTCTATGTGCTGGAGGATAATGTCTACAGAGAGGCCGTGAGCGCAGATTATTACTCTGCTGACAAGTTCTTTGTGAAAGGAGCCGTAAAGTACACAGGATGGCAGACAATCGACGGAAAGATGTATTATTTCACTGCAGACGGCAATATGGTGACCGGCGAACAGGTCATACAGGGGGCAAAGTATAATTTTGCCAGCGATGGCTCTCTTGTGGTAGGAAATGGGATATTGGGCATTGATGTGTCTAAATGGAACGGCAGCATCAACTGGGATGCTGTAAGGAATTCGGGTGTTTCCTATGTGATCATCCGCTGCGGGTACAGGGGATCCGCTCAGGGCCAGCTGATTGAGGATTCCAGATTTCAGGCCAATATAAAGGGAGCTGAGGCGGCGGGTCTCAAGGTAGGGATTTATTTCTTCTCTCAGGCGGTGGATGAGGCAGAGGCAGTGGAAGAGGCTTCCATGGTTCTGGAGCAGATCAAGGGTTACACCATTTCCTATCCTGTCTTTATTGACGTGGAAGCCAGCGGAGGCAGGGGCGATGCCATTGACAAGGCTACCCGAACCGCCGTGTGCAAGGCCTTCTGCCAGACAATCCAGAACGGCGGCTATACTGCGGGGATTTATTCCAACAAGTTCTGGCTGGAGAATAATATCGACGCAGGCAGCCTGAGCACGTACAAGATCTGGCTGGCACAATATGCGGCTGAGCCTACTTATCAGGGTAGATATGACTTGTGGCAGTACAGATCCACGGGCAATGTCAGCGGAATCAGCGGAAATGTGGATATGAACATCAGTTATTTGGGATACTGATATCAGGCGGAGCTGGCCATGGGCAAAAAGTGTTTGGAAAATAGCGGCAGATATGTTATACTGATACGTACGTGATCTGTGTTTGAGAATTAGGCACCTGTCAACATCTTTTGTAAAAAGAAGAAATAGGCACTGTAAAATATGTATGTCCGTTCGGAGCGGGCAGGAAGGGCAGAGGTATGAGAACTTATCTTGTGACAGGAGGCGCCGGGTTTATCGGCTCCAACTATATTCATTATATGTTTCAGAAATATGGAGATGATATACGCATCATCAATGTGGATGCGCTGACCTATGCAGGCAATCTGGAGAACCTCAAGGATGTGGAAGCCAGATCCAATTACACCTTTATAAAGGCCGATATCTGTGACAGGGAGGCCATTTCCCGGATCTTTGCGGAAAATGACATTGATAGGGTGGTTCATTTTGCGGCGGAGAGCCATGTGGACCGGAGCATCAGGAATCCGGAGGTATTTGTGCAGACGAATGTGCTGGGCACGGCCGTCATGCTGAACTGTGCCAAGGCGGCATGGGAGCTGCCGGACGGCACCTTCAGGGAGGGAAAGAAATTCCTCCATGTGTCCACAGACGAGGTATACGGCTCCCTGCCTGACGATGAAAATGCTTATTTTTATGAGACTACGCCCTATATGCCCCACAGCCCCTATTCGGCCAGTAAGGCCAGCTCGGACATGCTGGTGAAAGCATACATGGATACCTATCATTTTCCGGCAAACATTACCAACTGCTCCAACAATTACGGCCCCTACCAGTTCCCTGAAAAGCTGATTCCCCTGATCATCAACAATGCGCTGCAGGGCAGGAAGCTTCCGGTGTACGGCGATGGAAAGAATGTCCGGGACTGGCTGTATGTGGAGGACCATGCAAAGGCCATCGACATGGTTCAGGAGCAGGGCAGGCTGTTCGAGACCTACAATATCGGCGGGCATAACGAGAAACGGAATATAGAGATCATCCATATCATCATCGAGACCCTGCAGGAGATGCTGCCTGACAGTGATCCCAGAAAGGCGCTTGTCTCCACGGATCTGATCACCTATGTGGAGGACCGCAAGGGGCATGACCGCAGGTATGCCATTGCGCCGGACAAGATTAAGGCGGAGATCGGCTGGTATCCGGAGACCATGTTTAAGGAAGGAATCAGAAAGACGATAAAGTGGTTCTTCGAAAATGAAGAGTGGATGAAGAATGCCACCAGCGGCGACTACCAGAAGTACTATGCGGAAGTGTATGGGAAATGACCGCCGGTCACGGGCAGGACAGTGAAGCAGGAAGGAAATAAATGGGGACGGTTTCAGCCGTTCCCATTCGGTGTACAAGGAAATAAGAGCCGCATCTTTCCGTCTCATAGGGATTCGGACAGTGCGGCATCAGGATAAAACGGAGGAGTTTTCATGAAGGGAATAATTCTTGCAGGCGGATCGGGCACAAGGCTATATCCTCTCACCCGGGCAATCTCCAAGCAGATTATGCCGGTATACGACAAACCGATGATTTATTATCCCTTATCCACGCTTATGCTGGCTGGGATACGGGAAATACTGATTATCTCCACACCGCGGGATCTGCCGGTGTTTCAGGAGCTTCTGGGAAACGGCGAGCAGCTGGGCATGGTATTTTCCTATGCTGTTCAGGAGTATCCGAGAGGCCTTGCGGACGCGTTCCTGATAGGGGCGGAGTTTATCGGCAGGGATAGGGTGGCGCTGGTGCTGGGGGACAATATTTTCTATGGCCAGAGCTTTTCCCGGGTTCTGAAGGCCACCGCAGCGAGGGAGAAGGGAGCCACGATCTTCGGATATTATGTCCGGGATCCCAGAGAGTACGGCGTGGTGGAATTTGACGAAAACGGCAAGGCTCTTTCCATTGAGGAAAAGCCTGAGAATCCCAAGAGCAATTATGCGGTGCCGGGGCTGTATTTCTATGATAATGATGTGGTTGAGATAGCGAGGAATGTAAAGCCCTCAGCCAGAGGGGAGATAGAAATCACCAGCATCAACAATGAATATCTGCGCAGGGGAACGCTCCATGTAGAGACTCTGGGCAGGGGCTTTGCGTGGCTGGATACAGGAAACCATGACGCACTGCTGGATGCGGCGGATTTTGTAGCGGCCTTTCAGAAGCGGCAGGGATTGTATATATCCTGCATTGAGGAGATCGCGTATAGAAGGGGCTTTATTGACAAAGAGCAGCTTCTCAGTCTGGCTGAGCCGTTAATGAAGACAAATTATGGAAAATATCTGGAAGAGGTAGCCAATGGACTCTAAACTGTTCAGGACAGCGGTATTTGCCTCTCTGGCTGTCATACTGATGGTATCGGCGCTGGTGGTGTATACCAATGCTGACAAGGGAGGCGGCACAAATCCTCCGGCGGCATCGGAGGCGCTCAGAGAATCTTCCTCCGCCGGAGAGAATGGCGTGATCAACGGGCAGATCGGTGATGATCTGTCGGCATTTCTGCAGGATGATACTTTTTTTGATCAGGAGATAAACCAGATTCTGGAGGCGGCGAAGGAGAATGCCACAAGGCTTTCGCTGGTAGTGACCTCCGTGGAAAGGGATCTGCGCATTCAGATCGTAGATTCTCAGGGGATGCCCGTCACTGGCCAGACTTTCTTTGTAAAGCTGGAGGGGCAGGGGGAATATAAGGATCTGGATAAGGACGGTATCATTTATATCGGCGGTCTGCCTGCAGGGGAGTACTACGTGGAGCTGATGCCGCTGGAGGGATATCGGGTACCGGCCAACGAGACACGTATCAGGGTAAAGGAGAGGGTGGAGTATGTGGCCATCGACGATATAGCCCTGCTGCTGAAGACGGAGGCAGATATCGATGCGGAGGCTGAGGATACCGCAGTGGCGGATGCCCTGACGGATGCGGACAGAACGGAGATCCAACAGATCCAGAAGACCACGGCCAATTCAAAGGTGGGTATCGACGTATCCAAGTGGAACGGGGACATCGACTGGGACAAGGTGAAAAACGCAGGAATCGAATTTGCAATCATCCGGGCCGGTTACCGGGGCTCTGTGACGGGCAGTCTGGTGGAGGATCCTTATTTCGGCTTGAATATGCGCGGCGCTGCCGCCAGCGGTATGCCGGTAGGCGTGTATTTCTTCACGCAGGCCGTGAATGAGGTGGAGGCTGTGGAAGAGGCCTCGGCGGTGCTGCGGCTTGTGAAGGAATACAGTCTGGACTATCCGATCTTTATCGATACGGAGGGAGCAGGCGGCAACGGAAGGGCGGACGGGCTGGATGTGGAGACCCGGACGCTGGTATGCGAGGCGTTCTGCCGCACCATTAAGAATGCCGGGTATGAGGCGGGAGTCTATGGCAGCCGCAACTGGTATAATAACCGCCTGCAGGCGGACAAGCTGGAGGATTACTGTATCTGGCTGGCGGAGTATAGGAGCGTGCCTATCTATCAGGGATATTATCAGATGTGGCAGTATACTTCCAAGGGAAGTATCGACGGGATAGAGGGGAACGTGGATATGAATATCAGCTATCTGGGCAGATAGGAAATACAACAGAAGGAGAGGGAAGAATAATGGGAAAAATTACTGTAGAAACATGTGGGATCGAGGGACTGAAGGTGATCACGCCTGCGGTCTATGGGGATGAAAGGGGATATTTTTACGAGTCCTACCAGTATGATGATTATAAGGCGGCGGGCATTCCGCAGGTATTTGTGCAGGACAATCAGTCTTCCGGGCGGAGGGGAGTGCTCAGGGGGCTTCATTTCCAGAAGGAGTATCCGCAGGACAAGCTGGTCAGAGCTATCCGGGGGCAGGTGTTCGATGTGGCGGTGGATCTGAGGGAGGGCTCTCCTACCTTCGGAAAGTGGTTTGGGGTGCTGCTTTCCGAGGAGAATAAGAAGCAGTTTTTTGTGCCGAAGAATTTTGCCCATGGTTATCTGGTGCTTTCTGACTATGCGGAATTCTGCTATAAGTGCACGGAATTTTATCATCCGGGGGATGAGGGCGGCCTTCTGTACAATGATCCTGCCATCGGGGTGGAATGGCCTATCCCGGAGGGCATGGAGCTGATCATGGTGGAAAGGGACAAGAAATGGGGCGGACTGGACAGCCTGCGCAGCGCCCGCTGAGCCGGGCGGGCATAGTCCGGCATATGGAGCGCTGCCTATCTGGCGGCGGGTATAGGCCGGTGTGCGGAGAGGCCTTGCCTGGCGGCAGACATAGTCCGGCATATGGAGCGCTGCCTGGCAGTGTGGCATGAGCCGGAGCGCAGGGGCGGCTGGCATGGGATACGACAAGGAATAGGAGTAGGATGATATGAAAATCAGTAAGAAAGGCGGAATCGCCATTTTTTCATCCATAGGATTTTTGATGGCGGCAGTGATCATCCTGCATCAGAATCCCGGCCCGAGCGCGGACCCTCAGGAGGAGCTGATGAAGAAGCTGCTGTCCTGCGGGGTGATTCTGGCATCCTGCATCGTGTTTGCCAAGGAATACGAAAAGTTTACCACGCTTCCCGTGGAGCTGTACCAGAGCAGGCATCTGATCTGGAAGCTGGCAAAGAACGATTTCAGGAAACGGTATGCCGGCTCCTACATGGGGGCGTTCTGGGCCCTGATACAGCCCGTGGTGACGGTAGGAATGTATTATATTGTCTTTGACAAGATTATGGGGAATACCGGCAGGGCAACAGGAGATATGCCCTTCGTGCTGTTCCTGACTGCAGGGCTCGTGCCATGGTTTTATTTCAGCGAGGCGCTGAACAACGGGACAAATGCCCTGCGGGAGTATAATTATCTGGTTAAAAAGGTTGTGTTCAAGATCAGCATCCTGCCCATTATCAAGATCATTGCGGCAACCTTCATTCATGTCTTCTTTGCAGCGGTGCTGTTGGTGGTGGCGGCGATTTACGGGTATTATCCTACGATCTATACCATACAGCTGGTGTACTACAGCTTCTGCCTATTTATTTTTGTGCTGGCACTCAGCTACACCACATGCTCCATTGTGGTCTTTTTCAAGGATCTGTCACAGATCATCAACATAGCGCTGCAGATCGGAATGTGGGCGACTCCCATTCTGTGGGATATCAATTCCCTTCATGATAAATGGGTCTTTATTCTTAAGCTGAATCCTCTGGTCTATATCGTGAACGGCTACCGCAGCGCCATATGCGAGAGGGAGTGGTTCTTTCAGGATTTCTTCTCCACCATGTATTTCTGGATTGTGACCGTGGTGCTGTTCGGGATCGGAGGGGCCATATTCAAGAGACTGAAGGTGCATTTTGCGGATGTGCTGTGAAAGCGGCTCCGAAGGAGAGAAAGAGCGCGGTGAATGAGCGGAAGATCCGCATAAAGAGGAAATTCCGGTCTTTAGCCGGCAGAATCAGAGGGATTATGGAAGAGAGAACGATAGATATGCGGGAGGTGGAAATCCCGGCCATTGAGGTAAAGGATCTGGTGAAGATATACAAGCTTTATGACAGGCCCAGAGACCGGGTGAAGGAGGCTCTGGGCTTTGGCAGCATAAAGGTGCATAAGCTCCATTATGCCCTGAACGGCATCAGCCTGAATATCTATAAGGGAGAGACCGTGGGCATCATCGGAACCAACGGCTCGGGAAAGTCCACTATCCTGAAGATCATTACAGGGGTGCTCAACCCTACCTCCGGCACGGTCAGAGTGGACGGACGGATATCCGCCCTGCTGGAGCTGGGGGCAGGCTTCAACATGGAGTACAACGGGATCGAGAACGTATATCTAAACGGCACCATGATGGGGTTCTCGGAGAAGGAGATTGATAAGAAGCTTCCGGCGATCCTTGAGTTCGCGGACATCGGGGACTATGTGAACCAGCCGGTGAAGACCTATTCCAGCGGGATGTTCGTCAGGCTTGCCTTTGCGGTGGCCATCAATATAGAGCCGGAGATCCTTATCGTGGACGAGGCCCTATCGGTGGGGGATGTGTTCTTTCAGGCCAAGTGCTATCATAAGTTTGAGGAATTTAAGGAGATGGGCAAGACCATCGTGTTTGTCAGCCATGACCTGAGCAGCATCAGCAAGTATTGTGACAAGGTATTTCTGATGAACAAGGGAATCCTTTTGGGCCAAGGCGCGCCCAAGGAGATGATCGATGCATACAAACGTGTACTGGTAGGGCAGTATGAGCTGCCGGAGGACAAGGAACCGGAGGGACTGCCGGGGAAGGCGGAATCGTCCCAGGGTCCTGCGCCGGCTGCAGATGCATCAGGGGAAGCGGGTGAAGGAAAAAAACCGGGGCATGCGGCCGGGGAGAATCCGGCTATGGGCGTGAACCCTCATATGCTGGAATACGGGACAAAGCAGGCCGAGATAGAGGAGTATTACATCACGGACGACAGAGGGATACGCACGGTGGCGGTGCTGAAGGAGAGTATGTTCACCCTCCATATGCGTGTGAGATTCTATGAGCATATCCCGGCGCCTATTTTTGCTTTTTCCATCAAGGATGTCCACGGCACGGAGATCACGGGGACAAACTCCATGATCGAGAAGGCTTTTCTGGAGAGCGGGGAGCCGGGGCAGGTGAAGGACATTACATTTACCCAGAAGATGAGCCTGCAGGGAGGCGACTATCTGCTGTCTCTGGGAGTCACGGGATACAATGGGGATACCTTTGAGGTGTACCATAGACTGTACGACGCGCTGGATATCACTGTGGTATCGGATAAAAATACAGTGGGGTATTATGATATGGATTCTATAGTGGAAGTCATGGACGCAGAGTGATGGATCGGATATAGAATAGGATTCATCCGGAGCGGACAGGGGGTGTGGAAATGGGAGAAGCAGCGGAAATGATCGGAAAGGTCAGGCTTGATTACAGTAAGTATCCGGGGAGGGATCTATACTGCGACGGCGCAGTGGAGGACGAGCTTCTGGACATCGTGAAGAACAATGCCGCCGGGGAGTATGGCGATATCATTGAGAAGAGGGGGAGCTGGCCGATCTTGTATCACTTGTCTCCTCTGAGGGAGAACATCATAGAGTGGATGCCCATGTATGCGGCGGGGGACCAAGCTTCCGACGGAAGTGTCAGAAAGGCAAAGGTGCTGGAGGTGGGCAGCGGCTGCGGAGCGCTCACAGGGGTTCTGGCCAGAAAGGCGGAGTCGGTGACCTGCGTGGAGCTGTCGAAAAAGCGCAGCCAGATCAATGCCTGCAGACATAAGGGGCAGGAGAACATCACGATTCATGTGGGGAACTTTAAGGATATAGAGCCGGATCTGGCAAGAGACTACGACTTTATTTTCCTGATCGGGGTATTTGAATACGCAAGGGGCTATGTAGGGGGCGACACTCCCTATGAGGACTTTCTCAAGATGCTTCTGCCCCATCTGGCGGAAGGTGGAAGGGTGGTCATTGCAATAGAGAATAAGTACGGCCTGAAATATTTTGCGGGCTGCAAGGAGGATCATCTGGGCACTTACTTTTCGGGCATCGAAAATTACGGAGGGGCAGGAAACGTGCGCACCTTCGGCAGGAACGGGCTTGAGGGGATCTTTAGGCGGTGCGGGGTGGAGGAGTATCATTTCTATTACCCTTATCCTGACTATAAGTTCATGACAATGCTGTACAGCGACGAGTATCTTCCCGGGAAGGGTGAGCTTTCCAACAATATACGGAATTTTGATAGGGACAGGATGCTGCTGTTCGACGAGAAGAGCGCTTTTGACGGACTGGCGGAGGAGGGGCTGTTTCCCTTGTTTTCCAATTCATATCTTGCCGTCATCGGAAAGGATTTTGACACCAAGTTTGTAAAATATTCCAACGACAGGGTTCCGGAGTATGCCATCCGGACGGAGATTGGATTGAGCCGACCTGATACAAGGTTAAGATACAAGGGAGGCTGGGGTACGGCGGTGGTCAGGAAGTACCCCGTGGGGGAAGCGGCCAAGGAGCATATCCGGGGGATGGCTGCGGCCTATGAGAGCCTGAAAGAACGGTATGAGGGCGGAAAACTGGAGATCAACAGCTGCAGGCTCGTGGAGGAGCAGGATGAGATATGGGCTGAGTTCGAGTTTGTGCAGGGAGTGCCCCTTTCGGAGCTGATGGACGGGTGTCTGGAGAGGAACGATCTGGAGGGCTTTCATAGGTATTTCCGTCAGTATGTGGAACGGGTGGGGTATCACAGCGAGTACCCGGCGGCGGATTTTGACCTGATTTTTTCCAATATACTGGTTGAACAGATTCCGGAGGATCCTCCTGCGGAAAAATGGACCTTGATTGATTATGAATGGACCTTTGGCAAGCCCATGGACACGAAGGAGCTGGCCTTCAGGGCAATCCACTGTTATCTGCTGGAGGACAAGAAGAGGGAAAAGCTGGATCTGGATCTGATATGCAAGGAGCTTTCCGTCACGGAAGAGGAGGCGGAGCAATTCCGGGAGCAGGAGAAGGATTTCCAGAGCTTTGTCACCGGGGGCAAGTCCGCTATGGCGCTGCTGCGGGACAAGATCGGCGGCAGGGTGATGGTTCCCCAGAAGTGGATTGACAAATATCAGGATTCCGGTGATGTGAACCGTGTTCAGGTATACGAAGATAAGGGAGAAGGCTACAGTGAGGAGACATCTTATTTTATAAAGGATGCCTATGAAGGGGAAAGCAAGATCAGGCTGGAGCTGCAGGTTGGGGGCGATGTGGAGCGGCTGCGGATCGATCCCGGAATGTTCCACTGTGCGGTGAAAATCATGGAGATGACCTTTAACGGCAAATCGGTGCCTCTGGAGAAGAGGAAGGTTCTCTCCGCCAACGGCCGCATCCTGCGTTCCTCCGAGAAGGGGACGGAATATTGTCCCAGCATTGTCTTTGCCTCGGATGATCCGGGCATCAGCATAGCGCTGGGAGGGCTGGAGCGTCAGGAAAAGAATACGCTGAGGGTCAGGATGGACATTGTGAGGCTGTCTCCTGCCATGGCCAGAGATCTGGCGGACGGGAAGCCTCAATATCACAAAGCAGGCGGATTGTTCAGATGACGCGGGCTGCTTTGAGGGATGTCTTAAGATAGCATAAAGGAGCGGCAGGGTGAGTATCAAGGGCTTTGTGAAGCGGATTCTGACGGAAAAAGAGGATAAGCGGTATGAAAGGCTTCTGAGGGATAGGAAGGTCACCTATGGAGAGTGGGCGGCGGCTATGGAGGCGGGAGCGGAGAACGGTGAGAGTGATCTCCGGAAGCCGGAAGAGTGCGGTTTTGTGGTAATCTGCGGGGGAAGAGGGACTTTTTCGGCAGGCATGCTTTCCGTTGTCAGGAGCTTTTTCCGGGAGCATTCCGGGGTGCTGATGCTGTATGGGGACGAGGATGTATGGGAGGAAGCCGGGAAAGGAGCGGCGGCAAATCCTGATTCTCGGAAGCTTCCCTGGTTCAAGCCGGACTGGTCCCCGGATCTGCTGGACAGTTTCTTTTATTTCGGCAGCGTGGTGATCCTGCGGAAGGAGCTGTTCTGGCGTGTGTCAGGAGAGGACGGACGGCAGGAGGACGGAATGCCTCTGGGGTCACTTGATTTTTTAGAAAGCTGGGAACTGGAAGAGAGCCGGATGCAGGAGGTTGCTTTTTATAAGGTGAAGGATCAGGCGGCTTATGAAAGGTGGGTGCACTCCTGCGTCAGGCTGGCAGGGGGATATGAGAAGGGTTGTGAATCCATAGGACATATCCCCGGGAGACTGTTTCACTGTGAAAGCAGAGAAGCGCAGGAGCGTTATATGCAGCGCTCCTCTTTTCTGGCTGAGTGGGAGGAAGCGCAGCTGCGGGATTTTCGGAGCAGGCTCTGGGGCACCGGGGACGAAAAATCCTCAGATTGCGCTGCCGTTTCCATTGTGATACCATCCAAGGATCAGCCGGAAATTCTGGATAGCTGCCTGAAAGGCTGTGTTCTGGCAGCAGGCGGCGGGGGCGGGAAGGACAGTCTGCCCTTTGAGATTATTGTGGTGGACAATGGCAGCAGTGGGGAAAACCAAAGGAAAATTCGGGAATTGCTGGACAGAGCGGCACCCCGCTGCCGCAGGACCTTTTATCTGTATCAGCCGCAGGAGTTTAATTTTTCTCGGATGTGTAATCTGGGGGCGGAGCAGGCGAGAGGGGATCTTCTGCTTTTTCTGAATGATGATGTGGAACTTAGTCAGCCGGGATGTCTGGAGAGGATGGCGGCGCTGGCCTGCAGAGGGTATACGGGAGCAGTGGGACTGAAGCTCTATTATCCGGATTCCCGCCGTATCCAGCATGCGGGGATCACGAATCTTCCCATGGGGCCTGTGCATAAGCTGCAGTTTCTGGAGGATGACAGGGCTTATTATTATAGGGCAAACCGAGGGCTGCGCAATGTGCTGGCGGTGACGGCGGCCTGCCTTATGGTGGAAAGGGAGAAGTATCTGGAGGCGGGCGGTTTTGCGGAAGAGCTGAGGGTCGCTTTCAATGATGTAGATTTCTGTTTTCGGCTGCACGAGCTGGGATATCAGAATGTGTGCGTAAACGATAGATATGCCTATCACCATGAGTCCTTAAGCCGGGGAGGAGACGAGTCCCCGGAAAAGCTGGAGAGGCTTTTGGGGGAGAGGGAGAGACTTTATAAGAGGCATCCTGCACTGGAGGGCGCGGATCCCTATTATTCTCCCTTTCTGAACAGAGAGGGACTGGATACGGGTATCCGCCCTGCTTATCTGACGGCAGGGAACCGGGTGCAGAGGGTTCAGGGGCCGTTCAGAAACTTAAATTTAGACGGGTATCGGCGGGATGCTTGTCTGACGGTTCGGGTGGAGGACTGCCGGAATAGGAGGCTTCTGGGCAACGGCGTGGTGCTGGGAGACGACAATGCATGCTACGGCAGAGAGCTTTTGCTCAGAAGGGTGAAGAAAGGGAATCCTGAGGATGGAGGCCGGGGAAGCCATGGAGACCGGGATTTTTGCTCCGCAGACAGACCGGAAGGGGATATGGTTTATGCAGTGGAGATCTGGGGGCAGTACCGGCCTGATCTGGAGGCGAATATGGCGGATCAGGTGAATGTAGGGCTGGGCGGATTTGACGTGGAGATAGGGCAGGAGGCGGTTCCTGAAGGCAGGTATCAGGTGGGGATGGCGGCGCAGAACAGGGTTACGGGGCTTAGGCTGGTGAATTGGAGCGGGCGGTGTGTGGAGCTGTGAAGGGGGCACCCCGGGCCTGCCTTGCGGCGAGCGGTGGTATGATAGATATGATGAGGGCTTTGGAATAGAAGAAGATGGATAATGGTTTGGAATACGGACGGTGCAGGGAAACTTTCCCTGACGGGGCTGAGGTACGGAGACTGGAAATGGATCAGGAGGGGCGGCAGGATATGGAGGAGATGGATTATAGGAAGGAATATGAGCAGGAGCATCTGAAATGCGCCGATCTGGCCGCCCGGGTGGCAGATCTGGAATCGAAGTGCGAGGAGCTGGAGTGGAAGCTGGACCGTATCAAGAAGAATCCACTCTGGAAGGCGAGCAGGCCGGCGAGAAACGTGGTGCATTGGGCCATACGGCAGAGGGACAGGCTTAAGAACTGCGGCGGCCCCAGAGGGGTGATAGCAAAGATCGGCTACAAGAAGCAGGAGCGGGATGCCATGAAGCAGTTCGGCACATTGAGCTTTCCCGGGCCGGAGCAGGCGGCGAGGGAGCGGGAGACAGTGTTTCCCCGAATGGTGAAGATCAGCATCCTTGTGCCTTTGTGGAATAATGCAAAGGAGTATCAGGCGGCCATGCTGGAGTCTGTCATGAGCCAGACCTATCAGAACTGGGAGCTGTGCCTTGCTGACGGATCCGACGAAGCCCACAGCTATATAGGGGAGATGTGCAGGGAGTACGCGGCCAGATCCGAAGGGCGGATCGTCTATAAGCATCTGGAAAAGAACGGCGGCATCGCGGGCAATACAAACGCCTGCCTGCAGATGGCCACGGGGGAATATATCGGCCTGCTGGATCAGGATGATGTACTCCACCCTAGTGTGCTCTACGAATATGCAAAGGCGATCAACGGGCAGGGGGCGGATTATCTCTACTGCGACGAGACCACCTTCAAGGGCAGCGACATCGACCATATGCTCACCATGCACTTCAAGCCGGACTATGCCCCAGACAATCTGCGGGCAAACAACTATATCTGTCATTTCAGTGTATTTGCCAGAGAGCTTCTGGACGGTGACGAGCTGTTCAGGACGAAATTTGACGGCAGTCAGGATCATGATATGATTCTGCGGCTCACGGACAGGGCGGAAAAAATCGTCCATGTGCCGAGGCTCATGTATTACTGGAGGAGCCATTCGGGCAGCGTGGCCTCCGGGATCGAGGCTAAGCCCTATGCCATAGCGGCGGCTAAGGGGGCGGTGGCGGAGCATCTCAGAAAGCATGGCTTTGAGAATTTCAGGATCGAGAGCACCAGAGCCTTCGAGACCATCTTCCGCATCCGCTACCAGCTCATAGGGACGCCGAAGATCTCCATCATCATACCCAACAAGGATCATGCGGAGGATCTGCGGCGGTGCATCACTTCCATACGGGAAAAGTCCACTTATGACAATTACGAGATTATTGTGGTAGAGAATAATAGCACTGGTGAGGAGATACGGAAATACTATGGGGAGCTGCTGGAGTACCCTTATGACCCGGCAGGCGGTACCGTCCGATCCGAAGGCGGTAAGTGTGGAATTCTTTGCAGCAAGGATGGAAAGACTGCCATAGTCACCTATAAGGGGCCGTTTAATTATTCTGCGGTCAATAATCTGGGGGTGAAATATGCCTCCGGTGAATATATCCTGCTGCTGAACAATGATACGGAGGTAATCACCGTAAACTGGATGGAGGAGCTCCTGATGTATGCCCAGCGGCCGGATGTGGGGGCGGCGGGGGCCAAGCTCTGCTACGGGGACAAGACCATCCAGCACGCCGGGGTGGTGATCGGTCTCGGCGCCCATCGTACGGCGGGCCATACCCATTATAAGCAGAGCAGGCAGAATCTGGGGTATATGGGGCGGCTATGCTATGCCCAGAACGTGACGGCGGTGACAGGGGCCTGCCTGCTGGTGAAGAAAAAGGATTATCTGGCGGCGGGAGGACTGGACGAGGGCTTTGCGGTTTCCCTCAATGACGTAGACCTGTGCCTGAAGCTTCGCAGGATGGGGCTTCTTAATGTGTTCACGCCCTTTGCGGAGCTCTTCCATTACGAATCCATATCCAGAGGATCGGACGATGCCGGAGAAAAGGCGGAGCGGTACAATCAGGAGTCGGCGCGTTTCCGTGAGAAATGGAAGGCGGAGCTGGAGGCAGGGGATCCCTATTACAATCCCAATTTTTCTCTGGACAGGAGCGATTTCTCACTGAAGGTAGGGAGGTGATTAGAGTCGGTTTTGAAACGGCTTAGTACCGAATGCCGTCAGTGGAGAATGGAAAGTTGGAGCGGCAGGAAGAATTATGTGGCAATCTTTCTGTAGTTATGTTAAAATAAGGTAAATTCTGGAATCTGCAGGGGCGCAGGCGCAGGTTCCGGAGGGCGGTATGGGGTGCTGCGGGCCGCAGGAAAGAGAACTGCGCAGAAAAGAGGAGAAGCAAAATGAGCTATATGGATGAGTACAATTTCTGGCTGGAGGACGACTATTTCGACCAAGGCACAAAGGATGAACTGGCTGCTATACGTGACAATCAGGGGGAGATTGAGGATCGGTTCTACAAGGAGCTGGAGTTCGGCACGGGAGGCTTAAGAGGCGTGATCGGGGCCGGAACCAACCGTATGAATTTATATACCGTGCGCAAGGCTACGCAGGGTCTTGCCAATTTTATACTGAAGAAGGGGACACAGGCCAAGGGTGTTGCCATTGCCTACGATTCCAGACGTATGTCCCCCGAGTTTGCGGATGAGGCGGCGCTGTGTCTGGCGGCCAACGGCATCAAGGCATATGTGTTTGACTCTCTGCGTCCTACGCCGGAGCTTTCATTTGCATTGCGCACTCTGGGATGCACGGCGGGCATCGTGGTGACCGCGAGCCACAATCCCCCGGAATACAACGGCTACAAGGTATACTGGGAGGACGGCGCTCAGGTTACCGCACCTTATGACAGGCAGATCATCGAGGAAGTGAAAGCCATCAAGGATTATCATACCGTAAAGACCATGGACAAGTCCGAGGCGCTTGCAAAGGGGCTGTATCAGGTCATCGGCAAGGAGATCGACGATGCTTACATGGCGGAGCTGAAGAAGCAGATCATCCACCCGGAGGTGATCGCCGAGGTGGCTGACGATATTAAGATCGTCTACACACCGCTCTGCGGCACGGGAAACCTGCCCGCAAGGCGGATCCTGTCGGAGCTGGGCTTCAAGCATGTGTATGTGGTTCCGGAGCAGGAGAACCCGGATCCCGATTTCACCACGCTGGATTACCCTAATCCCGAGGATCCCAAGGCCTTTACCTATGCCCTTCGTCTTGCAAAGGAGAAGGACGCAGACATCGTTCTGGCCACGGATCCGGATGCGGACCGTCTGGGCGTGTATGCCAAAGATACCAAGACCGGGGAGTATGTCTCCTTTACCGGCAATATGTCCGGCATGTTGATCGCTGAGTATATACTGAGGGAAAGGACCGCTACCGGGACAATGCCTGAGAACCCGGCGCTGGTCACCACCATCGTCACTACCAACATGACTCGGCCTATCACCCGCAATTACGGTGTTAAGCTCATCGAAGTGCTGACGGGCTTCAAGTTCATCGGCGAGCAGATCAAGCTCTTTGAGCAGACTGGCAGCAACAATTATGTGTTTGGCCTTGAGGAGAGCTATGGCTGTCTGGCAGGAACCCATGCCAGAGACAAGGATGCCATCGTTGCCGTTATGTGCCTCTGCGAGGTGGCGGCATACTGCAAGAAGCATGGCAAGACCCTCTGGGATATGATGCTGGATACTTACGAAAAATATGGTTATTATAAAGAATCACAGTACACCATTACGCTGAAGGGTATTGACGGATCCAGACAGATCGCGGAGATCATGGATAAGCTGCGCCAGAATCCGCCCAAGGCCTTCGGGGATCTGCAGGTGCTGAAGTTCAGGGACTATGAGACGGATCGTGCCGTGGACATGACCACCGGCGAGGAAGGCAAAACCGGCCTGCCTAAGTCCAATGTGCTCTATTTCGAGCTGCCGGATGATGCATGGTGCTGTGCCCGTCCTTCCGGTACGGAGCCTAAGATCAAGTTCTACATGGGCGTGAAGGGAAGCAGTCTTGAGGATGCACAGGCTAAGCTGGAGAAGCTGACGGAGGATCTGAAGGCAACGTTGTAAACAACAAAGCAGTGTTTTCTGCCGGCGGCCGAGGAGGCACAGCAGGGAGCATACCATTCTTTCCGGCTGAGAACAGCCAGGCCTCTGCGGCTTTCCCGCAGGGAGTTATATAAAAACGGGGCGAGTGCGGACGGCCTGCTTATCGCCCCGTTTTTAGCTTGCAGGGAGATACGCGGCTGCCTGCCGACACGGCTCGGGCAAAGCATGAAATAAGGTTTATGGAAAAGCAGGAAGAACAGAGGGAGAATCGTAAATGAAGGCAGCAAAGGCGCAGAAGAAAGAGACGGCAGGCATGAAGACTCAGCTGGTGCTCATAAGGCAGATATGGTTAGGTTTTGCGCAGTTTGTCAGGTCTCATCCGTGGATAGCCGCAGGTCTGGCGGTTATTCTGGGGCTGTTGTATGGAAATCAGGCTTTCAATAATTATTTCTATATTGACAAGGAAGTCATGGTCAACAATGCAGGTTCCTTTTCTGCCTACGGTGAAGTAGGGCGATTCGGGATGATTTTTGCGAAGAAGCTTTTTGCTTTATCTTGGTATAATCCCTATCTGGCGGGGGCGCTGCTTCTGATTACCTTATGGCTGACAGGGATGGCGGCGGCATATCTTTTTTATTCTATAGACCGACGTCTGACAGCAGTGTCTCTGGGGGTCTTCGTGCTGCTTTTTCTGGTATACCCCACCTATGTGGAGCAGTTCCTCTTCCAGTATCAGGCCTTCGAGGTGGTGCTGGGGATGCTGTTTCTGATCATATCGGACTGGCATCTGGTGCTGGCGATCAGGGGGAGAAACAAGTTGGCTTTTTTGATGTCGCTCCCGTTTGTGGTGATATCCTTTGGTGTCTATCAGAGTATGGTTCCCCTGCAGATGTGCCTGTATCTGGGGATCTTCCTGATGCTGCTGTATGCGGGGGAGGCAAGAGGGGAGACGAAAGCGGTACTTGCCTTCATCGGACAGATGATTCTGCATTTTCTTATCGCTTTCACAGTATATGAAGTGATTGCGAAGCTGTTTTTCACACATCTGGACTATCTGACCGATCAGGTGGCTTGGAAGGACACGGAGCTTGCGATTGTCATACGGTATATTCTAGGCTATGTCCGCAATGTAGTGAAGGCTGAGGGGATATACTATACGCAGACATACGATATATGTTTAGTCATAGGGTTGGCCGCCATATGTTTTCTGCTTGTCCGTCTGAAGAGGAAAGCAGTCTGGTACGGCCTTGGGCTGCTTGGGGTGGCGCTCTCCCCGTTTTACCTGACGGTCATATTGGGGAGACCGCAGTTCCCGCGGGTGCAGCTGACCCTTCCCATGGCCTGCGCAGTGCTGTGGCTGTTCGGGATCCATGTGATTGCCACGGAAGTAAAGTCGTCCCGGAAAAAGGCCGTGGCGGCTCTGTTGACCTTTGCGGGATGTGTGATGGTATATGTAAATGCCATGCCCATGATGAGGCTGTTCTACACCAGAGATGTCATAGGAAAAGCAGATGAGATGACGGCGGTCATGGTGATAAGCGATCTTGATGATATTCTGGCCGTTCATCAGGGGAAGCCGGTTATTTTCATAGGGCACAGACAGGCTCTCGTAAACGAGACCTGCTATGAGGAAGAAGTAAACGGAACTTATGTTGTCTTGTCGGCGTTTGAGATAGACTATACGTTTGAGCCTCGGTATTACTATAGCAGCCATAGGCTCTTGGGTTTTTTTAAAACCTTGGGCTTCAACCAGTTTCGGGGACCTACCTTGGATATGATGCCCTCCGCCTATGAAGACAGCAAAGACATGGTAGTCTGGCCGCTGGAGGGCTCCATAAAGGAGTTTGATGATTATGTGATAGTAAAACTGGGCAATATGGATTTAGACGAGAATCCGTAGCTGATTTATCCCGAACAGCTTCGGGTATATTTCTGCATCCGGCTGCAAAAGAGGGACGATTGGGATGTACCGGAGGCGGTCGAGGATGCTTTGGGGGAAATAGTATGTCTGTAGGAATAGGCGGGGCACATTTAAAAAAAACCATATATTATCTGCAGCGCAACGGTTTAAAAAAGACCTGGTATGCGGTGCGGGAAAGGCTGGATGAAAAAAGGCGTCCGCCCTATGTCTGGACGCCTCCCTCTCAGGAAGAGCTGGAGAGACAGGGCAGGCAGTGGGAACAGGAGGGGCTGTCCGCCACCTTCAGCATTCTGGTTCCCGCTTATAGGACAAAGGAGGAATATCTCCGGGAAATGATGGAATCGGTGCGCCGCCAGTCGTACCCCAGATGGGAGCTGATACTGGCTGACGCTACCGAGGATGACAGTGTGGAGCAGGCGGTAAAAAAAGTGAGGGATCCCCGCATCCGGTATGTGAAGCTGGAAAAAAACGGAGGGATCGCCCGAAACTCCAATGAGGCGCTGGCCTATGTGAGCGGCGATTACGTGGGGCTGCTGGATCATGACGATGTACTGACGGAGAACGCGCTGTATGAGATGGCGGCAGAGCTTGAAAGGGGAAAAGAAGCGGGACAGGAGCCTATGATGCTCTATTCCGATGAAGATAAATGCAGTCAGGACAGGAAGGGATTTTTTGAGCCGAATTTCAAAGAGGCTTTTAATTTAGATCTATTGCTGAGCAATAATTATATCTGCCATTTTCTGGTGATGAAGAGGGAGCTGATCCGGGAGCTTGGGTTTCGGCCGGAATACGACGGGGCGCAGGACTTTGATCTGGTGCTGCGGGCGGCAGCCGGACTTCTGGACAGGGAGGGGACAATAGCGCATATCCCCAAAGTCCTCTACCATTGGAGGAGCCATGCCGGCTCCACGGCGGAAAATCCCAGAAGCAAGCTGTACGCCTATGAGGCCGGACGCAGGGCGATTCAGGATTTTGCGGACAGCATGGGATGGCGGGCGAAAGCGGAGGACACTGCCCATGTGGGCTTTTATGTGCTGCGGTATGAGAACGATATCTTTCAGGAAAGGTCTGACATAGGCGCGGTAGGAGGCAGGCTGATCCGCAGAGGCAGAGTAGCAGGAGGCAGGCTCACAGAGGAAGGGAAAGCTCTTTACGCCGGACTTGCGAAGGGCTACAGCGGCTATCTCCACCGGGCGATGCTGCCTCAGGATGCCGCCGCTGTGGATATACGCAATATCCGGGTGCGGGAGGAGTGCCGGGAGCTTTTCCGAAAGGTGACGGGAGTCCCCTACAGAGCCGTTCCGGGAGGGGAAATATTTGATGTGTCTATTCTGCCGAAGGATTGTGATCATCTGCAGATCAGCCTCAAACTGGGGCAGGCGCTGCGTGGGAACGGCTACCGGATCCTATATCTGCCGGAAGAATAACATATGGAAGATGGCTATATGGCACTTTAGCGGACATCGGAGACGGCATAGGGCTGATGCGGCAAGGAAACTGTCGATAAGGAAGCTGTCAATAAGGGTACTGTCAACAAGGGTACCGCCAATGAGGAGAATCGGGAGAGAGATTCGTGGAAAAAGTAACAATAGTCATTCCTAACTACAACGGAATCAGATTTCTGCAGGAATGTCTGGAGTCCTTGCTGCATCAGGAGGAAGGAACCCCGGAATACAGAATTCTGGTGGTGGACAACGGCTCCGAGGACGGCAGCCGGGAGCTGATCAGGAAGGAATTCCCGCAGGTATCTCTGATAGCTCTGGAGTCCAACACCGGCTTCTGCCATGCCGTGAACATGGGGATTGGGGCTTCGGAGGCGCCCTATGTCATGCTTCTCAACAACGATACCAAGTCCCATGCCCATCTGGTGAAGGGGCTGTATGAGGCAATAGAGGCGGCTCCTGCCGCTTTTTCCGTCAGCGCCAGAATGCTGATGTGGGACAGGCCGGAGCTGATCGACGATGCGGGGGACAGATACTGTGTTCTGGGCTGGGCCTATTCCAGAGGGAAGGGAAAACCAGCAGGACAGTATGACAAGCCTGTCAGGATTTTTGCCGCGTGCGGAGGCGCTGCCATCTATAGGAGGAGCGTGTTCGAGGAGATCGGGCTTTTTGATGAGGCGCATTTCGCCTATCTGGAGGATCTGGATATAGGATACCGGGCGGGAATATATGGCTATAGGAATTATTATGAACCCTCGGCGCAGGTGATTCATTACGGAAGCGCATCCAGCGGCTCCCGGTACAATAAATGGAAGACAGAACTGGCTGCGGAAAACAGTGTGTATGTGATCGCCAAGAATATGCCGTTTCTGCAGTGGCTATGGAATCTGCCCTTTCTGCTTCTGGGGTTTTTCATAAAGTTTCTGTTTTTCTGTGTAAAAGGAATGGGGCTTCTTTACTTGAAGGGGCTGTGGAAGGGACTGAAAAAGTCTTTTTCCAAGGCTGGAAGATCCCGGAAGACCGCTTTTCAAAAAAGCCGTCTGTCCGGCTATCTGGCCGTCCAGTGGCAGCTTTATGTCAACACATTGAGATTTCTTAAGAAAACTTAAGAAAGGACTTCATAAATTCCTAAACAGTACCCTATATAATAAAATGGCAGGGTATCAATCAGGTGACGCTTATGATAAAGGACAATCAGAAGATATTCAACCGGTTAATGGTGATTGCAGACGCTGCCATTACGGCTTCATCCTTTATGTCTGCCTATTATTGTAAATTTTATATTTTGAACGACGGACCAGGAATCGGTGTCCTTCCGGCAAGCGACTATTTTGCGCTGCTGGCCTTTATTGTCCCCGTCTATATGCTGATGTATTACTCCTGCAGCGTGTATGCGCCTAAGAGGACCGTACGCAGGCGGTTTGAGATTTACGGGATCATCAAGGCTAATACCATCGGGATCGTGACCGTGATCATCATTCTTTACATGATCGTGAGGGAAATCAACTATTCTCGTTCCGTGATGGTGATTTTTTATGTGTTCAATGTTTTCCTCACGTCCTGCTTCAGGCTTGCGCTGCGCAAGGGGCTGCGCACGATCCGCAGCAAGGGCTATAACCTCAAGCATATTCTGCTGGTGGGGTATTCCAGAGCGGCGGAGGAGTACATTGACAGACTGGCGGACAATCCTCAGTGGGGCTATGAGGCCCATGGGATTCTGGACAACAATATTCCGGTGGGAACCTGCTACAAAGGGGTGCCGGTTCTTGGCAGCCTGACGAATCTGGAGACCATTCTCCCCGAGAATAAGCTTGATGAGATTGCCATCACGCTTCCCCTGAGGGATTATGACTGGCTGGAGGGAATCGTGGCTACCTGCGAGAAATCCGGCGTACACACCAAGTTCATACCAGACTACAACAGCCTGATACCAAGCAAGCCCTATACGGAGGATCTGATGGGGCTTCCGGTGATCAACATCCGGTATGTGCCGCTGACAAACACAGGAAATATCATAATAAAGAGAATCGTGGATATCATAGGCTCTCTGGCGGGGATCGTGATCACTGCTCCGCTGATGCTGGCGGTCAGCGCGCTGGTGAAGCTTACCAGTCCGGGGCCGGTTATTTTCAGGCAGGAGAGAGTAGGGCTTCACGGCCGGTCCTTCAATATGTACAAGTTCCGCAGCATGGAGCTGCAGGCACCCGGGGAAGAAAAAAAAGCATGGACCGTGAGGGATGACCCCAGAGTCACATCTGTAGGGAAATTCTTAAGGCGCACCAGTCTGGATGAGCTTCCGCAGCTGTTCAACATCCTGAAGGGGGACATGAGTCTGGTAGGGCCCAGACCGGAGCGGCCGCTTTTCGTAGAGAAGTTCCGGGAGGAGATCCCCAGGTATATGGTTAAGCATCAGGTGCGGCCGGGCCTCACCGGCTGGGCCCAGGTGAACGGTCTGCGCGGGGACACGTCTATCAGAAAGCGGATAGAACATGATATCTACTATATTGAGAATTGGACGCTGGGCTTTGACTTTAAGATAATATTAATGACCTTTTTTACAGGATTTATTAATAAAAATGCATACTAATAAGGAGAAGGCGTTATGGCGAAGAAGGCAAATGTAAAACGAGGCAGTTCAAAGAAGGGGAAGTATATTCTCTTCGGTGTGGAGGTACTGATCATTCTGGCTATGGTACTGGTGCTGTTCAAGGTGATGAACAGCGATGCGGTGGAGGGGCCGAAGGTGACTTATATGGACCAGGAGGAGGCCAAGGTGCCTTCGCAGGTGCAGGAGCAGAAGGAAGAAGGCGGCACCATGCATGGCTATATGAACATAGCGCTGTTCGGTGTTGACGCAACCAACGATAAGCAGCTGTTCGGCGGCAGCAGGAGCGACTGTATCATGATCGCAAACATCAACCTAGATACGGGAGACATCAAGCTGGTCAGCGTGTATAGGGATACCTATCTGAACGCAGGGGAGGATCCTTACGGGAATCTGAACACCTATTCAAAGTGTAATTCCGCTTACAGCTGGGGCGGCGCCAAGCAGGCGGTGCAGATGCTGAATGAAAATCTGGATATGGACATTGTTGATTTCGTGGCGGTGAGCTATAAAGGACTGAGCAAGGTCATTGACGGGCTGGGCGGCATTTATATCGATGTAGACAGCGAGGAGCTGCTGCACATCAACAATTATCAGATCGGTGTGGCCGAGGTGCTCAAGACAGAGTACACACGTGTAGAGGAGCCTGGCTATCAGCTGCTCAACGGCATTCAGGCCGCTGCTTACTGCCGTATCCGTCAGACAAGGGGGAGCGATTTTGAGCGTACTGCCCGTCAGAGGGAAGTGCTGAAGGCTATGGAGGCGCAGGCGAAGCAGCTGGATCTGGTCACTTTGACCAAGATATTCAATGACTGTATAGGCGATGTCTATACAACCATTGATTCCAAAGACATTCTGGCTCTGCTGGAGAACATCGCAAATTATAGGATCGTGGACGAGGCGGGGTTCCCGGACGAGACTATGCGGACAGGGGCCACTCTGGGCGCTAAGGGTCAATGTGTCATACCTGCAGATCTGGAGTCAAACGTGGTCTGGCTGCACCAATACCTTTTCGGGGACGAGGATTATGTGGTGACCGATACCGTGAAAGAGCGGAGCGATAAGATCAAAAGGGATACGGCGGCTTATCTGAATGGACAGTAGGAAGAGAGAATCATTGCATGCGGGAATAAAAGGAGGGCTTTCAGGCTCTCCTTTTTCGCAGAACGAATGCTAAGAGGTGGAAGCTTTGGAAATAGATGTGATCATTCCCGTGTATAAGCCGGGAAAGGAGCTTTTTGTCCTGCTGGACAAGCTGGAAGGGCAGTCATGGCCTGTCCATGAAATCATCCTAATGAATACAGAAGAAAAATACTTTCGGCAGCTGGTGCAGGATGCTTCTGGATTCCGGCAAAAATATCCTAATGTGCAGATTCATCATCTGACGAAGGAGGAATTTGACCACGGAGGCACCAGACGCATGGGAGCGGAGTATTCTAAGGGGCAGGTATTCCTATGCATGACGCAGGATGCCATGCCGGTGGATTCCTTTCTGGTGGAGAGGCTTGCGGGGAGTCTGGCGGAGGATGTGGCGGTGGCCTATGCCAGACAGCTGCCGGGCACGGATTCCTCGGAGTTTGAGCGGGCCTCCAGAAGGTTCAATTATCCGGAGTCTTCCCGGAAAAAGACGGCAGGAGACATGGAAGCTCTGGGTATCAAGACTTTTTTCTGCTCCAATGTGTGCGCCGCCTACCGCAGGGACGTGTACGAGAAGCTGGGAGGCTTCGTGGAGCATGCCATTTTTAACGAGGACATGATCTACGCCGCCGGCGCGGTGAAGGCAGGGTATGCCGTCGCCTACGTGGCGGAGGCTCAGGTGCTCCATTCCCACAACTATACCAACATGATGCAGCTGCGACGGAATTTTGATCTTGGGGTGTCGCAGGCCGACCATCCAGAGGTCTTTGGGGCAGTAGCCTCGGAGCGGGAGGGGAAAAAGCTGGTGGGCGAGACCTGGAAGTACCTGAAAAGTGAGGGAAAGCTGTATAAGTTTCCCGGCTTCTGTGTGCAGTGCGGCTTCAAATATGCAGGGTACCTGCTGGGCAAGCATTACCATAAGCTGCCTGCAGGCTGCATTTTAAAAATAACTGCAAATAAAGAATATTGGAAACATTTTTTCACAATCACTTCATGAAGTAAACACAATTCCGACACAAATAGAGCTTATACTAAGAACCATAAAGAGGCGATGTTCCGAACAGCTTCCGAAAGCTGCGGGACATGGGCATCTGCAGAAAAGCGGCATGAGGAATTGCCTGAATATTTTAGGAAGAGAGGTAATTGTTATGTACGAAAATGAAATCTATTCCAATTCTGATACGGAGAGATACGCGGCCTACCAGACAGGCGGCACCGTTTACGGCACTGAAAACAACGCAGGAGGAGCCGACAGCGGAAAGGGCGGCAAAAAGAAGAAGGGCGGTTTCCGCAAGGTATTGTTCAGCGCAGGACTGGGACTGATGTTCGGCTTGTTTGCAGGAGCAGGGTTCTACGTTGTGAAGCTGGGCACGGAGCAGCTTGGCCTGACACAGCAGGAGGCTCAGGAGCCGGAAGGTCCGGCGGATTACACAGAGACTCTGGGACCGGGTATCACAAATGTCAGTCAGGTTGTTCTGGGCAGGGATGATGTCACGGAGGTGATAAATGATGTGATGCCTGCCATGGTATCCATCATAAACAGCTATACCACTACCGTTCCTATGTTCTGGGGCCAGACTTATACCCAGCAGGGAGCGTCAGCCGGGTCGGGAATCATCATAGGGCAGAACGAGACGGAGCTGCTGATCGTGACCAACAATCATGTGGTGGACGAGACGGATGATCTGGAGATCACCTTCATAGACGGCTCTACGGCCAAGGCCGTCATCAAGGGCAAGGACGCAGAGATGGATCTGGCGGTGGTGGCAGTGATGCTGGACAGCTTGACAGAGGAGACGAGGAACGCTATCACGGTGGCTACTCTGGGAGACAGCGATGACCTGCAGCTGGGAACCTATGTATTCGCCATCGGAAATGCCCTCGGATACGGCCAGAGCGTCAGCGACGGCATGATCAGCGCCCTCGACCGTAAGGTCAGTATGGAGGACGGTTCCGTGGGAACCTTTATTCAGACCACGGCAGCCATCAATGCAGGCAACTCCGGCGGCGCGCTGTTCACACTTGACGGCAAGGTCATCGGCATCAACTCCGGCAAGATCAAGGAGACCGGCGTGGAAGGCATGTGCTTTGCCATCCCCATCAGCTCCGCAAGTCCCATCATCTCCGAACTCATGGAGCGCAAGATCCGGACTGAAAAGGTAGAAGAGACCGAGCAGGGCTACATGGGTGTCAACCTCCAGAACGTCACCAAGGACGTGACCCAGCTTTACGGTATGCCTCAGGGCGCCTATGTGTACAACGTGGAGGAAGGCTCTGCCGCTCAGAAGGCAGGCATACGCGCAGGTGACATAATCGTTAAATTTGACGGCGGATACATCTCCTCCCGGGAGGACATCCTCAGCGACATTCAATACTACAAGGCAGGGGACACCGTATCCATCACTGTGAAACGTGTGGTCGAAGGCAATTATGAAAGCATAGATCTGGAAATCACGCTTGGCAGCAGACCTCAAAATTAAAAATATTCATATCCCTTTAAAAGGCTCCCCGCAGGCACCCTTGCGAGGAGCCTTTTTCCATTAAAGCCCCTCCGCCGTAAGACCCACGGAATTCCAGCCCCGTCTTCACAAGGAACCCCAGCCCCTCCGCCGTAAGGCCCACAGAATTCCAGCTTCACATGGAAATCCAGCTCTTTCACCGTAAAACCCTCCTCAAGTCAGGCTCGGGGCGCGGGGATGCTTTGCGAGGAACCAAAAACTTTACAAACCCGCCTCAAATCCCCTAAAACCCCCTTGCATTCTCCTCCAAAATATGTTAACATAAACTCTTGTGATGAATCAAATTCCTTGCTCGCACAATGTGCGGGCCAGAGACCAAAAGGAGGTAACAAGCATGAACAAGTATGAATTGGCCGTAGTAGTGTCCGCTAAGATTGAAGATGAAGAAAGAGCTGCTGTCGTTGACAGATGCAAAGCTCTCATCGAGCGATTCAACGGCGTCATCACAGAAGTGGACGATTGGGGCAAGAAGAGGCTGGCTTACGAAATTCAGAAGATGAAAGAGGCTTACTACTATTTCATCAAGTTCGATGCCGAGAGCACTGTGCCCATCGAGATCGAGAGCCGCGTCCGCATCATGGATAATGTCATCAGATACTTGGTTGTCAGACAGGACTAGGCTTAATTAGAAAGCGAGAAGTGTGATATGAATAAAGTAATTCTTATGGGACGTTTGACCAGAGACCCGGAAGTAAGATATTCACAGGGGGCAAGCCAGACAACGGTAGCGCGCTATTCTATCGCAGTGGACAGAAGATTCAAGCGTGAGGGAGAGCCGGACGCGGATTTCTTCAACTGCACTGCTTTCGGAAAGCAGGCCGAATTCGTTGAAAAGTATCTGCACAAGGGAACCAAGATTCTTATGAGCGGCAGAGTCCAGAACGATAATTACACCAACAAGGACGGGCAGATGGTGTACAGCGTCCGCATCCTTGCAGAGGAGATCGAGTTTGCCGAGAGCAAGAATGCGGCTGGCGGAAACGCCGGCAATTACGGCAATGGCGGCGGCTACGGAAACAACAGTTATGCAGGAGGCGCTCCTGCTGCGGCAGGTGCTGGCGACGGCTTCATGAATATTCCGGACGGGATTGATGAAGAATTACCATTTTAAACAGATTATGTTAGGATAGGAGGCATTGACATGGCTTATAATAAGGCAGAGAAACCCGATGCTCCCGTGAGGAAAAAGGGTGGAGTCCGCAGAAGAAAGAAAGTCTGCGTGTTCTGTGGCAAGGACAACGTGATCGATTACAAGGATACAAACAAGCTGAAGAGATATGTTTCGGAGAGGGGCAAGATTCTTCCCCGCCGTATCACGGGCAACTGCGCAAAGCATCAGAGAGCGCTGACAGCGGCTATCAAGCGCGCCCGTCATATTGCGATCATGCCTTACGTGCAGGATTAAGTTCAGATATCTCGAAGGGCCAACTATCCGCAAGGGTAGCTGGCCTTTTTTCAAATCTTTTTTTGGTTTTTGCAAAACATTCCCTTTTTTGACAAATTAAATTGTGGCATAGTGTTGAAGAGTATGGTAAAATATTGAAAGAGAAGGGTATGTACAAAAAGGCTCTGAAGAGGTATCCGTATGAAGAAAAGGATTAGGTTAAAGGGGCGTATCAAGACATATATTCAATGCTGTATTTATCTGGGTGTGGTTCTTGCCTGCGTGGATGTGGGGATATTCATTCTGGATATCCGGGCAGGAGCGCTTCTGGGTATATTCATGGTTGTATATTTCGCAGTGACTTTGTCTTTGTATTTTTACAATAAGCCAATAATCATGAATGAACTCATAAGCTTTGCCACGGAATACGGCCAGATCCAGAAAAAACTCCTCCGGGAGCTGGATCTGCCCTATGCGCTGCTTGATGACGGGGGGAAGGTTATCTGGACTAACATGGCCTTCGAGACCATAGTCCATCAGCCGAAAGGATATAGGAAATCCATCACATCCCTTTTTCCGACCATTACCAAGGACCGCCTGCCGGACGACAAGGGACTGGATGAAGCCCAGTATGAACTGGAATATGAGGGCAATGAATATGTGATTAAGTTCAGGAAGGTCTCGCTGCAGGAAATGGCAGAGAACAGCGACATGATCGATGCCGAGGACTATGAGGGCTACCTGATTGCGGTGTATCTCTATGACGAGACGGCACTGCATATCGCCCTGCAGGAGGTGGACGACCAGAGCCTTGCGGTGGGCATGATATATCTTGACAATTACGATGAGGCACTGGACAGTGTGGAAGAGGTTCGCCGTTCCCTGCTGATCGCTCTGATCGACCGAAAGGTGAACAAATATATTTCGGGATTCGACGGCATCTGTAAGAAGCTGGAGAAGGACAAATATCTTATAATTATGCGCAAGCGTTCTGTCGCACAGCTGCAGGAGTCCCGGTTTGAACTGCTGGAAGAGGTGAAGACAGTTAATATCGGCAACGAGATGGCTGTGACCATCAGCATAGGTGTCGGTCAGGACGGTCTCACCTATGCCCAGAATTATGAGTTTGCCCGCAATGCCATCGACCTTGCTCTGGGCAGGGGAGGTGATCAGGCAGTGCTCAAGACGCCGGAAAGCATTACATATTACGGCGGCAAGAGCCAGCAGGTGGAGAAGAATACCCGCGTGAAGGCCCGCGTGAAGGCCCATGCCCTGAGGGAGATCATCACGGGGAAGGATCAGGTGCTGGTGATGGGCCATAGGATGCCGGATGCGGACAGCTTCGGCGCTTCGGTTGGCATCTATAGGATTGCCCAGACACTGGGCAGAAAGGCCCATATCGTACTGAACGAGGTGATTCCGGCCATACAGCCTATGGTGGAGCTGTTTCTGGGGAATTCAGAATATGAAAGCGATATGATCATCGGCAACCAGCAGGCGGTGGAGATGGCAGGAAACAATACGGTTCTTGTGGTTGTGGATGTAAACAAGCCCTCCATCACGGAATGTCCCGACCTGCTCCGGTTCTGCAAGTCGGTGGTGGTTCTGGATCATCATCGGCAGGGAACGGAGACCATCGAGAATGCCACGCTCTCCTATGTGGAGCCCTATGCCTCCTCGGCCTGCGAAATGGTGTCCGAGATACTTCAGTACACCTATGACAATATCAAGATCCGGGCAGAGGAAGCAGACTGTATGTATTCCGGCATTATGATAGATACCAATAATTATATGATAAAAACGGGGGTGCGTACCTTTGAAGCAGCGGCCTTCCTGCGCCGCAGCGGGGCGGATGTGACCCGTGTGCGCAAGCTGTTCAGGGAGGATGCCCAAGGGTATAAGGCCAAGGCTGACGCGGTGAGTCAGGCGGAGATCTACAAGCAGTATTTTGCAATTTCCATCTGTACGGCGGAGGATCTGCCCAGTCCTACCATAATCGGGGCGCAGGCCGCCAACGAGCTTCTTAACATCAGAGGGGTCAAGGCCAGCTTTGTGCTTACGGACTATCAGGGCAAGATCTATATCAGTGCCCGGTCCATAGACGAGATCAATGTGCAGATCATCATGGAGCGCATGGGCGGAGGCGGACATTTGAGCACCGCTGCATGCCAGATGGAAGGAGTCAGTATCATTGAGGCCATGGGGGCGCTGAAGAGGACTATCGACAGTATGCTGGAAAATAACGAGATATAGCATTACAAGACAAGGCATTTACGGAATAGAGCACTGATGAAATAAAGTGAAAGCAGATTGCAGCAGCGAATTAAAATAATAGAAACGGAGAGGGTTCAAGATATGAAGATTATTTTGTTACATGATGAAAAGAAGCTGGGCAAGAAGGGCGATATCATTGAGGCCAGCGAGGGATACGCAAGGAATTATCTGCTGCCCAAGAAGATAGGGATCGAGGCCACGGCCCAGAACCTGAACGACCTGAAGCTCCAGAAGAACAGAGAGGACAAGATCGCCAAGGAACAGCTGGATGCGGCTAAAGCTCTGGCGGCGGAGCTGGAATCCAAGCAGGTGATCATCAAGATGAAGGCAGGAGAGGGCGGCAGGGCCTTCGGTTCAGTGTCCGCAAAAGAGATTGCTGCAGCCTACAAGGAGCAGAACAGTATAGAACTGGACAAGAAGAAGATCCAGCTTTCGGAAAGTATAAAAACCTTTGGTGTCTATGAGGTGACCATCAAGCTGCATCCTCAGGTTGCAGGTAAGCTTATCGTAAAGGTTACTGAGGCTTAGTGCTCATGGGAGAAAATATGCCCATGGAAAAAAGTATGTCCATGGAAAAAAGTATGTCCATGGAAAAAAGTATGTCCATGGAAGAAAATATACTGAAAAGGGTTCTGCCCCACAGCATGGAGGCGGAGCAATCGGTGATAGGCTCTATGATCATGGACAGAGAAGCTATCGTGGTGGCTTCAGAGCTGATAACCGCCGAGGACTTTTACAATAAGCAGTACGGGGTCTTGTTCGAGACTATGTGCGAGCTAAATGATGGGGGGAGCCCCGTGGACCTGGTCACGCTGCAGAACCGTCTGCAGTCTAAGGACGTACCGCCGGAGGTCAGCAGTCTGGAGTTTGTCCGTGATATCCTGAGCGCCCCATTGATTTCAGCCAACATTAAGTATTATGCTAATATCGTGGCGGAAAAGTCCACGCTTCGCAAGCTGATCCGCCTGAACGAGGAGATCGCCAATACCTGCTACGCAGGCAAGGAGAGTCTGGAGTACATATTAGAGGACACGGAGAAGCGCATCTTCCAGCTGGTACAGAAGCGAACCACGGATTCTTATGTGCCTATCCGTCAGGTAGTGATGAACGCCATGGACAAGATCGAGACAGCCGCCAAGAATAAGGGCAGTGTCACGGGCATCCCCACTGGATTTCTGGATCTGGATTATCGAACGGCGGGATTGCAGCCTTCGGATCTTATTTTGATAGCGGCGAGGCCCTCCATGGGAAAGACTGCTCTTATGCTGAATCTGGCCCGGAATGTGGCGTTCAAGAAAAACTTGTGCATGGCTGTCTTCAGTCTGGAAATGAGCAAGGAGCAGCTGGTGAATCGTATGTTTTCCATGGAGTCCAATGTTGACAGCCAGAAGCTGCGGACGGGCCAGTTAAACGATCAGGAGTGGGAGAAGCTGATAGAGAGCGCAGGTGTCATAGGCAAGTCTTCCCTGATCATCGATGATACACCGGGCATCAGTATTGCGGAACTGCGCTCTAAATGCCGCAAATACAAGCTGGAGCATGACTTGTCCATCATAATGATAGATTACCTGCAGCTGATGACAGGAAGCGGCAAGACCGATTCCAGACAGCAGGAGATATCGGATATCTCCCGTTCCCTGAAGTCGTTGGCAAGGGAGCTGGGAGTGCCGGTAATCGCTTTGTCGCAGCTTTCCCGGGCGGTGGAGCAGAGGCCGGACCACAGGCCGATGCTTTCGGATCTGAGGGAATCGGGAGCCATAGAGCAGGATGCGGATGTGGTGATGTTTATCTACCGGGACGAGTATTATAACCATGATTCGGAGAAAAAGGGAATCACGGAGCTTATCATCGCCAAGCAGAGAAACGGTCCTATCGGCACGGTGGAGCTGGCATGGATTCCGGAATACCAGAGATTTGCTAATCTGGAGCATAAAAATTATAATGAATCATTTTAATTAATTACAAAAGAGAATGAGTGCAGGTACTCATTCTCTTTTTACGTTTCCGAGCCATAGACATAGGCGGGCCATCTGCGGAACTGATAATAAGAAAGGGGAGAGGACATGGAAAATTATTTGCTGATATCCGACGCTGCAAAAGAGGTGAAGGTGGAAAGCCATGTGCTGCGCTATTGGGAAGAGGAGCTTCACCTGCCCATCAAGCGCAACGAGCTGGGCCACCGCTATTATACGGAGGAGGATGTGGAGAGGTTCAAGCGGATCAAGGGAATGAAAGAGAGGGGATTACAGTTGAAGGCGATTAAGATGATCTTGAAGGATGGGAGACTGGATGTACTGTCTACGGATACGGAGAGGACAGGGCTGGCAGATGCTTCTGTGCCTATGAAGAACGGCGGTGAGGAGCCGGAAACAGCGGAGGACATCCGGGAAGAGACAACGGTGCAGGAGGCACAGGGGGGGATGGCTATAGATATCATTCCGAATAAGGGCACCCAGCAGGAAATCGACCGGGAATCTAAGGAGGACAAGTCCAGAAGGCTCCAGTGGCTGCTGCAGCAGCTGATAAAGCAGACTCTGCAGGAGAACAACGGCCAGCTCTGCCGCGAGATCAGAGAGAGCGTGGTGAAGGAGCTGGACTATCAGTTCCGTATGCAGGAGGAACGGGAGGAGGCAAGGGACAAGATGCTGGCCGAGAGGGATGAGGAGCATTATAGAAGGATGGACGAGCTCCTGCGCAAAAAAAGTCTTCGTCTGAGAAAGGCCAAGCCAGAGAAGACCCCGGAGGGCGACAAGGAAAAAGCTTCGGCGGCAAAGAAAAAGCGCTTCTTTTAAAGAAGCGCTTTTGCCCATGTATCGGTAGTTAGCTTTCCAGCCTGCCGTTTACGGCTGCCGTATGGGGGCTTATTCCTGAGAAATTGCTCCTACGGGGCACTGGCCAGCGCAGGATCCGCAGTCGATGCACTTTTCGGGATCGATCTCATACTTGCCCTCTCCCATAGAAATTGCGCCTACGGGGCACTGTGCCTCACATGCGCCGCAGGTCACACAGCTGCTGTTGATTGCATATGCCATAATAAGTATCCTCCTTTAGGTTTATTGGATTTGCAGTATTAATTGTACCGCCTTTTTTTGATTCCGTCAATGATTGCTTTCTTTTTATCCAAAAGTTTATCCTTATCCATGGCGGGCACACCTTTCAGCTTGTATTCCATGCCGAGGCTCTCATATTTCTTTTCTCCCATGGTATGGTAGGGGAGTACATCCAGAGCCTTCAGATTATGGAACTGGCCGATGAAATATCCCAGATCAAAGAGATATTTTTCATCATCCGTTATGCCCGGAACCACCACATGGCGTATCCACATATCTACATTTTTTTCGTCAAGGTAAGCGGCGAATTTCAGGATATTCTCATTGGGCTGCATGGTAAGCTCTCTGTGTTTTTCGGGGTCAATGTGCTTGATGTCAAGCATCACCAGATCCGTCAGCTCCATCAGTCTGTCAAGCTTCTGGAGCAGGGGGGCATTGTCGGGGTTAAAGGCTATCCCCGAGCTGTCTATGCAGGTGTGGATATTCTGTTCCTTGGCCAGCGTGAATAGGTCGATGACAAAGTCCACCTGCATCAGGGGTTCCCCGCCGGTCACGGTCAGCCCGCCACCGTTTGCATAGAAGGCCTTGTTTTTTTCGTACTGCTCGATAATATAGGAAGGCTCCATCAGCGTGCCGCCGTTCATGTCCCATGTATCAGGATTGTGGCAGTAGGCACAGCGCATGGGACAGCCCTGCACGAACACCACGAAGCGGGTGCCGGGACCGTCCACGGTTCCGAAGCTTTCCAGAGAATGAATTCTGCCTTGCATAAGATATACCGCGCTTTCTGTTATGAATGACCCGGGAAGGTATTCTTCCCGGGTCATAAGGAAATGTCAGTTCCTAAGATTTACACCACATCATCTGGCGATAATAACGCCTGCAGTTAGACCGACTCATGGAAAGTACGGGAGATAACATCAGCCTGCTGTTCGGGAGTCAGCTTGATGAAGTTGACTGCGTATCCGCTTACGCGGATGGTCAGCTGAGGATAGTTCTCCGGATGCTTCTGAGCGTCCAGAAGCATATCTCTGTTCAGCACGTTTACGTTCAGGTGATGTCCGCCCTTCGTAGCATAGCCGTCAAGTAAGTTTACAAGATTGTCAACCTGTGCAGAATTTGTTGCCATGATTTTATTCCTCCTATTATAAGTTCCGTCTCTCCGCTTCAGTGCCCTTATAGGGAAACGATTTTCATCTGCAAGGGAGCATCTGGAAATCGTTTCCGGGCACTTCCGCTGCGAGACTGATATAAGTTCCGTCTCTCCGCTTCAGTGCCCTTATAGGGAAACGATTTTCATCTGCAAGGGAGCATCTGGAAATCGTTTCCGGGCACTTCCGCTGCGAGACTGATATAAGTTCCGTCTCTCCGCTTCAGTGCCCTTATAGGGAAACGATTTTCATCTGCAAGGGAGCATCTGGAAATCGTTTCCGGGCACTTCCGCTGCGAGACTGGTTTAAAGATACATTATTTTTTGGATTCAACAGGGGCGGGCTGTTGATAATCGTCCAGTCCCTGCTCAAGCGTGGGTACACTGCAGGCCAACGGTGTTCTCGAACAGTCCGTGCAGCCCATTGTCTGAACGTTCTTTGACTGACTTGCCTCCTGATCGTAATCCACATTCACGTGGCCGACTCCGTTAGCCATGCCGGAATCCAGCATTTTTACCAGATCGTCAATCATCTTTTTTTCGTCCATAGTGTCTCCTTTTATTTCAGATCCAGCTCGATGTCGCCAGTGAATACCTTGTCTTCCTTGCCCAGAGCGCCGGGGATGATGGTGAAGGTATTGGAGATACCGTCCTGCGCATCATTGAAAGGAAGCTTGGATACGGAAGCCAGAGATGCTACTGCACCGTGGGTATCGCGGCCATGCATAGGATTGGCGCCGGGAGCGAAAGGCTGGCCCTTCTTACGTCCGTCAGGAGTATTGCCTGTAGCCTTACCATAGGTAACGTTAGAGGTAATGGTCAGGATGGACGTGGTAGGGACACCGTTCCTATAAGTATGATGTCTCCTGATGGCGGTCATGAACTTATGCACAACCTCCTGAGCAATGCTGTCTACACGATCATCATCATTGCCGTACTTAGGGAAGTCTCCTGTGGTCTTGAAGTCCACAATCACGCCGTCCTCATCGCGGATAGGCTCAACCTTTGCGTACTTGATAGCGGAAAGGGAGTCTGCAACGATGGACAGTCCGGCAACACCGGTTGCGAAATAACGCTTTACATCTCTGTCATGGAGAGCCATTTCTGCTCTCTCATAGCAGTATTTGTCATGCATATAGTGGATGATGTTCAGGGTGTTTACATAAACATCTGCCTGCCACTCCAGCATATCGATGAACTTGCTCATGACATCATCATACTCAAGCACATCTCCGGTTACAGGGCGGTACTTAGGACCTACCTGCTTCTTGGTAACTTCGTCAACGCCGCCGTTCAAAGCGTACAGCAGACACTTGGCAACGTTTGCGCGGGCACCGAAGAACTGCATTTCCTTACCGATTACCATAGAGGATACGCAGCATGCAATACCGTAATCATCGCCGTGGTCAACTCTCATCAGGTCATCGTTTTCATACTGGATGGAAGAGGTCTGGATGGACATCTTCGCGCAGTACTTCTTCCAGTTTGCAGGAAGCTTGGTGGACCAGAGCACGGTCAGGTTGGGCTCGGGTGAAGGGCCAAGGTTGGTCAGGGTGTTCAGATAACGGAAGCTCATCTTGGTAACCATATGTCTGCCGTCAACACCTACGCCGCCCAGAGACTCGGTTACCCATACGGGATCGCCTGCGAAAATCTGGTTGTACTCGGGAGTACGTGCAAACTTGATGCAGCGCAGCTTCATGATGAAGTGGTCTACGAACTCCTGGATCTGCTCCTCAGTAAAGGTGCCGTTCTTTAAGTCTCTCTCGGCATAGCAGTCAAGGAAGGTGGAGGTACGTCCAAGGGACATAGCGGCACCGTTCTGCTCCTTTACTGCGCACAGATATCCGAAGTATACAGCCTGAATGGCTTCCTGCACGTTGGAAGCGGGCTTGGAGATATCGCAGCCATAAGAAGCAGCCATCTCCTTCATCATCTTCAGAGCAACCATCTGCTCGGAGATTTCTTCTCTCAGACGGATCACGTCATCGGTCATAACACGGCCGGTAGAATCCTTCTGTGCCTGCTTGTCTTCGATGAGCCTGTCGATTCCGTACAGAGCAACACGCCTATAGTCGCCGATGATACGTCCGCGGCCGTAAGCATCAGGAAGACCTGTGATGATATGGGAGGAACGGCAGGCTCTCATCTCCTGATTATAAGCGTCAAAGCAGCCTGCATTGTGTGTCTTTCTGTGGGTAGAGAAGAACTCGGAAATCTCGGGGTCTACCTCATAGCCGTTGTCGGAGCAAGCCTTCTCTGCCATGCGGATACCGCCGTAAGGCTGCAGAGACCTCTTGAAAGGCTTGTCGGTCTGGAAACCGACGATGGTCTCCTTGCTCTTATCAAGATATCCGGGGCCATGGGAAGTGATGGTGGAGACAACCTTGGTATCCATATCCAGAACACCGCCTGCCTCTCTCTCCTTCTTCTGCAGATCCAGTACCTGTGCCCACAGATCCTTTGTGTTCTGTGTAGGGCCTGCAAGGAATTCTTCATCGCCGTCATAGGGATGATAGTTCCTCTGGATAAAGTCGCGAACATTGACTTCTTTATCCCATTTGCCCGCTACAAAATCTGTCCATTCTGGTCTCATTTTGCAATAACCTCCTCTGAAATTTGAATTAGTATAAACCAAAATTGTTACTTCTAATCCTTAGTTTTATTATATGTAAAAGGTGGTTGAGAGTCAAGGAGAGAATGTGTACTTTTTTCTGTACATTGGCGGGTTTCTGCCATTTTTTTGAAATATTTTCGTCAAAAAGAATACCTTGTCAGATTTCAGGAAAAGATATATACTTAACAGTGAGCGCCGTAGGCTGTGACAGCCGTTCGCGGTTTGAGCCGAGGGGCGCATTACTGAGGTTAAGAGAGGAGAAAACTATGCAAGGTATAACGAAAGAAATGACCATCGGCGAGATCCTGCGGGCAAATCCCGACGTGGCACCGATATTGATGGATGCGGGGATGCATTGTCTGGGATGTCCTTCCGCACAGGGTGAGTCTCTGGAAGAGGCTGCGATGGTACATGGGCTGGATATTGATGAATTGATGAAGGCAATCAGCAATCTGTAATCGGCGGGCAGTCGGCGGAGAATCTGCTTCAGAGGTAAATTATGCTGCAGGCAGGTCTTGCGCTGCTGTGAAAAGGAAATTTAAAGAAACGAAAAACGCCCCTCTGCATGTCCATATGGACTGCAGGGGGCGTTTTGGCGCTGAAATCGAAGTCAGTAAGCCTACGTCCGGAGCCGGGCTGCGGGAGGATATCCGAATACATATCAGGAAAGGGCATTTCCCAGTGCCTGCACTGCATTGTCCGGTATCAGCGTCTCATGATGCTCTCTCAGAAATGCGCCGCTTCCTGCGGAGGTGCGCTGGAGGATACCATACTCCGACGCGATGTTGCAGGCCTTGTCAAAGGACTCGCTGGTGTCGCTGCCCTGAGACAGCAGGAGCAGATAGCCCTGAGAGCGCTGAGCCTTATACAGAGAGCTGAGGCCCTTGTAAGCCTTTGCGATGATGGCGGATACATCCATGACCTGCTGGAGGGAACTCATCAGGAAGATTCTGGTGTGTACCTTGCTGCCGCCCTCCACAGCCTTGCGGGAAGGCTTGTCGGACTGGGCTCCGGCCTCCTGATCATTCTGCATTCTCCGGAACAGATCTAGTACCTCGTCGGATGCGGATTCCACATATCCGGAATCGGTGTCATCGTATTCGGTTTCTTCTGTGACCGAAGGGGCAAATCTGGAAAAGCGTGTATCCAGCTCCTCCGGATCCTCCACCTTGGTAATGATCAGAACAATACATTCAGCGTTCAGTGGAATCGCTTCTATCATAAGGGGGATATCCTCCGCCTCGAAGCCGAACTCGAAATTCGCTTGTCTCATCATGTCGCGGAACAGGCTTTTGGCCTTCTCCGTTCCGTACGCCAGCTCGCTGATCTTCAGTTCCCTGCTGGCCAGATCTTCTCTGGTCAGGGTGCAGCGAATCTGGTTTTCATTTACTTTTTCTATTTTCATACGGCAACCCTTCCTTTTTTTGCAGCTGAACTGTAGAATATTTCTTGAAGTTTTGTTTTTCAATCATATACTTTCAGCTGTCTCAAGTCAATAGCATATTCCTGAGTTTAAAAATTTTTAATAATCGTTTGTAAACTTTTACTTGCCAAAAAGGCATAAGAGTGTTATCATAAAAGAAGTAAATGTCTTCGGTACTCTGTACGGGGAAGGAGGCAGCAGTCTAAAAGTCAGGTTGATCAGCTTTATTTTGGGACAGTTCGTTCCGCTCCATCCTTTCTGTTTTGATTGTGTATATCACATTATATGACGGTAATAAAAAACTGTCATAAGTCTAAGGATGTCTTACAAGCAACGTGCTGAATGCTTGGTCATAAGTATGTCAACTAATTTTCACAATTATAATTCATTTTAAACTGATTATGCAATGGAAATGATTTCCATCGCAAGTACTGCTGGAGACATTTACTCTGTCGAAGGGCTTTCTGAAACTGATTCATCACAAAATCTGAAACCTTTTGGGGAAAGTCCGGGAGAGATCCGGTTTTGGATTTACTTAGGAACTTGAAAACAGCGTCTGTCCGTACAGCGGCCGGATGCATTTACGGGCACGCGCCCTTGCAGCCGGAGATGAATAATCCAGAGTACATGGGTACAGGGAGGACGCAATGTGTCTGAAGACACTGATTTGTCTGAAGACAAATGACAGTACTGGAATAGGAGGTGTTTCCTTGTATGATGAAAAAGACAGTATTATGAAGAATGCCAAAGAAGATATGCTTCTGCAGCTGGAGCAGATGAGCCGCAGCGGAGTGGGGCTTTTCGTAGATGGACAAAGAGTGCTGCCTGCCGAGGCGGTGTCCAGAGCCGTGCGGGAGGACAGCCCTTATATGGCTGACTATGTGCTGGGCGACAGCGGAGCAGTGGAACAAGTGCGTTTTGACAAAGTGATCTACAGATAAGAATAAGCCATGAAAATGCCTGCCGCCGCATGTCTGAAAATGGGATTGCCTCTCGTGCCGGCTGCGGCGGCATAAAATAAAAAATTTGCTGGTGACGCTTTCGATTTAATATGTTATGATGTATCTATCTGTATCAGTCTGGGAACAGTTACATTGTGAAGAAAGGTTATGTGGGTGAGGATGGGAAGAAAGAGATTACCGGTAATTGTGGCATTGGTGCTGATCGTGATCGTGGCTGCTGTAGGCATTGGCAGCAGGCTGCTTGAGAAGTATTCCTACAGTAAGGAAGTAGTGGATCTGGATGAATATTACGGGGTAATTGGAGGAGAACTGGCAGTTATTATTCAGGATGATATGATTCCTGAGAGGGCGTCTGTGAAGAATGGTACGGTATACTTCGAACTGAATATGGTGCGGAGCTATTTTAATGAGGGATTTTACGTGGACATGAATGAGCAGAAGCTGCTTTATACCACTGCAGACGATACGGTGATGACGATGCTCGGGGCAAGGGAATATACTGACGGAGCAGGAAGCCACGCCGTGGAATATGAGACTTGTTATGCTCAGGGGGAGGATATTTTCCTTGCCGCAGATTATATAAAGAAGTTCACGAATTATTCATGGACTGTATTTGACAGACATCTGCAGGTCTATACAGAGTGGGGGACAAAGCAGATGATGGATATCATAAAAGATACGCAGGTACGTCTGGAAGGGGACATCAAGAGTCCTATTCTCCGGGAAATGACGGAAGGCGAGCAGGTGGAGCTGCTTGAGGAGGGCGAAGGCTGGAGCAGGGTCAAGACTTCGGACTCCGTCATGGGCTACGTGGAGAACAAGCGGATGGACAACCTTGTGACTGTGACGGAGGAGCCGGTGACGGACTATGTGGAAGCGGAATATACATCTGTCTGCCTGCCGGAAAAGGTCAGCTTAGGTTTTCATTCCATAGGAGGGGAAGGCGGCAATGTGACGCTTGACGCTATGCTGCAGGACGGATACTGCATCAATGTGATTGCCCCTACATGGTTCAGCCTTATCGACAATGACGGAAACTTCCGTTCCTTTGCCTCTGACTGGTATGTGGAGAGCGCACATGCCCGGGGGCTGCAGATCTGGGGGGTATGGGACAATTTCAACTACAAGAACGAGACCGGGACGGAGGTCAGCACATATGAGGTGCTTTCTTCCACCACGAAGCGCCAGAAGCTGGTGCGAGATATGGTTGACACGACTCTGGGACTTGGGCTGGACGGTATCAACATTGATTTTGAGGGACTGACGGCGGACTGTGGAGAGCATTATGTCCAGTTCCTGAAAGAGCTTTCTGTCTTGTGCAGGAGCAGCGGGCTGATCTTGTCGGTAGATAATTATGTACCCCGCAATTTCAATGATTATTACAGATTGGATATACAAGGAAAGATTCTGGATTATGTGATCATCATGGGGTATGACGAGCACTGGCACGGCTGCGGAGATCCAGGGAGCGTGGCAAGCATCGGCTATGTATCCGAGGGGCTTGACAGGACGCTGGAGCAGGTGCCGGCCCAGAAGGTGGTGAACGCGCTTCCGTTTTATACCATTCTCTGGAAGACGGAGGGGACGAAGGTGACGGATGAATATGTGACGCTGAACCATCTGGAAGAATTCCTGCAGAGTATAAATATACAGCTGACATGGGATGCCACGACCTGCCAGAACTACGGAGAATGGCAGAGCGGCTCCGCGCTGTACCAGATCTGGGCGGAGGATGCGGACTCCATCGGAGTGAAGCTGAACGTAATGATCACGAAGAATATAGGCGGGGTCGCGGTGTGGAGACTGGGGTACGGCACGCCGGAGGTATGGAATCTGATCAGGGATTATGGCAGCTTGTAATGGAAGGTAAAGGAAAAGGACACAGCGGCGGAAAGCGTGGCAGCGCCATGAAGGAAAAGGGCGCAGCGGCGGAAAGCGTGGCAGCGCCATGAAGATAAAGAATGCAATGCCGGAAAGGTGCCGGCAGACTTCTGATAGAAAAGGGCAGCCTCTTGAGAAAGCTTTTTGCTCAAGAGACTGCCTTGTGTTGTTATTTCAGGTTCCTGCCGAAGCATTTATGCCATTTTGCGGAAGGTCAAAGCTACTGTCTTTTTTTCCTTAGACCGAAGCTGATGGCGGCGCTGCCGGCGGCGAGGCATACCAGCCATAATACCGGTCTTGGGGCACCGGTCTTGGGCACGGCATCATACTCGTCATCATCGGAGCCGCCGGCGGACGGAGCGGGGGCAGGCGCAGGGGTGGGGGGAACAGCCGTAGGAGCAGGAGTCTGGGATGGACTGGAGCTGAACTTGTCCGGACTGGTCTGCAGGGAGCCGTTCTGGATGTTCAGAGAGCCCTTCTTAAAATCATACAAATCATAGAAGGTCTTGGGCAGAGAGTCGGAAGGAGCGTACAGATGTCCCACGGTACCGTCACAGCCCACGGTAGCAGTGATTTCGTCATCGGAATGGATACGCAGCTCCTGCACATCTTTGTTGAAGTTGCAGGTAGCCGTCTCATACACATGGGCATTGGTGACGTTGGCATTGATGGAGCAGTAGGCTCCCTTCAATATGTGACATTCGTCCACGTCGCCTGAAAAAATGATCGTGAATGAGCTGCAGGGCGTGACGGTCAGGTTGCTCAGGCGGACACTGCCCAGATTCAGCGCAGGGACGCCGGGGCTTTCATTATAAACGACAACGATATCTCCGTCCTTCATGGATTCATACATATAATATAGCTCTCTGTGGTAAGCCTCGTCGTCGAAGGTGGACGTATCAGGCAGATACCGCCATTCTTCCTTCTCTTCTATATATTTGACGGCATAGGTGACGGGCTCCTCTGCAGCGGCCCTGAGACAGCAGGCCCCCGGCAAAAGGAAAAATACGATGGCGGCAGCCAGCATAGTGACGGTTGTTCTGATTTTCTTCATAGATGAGACCTCCTTTAAATTTGATGTTTTCCTTAGGAATAGTACAATTCCTAGGAATGGAACCATTCCTTATTCCCCTACCGGCAGATAGCTGTCTCCGGACTCCGTTTCCTTTGCCACTACGACCAGCCGTCCCCGCTCCACATGGTAGACGCAGGTGGACAAGGTCAGAAAGTGATCCCCGAATTCCGCCGATACACCGGTATCGTAAAGGGACAGATCTTTAATGTTTTGATAAAAGTAATCAAATTCCTCCTGTGTGTCGGCTTGGAAGAATTTGTAATACTTAAATACCTGATCCGTCTTTTTATAGACCTGAGAGCGGAATACGGCGATTATTTCGTAGTTCCGCTGCAGCTCTTTCGTATAGAGGATGATATTCTTGTGCTCTTCGTAGAAAGAAAAGTCCTCATATTTGGGCAGATGACCGAACATAGCCCCCGACTCCTGATTATGTCCATGGATGATCAGGTTGGTGGTCAGGGGATCCAGACAGCTGTCAGTGTCCAGGATCAGGCAGCCGTTCCGATTGCTGCTGCCGTCAAAGCCGCGGTATAGATAATACTCCTCGTCCTCAGGGGTCCACATGACCGGATAGTCTATGTCCATGCCGGGGATCTGGAGCCACGCAGCCATGTCGCTGTTTGCCAGAAAGCTGTCCTGGTAAGGATTTTCCACCGGGGCAGGCGTCGGCTCCGGTGTGGCGGCAGGTGTGGGCTCAGGTTCCGAAGCGGATGCGGACTCTGAGGAGGAATTGGCTCCTGAAGCGTCATCATCTTCTTCGGAAGTATCGGGCAGCGGGTCGGCGCTGGCCGAAGCCGTCTGCGCCATACCGTCAGAAGGCCGCAGGGCCTCCAGCACCTCTTGGGAATGCTTGTCGTCCCTCCACTGGATAAAAGCCAACACTCCTGCGGCTGCAAGGCAGATGGCAGATATACATGCAAATACAATGGATAAGGCTTTCTTCGGATGTTTCATAATTGCACCTTTCTATAAGTTCATATTAAACGGAAAATTTAAATAATGCAATCTTTTTAAGAGTTTTAAACAAAAATTAATATGAATATAAATAGTAAAAAGCTAATGCGGGAAGACAAGATGGAAAAAATTCGATATAGGATCTTTACTGCCGTTCTGACGCTGCTGCTTGTGGCATCCACGGTTTATGTGGGGCGGGAGGTGGCGGCTTATGTGACGGGAAGCAAGGTGAAGGTAGGTACGGGGGAGAGGAGATGTGTGGTCATCGATGCCGGGCACGGAGGGGATGATCCCGGCAAGGTGGGGATCAACGGAGCGAACGAGAAGGAAGTCAATCTTCAGATTGCCATGCGGGTAAAAGCGTTTCTGGAGGCCAATGACATAGAAGTGGTCATGACGAGAGAGTCTGACGAAGGTCTGTATGATCCGGGTGCATCCAATAAAAAGGTGCAGGATATGAAAAAGAGGATAGAGCTGATCGATGAAGCGGATCCCCTGCTGACGGTAAGCATCCATCAGAACAGCTATCCCGAGGAATATGTCCATGGCGCTCAGGTGTTTTATTATACCGGCAGTGTTCAGGGGCAGCTGTTGGCCGGGTATATTCAGGATCAGCTGGTGGAGCGTACGGATCCTGAAAACAAGCGCCAGATCAAAGCCAATGACAGCTATTATTTATTGAAGAAGACTGATGTGCCGATTGTGATAGTGGAATGCGGTTTTCTCTCCAACAGCGCCGAGGCGGAGAAGCTCTGTACCCCGGAATATCAGGATAGGGTGGCATGGGCAATACATATCGGGATACTGCAGTATTTGAACGAAAATGAGAAATAGGCAGGAGAGATAGTAAAGCATTCTGCGGAGAGCTATTAAGGCTTTTTCAGGAAAGATTTGTTCCGTAGCTGATATACTCTCTCCGCAGAAAAATCTTTATAGTATTTTGGGCTGATGTATAACGATATGTATTTGCTTTCCTTTTACTTTGTTTTCATAGATATTGCGGAACAATTGGGGATTTTCAATCATGACATAGTATGCCCGCTGCTCCAACTCCATCAGGCATTGTGGGCTGCTGTCCAGTGTTTTCAGAAAAGTCCTCAAACCAGACAATAAGGAGGAAAATTCCTGGCCGTCTTTTGCAGCTTTCAGCCGTGCAACGGCATTCGGTATACTTGTTATGTAATTGCCTATACCATTAAACATTGTTGTCAGTGTGCGCCTCCCCATCGCAGATAGAACAAGAACAGAGGATCCAGAATATAGAGGCTCCCTTCTTTCCAGTCAAGTACCTTAAAAATATCTTCCCGCCCATACAGTAATTCTTTCAGCTTTGCCAGACTTTCCCGAAGCATCTGAGGGGACGGTTTTTTACTGTCGTCTGCAAGCAGGCGGTAGATGCGATCTTTCACATCCTCGAATTCCAACTTCATAATGGGAGGATTTTCTGCATATTGTCTTCCCCATTTTGGAAGGGCCTACCAGAGAGGTCAGGAAGCCGGATACCTTGAGGGCCTGCGTCAGCCGGAATTCATAGGGTAGGTCGGAAATGGCAGATTTTCGCGATATATAGGTGTATTCTGGAAATGCCCCGGGGCGAAAGACATCTTCTGCTCTAAGTCCCATATGCGTACCTCCTTATCCATTTTATCCATTATACCACATTTTTAACCGAATTACCCCTTTTTATTGATTTTTAATCTTTTTAATTGGTTTGCATCAAATGAAGCAAGTATTGTACAGCTAAGTTCGTCTATAGGAAACGGAATCCGAGTACGGCTTCCTTTCCAACAGTGCCGAGGAGAAGCTCTATACTTCTATTTTACCACATACACGCATTTCTGCACTTGTTAAGCGCAGAGACGGACAATTTAAGCACCGTTTATTGCTTTTTTCAGGCTTCAATGTTATCATATACACGGTTTCTTGTTTATGTAACGATCGCATTGATATTTAAGCGGCCGTTATAATCGCTTCGTAAAGGAACCGGATTCTAACTTGTTTCGGTACGGAACAGGAACACGGTATAGAGCTGAAAAGCAGCATAGATGAGAAACGGCATAGAACTGGAAAGAGCATAAAACGAGAAAAGGCATATGCCTCCACAGCATATTGGATGGCAGGGATTCCTCCATTTACATAAAAGGCAGGTTTACAGGTAGAAATGAAAGAATTATTAGCAAATAACAAAAAGTACAATTTCTGGGATTTTTTGAGGATACCTTTCACGGTATGCCCGGTATATGCAGGCATCAAGGTGCTCAATCAGGTAGTGGTGTCCCTTCTGCCGTCCCTGCAGGTACTGGCCACAGCGGCTTTTATCGACAGCGCACTGGACATCTTCGCGGGAAAGGCAGATCAGGCCGCCATCAGAATACCTCTGCTGTGCCTGATTCTGATCGTTGCCTACAATAACCTGAACTGGCAGCTGATGAGCTATGTCAATCTGAAAATGGAGATGCGCCTGAATTTCGTATACCGGAGCGGAATCGCCCAAAAGAGGGCGGCATTGGAATACCGGCATGTGGAGAACAATGACACCTGGGAGCTGATCAACAGGGTGTGCGGGAATCCGGTAGGGAAGCTTTTAGGTGGTTTTAACAATATCTGCGGTATCGCCAATATCGTCCTCCGGGTGGGCTCGCTGCTGGTGATCCTGATGGCTCAGGTCTGGTGGGCCGGACTGGCTATTGTGGCTATTTCCGTTCCCCTTTTCCGGCTGGCCATCAAAAGCGGACAGCGGATGTACGAGGAAAATAAGGAAGCAGAGAAGCATCGTCGCAGGGCGGATTATTTTAAAAGCGTGCTGCAGGGACGGGAAAACGTAGAGGAAAGGACGCTTTTTGGATATACAGAAAAGGTGAACCGCCAGTGGATTGAAAAATACGAGGCGGCGCGGAAGATTTCCGTTGGCGTGAGCGCCAAATACTTTGTGCGCCTGAAAGGCTCCAGTCTGATCACGGTGCTGCTCTCTTTATTGATCATCAGCGTGCTCCTGTTCCCGCTGCAAAGAGGACTCATCACGCCGGGTATGTTTATGGGACTGGTTACTTCCACCTTGAACCTGATCCAGATGATGTCCTGGGAACTGTCCGACACCATGGGGCAAATTGCCCAAAATCTGGAGTACTGCAAGGATCTGACGGCATTCTGCGCACTGTCAGAAACGCCCGGGGCACTGGATTTGCCTGCGGAGAGAAGCGGTACTCCCTTTGAAAGTCTGGAATTCCGCCATGTAAGTTTCCGGTATCCGGGCACGGAGAAGGATATTTTAAATGATTTCAATCTGCTTCTGGAACGCGGCAGGCATTATGCTTTCGTGGGCGTCAATGGCGCCGGCAAGACCACGCTGACCAAGTTGATCACCGGTCTGTACAATAATTACGAAGGAGAAATCCTGCTCAACGGCAGGGATCTGAAGACGTTTAGTCAGGCACAGCTGAAGTCGCTTTTTTCCGTGGTCTATCAGGATTTCGCCAGATATCAGATTTCTCTGAAAGACAATATCGCTCTGGGAGACGTGCTTCACAGGGACAGAGATGCGATCACGACAGCAGCAGAGGTGATCGGTCTTGGCCCGGTGATCGAGGAGCTGCCTCAGGGCATAGAGACCCCTCTCGGGAAAATAAAGGAAAAGGGGGTGGATCTCTCGGGGGGCCAGTGGCAGCGCCTTGCCATTGCCCGGGCGCTGTACCATCCGGCGGCAGTGCAGATTCTGGACGAGCCGACTGCAGCCCTGGATCCGATGGCGGAGAGCGGCATCTATGAAATGTTCGGCAAGATCAGCGCCGGGAAATCCGCTGTCTTCATCACCCACAGACTGGGGGCGGCCCGTCTGGCTGATGAAATTATCGTGGTAGACGGCGGGAAGGTGGCGGAAAAGGGAAGCCATGAGGAGCTGCTTTCCCGAAAGGGGATTTATGCTTCCATGTATGAGGCGCAAAGGAGCTGGTATCAATGAAAAAGCAGACAGGGAAAAATAAAGAGAGAAGCGCAGCAGGCGCTTTAGGGAAGCTTCTGCCGGTAATGATAAAAGCCGCACCCCTTCTGTTCATGACAAGCGTGCTGCTTTCCGTTTTCCACGGCGTCTCCTTCGGCGTGGAAACCATGATGCAGCAGCGTTTTTTTGACAAGGCGGTGGAGGCTGCAGGGGGGAAGACGGGAATTTTACAGGCGTTCTTGGCCCTGGCATTTCTGGGCATCACCAATGTGGTTTGTCAGGTACTCAACGGCGTATCCAATTTCCTGCCCGGAGTGGTGGAAGGAAAGGCGGGAGCCCATCTTTCCACAGCAATCCAGAAGAAGATCGCCCGTCTGGATCCGGCGGCCTTCGAAGATACGGAGAAATTGGATGATATCAATAAGGCGGAGCAGGGGAAAAACAGTGCCTTCTGGTATGTCTTTAATGTAATTGCGATTTTGACTTTTTATATTCCGTATTTTGTTTTTATGGGCTGGTATCTGTTTTCCCTGAAACCGGTTCTTGCCAGTGCCATTGTTATCATATTCCTGCCAACTGCCCTGGCGCAGCTGCTCCGGGTGAAGGTTTTCGCCCATCTGGAGGACGATTCCGCCCCGGTGCGCAGGGAATGCGATTATTACGAAACCTGCATGGTAGGCCGGGAATATTTTAAGGAAACCCGGCTTCTGGGCGCATTCTTTTATTTCAAAAAACTGTATCAGGAGACCCTGGCCTATCTGCAGAAACTGGAATTTAAGGCTACCATGAAGGTGAACTTGTTTGAGCTTTCCATGCGGGCCCTGACGGTGGCAGGATACTGCGGCATTCTCTGGATGCTGTATGATGCCCTGATGAAGCAGGAGGTGACGGTGGGTGCTTTTGCAGCAGTCTTTAATTCTCTGGGCATGCTGTACAGCATCATGGAAGAGGTCATATGCAGGCATATGGCGGATATGGCCAGTAATGCGGGCTCCATCCGTAATTACCTGAATTTTCTGGCTATGGAGGAACGCGCCGGACAAAGACAGGAAGCGCCGGGCTGGGGGGATATCGTATTGGAAAATGTAAGCTTTTCTTATCCCGCCGGGAAAATGGAAGAACTCCATTCCAAGGAAGGAAACCATTCCAAGGAAGGGAACCATTCCAAGGAAGGAAACCATTCCAAGGAAGAAACCCATTCCGGAGAAGAACAGCATTCCAAAGAAGACGGGACTGCGGAACCGGTGAAGTATGCAGTAAAAAACGTGAGTCTGACACTGCATAAGGGGGAGACTCTGGCGGTGGTGGGAGTAAACGGTTCCGGAAAATCCACTTTGATCCGCCTGATTGCCGGACTGTACCTGCCCGCGGAAGGCTCCGTAAAGAAGAACGGCGTGGATACCCGGGAACTTGCCATGGAAGCACTGTCCGCCGGGACTTCTGCGGTATTTCAGAAATATCAGCGCTATCAGATGACCCTAAAAGAGAATATCACCATCAGCGACCTGTGGGCAGACTGCGGGACAGCGCGGCTGGACAGCGTATGCCATATGGCGGGAACGGAGACAGATTCTTTTCCGGAGGGCTATGAGACCATGCTTTCCCGGGAATTCGGCGGCATTGACCTGTCCGGGGGCCAGTGGCAGCGCGTGGCGATCGCCCGGGGTTTTTTCAGAAGCCATGACCTGATTATCCTGGACGAGCCAACTGCCGCCATTGACCCGTACGAGGAAACGAGGATTTATAACCGTTTTGCCGAAATCGCCCGGGACAAAACGGTTGTCATCGTAACCCACCGTCTGGGTTCCGTGAAGCTTGCCGACAGAATCCTTGTGATGAAGGACGGAAAGGCGGTGCAGACAGGTACCCATGAGGAGCTGATCGCTCAGGACGGGGAGTACAAAAGGCTTTATGAGGCGCAGGAGCAGTGGTATAGTGACGGGGAGGTTTTCGTATCTGATCCCGCTCATCCGGATACAGATGCGCAGGGTTGCTGATCCCTCTGCTGAGGATGAAAGGAAAATCGGTTGAAAATTTCCCATATATCGGATATACTATATAAAAAAGCGCAAGAAATGTCGGCGGGACGGGCAAAAAGGATATAAGTTCAGGGAAGTCAGAACATGGAGACAAAAATTATCAGGATCAGTCAGGCCGGACAAACCGGTCAGGAGGAAGGAAATTTCACTGAGGCGGAGGAGGAAGCTCTGCAGGGGGCGGGAAGGATAATAAAGGCAGGAGGGCTGGTGGCGTTTCCCACGGAAACTGTGTACGGGCTGGGCGGGGATGCACTGAATCCTGACTCTTCCCGTAAAATCTATGCCGCAAAAGGACGCCCATCCGACAATCCCCTGATTGTGCATATCAGTATGTTCGATGATATATATGGGATTACAGAGCGGGTGCCGGAGGCGGCGGTGAGGCTGGCGGAGGCCTTCTGGCCTGGGCCTCTTACCATGATTCTGCCGAAATCGGACAGAGTGCCCTCCGAGACAACCGGAGGCCTTGACACGGTGGCGGTGCGGTTTCCCTCCCATCCGGCGGCCAGACGGTTGATCAAATACAGCGGGGGATATGTGGCTGCTCCCAGCGCGAACCTTTCCGGCAGGCCCAGCCCTACCATGGCAAAATATGTCATAGAAGATATGGAGGGGCGTGTGGACGCCGTTGTGGACGGCGGCGAGGTAGGGATCGGTCTGGAATCCACCATTGTGGATCTGACAGTGGAGCCGCCGCAGATACTGCGCCCGGGATATGTGACGGCAGAGAAGCTGGCAGGAGTTCTTGGGCAGGTGGATGTGGACGAGGCCGTCATAGACTGCGGGAGAGCCCCCAGGGCACCGGGGATGAAGTACCGCCATTATGCGCCCCGAGGGAGCCTGATCATTGTGGAAGGGGAGCCGGAGAAGGTGGCGGCGTATGTGAACCGTCAGGCTGCTGCAGAGAGGATGGAGGGCCAGAAGACGGGGGTCATCGCCACAAAAGAGATGCATGGACAATATGCAGCGGATGTGGTAAAATATATAGGGAGCAGAGGAGACGAGGAAAGCATTGCCAGAAACTTGTTTGCCATACTGAGAGAATTCGATGATGAGCATGTGACAAGAATCTACTCGGAGAGCTTTCCGGCGGAGGGGCTGGGACAAGCCATCATGAACCGTCTGCTGAAGGCGGCGGGACATCAGGTGGTCAGGATATAGCGGGAATGTACATGGATTTGGATAAAGCATCAGGAACGGAGGCAGACTGGATATGATAGCGATTGGAAGCGATCACGGCGGATATGCCCTGAAACAGAAGGTGGTCCGGCATCTGGAGGAGAGAGGGATCCCCTACGAGGATATGGGATGTTACGGCACGGACAGCTGTGACTATCCCGAATATGGACGTGCCGTGGCAAAGGCGGTTGCGGAGGGGAGCTGCGAAAGGGGCATTGTGATCTGTACCACGGGCATCGGCATCAGCATTGCCGCAAACAAGGTAAAGGGCGTCCGCTGCGCGCTCTGCGGGGACAGCTTCTCGGCAAAGATGACAAGGCTTCACAATGACGCCAACGTGCTTGCCATGGGCGGCGGTATCGTAGGCGGGAATCTGGCGCTGGAGATCGTGGATATCTTTCTGGACACGCCCTTTTCGGGGGAGGAAAAGCATATGCGCAGGGTCGGGGCAATAGAACCCTAGGGCGCAGGGATGAATTTTACATGAGGAGGACGAGAGAATGGCAAATGTATTGATCATGGAGCATCCTTTGATCCAGCACAAAATAGGACTGATCCGCAGAAAGGAGACAGGAACCAAGGATTTCCGGCAGGCCATCAGCGAGATTGCCATGCTGATCTGCTATGAAGCCACCAGAGAGTTGAAGCTGGACGAGGTGGAAATCGAGACGCCGATCTGCAGGACCACGGTGAAGGAGCTGAAGGGCAAAAAGATGGCCATTGTTCCTATTCTTCGGGCAGGGCTTGGGATGGTGGACGGTATGCTGAATCTGATTCCTGCCGCAAAAGTGGGCCATATCGGACTCTATAGGGATCCTGAAACCCTGAAGCCGGTGGAGTATTACTGTAAGCTGCCCGCCGATTGTGCGGAACGGGAGGTGTTTGTGGTGGACCCCATGCTGGCTACGGGAGGCTCCTCGGTGGCGGCCATTCGGATGCTGAAGGAAAAGGGCTGCAGGAATATCCATTTCTTGTGCATCATAGCGGCGCCCGAGGGCATTGAGGCCATGAATGCGGCCCATCCGGACGTGGACGTGTATGTAGGAGCACTGGATGAGAAGCTTAACGACCATGGGTATATCGTGCCCGGTCTGGGAGATGCGGGGGATCGTATTTTCGGTACGAAGTAAGCTTTCGGCAGGCAGCAGATTTTTGGTATCGGAAGCAGACTTTTGAGCCAGAAGCAAAAACGCAGTAAAACATGATCAGAAATTGAAAGGTATGGAATAATTCGGTGGAACGCAGAGGGCTTAGGAAAATCAGAAAGAAAACGGCAATTGTTTTATCTGTGGTACTTTTGGCGGGCGCGGCAGAGCCTGCGCCCGATATGAGTGTTGTTTCTGCTTCCTCCACTACAAAGCAGCAGATAGAGGAGGCGGAGCAGGAGAAGGATAATCTGGAAGGCGAGCTGGAGAAGACGCAGGAAAATCTGGGGAATCTGGAGGGACGGCGGGACAATCTGAAAAAGGAGCTGGATTATCTGAATGCCCAGCTTTCAGGGGTGGTCGCAAATCTGGAGGATCTGGAGAGACAGATAGGTGAGAAAGAGCAGGAGATCGCCGATACTCAGAAGGCGCTGGAGGAGGCCAGAGCCACGGAGGAATGGCAGTATGTCAGCATGGTAGGTGTTGTCCGCTGTATGTACGAGAGGCAGGAGGACAGTTATCTGGCGACGCTTCTTTCAGCCAGCAGTCTGGCAGATCTGCTCAATAAAGCTGACAATATCGAAAAAGTGGTGGCATATGAACAGAAGATGCTGGAGGAATATAAGGAGACCCGTATCCTGATCGAGGAGCAAGAGGCCAGACTACAGATAGAAATGGCAGAGCTGGAGAAACTGCAGGCCCAGACGGAGGAAGAAAAGGAAAAGGTGACCGGTCTCATCAGCCAGACATCCAGTACCATCACAAAGTATTCGAGCCAGATATCGGCCGAGGAGCAGAAGGCTCTGGAGTATGAGGCTGAGATCAAGAAGAAGGAAGAGGATCTGGAATATCTGCGCAAAAAGCTTGCGGAGGAGATTGCCTTATCTCAGGCTGCGGCAAACGGCGTCTGGAGGGATATCTCAGAGGTAAGCTTTGCGGATGGCGACAGATACCTGCTGGCAAATCTGATTTACTGCGAGGCAGGGGGAGAGCCCTATGAAGGGCAGCTGGCAGTGGCCAGCGTGGTTATGAATAGGGTGCTGAGCTCTAAATTCCCTGATTCCATTGTGGGGGTCATCTATCAGAATAAGCAGTTTTCACCGGCTGCCAGCGGACGGCTTGCGCTTGCGCTTGCGTCTGACATGGCTACCGAGAGATGCTATCAGGCGGCTGACGCAGCCATGTCTGGCATCAACAACATAGGAAACTGTGTGTTTTTCAGGACACCCATAGAGGGCCTGACCGGAATCAATATCGGCGGACATGTATTTTATTGACGAGCCGGCCAAGGGCTCGGCCGATATCCCGGTACAGTTATAGCCCCATGCTGTCCAGACGGGACTGGAGCTTGTCGAATTTATCCCGATAGATGAGAGAGAGCAGATTGCTGAGGCTGCGGAGGCAGAAGGCGGTCTGCTCTTTTGTTATCAGCATCCGTTCCATCGCCTCCGCCAGCTCGTCCAGGTCTACCACCTTTACACCGCCGTCCCCGTCTATGATCACGTCTGCCAGCAGATCTGTGACGGTCAGCGCACCCGTCTCCGGCTCCAGCGAGTAGCTGACGATATCGCAGTACCAGCGGAGCAAGGTGTTGTCGCTGCGGTACATCTTGCTTATCTTCAGCCCATCCTTGAGAAAGTAGCAGGAGCAGCCGTGGGAGAAGCTGGTCTTGGGATTCAGGGTTTCCCATTTCGTGATAATGACTTCTTCGTCCTGATACATGAGGATGTCATCTTTTAAGAGGATGCATTCGGCGGGGATGAGTCTCTTCCGGTATATTTTCGTGACATTCATAAGGGTGCTCCTTTTTTAGTTTGTTCCATGATTTCCGTAGGCAGCGGGCTGCCCGGATCGTGGGCTTTCGTATTTTCATCATACTGCCGGAATGGATTTAAGTCAATGCTTTCGTTAGCTTTTGCGGTGGCGGCGGGAATCTGTAAAAGCAAGCTGCGGCATGGCCTGATGCAGGGGCTGTCGGAGATCCGGCGAAAGCCTGACGGACTTGACGGGCATAGTAAAAAATGTTCAGAATGCCCTAGACATTTTGGGTTAAAGTGGTATAATGTAACAAGATGGGGTGACATCAGGACCCCATGATGATAGGTGGGGCAATGAAGCGGCAGAAGGATGACGAGAGAATTGTATATCAATCCCTTGCGATGATCATGCAGTTTGGCCTGAACATGATAGTTCCGATCTGCCTGATGTCTGCGCTTGGCATCTGGCTGGACAGAAAGTTCGACACCTCCTTTTTCACCATTGCCTTGTTTGCGGTGGGCGCCGTTGCCGGCGGGCAGAACATATACCGTATTGCAAAAGGAATGTGCGGTGCAGAAGAGCCACGCACTGCAGAAAAAACGTACAGTGCAGAAAAGCCACGCACTGCAGAAAAAACGCACAGTGCAGAAAAGACACGCACTGCAGAAAAAACGTACAGTGCAGAAAAGACACGCATCGCAGAGGAGACACGCAGTGCGGACGAAATACGCAGAGAAGGCGGACGGGATTCGGAGGGAGAAAGTGCTGTAAAGGCGAAGACTGCCTCTGCGGTGCGCAATGAGGATAACGGCGATGAGTAGAGTGACAGACAGTTTAAAAGGTAAAAACAGAACACTTCTGGAAATGCATATGGGTATGCTGTTTTTCGGGTTCGTCTGTCAGCTTGTCGGCGCTTTTTTTGTGAAAGAACAAGGATATTATGCCATAAGTCTCTGGTTCGGGGTCGCATTTGCGCTTGCGGGCAGTGTCCATATGTGCCGGACGCTGGACAGGGCCCTTTACTGTGGCAAGGATGCGGCTGGCATCGTCACCAGAGGGTATCTTTTCCGCTACGCAGTGGTAGCGGTTGTTTTGGTTGTCATTTCCATGACGGAGGCATTGAAGCCGCTGGTGTTTTTTCTGGGGTATATGAGTCTGAAAGTAACGGCTTATCTTCTGCCGATTACTCATAAATTGTGCAACAAGCTGTTCGGTGAGACGGATCCGGTGCCGGAGCCTATGCCGGAAGAGCCTGCTGCACAGGAGGGAGAAATCCCTGCTGAATAGTCAGCACAAAATATCTAGAAGAGGAGGTGAGGGTATGGGACATGGAATCTTACTATCCGGCGGTGCCGCTGTCGACTTTAACGTCCACGGAATATTTCAATATTCCTTCTTCGGTCATCCGGTGTGGATCACTACCACTCATGTAAGCATTCTGATGGTGCTGCTTCTGCTGACAGCCTTTGCAATCGCTGCCAATAGGTGCATGGCCAAGGCGTCCGAGGTTCCGGGCGGCTTCCAGAATGTAGTGGAGCTGATCGTGGAAAAGCTCGACGGCATGGTGGGCGGCTCCATGGGGCAGGCGGCTCCCAGATTTCAGAATTATATCGGGACATTGTTTATCTTTATTCTGATCAGCAATATATCCGGCCTGCTGGGACTGCGTCCGCCGACAGCGGATTACGGCGTCACTTTGCCGCTGGCAGTCATAACGTTCACAATGATCCACTTTAATAAGTGGAAGTACCAGAAGCCGATGACGATCTGGACGGATCTCTGTTCGCCGCTGCCGCCATGGCTGCCGATCTGGATGCCGATCAATATCGTCAGTGCCGTGGCAGTGCCTATTTCCTTGTCATTGCGTTTATTTGCGAACGTTTTGTCGGGAACGGCCATGATGGCATTGCTGTATGGACTGCTTGGATGGTTCGCCACAGCATGGCCTGCGGCGCTTCATGTATACTTTGATTTGTTCTCCGGAGCAATTCAGACTTATGTATTTTGTATGCTGACCATGACATACATTTCAAACGAGATCGGTGATGGAACAAGACGCTGATCCAAAGTATGACCGCAAAAATGTTACTTAAAAATTCCATTTATTTAATTTAATCATAGGAGGAAAAAAGAATGGATTTCAATGAAAACTTTATCTTAGGATGTTCCGCAATTGGCGCAGGTCTGGCAGTTATCGCCGGTATCGGACCTGGTGTAGGACAGGGTATCGCAGCAGGCCACGCCGCAGCTGCCGTAGGACGCAATCCCGGCGCACAGCCCAAGGTAATGCAGACCATGCTTCTTGGTCAGGCAGTGGCAGAGACCACCGGTCTGTACGGTCTGCTGGTTGCTATTCTGCTGATGTTCGTAAAACCCCTTCTGCCTTGAGGAAGTGTGAAGCATGGTTGCGAAGAGCAAAGTGCATTTTAGAAGGCAGAAAGGAGGCAAAGGATGATACTTTTAACAGAGGGCCAGTCCATGTCAAGGCTGTTTGATCTGGACTGGCAGCTGCTGGCTGATTCTTGTCTGATGATTATCGCCATCTTTGTCCTGTTCCTCATCATGAGTTATTTTCTGTTCAATCCGGCGAGGAAGATGCTGAACGGCCGTAAGGAGAAGATTCAGAACGAGCTGGAGACTGCAAAGCAGGATATGGAGAATGCCCGGAAGCTGAAGGAAGAATATGAGACAAAGCTGAAGGACATTGATAAGGAGGCGGAGGGAATCCTGAGCGAAGCCCGCAAGAAGGCTTTGGGCAATGAGAACCAGATCATCGCTCAAGCTAAGGAAGAGGCCGCCCGCATCGTAGACAGGAGCCGGGTAGAGGCTGAGCTGGAGAAGCAGAAGATGTCCGACGACGTAAAGAAGGAGATCATTTCTGTGGCATCCCTCATGGCCGGAAAGGTGGTGGCCGCATCTGTGGACGCCGACCTGCAGAATCAGCTGATCGATGAGACCTTAAAGGAAATAGGTGACAAGACATGGCTAAATTAGTATCTAAGACATACGGGGAAGCCTTGTATGGGGTAGCCATGGAATCAGGTGAAGGCAAGGCTGTGGAATTGATGGAGGAAATCCGCGGTATCAATGAGATACTGGGACAGAATCCTGAGTTTGACGGACTGATGAAGCATCCGGGAATTCCGAAGCAGGATAAACTGCAGATCGTGGAGAGCGTGTTCAAAGGGTATGTCAGCGACGAGCTGGCAGGGCTTTTGGAGGTCGTGGTATCCAAGGAACGTTACGGGGAGTTGCCTGCTATTTTTGAATATTTTGTCGAGAGAGTCAGAGAACAGCAAAGGATCGGCGTCGCTTATGTGACCACTGCCGCACCCCTTGACGCAGGGCGGAAAGAGGCGGTGGAGAAGAGACTTCTGGAGACTGCCGGATACCGCAAGATGGAACTGCAGTACAAGGTGGATCCCTCCCTGATCGGCGGCATGGTCATCCGTATCGGCGACAGGGTGGTAGACAGCAGCATCCGTGCGAAGCTTGACGGTTTGACAAAACAATTATTACAGATTCAGCTGGGATGACCGGCTGGAAGAAAGGTGCACAGATCCATGAATTTAAGACCAGAAGAAATAAGTTCAGTTATCAAGGATCAGATCAAGAGGTACGCTTCCGCTCTGAACGTATCCGATGTGGGTACTGTCATACAGGTTGCGGACGGCATCGCCCGTGTACATGGACTGGAAAAGGCTATGCAGGGAGAGCTGCTGGAGTTCCCCGGGGAAGTGTACGGCATGGTTCTGAATCTGGAAGAGGATAACGTGGGCGTGGTACTGTTGGGCAGCGCCAAGAACATCAACGAGGGCGACACGGTGAAGACCACCGGGCGCGTGGTTGAGGTTCCGGTAGGCGATGCCATGATGGGCCGTGTAGTGAATGCACTGGGTCAGCCTATCGACGGCAAGGGACCTATCCAGACCACGAAATACCGCAAAATCGAGCGTGTGGCCAGCGGTGTCATCACCAGAAAGAGCGTGGACACACCCTTACAGACAGGTATCAAGGCGATCGATGCCATGATCCCCATCGGAAGAGGCCAGCGTGAGCTGATCATCGGCGACCGCCAGACCGGTAAGACGGCTATCGCCATCGATACCATCATCAATCAGAAAGGCCAGAACGTAAAATGTATTTACGTGGCCATCGGACAGAAGGCTTCCACGATCGCAAATATCGTGAAGACCTTTGAGGAGTACGGCGCAATGGCTTATACCACAGTAGTGGTATCCACTGCCAGCGACCTTGCCCCTCTGCAGTATATCGCACCCTATTCGGGCTGTGCCATCGGTGAGGAGTGGATGGAGAACGGCGAGGATGTGTTGGTAGTGTATGACGACCTGAGCAAGCATGCAACGGCTTACCGTACACTCTCCCTGCTGCTGAGACGTCCCCCCGGCCGTGAGGCTTATCCCGGAGACGTGTTCTACCTGCACTCAAGGCTGCTTGAGCGTGCGGCCAGAATGAGCGAGGAGTACGGCGGAGGATCTCTGACGGCGCTTCCCATCATCGAGACGCAGGCAGGGGACGTGTCCGCATACATTCCCACGAATGTGATTTCCATCACCGACGGCCAGATCTATCTGGAGACGGAGATGTTCAATTCCGGTTTCCGTCCTGCCATTAATGCAGGTCTTTCCGTGTCCCGAGTGGGCGGTGCCGCACAGATCAAGGCTATGAAGAAGATCGCGGCTCCCATCCGTACGGAGCTGGCCCAGTTCAGAGAGCTGGCGAGCTTTGCCCAGTTCGGTTCCGAGCTGGATGACGATACCAAGGAGAAGCTGGCTCAGGGCGAACGCATCAGGGAGGTGCTCAAGCAGCCCCAGTATGCGCCTATGCCGGTACAGTATCAGGTCATCATCATCTATGCGGTGACGAGAAAGTATCTGCTGGATGTGCCCACGGAGGATATCATCAGGTTCGAGAAGGAATTCTTTGAATTCCTCGATACGAAATATCCTGAGGTGCCCGGAAACATCGCCAGCGAGAAGGTGATCTCCGACGAGACGGAAGAGACCCTTAAGAAGGCCATCGAGGAGTTCAAAAAGCAGTTTAAGTAGAAAGTAGATATCGTCCGGTTCATGAGGCCGGACGGTCAGAGGACAGAATATGGCATCAATGCGTGATATAAAGCGCCGCAAGAGCAGTATTCAGGGTACTCAGCAGATCACGAAGGCGATGAAGCTGGTATCCACCGTAAAGCTGCAGCGTGCCAGAGCAAGCGCCGAGCGTTCCAAGGACTACTTTACTTGTATGTATGATACGGTGAACAGCATCCTGAAGCGTGTAGGACAGATTGATCATAAATATCTGACTTCCGGTGTTTCCCAGAAGAAGGCTGTGATCGTGATTACCTCCAACAGAGGGCTGGCGGGAGGCTACAACTCCAATGTAACCAAGCTGGTGACCAGACATCCTGAATGGAAGAAGGAGGATCTGGAGATATACTGTCTGGGCAACAAGGGGCGTGAGACCTTTGCCAGATACGGCTACGAGATAAAGGCCACCGACAATGAGATCGTGGAGAGTCCTGTGTATTCGGACGCTGCCGCTTTGTCGGCGAGACTGCTGGAGTCCTATGCGGCCGGCGAGATCGGGGAGATTTATCTGGCATATACCAGATTCAAGAACACTGTAAGTCATATTCCTACGCTGCTGCGGCTGCTTCCGGTCGAGGTCTCCGAGGAAGAGGAGGATACCGGTACAGCTAAGGATTCCGGCGCGATCATGAACTTCGAGCCGGAGGATTCGGAGGCGCTGGATCTGCTTATCCCTAAGTATGTCACGAGTCTGATCTACGGGGCGCTTCGGGAGTCTGTGGCCAGCGAGAACGGCGCCCGTATGCAGGCCATGGACAATGCCACCAGCAACGCGGAAGAGATGATAAGTGATCTGACGCTGAAGTATAACAGGGCACGTCAGGGCTCCATCACACAGGAGCTGACGGAGATCATAGCCGGTGCGGAGGCGCTGGGATAACGGCGCGACAGATAATTCGAAATGTAGAAATGAAATATGCCCGCGCAGGCGGGCAAGAAAGAGGTAGAAATGGCAGGAGAAAACAAAGGCAAGGTTACTCAGGTCATCGGTGCGGTGCTGGATATCCGCTTCGATGAGGGTAAGCTGCCTGAAATCAACGAAGCAATTCGCATTCCTACCAGAGACGGCAGCGAGCTGACCGTGGAGGTTTCCCAGCATCTGGGCGACGACACCGTAAGGTGCATCGCCATGGGGAGCACCGACGGTCTGGTGAGAGGAATGGATGCGGTTGCCACCGGGGCGCCCATTTCCGTTCCGGTAGGGGAGAAGACTCTGGGACGTATCTTCAACGTTCTGGGGCAGCCCATAGACAACAAGCCGGCTCCGGAAGGTGTGACATATGAGCCTATCCACAGACCGGCTCCTAAGTTTGAGGAACAGGCTACGGAGAAGGAGCTGCTGGAGACGGGCATCAAGGTGGTAGACCTGCTCTGCCCTTATCAGAAGGGCGGCAAGATCGGTCTGTTCGGCGGTGCAGGCGTGGGCAAGACGGTTCTGATTCAGGAGCTGATCCGTAACATCGCCACAGAGCACGGCGGATATTCCGTGTTTACCGGTGTAGGAGAGCGTACCCGTGAGGGCAATGACCTTTACCATGAGATGAGGGAGTCCGGCGTTATCGACAAGACCACCATGGTGTTCGGCCAGATGAACGAGCCCCCCGGAGCAAGAATGCGTGTAGGCCTGTCCGGCCTGACCATGGCGGAGTATTTCCGTGATAAGGGCGGCAAGGACGTGCTGCTTTTCATCGACAATATATTCAGATTCACGCAGGCAGGCAGCGAGGTGTCCGCACTGCTGGGACGTATGCCCTCTGCGGTGGGCTATCAGCCTACCCTGCAGACAGAGATGGGTGCTCTTCAGGAGCGGATCACCTCCACAAAGAACGGTTCCATCACCTCCGTTCAGGCGGTTTATGTGCCTGCGGACGACCTGACCGACCCTGCGCCGGCCACAACCTTCGCCCATCTGGACGCCACCACCGTGCTGTCCCGTTCCATCGTGGAGCTGGGCATCTATCCGGCAGTGGATCCTCTGGAGTCCACTTCCCGTATTCTGGATCCCAGAATCGTAGGAGAGGAGCATTACCAGACTGCCCGGGGCGTGCAGGAGATCCTTCAGCGTTATAAGGAGCTGCAGGATATCATCGCCATTCTGGGTATGGATGAGCTGTCCGAGGAGGATAAGCTGGTGGTATCCCGTGCCCGTAAGATCCAGAGATTCTTGTCCCAGCCTTTCTTCGTGGCAGGCCAGTTCACCGGCATGGAGGGCAAGTATGTGCCTATCAACGAGACCATCCGCGGCTTCAAGGAGATTCTGGAAGGCAGGCACGACAATATTCCCGAGAGCTACTTCCTGAATGCGGGAAGCATCGATGATGTTTTGGCCAGAGTACAGTAAGCGAAGAGCGGAGGGAGATTATGGCAGATAAAAACGACTTTCTTCTGCGCATCATTACACCTGACAGGGTCTTTTACGAGAATCAGGTGGACATGGTGGAATTCAATACCACGGAGGGCGAGATCGGCGTACTGCCGGGGCATATCCCTATGACAGTGATCGTGAAGCCGGGTGTCCTGAATATCAGCGAGTCGGAGGCGGAGAAGCAGGCTGCCCTGCACGGGGGATTCGCAGAGATTCTGCCGGAAGGAGTCACGATTCTTGCGGAGGTCATCGAATGGCCTGAGGAGATCGATGAAGCCCGTGCGATGGCTGCCAAGGAACGTGCGGAGGGACGTCTTCAGGACAGAACCCCGGAAACGGACATTGTGAGGGCGGAGACTGCCCTGCAGAGGGCCATCGCCCGGATTCAGGTGCTGAAGTGACCTGAGACAGTGCACAGAATGCGCAGAGTGACATAAAAAGTAATAAAAAGTAACGATATTAGCAATGGAGAGGCTGCCGGTATGCTGACGGAAATTCCGGCAGCCTCTGTAACATTTAGATAAAACACGCATATGCTGTTAAAAAGCCTTAAGAGGAACGCATATGGAGTTTCATTCAAAGCTGTTACAGCCACTGCCGGAACAAAATGAAAGGGGCTGGAAGGGCCCTCTTCCTTTTTATATGACTTATCCGGATTATTACGGGCCGGAACGGGAGGTGCAGCTGCTGCAGGATCTGGAATATCTGCAGCAGCTGTATCCAAATGATGTGAAAAGATATCAGAGAAGGATCGCGGAGATTTTGGATAAAGCTGACTACGAGGGCAGCATGATTTATGATGAATACCCTGACAGATACAGCCTGCAGGCATTGGCCAAGTCTATGTGCAGTGTGCTGGAGAGGGAGGAAGAAAAGGCACCCGAGGAAAATATGATACAGGTGCTTTTGTTTAACGAGGTGTATAAGCGCCGGCACGGAGGGCGCAGAGGAAGTATTCTATTTTGAGAGAAGGCCTGATGCCGCAGTGCCTGAGGATTAGTGTAAAATGGATGAGCTTAGAGTTTTTTTCGGAGAGATTTTGAATCAGGAGCTGCTGCAGATAGTGGCAAGCAATACAAGAGACCCGGAGCGTGCTTCCAAGGCCAAGATCCGTCCGGTGATGATCAAGGGACAGCTGGTCTTTCAGGAGACGCTGTACAAGGGAACTCAGGTATTTCACAGAAACTGCACCAAGGAGGAAATGCTGGAGCGGCTGCTGGAGCATATGGAGAATCTGTTCCGTCAGGCGCAGGCAGTCTGGGGCCATGAGGAGGCCACTGTGCTGGTAGGGAAAAAGGGTTCGGTCTCCTTGAAGCGCAGGCGCAGACGCGCAGGGGATGCCTCCGGGGCCGTGAAGGAGCCCGGGAATATGTCCCACGACCGTTCCAGACAATATATCCTGCAGGAGGGCCGTCCGGCGGACTTCCTGGTGGGGCTGGGGGTGCAGACGCCGGAGGGCAGGGTTTCCAAGGCTAAATACGACAAATTTCGCCAGATCAATCGGTATCTGGAATTTATAGAGGATATTCTGGATAGACTTCCTGCGGACAGGACAGTTCGCATCATAGATTTTGGCTGCGGGAAGTCCTATCTTACGTTTGCGATGTATTATTATCTCCATGAGCTGCAGCATCGGGACATCCATGTGACAGGGCTGGACCTGAAGGCGGATGTGATAAGGCACTGCAATGAGCTGGCCCGCAAGCTGCATTATGAGGGGCTGGAGTTTCAGGAGGGGGACATCAGCAGCTTTGAAGGCACCGGTCAGGTGGACATGGTGGTCTCCCTCCATGCTTGTGACAAGGCTACGGACTATGCGCTGGAGAAGGCTGTGAAATGGGGGGCTGCCGTGATCATGGCGGTGCCCTGCTGTCAGCATGAGCTGAACGGACAGATGCACTGCGAGGAATTAAAGCCCATCCTGAAATACGGGCTGATCAAGGAACGTATGGCAGCGCTGGTCACGGATGCCGTCCGGGCAAACCTTTTGGAGCAGAACGGCTACGATACACAGATCCTGGAGTTTATTGATATGGAGCATACGCCCAAGAATCTGATGATACGGGCTGTGCGGGCTAAGGGTATGCGCCCTAAGGGGCTGTGTCCCGGAGGGGACAAGGAGGCCCTTGACCGGGTTATGGAGCTGCTGCAGGTGGATCCCACACTGAAGCATCTGTTGTAGGCATATTGGATATCTGCTGCCTATAGAAGGGGGCATGGAGCATAGACAAGCAGGGAGTATATACATGAAAAAAAGCATGATAAAGCTTTTGGTCTTTTTCATAGTGTTTCTGGCAGCGCTGGTGGCGGTGAGCATGATCATGAACAGGGGACGTGACAACCTGACCATGGAGATGGCGCCGGCATCGCTTCCGCTGGTGACCATGGAGATGGAGGGAGTGGAGTATAATCAGCTTCATGGCTATTATGGAGATACGGACATAGCATTTCAGCGGGATACGGTGACTGTGCTTGGAGAGGGGAGGAATATCGGTTTCGTAGTGGATACCTACGGTCAGGATGTGACAGGTATCTCTATGGAAGTCAGGAGCGTGGACGGATCCCGGCTGATAGAAAGCGCGGATGTCAAATGGCTGTGGAGCGGCAAAGAGGAGATCCGCGGCGATATTGCCCTGAAGGATCTGATAGAGAAGGATACGGAGTATTCCCTGACGATTTTTTTGGAGCTGAATGAGGATAGACAAGCAGCTTATTACACAAAAATAATATGGAGCGATACCTTGTATGTTGGTGAAAAGCTTGATTTCTGCATGAATTTTCACGAGAAGCTTTATGACAAGGAGGCGGCCAGAGAGCTGGTAGTATATCTGGAGACCGATCCCAGACTGGAAGACAATTCTTCATTTCATAAGGTAAATATCCACAGCAGCTTCCGCCAGATCACATGGGGAAATCTGGAGGTGACAGAGGTGATGGCGCCTCTGGTAAGCCTGACGGAGATAGCGACCCAGACCGCGTCCCTGCGGATGAATTTCATCGTCTCTACATCTGAGGAGAAAAACACCGTTTATTATATGGTAGAAGAGTATTACCGGGTTCACTACACAGGCGAAATGATGTATCTGCTGGAGTACGAACGGACAATGACCCAGATTCCGGATGCGGAGCAGATGTGCGCCAATGACAAGTTACTACTGGGCATCACAGAGGAAGATGTGCCCATGCTGGAAAGCGAAGATGGTAATATCATAGTCTTTGAGGTGGCGAACAGGCTGTTCAGCTATAATGTGTCCACTAATAAGCTGGCGATTATTTTTTCTTTCTATGACGGAGACAACGGAGATGCCAGAACGCTGTATCCCCGGCATTCCATCAGAATATTGGATGTAAATGAGGGAGGAAATGTGCAGTTTGCCGTGTATGGCTATATGAACCGGGGCAGGCATGAGGGGGAGGTAGGAATCCAGCTCTATACCTACAACGGCGCGCAGAACACGGTGGAAGAGCTCTTATATATTCCTTATGACAAATCCTATTCGGCGCTGGAGGCACAGATGAGGGAGCTGCTGTACCTGAACCGGGAGCAGAAGCTGTATGTGCTATTGAACGGGGTCGTGTACGGAATCGACATGGTGCAGAAGACATATGCGCCGCTGATAGAGGTGTCGCAGGATGAGAGGCTGCAGATTTCCCAAAGCCATAAGATAGCGATCTGGCCGGAGGGGGAGGATCTTTATCACAGCACCGCTTTAAAAATCAGAAATTTCAGCAGCGATGCGTCAAACACTATATTGGCAGGTGAGGGAGAAGCTATCCGCCCTTTGGGATTTATAGGGGAGGATATCATATATGGTGTGGCGTATACTAAGGATATCACGCAGGATAATGCAGGAAGGATTTTTTTCCCAATGTATAAGATATGCATAAGCAATGCGTCCGGAGAGCAGCTGAAGGAATATAGGCAGGAAGGTGTCTATGTGACCGGCTGCAGTGTGATAGGCAACCAGATCACACTGGACCGCGTACAGCGTCTGGAGTCCGGCGAATATCAGGAAACCAGTCAGGATCATATTATGAATAATCAGGATGCGGATTCGGGGAAAAATAAGATTGTGACAGCAGACATAGACAAGTATGAGCGCTATGTGGAGATACAGACGAGAAGGACGATAGACAGTAAGACGCTTATGATACTGACACCAAAGGAAGTGGTATATGAAGGTGGGCGCAGACTTTCCTTGCCTGGGAACGAAGACTCCCGGTACTATGTTTATGGCCCCTATGGCATCGAAGGAATATGGATATCCCCTGCAAATGCAGTGAAACTGGCTTATTCTGTTTCCGGGGTAGTCGTGGGAGAAAGGGGAGAACGTATCTGGCAGAGGGGAAACAGGGCTGCGAAGAATCAGATCATGGCTATAAAGGAAGCAGCAGAGACGGAGGACAGGAGTGCGCTGGCGGTCTGTCTGGACACAGTGCTGGCATATGAAGGAATCACCAGAAATTCTCAGTACCTTCTGGACAGGGGAGAAAGTGTGCTGGAGATTCTGGAGAACAATCTGGACAGCGCAGAGGTGCTGGATCTGTCAGGCTGTAATCTGGATGCGGTGCTTTATTCTGTAAATGAGGATATCCCGGTGCTTGCGCTTCTTGAAGACGGATCGGCGGTACTCCTGGTGGGATTCAATGAGACACAGGTGGGCATTCTGGATCCCGTGTCAGGAACCATCCAGAGAGTCAGGACCAGTGAGGCAGCGGAAATGTTCGAGCGTAACGGCAACAGATTTATTACCTACAAGAGAGAATGATCTGTCTTATATCTGGACGGAGAAGGAAAGATATGGTAAAATATGGTAAAGCTGTTGTATCAGCTCTTGATTCCATATGCGTTGAAGAGCGCACAAATATGGCAAGTGGATAAAATTTTGACAGGAGAATGAGAGGCAAATGAAAGCGGAAAAGATAACGTTATTTGCGGGATGTGTGCTGATTGTGGTATTAGCTTTTCTGATCGTGTGGCAGGCGGATGTGCTCGGAGTATCTGCCGCCAGACTGGAGCAGGATGCCAGAGAGAATCAGGATATCGAAAGCGAATGGGAGGTCGTTCAGGATATCAATGACGATATATGTGCCATGCTTTTCTATGATGAGGAGAAGGATGACTGTGCGTATTCGATCTATCTGAGCAAGGAGGGCATACATTACGGCTACTTCTTTGGTCAGGGGGGCTACGATCCCTATATGGCGGAAGGGGTAAAGGGTGTGGTGTTTGAGGAAAAGGGCATAGCGGTCATGTCGCTGAACGAGGACAAGGTATGCAGGATCGTGACAGACAACAACGTGACAGAGAAGGTGATTCAGGTGGATCCGTCGGAGCCCTTTGTAGTAGTGCTTCCCATTGATTGCGGTGAGATTACCATGTATGACGATCAAGGGAGTGTAGTGGCGATGTATGATACGTTTACGGGAGTGTAACCTGATTCTGTTTTGGCATAGCAAAGGTGAATCGAAAAATGGTATGGCTGAATCCAGATGATCATAAAAGTGCTTTTACAATTGGATCGGAGAAAATGATTGGCTCAGGATCATTGATGAAATAGAGCGGGATTTGAACCGCGTTGATGACGGTGAAAAAGCATTGCTTACGGATTTTCTTGCATGGGTAAAAGAGGCTCTTAAACATACATCCATTATTGTAGTTGAGGGTAATTTATAAATATTCATCTGTTTTAAGCTTAAGGCCTCTGGGAACACAAAAGCGAATCGGGAGTAAGCAAAATCAGGATCAGGATCAAGGATGTGGACGGAAACCGCGGGGTATTAGGCCTGTGAAGGAATAAAAAGGAAATGCGCCTGAAGCGAATGATTCGCTTCTGGCGCATTCTTTATATGTGTAACGGATTCAGAACATGGTAATCGTCATAACTATCCTTGCGTTGCAGGAGCCGGATTTCTTTAAAGCAGTCCGGCCTTGCGGAGTCTCTTCCGGAGCTGCCCGCCTATGGCCATGGCGATCACCAGCTTGATCAGATCCATAAGAATAAAGGGGAGGACACCTACGGAAAGAGCATAGAAGAAGGTACAGGACTGTTGATAAGCAAGCCAGACCGTCCCGAACAGATAGCAGACGACGGAGCCCAGCACCATGCCCAGAAAACGCAGAAGTATCTTGTCCCCCCATTTATCCACGAAGAAGCCGCAGATCAGCGCCATGAAGATATATCCCAGTATGTATCCGCCTGTAGGCCCGAACAGCGGGCCGGGGCCTCCCAGAAACCCTGAGAACACCGGCAGGCCTGCGAGGCCCAGCAGAATATAGATAACCACGCTTAGTGTGCCCAGCTTCATGCCCAGCACGGACGTCACAAAATAGATGGCTAGGAAGCCCAGCGAGATGGAAACAGGGCTTATGGGAATCCTGAAGGAGATAGGGGCAAGGATGCAGATGACGGCGGCCATCAGTCCCGTCAGAGTCAGCTGCCTGAGGCTGAATTTTGGTTTTGGTGCGGTTAATGTACTTGAATTGCTCATTTTTTACTCTCCTTGTTTTTATTTATCAAATTGTAAACCTAATTCGAGACATTGGTTAACAATGTGAAGTATAGCGGAAACAGAAAGAAATGTCAACTGTTTTTGAGAAAAGATTTACAATATGCCAAAGTCGCATATGTCAAAGTCCTATAAAGTTCCTTTTTCCGTATATAATGCATCAGGTCAATGCAGGGGTCTGGTACCCCGCTGCTTGCAGCATTCAGGGAGGAAGATGTCAGGAGCCTATATTCTATTGCTTGCAGGGGGCATTAATGTCGTTTACTACAATGGTGATGAATAGTGGAGGCAACAGAAAAACAAGTGCGGTATGCAC
>CAXHOW010000023.1:0-68064 GCA_964018205.1 uncultured Acetatifactor sp. | reverse complement strand
TCATATCTTCCATAGCACGGCACATAATCTCGATTCCCTCCTTGCTCTCTTTGAAAAATCTCACCCTGTCTGCCAGTGTCCCATAGTACATATCCGCTGCGTCTGTGCAGGAAAAGTCATGCATTAACTTTCCGATTGGCGTATCTCCACGGTAAGCGCCATTTACATACAGTATGTGCGACCCATCCTCAAATCTTTCTGTAGAATATCCGGAGCCGGAGAAGCTGTCAGAATGATATTCCGACGATTTCAATTGTGTGGTTGCTCATTCATATTTTGTTTACAAATCATTCAAGCAATCTTCAATTAAATATCATTGTTTAGACATTTCTCTCCTATATACTATACTCATAACAACAAAGCAATACACATTATGAGTGTCAGCCACAGTTTATTGCTTTAAATAACTTTTTCATAATAAACGCCAAGGGACTTCGGTTCCTTGGCATCCTCCCTTTTCAGGGGTAATAGCCTCTCGGAATCTCCAGACCGCTTTTCATAGGACTTTCCGAATGCTATTTTTAAAGATTCCCCCAAATTTTCGACCACATCATTGAGCAACAGTATGATCCTTGCGGTATTTGACCAGTGCCCCAGGGAATGCAAAACCGCATCCTTTGCCGGAATATTTTCATTCATGAATATTCTCATTCATAAGAATTCTCATTCATGAAAACCTCCTTTCGGGACGCGGTTCATTCTCATTTCTTCAATTCAAAGCCAAGTCAATACAGCTGACTTGACTCATTGCGCATAAGGATCAAGCCTGACATGATCCATGCAATGCGCTCAGGATACATCAACTGCCGCTCAGGCCTTGCCGACGGATCCGAACAGCTCCATCTTTTCCTTCACTGTATCCTTGATAGCCTGAGTTCCGGGAGCCAGAAGCTTACGGGGATCAAATCCCTTGCCCTCCTGATCCTTGCCGGCCTCGATATACTTGCGGGTCGCGTCAGCGAAAGCCAGCTGGCACTCGGTATTCACATTGATCTTTGCCACGCCCAGAGAGATAGCCTTCTTGATCATGTCCGCAGGGATGCCAGTGCCGCCGTGAAGCACCAGAGGCAGCTCCCCTGTAAGCTGCTGTACCGCATCCAGAGTCTCGAAGCTCAGTCCCTTCCAGTTTGCGGGATACTTGCCATGGATATTGCCGATGCCTGCTGCCAGAAAGTCTACGCCAAGATCAGCGATGGCCTTGCACTCCTTGGGATCAGCACACTCGCCCATTCCCACGACTCCATCCTCTTCTCCGCCGATAGATCCTACCTCAGCCTCGATAGAAAGTCCCTTGCCATGTGCCGCGGCAACCAGCTCAGTGGTCTTGGCAACATTCTCCTCGATGGGATAGTGAGAACCATCGAACATGATGGAGGAGAAGCCTGCCTCGATGCACTTATAGCAGTGCTCATAGGAGCCATGATCCAGATGGAGCGCCACAGGCACATCGATGTCCAGATCCTTCAGCAGGCCGTTCACCATGCCTACCACCGCATGGTAGCCGCCCATGTACTTGCCTGCGCCCTCGGATACGCCGAGGATAACAGGAGACTTGCACTCCTTTGCGGTCAGCAGGATTGCCTTTGTCCACTCCAGATTATTGATATTGAACTGTCCTACTGCATAATGGCCTGCCTTTGCCTTTTTCAACATTTCTGTTGCTGAAACTAACATATTCCTTTACCTCCGTTTTCTATTTGCATTAATCCCCATACATCCTAAGGAACTTTGAAAAAATAAAGTTCCTTAGGATGCTTTCGAGGAATAACTTCATCACCAGCATACCGGAATGAATCAGTCCTGCTTGCTCTTCACCCGGATCTCGATCCCCCTGCAGACATTCTGTATTTCCACTTTTGTATGCTGACCTCCGTTCTCGCCGTCCAGAGTCCACGCCACCGGCTCCTCCGACTCCAGCTCCAGCCTATCCGTGCGGAAACAGTACATGGTGTCCGTGTCGATATCCCTGTTCAGCAGCGAGAGCATGATATTGCTCAGCTCCACCGGATTTTTGGGATTCTTGATCAATGTGACCTCGAACACCCCATCGTCCAGCTTCACATTCTTTCCTGTAATATTCTTGAAGCCGCCCACGGAAATGGAATTGGTTATCATACCGAATATAAAGTCCTCTTCCACCTGATTTTCTTCCCAGCACACCTTCATATGAAAGCTGCGTATGGAAGAAAGGCGCTTCATGCCCTCCAGTAGATATGCCATATGTCCCAGCACGTTCTTCATTTCCTGCCCAGTTTCATAAGACACATCCGTAAACAAGCCGAAAGCCGCAATATAGACAAACACGTCCTCATTGAACCGCCCATAATCGCAGTGAAATCCTACTCCCTGGACGATGTTTTTTGCAGCCTGAAGCATATTCTTCGGTATGGAAAGGCTTTTTCCGAAATCATTGGTGCTGCCTGCAGGAATATAGCCGATAGGGGTACAGAAGCCGCTCTGAATCATCCCCGTCACGATCTCGTCCAATGTACCGTCGCCTCCGCTGCACACCACCAGATCATAGGTGTCCGAACGTGTCGCAACCACAGCTCTGGCATCGTCATGGGCCTGCGTGGGAACCACAGTAATCTCATACCCCGCGCCTGCAAAGATATCCAGTATATCCGCCAGCCTGCTCTTGATCAAAGCCCTGCCGGATCTGGGATTATATACAAAAAGTAATTTTTTGTCCATTTTGCACTATGCCGATCTGCCGCTTATAAACCTTTCGATTCCTTCAACGGCAGCATCCTCGTCATCACCGTCGGCAGTAACCTCCAATTCTTCTCCCATGTCCAATCCCAGCGTCATCATGCCCATGATGCTTTTGGCATTCACCTTTCTGGCACCGATCTGGATATAGATGGAGCTCTCGTACTTGCTCGCCTCCTGTACCAGCAGGGCTATGTGTCTGGCCTTCATCTCATTGCCCAGATTGACATGGATACTACTTTTTTTCATAACATTTTCCTCCTTGCACTTATGTTGCCTACGATCTAATTTTTTCCGCAAGCTCGTTAAGCTTACGCAATCTATGGTTTACCCCGGATTTTCCTATGGGCGGGTCAAAGCATTCTCCCAGCTCCTTCAAGGGTGCATCCGGGTTCTCCAGACGGACCTCTGCCATCTCACGCAAAGTCTCAGGCAGATTCTCAAAACCGTAATGGTCCCGGATATATTCAATATCCTCCACCTGCCTTGTGGCAGCATTTACGGTCTTGGCAATATTAGCGGTCTCGCAATTCACACGTCTGTTTACAAAGTTGCGCATTTCCTTCAGAATACGGAGGTTCTCCAGATTCATCAGCGACACAGGTGCCTCACAGACGTTCAGCAAATCTACGATACTGGTCCCCTCCTTCAGGTAGACCACATAATACTTCTTACGGAGAACAATTTTGGCTTCGATGCCGAATCCTCTCATCACCCTCTGCAGCTGCTCCGCCTTTGCAGGGCTGACACAGTCAAATTCCAGATGATATCCCTTTGCAGGATCGCTCATGGAACCTACACTCAAAAAAGCCCCCCTGAGAAAGGCTCTTTGGCAACAGGAATTCTTAATCAGCAGCGGGTTCACCGGCTCCTCCAGATCTCCTAGCTTATGCAGTATATCATAAATTCCCTGCTCATCCAATGCAATATCCGTTTCTATATTAAACGTTTTTTTCAATAATGTAAAGCCTTTTCTCACAACAGCTTCATTTTCGGTCTGAAATCCGATGGTAAAGCCTCCTGCACCGTTTCTCCCGTACTGTCCGCAGAAGTTCATAAGCGCCGCAAGCTCTGCCATCTGACAATGTCTTGCGGGGCTGATGCGCTTTGCCAGCTCCTCCTTGACCTCGCTTGAAAATGACATAATGCCACTCGCCTTTCCATATTATCACGGTCCGAGAGCCGCCGCCCGCCTAAGACAGCCGGCACCCGGCTGATCATGCCCGTGACATACCCTCGTCAAGCCTGCTCTGGTATATCATGTCCCTATGGTACAGCTTCAGCCCGTACTTTCCTTTGTCCTTCATCCGCTTGTACAGCTCGTTGGCAAGAGTCACGCTCCTATGCTTTCCGCCTGTGCAGCCGATGGCGATCACCAGACGGTATTTCCCTTCTTTCACATAGTTCGGTATCAGGAACTGTATCATATCCAGAAGCTTCATCATAAATTCCCCCGCCTCCGGAAAACCCATGACATAATCCTGCACTTCCTTATCATTCCCCGTTTTATGCTTTAGGTCATCGATATAAAAAGGGTTGGGGAGAAAGCGCACATCCAGTACCAGATCCGCATCCACAGGTATGCCGTGTTTGAATCCGAAGGACATAACCGTCACCATGAGACTATTATATTCCTGATTCTCCACGAAAATACGGTCAAGCTCTTCTTTCAGCTCCCTTGTCAGCACATTGGAGGTATCAATGACATAATCGGCGCTCCGGCGGATATTTTCCAATATTTTCCGCTCCTTCCGGACACCTTCCTCCACTCTCTCCTCCTGAGCCAGCGGATGTATCCGTCTGGTCTCCTTGTAGCGCTTGATCAGGACATTCTCCTCCGCATCCATAAAGAGGATCTCAAATTTATAACCTGCCGTCCGCAGCTTTTCCAGCACTCTGGTGATATCCTGAAAGGACTGGTCCGTGCGCACGTCCAGCCCCAGAGCCACCTTGCTGACCTCGCTGGCCGGCACGGAGACCAGCTCCACGAATTTTTCCACAAGGGAGACCGGAAGGTTGTCCACACAATAATAGCCAACGTCCTCCAGCATTTTCAGGGCTGTGCTCTTGCCGCCCCCGCTCATACCTGTCACCACCACAAATCTCATCGCTACCACCCCAAAAAAATCACTTCCGGCTCCAGCTCTACCCGGAACCTGTCCTTCACCTGCTCTTGTACCTTGGAGATCACAGCCCTCACGTCCTGCGCCGTCGCATTCCCCGTATTCACGATAAATCCGCAGTGCTTTTCAGATACCCTTGCGCCGCCTATCTGGAATCCTCCCAGACCGGCATCCATGATCAGCTTTCCCGCATAATACCCTTCCGGCCGCTTGAAGGTACTTCCGGCGCTGGGATATTCCAGCGGCTGCTTCTCCCTGCGTCTGGCCGCCAGATCCTCCATCTTTGCCCGGATGACATCCTTGTCTCCTCTCTCAAGACCGAAAATCACCTCCGTCACCGTGAAGGAACTATTCTTGATGCTGCTGGTGCGGTATCCGAACTCCATGCTCTCGTTGTTCAGCTCCAGCATTTCTCCCTCTTTGCTGACTACGTTGACCTGCACCGCAACCTGCGCCATCTCGCCTCCGTAGGCTCCCGCGTTCATGACCACGCCTCCGCCTACGGTACCCGGAATGCCGGCGGCAAATTCCAGACCTGTAAGCCCATGCTCCAGCGCCGTATGCGCCACCTGCGCCATAGTGGCTCCTGCCTTTGCGGCAATGCGGCAGCCCTCCACGGAAATACCGCTCATTTTCTTTCCGATCTGCAGGATCACGCCCTTGTATCCTTTATCGCTCACAAGGAGGTTGCTGCCGTTTCCCAGCACAAAAAACGGGATCTCCGCAATTCCCAGATATCTCTGTATTCCCTTTAGCTGTATCTCATCCTCCAGCAGCACAAAGCAATCGGCAGGTCCCCCTATCCGAAACGTAGTATGGCCTGCCATCTGCTCCTCTAAGAGGATGTTTTCCCTTGGTACGAACCTCTGCAATGCCTCAACTACAGCTACACTGATCATGAATATGATTTCCCTTTCTGTTCCCGGGCCGCGGGGATCTTCCGCCCCAGCGCCGGTCTGCTTCCCACGCCACAGAGAGCTTCCGCCGCGGCACCGGCATGCTTCCCATGCCGTCGCAAGGGAGGCAGTCACGCTCTATTCCTCCCGCAGCACCAGCCCCGCCGCGCCATAGATACCGGCATCGTTTCCAAGCTGTGCCAAAAGGAACTTTGCCTTTTTGCACTGCTTGAAGGCGTACTTCTGATAAGGCGGGATCACATAGGACAAAAGGATCTCTCCTGCCTTGGAAACGCCGCCTCCTATGACGAATGCCTCCGGATCCACCACTGATGCCACGATAGCCAGCCCCTTACCGAGGTACTCCCCGAACTGCTCCGCAACCTCTATGGCCAGCTGATCTCCCTCTTTCACTGCGTCAAAGACCGCCTTTGCAGACAAGCTTACACCCTTCCTGACACGCTCCCTCAGGACACTGTCCTTTTCGTCCTGCTCCAGACGCCTCTTGGCCAGACGCACGATACCTGTTGCGGACGCATACTGCTCCAGACAGCCCTGATTGCCGCAGTTGCAGGATTCCGTCTCCTCATCCTCCAGATGGAGATGGCCGATCTCTCCCCCTGCGCCCCCTGTGCCTGCCAGAAGCTTTCCGTTCACAATGATGCCGCCGCCCACACCTGTGCCCAGCGTCACTGCCACGATGCTGTCAAAGCCCCTGCCGCCGCCCATCCACATTTCGCCGAACGCGGCCACATTGGCATCGTTTGCCGCTTTCACCGGTACATTAATATATGCGCCCAGCACCTCGGGTATGTTAAAACAGCCCCAGCCCAGATTCACCGCGCCGCATACCAATGTGCCTTCGTCATTCACGGCTCCGGGAGCGCCGATACCGATTCCCTTCAGATCCTCCTCCCGGATTCCTTTCTCTGCCATCTTATCCTGCAGGCTCTTTGCCACATCCGGCAGAATTGCCTCGCCGCCGTTCTCCTTCACTGTGGGAATTTCCCATGCTTCAAGGAGCTGTCCGCCCTCATCGAACAGCCCCATCTTTACCGTGGTGCCCCCTACATCGACTCCAAACGCATACTTTCCCATAGTATCTCCCTCCCGCTCTTTGCTTCCTCTATTTTTTCTCTTCCTCGTCTCTTTTTCTGGCAAAGGAATTCTGGACACGGGTGTAAAGCTCCTGCGCCGCATTGTATCCCATCTTTTTCTGTCTGTGGTTTACTGCCGCCGCCTCACAGATCACTGCCAGATTCCTTCCCGGACGTATGGGGATATTATGGCAGACGATTTTGTTTCCCAGATATTCCGTATAGTTCTCTTCCAGCCCGAGCCGGTCGTATGCCTTGTCCCGGTTCCAGTCCTCCAGCCGGACCACTAGGTCGATATTCTGGGTGTCCTTTACGGAAGACGCACCGAACAGTTCCTTCACGTTCACCACGCCGATGCCCCGCAGCTCAATCAGATGCTTCAGCATATCCGGCGAAGAACCGACAAGAGTGTCATCGCTTACCTTTCTGATCTCTACCACGTCATCCGTGACCAGACGATGCCCTCTTTTGACCAGCTCCAGAGCCGCCTCGGACTTGCCGATGCCGCTCTCCCCGGTGATCAGCACGCCCTCTCCGTATATGTCCACCAGAACCCCGTGTATGGAAATACAAGGGGCCAGCTTCACGTTCAGCCACCGTATGGTCTCCGCCATGAACGCAGAGGTGGATTTTTTGGTGGAAAGCAGGGGAATCCTATGGGCCAGAGCCGATTCCACAAAAATCGGATCCGGCTTCAGCTCCCGGCAGAATACCACCGCAGGCAGGTCATAGCTCATGAATTCGTCATAAATCTCCCTCTTTCTCCCATCGGGCAGGGCAGACATATAAGTATGCTCCACGAACCCGATGATTTCCAGCCGGGTAGCATCGAAATGCTCAAAATACCCCGTGAGCTGCAGCGCAGGACGATTGATGTCCGGCTGGGTGATATGGATATCGGTCAGGTCTATCTCCGGTGTCAAGTTATCCAGCTTCATCTTTTCTATCAGTCTGGTCAATGCAATACTTTCCATCATCATACCTCTTGTGTCCCTTTCATCGGACTTTCCATAATATTATACTGCACACCGGTTAAATTTGCAGTGCAACCCGACTGCAGACCGCCAGCCAAGTACTTTCCCGGAGGCACCACTGTAAATTCTGGCAGTCTGCAGTATAAGATCATCCACGCCCTGCAGCCCTTGTCCGGCTGCTTCCCAAATATGTGTGTCCAACCGTTACCCTGATTGTACCACACTCCTTTCCCAATGTGAAGAAGAGTTTAATGGAAAAATCCATAGATTCCCTCCGCCGCCCGGCGGTTGATCTCCGGCAGCGCCGCAAGCTCCTCCACTGAAGCTGCCTTTATCTCCTCAATGGACTTAAAATGGCGCATCAGCGCTTTCCTTCTGGCAGGCCCTACTCCCGGTATATCATCCAGCACCGACTTGATCTGGGCCTTTCCACGCAGGGAACGATGGTACTCAATGGCAAAGCGGTGAGCCTCGTCCTGTACTCTTGTAATCAGCTTGAAGCCCTCGGACCGGGTATCTATGGGCAGCTCCACATTATTGAAGTACAGCCCTCTGGTGCGGTGGTTATCGTCCTTCACCATGCCGCAGACAGGAATCGCGATCTTCAGCTCCTCCAGCACGGACAGCGCAATATTTACCTGCCCTCTGCCGCCGTCCATCATCAGCAGATCCGGAAATCTGGTAAAGCTGCCGTATTCTTGATCCAGCTCCTTTTCCTCCAGCTCCCTGCTCTCCTCCATGCCATGGCGGAAGCGTCTGGTCAGGACCTCCCTCATGCAGGCATAATCGTCCGGCCCCGATACGGTGCGAATGCGGAATTTCCTATAATCACTGGGCTTCGGCTTCCCTTTTTCAAAGACGATCATGGATCCCACATTCTCAAAACCGTTGATATTGGATATGTCAAAGGCCTCCATACGCTCTATATGCTCCAGTCCCAAAAGCTTTTCGATCTCCTTCACTGCGCCTATGGTGCGTCCTTCCTCCCGTTTCAGTCTCTCCCTATCCTGCTCCAGAATATGTCTGGCATTCTGGGCCGCCAGTTCCACCAGCTTCTCCTTGGAGCCAATCTTGGGCACACGCAGGTAGACCCTGCCTCCCCTGCGCCCGGTGAGCCATTTCTCGATCAGCTCTCTGTCACCGATCTCATACTGAAGCATCAGCTCCCTTGGAATGAAAGGGGTTCCCGCATAAAACTGCTTCACAAAATTCTCCAGGATCTCCGCCTTGCTGCCTTCTGACACATTTGTCATATAATAATGTTCCCTGCCGATAAGCTTGCCGTCCCGGACAAAGAAGACCTGCACCACGGCCTCCCGCTCGTCCTGATATAAGGCGATGATATCCTTGTCCTCCCCTACGCTGTCTGTGATCTTCTGCTTCTGGGACACCTGCTTCACGCTGTTGTACAGATCCCTATAGCCTGCTGCAGCCTCAAAATCCAGCGCCTCTGCAGCCCCCTTCATCTTTTCCTCCAGCTCATTCAGGATCATTCCGTAATTCCCGTTCAGAAATTCCAGTGCCTGAGCCACCTGCTCCTTGTACTGCTCCTGACTCACATATCCCTGACAAGGCGCAAGGCACTGCTTGATATGATAGTTCAGGCAGGGACGCTCCAGACCGATGTCCTGCGGCAGGCGGCGGGTGCAGGTCCTGAGCTGATAAAGTTTGTTCAGCAGCTCAATGGTATCCTTCACCGCCGCGGCACTGGTATAGGGCCCGAAATATTTGGATCTGTCTTTTTTCATGACTCTGGAAAACTGAATACGGGGATAGTCTTCCCCCACCGTCACCTTAATATAAGGGTAGGTCTTATCATCCTTCAGCAGAGTATTATACTTGGGAGAATTTTCCTTGATCAGGTTATTCTCCAGCACCAATGCCTCCAGCTCCGAATCCGTTACAATATATTCAAACCGGGCTATCAGGGACACCATCTTGTCGATCATGGGCCCCCTGCCGATATTTTCCCGAAAATAGGAGCGCACACGGTTGTGAAGGTTGACGGCCTTTCCTACATACAAAATGACATCCTTGTCATCTCGCATGATGTAGACTCCGGGCTCCTTGGGAAGCTTCTTCAATTCCTCTTCAAAGTTGAACATGGCGTCACCCCTCCTTCGGCTCTTCTGAATTTATGTTCCTGATTCGGATCACTGCTGCTAAAATTTATCTCATGTCCCTGACTTGGATCACTGCTGCAAGAATTTATCAATGCCGTTGGCAATTCCTTCCACGATTTTATCCTGATATTCCTCCGTAGCCATAAGGGCATCCTCCTCCGGGTTCGTCATATATCCCATTTCCACGATGGTGACGGGAACCTGACACCAGTTGATCCCGCTCATGGTATCCGTCTCCCACACCCTGCGTTTCTGACAGCCGGTGGCATTCACCAGCTCATCCAGCACATATCCCGACAAGTCCCTGCTCTGCTGATAGAGTTCGGCATTATAGGGATTAGACGCAGTCTGGCAGATGGTCATGGCTCCGTTTACAGTCGTGTCATCTGATCCGTTGGCATGGATGCGGATGAAGGCATCCGCACCGGCATCATTGGCCACCTTCGCCCGCTCACTGTTGCTGATGTTCACGTCATGAGAAGTCCGCACCATGATCACCTGATATCCCCGGCCCGTCAGCTCCTCCTCCAGCTTCTCGGCTACCATCAGCGTCAGTTCATATTCTTTCAGGCCGCTGGTGGCTCCCGAGGTTCCGCCGGAGACCTTGGCCTTTGTCTCTGTCGCCCCCGGGCCCACGGGCTCTTTCTCGCTGTTTCCTTTCTGCTGATGGCCTGCGTCAATGACGACAATGTATCCATTTACGGCTGTGTCCTGAGACTCTGTGTCTGAGGGTTCTGCATCTGAGGGTTCTGCATCTGAGGGTTCTGCATCTGAGGGTTCTGCCTTTGAAGGCTCTGCATCTGAAGGTTCTGCCTCCGCTGCACTTTCTGTCCCTGTCTGGGATGTTCCTTCCGACAGCTCCTGCCCTCCCGTCTGAGATGCGTCCTGACCGGCAGCCTGTGAGTCGGCAGCCGAAACGGAATCCGATGTCTGCTCCTTGTCTCCTGCACCCTCTGCGCCTGCTCCCGGCATGGTCTCCCCTCCGTCCGCGCTTTCTGCTCCGCTCTGAACTTCTGACTCTGTCCCCGGCATCGGCTCCTGCGCTTCGGGCGGGCTCACCCATGCAGACTGCTCTGCCCCTTTATCGCCGCACCCTCCCAGCAAAACCGTCAACGACAGCACTCCCAGAACCAGTATGCCGTACCGACAATATACCGCCAAACCTGAAAGAAAAAAGCTTCCCAGACCCTTTAACCCTCGCAATATTCCACCAATAATATACATCTTAATCCTCCTCTTTCCTGATAAGAAACAAAACAACGAAAAGCCTCCTCCATCAAGTGGAAGAGGCCTTTCACCTCTAATCTATTCTGCCATTGGAAAACCTGCCCACCGGATGTTCATCATCCGCAGGCTTTTCCTGATCAGGCACGGCCTGCTGATTGGGCATGGCCTGCTGATTGGGCATGGCCCGCTGACCGGAAACAGTATCCTGAGCGGCAGCGGCATTCCCGCAGATTTCTCCTCTCTGTAAGCCTTCCGATACCATATCTCCCATCAGCTCCGCAAAGGGCTTCCGGGTTTTCACCGTTTCCGGAACCGGCGGCTCTTGTCTGACATCCGTCTGTCCAGCGTCCTGCGATCCGTCAGAGGTTCTCTCTTCAGAAGGAGCGTCTTGCACAGTTTCCCTCCGCTGTACTCCTCCCTGCGGGAGCTCCTGCCGCGGCTCTTCCTGAACCGAACTTTTTCCCTTCGGATCCTCTGAACTGCCGGCTCCCTCCGAATCCTTTTTCTCCTCCTCCGGCAGTCCCTTTTCCCTGCGGAAAATCTCCATGAACTCCTTGCCGGTAATGGTCTCCTTCTCAATCAGGAAGTCGGCCAGCTTATCCATCAGCTCCCTATTGTCCCGAAGCAGAGCCAGCGCCTTTTCGTAGCTCTCCTTCAAAATCTCCACTACCTCCTCATCTATCTCAGCAGCGGTGGTATCGCTGCAGTTCAGAGCCGACCTGCCCTCCAGATACTGGCTCTCTATGGTAGCCAGCCCCACAAGGCCGAACCGCTTGCTCATACCGTACCGGGTCACCATATTACGGGCAATATCCGTCGCCTTCTCAATGTCGTTGGCCGCCCCTGTGGTAACAGTGTCGAACACAACCTCCTCAGCTGCGCGCCCGCCCACCAGACTCACGAGCATATCCCTCAGCTCCGCCTCCGTGTTCAGATATTTCTCCTCCTCGGGCACATGCATCACATACCCCAGCGCCCCCATGGTACGGGGCACAATGGTTATCTTCTGTACAGGCTCGGAATTTTTCTGAAGCGCGCTGATCAGCGCGTGCCCCACCTCATGGTAGGATACAATCTTACGCTCTTCCTTGCTCATAATGCGATCCTTCTTTTCCTTACCTACAAGCACTACTTCAACCGCATCGAACAAGTCCTTCTGGCAGACATAGCTCCTGCCTTCCTTTACGGCATTGATAGCCGCTTCATTGATCATGTTCGCCAGATCGGATCCCACTGCGCCGCTGGTGGCCAGAGCGATGGCATCCAGATCCACCGTTTCGTCCATCTTCACGTCCTTGGCGTGCACCTTCAGAATCTCTACCCTGCCCTTCAGGTCAGGCTTATCCACGATGATCCTTCTGTCGAAACGTCCCGGGCGCAACAGCGCCTTGTCCAGTATCTCCGGGCGGTTAGTAGCGCCCAGGATCAATATGCCCTTGGAGCTGTCAAAGCCGTCCATCTCGGAAAGCAGCTGGTTCAGGGTCTGCTCACGCTCCTCGTTCCCTCCGCCGTATTTGGAATCACGGCTGCGGCCTATGGCATCGATCTCGTCGATGAAGATAATACAAGGTGCGTTCTTCGTCGCCTCCTTGAACAGATCACGGACACGGCTGGCACCCACGCCCACATATAATTCTATAAAATCGGAACCTGTCAGGGAAAAGAACGGCACATGGGCCTCTCCTGCCACGGCCTTCGCCAGCAGCGTTTTTCCCGTTCCGGGAGGCCCCACCAGCAGCGCGCCCTTGGGAAGCCTCGCGCCGATCTTGGAATACTTTCCCGGATTATGCAGGAAGTCCACTACCTCCACGAGGGATTCCTTCGCCTCGTCCTCCCCTGCCACATCCCTGAAGGTGACTCCCGTCTCCTTCTGCACGTAGACCTTGGCATTGCTCTTGCCTACTCCCATGGGGCCGCCGCTGCCGCCCATCTTTTTAAAGACCACGCCCAGCAGAATCCACATCAGCACCACGGGAAGTACCACAAACAGCAGGATATCCATGATGCGGCCCGAATTGTCGCTGAGCACACGGCTTCCGTCTACTCCGTGCTCCTCCAGTCTGGCCGTAAGGGTATCCAGATCCTCCATGATCACTGCGGTATAAGTCACCTTTACATTTCCGTAAAAGGGATAACCCGGTCTGGCCGCGGGCGTTTCCTGCAGCTCCTCTCCCTCCTTCAGGGTGAAATTCACATATCCGCTGCTCTGTACCTCTACCGTCTCTACCTTGTCCTCATTGAGGTACTCCAAAAACTTTGTATAACTGACTTCCTGAGCATTGCCGTTGGCACCGAACAGCATATTCCAAAGCATACAGATGATCAGCACCGACACCAAGCCGCCCAGCAGTATAATCATGATATTCGGTCTCTGGGGAGGCTGATTGCCGTTGCCACCGTTGTTGCCTGGCATATTGCCATTGCCGCCGTTATTGTATCCCCCGCCGTTGTCGTACTGGTTCATTTGATTGTCCATAGCAGCTCCGTTTCTGTTTTTTGCTTCAACTATCGTCAATAAACATCGGATCCAGCGTCCGCCGTCAACCATACTCCAGACCTTCGGTCTGTCGTTAGCAGACTCCAGACCTTCGGTCTGTCGTTAGCTTGCAGCATTTTATGCTGCAAGCTATATTATAGATAGTAACTATTGATAAATCAATAGCTGAAATGTGAAAAAAACGACACAACTCTTAAAGATTTCTAAACTATTGTAAGCAGTTCCGGCCCAAAAATCAGAGAGCTATTGCTTTTTCTGACAATAAATCTTCTGAATTTTGCCCATTCCAATATCAGGAAATTTGTGGTAGAATATCTCTATCATTTACAGAAACGAGGCAGACAATGAAAATCGGTTTTGACAACAATAAATATCTGAAAATGCAGTCGCAACATATCAAAGAGCGCATCACCCAGTTCGGGGACAAGCTCTATCTGGAATTCGGCGGCAAGCTTTTCGACGATTACCATGCTTCCAGAGTGCTGCCGGGCTTTGCCCCGGACGCAAAGTTCCAGATGCTGATGCAGCTTTCGGATTATGCAGAAATAGTGATCGTCATCAGTGCTGCCGATATTGAAAAAAATAAAATCCACGGCGATCTTGGAATCACCTATGATGTGGACGTACTGCGCCTGCGGGATGAATTCCTGAGCAGAGGTCTGCACGTAGGAAGCGTGGTCATTACCCACTATACGGGCCAGCACAGCGCAAAACAGTTCAAGGTAAAGCTGGAAAAAAAGAATATCAAGGTGTATCTGCACTACACGATCGAGGGCTATCCGGCCAATGTACCCTTGATCGTCAGCGAGAACGGCTACGGAAAGAACGATTACATCGAGACCTCCCGTCCTCTGGTGGTGATCACCGCCCCCGGACCGGGCAGCGGAAAAATGGCCACCTGCCTTTCCCAGCTGTACCATGACAACCTGCGGGGCATCAAGGCCGGTTATGCCAAGTTCGAGACCTTCCCCATCTGGAATATACCTTTAAAGCATCCCATCAATCTGGCATATGAGGCGGCTACGGCAGACTTGAATGACGTGAACATGATCGACCCTTTCCATCTGGAAGCCTACGGCGAGACCACCGTAAACTATAATCGGGACATCGAGATCTTTCCTGTGCTGAACGCCATTTTTGAAGGGATTTACGGAAACAATCCCTACAAGTCTCCTACTGACATGGGTGTCAACATGGCCGGAAACTGCATCATCGACGATGAGGCCTGCTGCGAAGCCTCCAAAATGGAGATCATACGGCGCTATTACACGGCTCTGAACAAGGTTGTCAAGGATGAGACCTCCGAAACGGAGGTCTATAAGATCGAGCTTTTGATGAAGCAGGCAAAGATCACCACAGAGGACAGGCATGTGACCGCCGCCGCAAAAAAGCGGGCCGAGGAGCTGGGGGTTCCCGCCGCCGCCATAGAGCTTGCGGACGGACATATCATCACCTCAAAGACCTCGGACTTCCTAGGCGCCTCCGCTGCGCTGCTGCTGAATGCCCTGAAATATCTGGCGGGTGTGGACCATGACACAAAACTGATAAAGCCAGAAGCCATCGAGCCCATCCAGAACCTGAAGGTTCGTTATCTGGGAGGCAGGAATCCCCGGCTACACACCGACGAAGTCCTGATCGCGCTGGCTCTGGCCGCCTGCCATGACGAAAACGCAAAGCTGGCTCTGGAACAGCTGCCGAACCTTCGGGGCTGTCAGGTGCATACCTCCGTCATGCTCTCCGAGGTGGACATCAAAATATACAAAAAACTTGGCGTGGACCTGACCAGCGAGCCTATACAGACGGCCCGGAAAAAATATTGAAGACCGTCTCCGCCTGAAGCAAAAACTGTGCCGCTGCCGGAAACCCATGTTTCCGGCAGCGGCACAATGGACGTTCATCCTACATCTCTTTCCTCAGAGGCGCTGCCTGCGCCATCTTGGACACAGGCTTTTTGTATACCAGAAGAGACACCAGATACTGGAGCAGGCCTCCCGCCGTCAGAAGCCCCAGTCCCAGCACCACCGACAATACGATCCCCCACCAGTCTTGGCTAAAGACGATCCAGCTAAAAAGATCATTCTCTACTACATTGCTGTAAGGTGAAATGATTAATACCGTTGCGATCACCATTGCTACGGAGAGTATAAAATATTTATACGCCACCCCCAGATATACCATGAAAAGCAGCATCAGCCCCGCCATAATGACCAGCTCTCCGCCCATCCTGCCCATCTGTTCCGGATGTCCAAAGACCGCAGCCAGACGGATCAGAATCATAATCAGATACACAAGCACCATATTGCCGTAAGTAACCATCGCAGGCACGGATGTCTGCAGCTTTTTCCTGACAGTCGATGCCTGAACCATGTTGGACACGCTGAGAGAATAGATCATCTGTGTGGGCAGCAGGGCTATGCACATCAGCATATAATCGCCGCCCAGCCCTAATATCATCTGTCCCTTTGTAATATACAAAAGTCCGGCAAGCACCACAAAACCAATTCCTACAAGCACGTTCGTCTTTATACCATAAGCATATTTTAAGCTTTTCATGCCCAGTTTCCAGTTTTCTACCATAATTATGCCTCCCCTCACTTATCATAAAAACTCTGATCCAGCTTGCTTATGCCAGTGCGCACTGTCAGGATGCTGACCAGTATGCCCAGTACCGCAAAAAGCAGTGCGGGGATTATCCTATTGCCCCATGCTTCTGCAAACATGATACACCCTACCTCCAGAAGCATCATCCCATACCCCACCATCATGCTGATCCACAGTAAACTCCCATACCGGGATAAAAATGTACCTAGCACGGAACAGAAATATGACACGAATGCCAGCTCCGCAAAAAACCATATTCCCTCGCTCTTGATCGTAAAAATTCTGAAGGATGCGGTTCCGTCTCCCGCTATCTGCTTCATTACCTCCATTCCTATCAGCCAGATCCCCTGTATGATCAGTATAGAGAGAAACTTCCTCACCAGATCCAGCATCAGCGCATCCCGCAGAACCCGCCTTCCGTTGCCGGAGACCTTCAGGCAGTCCAGCTTTATTGTATCCTTCGTCTGGAGCCCCCCGAACAGCCAGCTGTCAGAAATGATTTCTGCCATGGGCCAGAGCAGTGCCAAAAACATCAGGCCGGTCTCATAGGTACGGACGCCCGCCCAGAAAACCACGCCCATCATCCCTATAGGAAGCACCAGAAATAAAACAAGCTTATAGAAAAAAGATGTAAATACCAGATAACTTCTCAATATCTTTCTCATAGATGAATGTCTCGCCTTTCTACATATATACAAGCTCCGCTGCATATAGATTCTGTCAAACCACCAGCGTCGTATTCGCCTTCATGATCGCCACGCTGATCTGGGACAATGTGGGCGTCTCCGTGACCACATCCATCCCCGCCAGCTGATCCAGCTTATCCGCAAGGCAGATGCCCTCATAACCATAGCTGCTGCGGGTCATGGAAAACAATATCCCCCTTGCCTTCTCCTCATCAGCGGCTTCTCCCTTTACCAGAATGTATTTCTCCTTCAGGTCTTCCACAAATCCTGCTTCCACGATATTGCCATGCTCCATGACAATGGCATAATCCGTGACGTTCTCCATATCGGCAATATTGTGGGTGGAGAAAAAGACCGACCTCTCCCCGTTCCCCTGCTCCAGATATCCCCGTATCATGTCACAGAGCTTATCACGCATCAGAGGATCCAGTGGCGACGCAGGCTCATCCATGACCAGTGCCTGCGTGTCCCTTGCCAGAACCGCCGCCAGCATCAGCTTCATCCTATTGCCGTCCGAAAGCTTCTTCACATCCTTTGTCAGGCTTCTGTTGATCCCCAGCTCTCCGCACAGACTGCGGAATCTGTCTCTATGGAAATTTACGAACAGTATTTCACTGACCTCTTCCACCTGACCGATCGTCCAGTGAGGCAGGAAATAACATCCCGGCCCCGTATAACCGATTTTTTCATGCACATCGGGCCCCATCCTCAGCCCCGCATCCCCGAAATAGGAAATATCGCCCTTGAAATCCAGCCGTATCCCTGCCAGTATATTCAGCAAGGTTGTTTTTCCTGCTCCGTTCTCCCCGATCAGCGCCGTGGCAAATCCCTTGGGTATCTCCAGCTGCGGGACGGAAAGCTGAAATCCCTTGTAATTCTTTCTCAGGTCTGTAGCCTGTATCACATTTTCCATTCTGTCATCCATTACATAAACCCTCCTGTTTCCGACTCTATAATGCGTCTTCAGACGCGGTTTCCCTTACACTTGCATCCTAGCTTTCTTTCATGCTCAATAGCGTCTGCAGCATTTCCTGCAGCTCCCGATCTGTCATGCCGGCTATCTCCGCCGCCCGGATGGCTTCCAAGAGCGACTCCTCCACCCTGCGCAGATGCTGCTCCTTAAGCATCTCACTGTCCTGAGCATTGACATAAAAGCCCTTGCCCTGAGCCGCTGTCACCAGCCCCTCCGCCTCCAGCTGCTCATAAGCCTTCATGGTGGTAATAACGCTGATTTTCAGATCCTTGGCCAGCCCGCGGATGGACGGAAGATATTCCCCTTCCTTCAGCTTCCCTGCCAGAATGTCGGCCTTCAGCTGCTCGGCGATCTGCTGATAGATCGGTATCCCTGAATTCTGTAATAGTTTCAATGCAACACCGCCTTTCTGTTTATATGTTATATATACAGCATAAACAGATGATTGTCAATAGGTTTCTGCAGATTTTTTGTCTGATATTTTCGCAGCATATTATTATCCCCAGCTTCCATGCCATCAGTGCACCTGCTTCCGCTTGTGCTGCAAAACAGCAATCATCTGTATGGCTGGTTTGACTGCAGAACCATGGCTGCTGTTCCGTTGAACCGCATTCCTTCTGGCTATGCCAGCTTTACCTATGGCGGTTATGGAAGCCCTCGAAAGACACAACGGATTTACCATGCTGACTAAAGAAATGCTTTTATAAGCAATAATGGATTATGACGGCACATTAGAAGAATATTTAGAAAATATTGCCCAGCAGTATCATTGCATTGTGGTGCAGGCATGAGATGACGAGTGTTTGATAGGCTGTTCAGAAGCTGTGTCAGGAAATTATAATATGTAAGAAAGAGGAGGGTGCGAAATGCTGCTAAAATTTCTCGTGGATCTTCCACAATTTTCTCAGCGCCTTATCCAAAGGCCTCTCAAGTCCATATGTGACGATAATGGCTGCTGTCAGAGACAAAACCACGATCAGTATCTGATATTTCCACATCCACGCCTTGTCCCCTGTCATATTGGGAGGCACATCCCCCTCCCAGAAAGGGATATGATGCTCTTTGCATTTCACGGCGATATATTGATGCCATATGTAGAGATTATAAGATATGGCTGCCAGAACCCCCATGACCTTGTTAGAAAAAAGGAGCTTGACCCCCCTGCAGGCAAAGGGCAGCGAAAGCAGAACGCAGGAAAAGACCAGCGAAAGCTCGAATCTCTGCTGCAGCTGCACTGCCTGCAGCTCCCCCTCTCCCAGCCGCTCCATCATTCTGCTTAAGTACAGCACACAGCAGAGCACGGCTCCAGTAGCCGCCAGTCTGGTATATCTGTTTTCCGCTTTCCTTGTCCGAAAAGTGATGTAAAGGAGACACAGCAGCATCCCGTTTGCATAACAGCCCGCAAAAGTGGCCGCATGGTTGCCGAAGGCACGTATCATGTCCGCTTTTTCGTATAAAATGTAATTTGCGGAGAAAATGCCGCAGCTCCACAGTCCCATGCAGGTCCATATAGGCCATCTGCGGAACGCCTTTGCGATCCATGGCATAAGCAGGTAATAAAGCACTTCGATCTGAACCGTCCAAAGCACCCCGTTGAACCTTGTGCCCAGATATGTATCCGGAAACAAAGGGCTGGTGCAAGTGATATGTGTCAGCAGATCCTTCCAGAAAAAACCATCTATTGTAAGTCTCCCCTCCGCCAGCATGACCGCCAGCGACACAAGCAGACAAAAATAATAGGAGGGCAGTATCCTGCCCGCCCTTTTCAGATAGAAGATTTTTGTATCCGGCCACGGCTCCTGCAGCAGGATCCCTCTGGCATAAGGGTAGAAATTGCAGAACGCGCTGAGCAGAATCAATAGATCCACAAACAGAAAGCCATACCTTACAAAGCCCTCCAGATTGATTCCGGTGAGGCCAAAATATTTTGTGACATCTGTGGGAAAAACGATTCTGGGGGTAAGCCAGCTCTGCTGCCAGAAATGGAACCATACCACAAGTCCTACGGCGATCGCCCTGACCCCGTCCAGAACATCTATGTGCTTTTCAACCTTTACTGTATCCATATCTCCGTACCTGCCTGCCCCTGCAGAATAAAGCCGATGTTGTCCACGCTGCCTCCGCTTCCAATGTATCCGTTATAATCCATGGAAGTGATGGTGAGGACATTGCCATCTACCTGATAATTTCCGTTCCAGCCATTGCTCAGAGCCACATCCGCACTGAACACGACCTGCACCGTCCATTTCTCCATATCAGTTTCCGTAGAATTGGTTATCGTAAGGGTATATTGATAAAATGTTTCGTCTCCTTGCCCCCATGAATTGACCAGCTGGGCCTCAATGCCCAAGCCGCCTTCCTCAAATTCCTGTTTCTCAGGGGTTTTCTGCGCGCCTTCATTTCCATTTTCGTCATTTCTGGTTACTGAATTTCCGGCATCTCCGTTCCCGCCGCTTCCAGATCCCGAATTTCCGGCATCTCCGTTCCCGCCGCTTCCGGTCCCCGAGCCCCCGGCATCTCCATTCCCGGACTGCGGCGCACCGCTTCCCTCTATAGTCCCGCCGGAGCTGCTTTCCGCTCCTGCGCCCAGCATCTTATAGAGCCATCTTCCCGAGTCGCTTAAATCCTCCTCTGCAAAACCGCTCACCTTGCTGCAGCTGCTCTTTATAACTGCTGATGTCTCGGATTTGTTGGAAAGGTTCCATGCCACATAGCTGATCTGGTACCGGTCAAGAAGCTCCGTCCACTGGTTCGCCTGATATTCATCGATTCCGCCGCTGCCGCTGGCATCGCAGATACCGTATTCAGACACAAAAACGGGAAGTCCTGCCTCTACTGCCCTGACCATGGCATCCCGCAGATCCTCCTTGTGGGTAGCAGCATAAAAATGCAGGGTATACATGATATTTTCATAGCCCTCAATAGGATCCGCAGCCGCCTGCTCCACATACTGGCACCAGTTGGGTGTGCCCACCAGAATAATGCCGTCTCCGTCATTCTCCCGGATCACTTCTATGACCTGCTCCGCATAGCTCTTCACATCACTCCATGCCGTTCCCCCGTTAGGCTCATTACATATCTCATAAAACACATTGGTATAGTCGGCATATTCCTCCGACATTTCCCCGAAAAAATCCTTGGCATCCTCCAGATAAGTATTGGGATTTCCGTCCGACAGAATATGCCAGTCTATAATGACATACATATCATTATCCGTGGCATACTCCACCCCGTTTTTCACCAGTGTCTTCAGGTTCTCCTTGTCGCCCCCGGAACAGTACCCGCCGTATTCCGCAGTGTACATGGCCAGCCGGAACACATTTATCCCCCATTCCTCTTTCAGCTGCCGGATACACTCTTCGTTCACATAATCGGGATACCATGCCAGTCCGTGGGTGCTGATCCCTTTCAGCTGAACCGGATTGCCACTGCCATCTACCAGCTTGGTTCCGTCCACGGAAAGAGCACCCATGGCGGCGTCTGCGCTGCTGCCGGAGGTTTTCACCCCACCTTCTCCCGCCGGGCTGTACCCAAGGTTTCCCCCGCCGGATGCATCTTCCGATTCTCTGTTCCCGGAATCCCCTTTGTCCACAGAGCTTCCTTCACCGTACGTATTATTTAAGTGATCGCCCTCAGAATTTTCCTGACCGGATGCACCTTCCGATCCTTTCCCCACGGAATCCCCTTTGTCCTGTACATTACCCGCTTTGTCCACAGAGCCTCCTTCATCGGACGCGTTATCTAAATCATCGCCCTCAGAATTTTCCTGACCGGATGCGCCTTCCGATCCTTTCCCAACGGAAGCGCTCTCTCCGCTTCCCTCTTCATACGCATCTTTCAGGCTGCCGCTTTCAGCGCCTCCCTGATTCCTCTCATCAGACGGACTGTCCGCCTCTCCTGCCTGCCATACCTCTGAGGGTTCCGGGCTTAAACCGCTTTCCTCAGCCTCTCTTCCATCCTGCGGCAAAGGCGCCCCGCTCTCCCCGGCCCCATCCTTCCCGCAGGACGATATCCACAGCACCGACAGCATAAGGAAACATAGAATCCTTTTTTTCACCCAAATAACCTCCGTTTTCTCTGCGCCGGGCACAAGGCTACCGCACGCCGCTCTCCAATATGGAAAATGTTTTATCAATACAGTTTATTTCGGCCTCCGCGCCATAGGGCAGCACACAGACCGGAGAAGAATGTCCGAAATTAACCCCGTACAAAACCGGGAGATCCTGCAGATCCAGCCCGGCCAGAAATTCTCTCACTGCCTTCCGCTGTTCGACGAATCCCGTATTTTCAGCCGCCTTGCCAAGAAGGATCCCCTTTAATCCCTGCATTGCGCCTTTTTTCTGCAGCCACCGCAGAAAGTCCGCAAGCGTCTGCGCCGTATAAAACTCGGGAATATCCTCCAGAAAGAGGATACTATCCTCAAAGTCCTCTGCGGTGAGCGCTATCAAAGTATCTTCCAGCTCCGCAAGCCCGGTATGTCCTCCCAGCAGTCTGCCCCGGACAATTCCCTGCCCCTGAATCAGCTCATACCCCTCGTTGGGATAATAGGCACGGGTATATGAACTGTTCCTATAATCTGCCTTTTCATAGGTCCATTCCCCTGACGGGTCAACCCGGCCTACGGGGGCATTGTCAAACAAGACCTTTTCAAACCATTTCCTGCTATAACCATGCCACCCTTGAGCCTCCGCAATAGGTTCCAGAAGATTGTCTCCATAAAAGGATGATAACCCGCACTTATAACATAAAATATGCAGATTCATCACATCGGAGTATCCAACAAATATTTTGGGATGGTTTATGATGCTCAGGGGATCAATATAAGGGATGATTTTAATACTGTCGTTTCCACCTACATTTGCAATGATCGCCCTGACATCCTTCGACTCAAAAGCCCACATAATATCTTCGGCACGCGCCTGAGGATTTGCGGACAGATAGTCCGACCCTCTAAGAGAATTCGGTGCAGCCACTGCCTCCAGCCCCATCTCCTTCAGGCGCATCACACCCAGCTCATATTTCCAGCGAATATTTTCGTCCCCTGCCCAGCCGTTGCAGGGACTGACTGTCGCAACCACATCTCCCTTATGCAGCCCCAGGGGCTTATATAGCTCTTTCATAACCTGCCTCATCCTCTCCTCCGTCCATTTACAGACGAAAACCAACTTGATTATAGCAGAAACAAAAACAAAATAGAATACCTGACAGCACAAACTTCCGTACAAACTTCTTTATCCTAAAAATATATTGTATAGTTGAGAATTACATGAAACTATAGTAAAATACCAAACAAGGAAGGAGTACACAGCATATGAAGCCAGTTGTCAAACTGCCGGTGGGTATTGAAAATTTTGAAGAAATCCGCACGGAAGGTTTTTACTATGTAGACAAAACAGACTTGATCCGGGATCTCCTGAATAACTGGGGAAAGGTAAATCTCTTTACCCGCCCCAGAAGATTCGGTAAATCCCTGAATATGAGTATGCTAAAATACTTTTTGGAATATGGCTGTGACAGCCGCTTGTTTGATGGGCTGAAAATCTCGGAAAACCAAGAATTATGTCAGGCGTACATGGGGAAATTTCCCGTAATATCCATTTCCCTGAAGGATGCCTGTGCCAGAGAGCTCAAAGCTGCCTGTGCCATGCTGCGTTCCATCATCAGAAGTGAAGCATTCCGCTTTTCCTTTCTGAAAGAAAGCCCGCAGCTTATGGAGGAAGAAAGAGAAATCTACCGACAGCTCATAAGGCCCGACAGCGGCGGCTTTTGCGACAGCTTATCAGAAGAAACCCTGACGGACAGCCTAGGACTATTGTGTCATCTGCTCCACAAGCACTATGGCCAGAAAGCGGTTCTTCTGATAGACGAATATGACGTACCTTTAGACAAAGCGCAGCAATATGGATATTATGAAGAAATGACAAGCCTGATACGGAATCTGTTCAGCCGGGCGCTGAAGAGCAATGACAGCCTTCAGTTTGCCGTACTGACGGGATGCATGAGAATAGCAAAAGAGAGCATCTTCACCGGTTTGAATAATCTAAAGGTTCTTTCGGTCACAAACGACTATTTTGACGATTGCTTCGGCTTTTCCGACCATGAAGTCAGAGCCATGCTGGAATTTTACGGACTGGCGGATAAATATAATCTGGTGAAAACATGGTATGACGGCTACCGCTTCGGGAATGCGGATGTCTATTGTCCATGGGACGTGATAAACTATGTGGACCTGCTCCGGGCAGACCCGGAGGCATCCCCGCAGGCCTTCTGGACCAATACCAGCGGGAATGACATCATCCGCAATTTCCTCCAAAAAGCCACCCCAGTCACAAAGCGGGAGATCGAACAGCTGATAGCCGGCGAGTGCGTAATCAAAAAGATCAATCAGGAACTGACCTACCGGGATCTATACAGTAATATAGACAACCTATGGAGTGTGCTCTTTACCACGGGATACTTAACTCAGCGGGGAAAGCCTGAGGGAAAAATGTACCGGCTGGCAATCCCGAATCTGAAGATACGGGAAATTTTCATAGAACAGATACAAGAGTGGTTTCAGGAGGAGACACGAAAGGATACGCCGAAGCTGGATGCATTGTGTGCCGCCTTTCAGAACGGAGACGCCCGAACGGCAGAGGAGCTGTTTGGCAGCTATCTGGCCAGCACCATCAGCGTCCGTGACACAAACGCCCGAAAAGCAAAAAAAGAGCACTTTTACCATGGAATCCTGATAGGGCTTTTAAGCCACCGTGAAGACTGGGATCTGGGTTCCAATGCCGAATCCGGCGACGGCTACAGCGATATCCAGATCGAGATATGGGAAAAACGTATCGGCATCGTAATTGAAGTGAAATACCCTGACAACGGGAACCTGGAAGCCGGCTGCCGGCAGGCGCTGGCGCAGATAGAAGACAAAGCACATGAAACCAGACTCCGGCAGGACGGGATGGAAACGATCCTAAAATACGGAATCGCCTGCAACAAAAAAAGATGCAAGATACAAAAAAGGAATATGGAGGAGAAAACATCATGAAAAAAAATCTACTGACAACCCTTGCCCTGCTTCTGGGCATAATGCTCATCACCGGCTGCGGTCAGGACGACACCCCCGAGGAACCGCCCCAGAAGCTCTATCCCGTCTCCATCAACGGAACAGAAGTCCGGGTAGGGGAGACCACTGTACAAGCTCTGCTGGATCAAGGCCTTTCCGTCACCGTGTCGGAGATGGACAGCAGCAACCACATCACCACCTATGAAATCGATCCGGAAGAGATGCTGGAACCCGATTCTTATTACAGCGGTGCTTCCATTACCATAACGGAGCACATCTTTGCCCATGTTTCCTTGGCCACAAGCGATCCGGTCCGGATGGGAGACGCAGCCATTGCCATGCTGGAAGTCTATCTGGGCGGGGATTCCGAAGAGCGCTCCGCCATCGCCCTGAACGGCGTCAATGTCAACGAACTCGATCAGGAGAAGGCGGAGGCTATGTTTCCGGAATTCTCATCCTACACAAATTATATGGCAGGCTACGGCTCTGACTATGAATACAGCCTGCAGTTCAGCCAGCAGGACGGACTGCTGAGCAAATTCACCGTAAAGAAAAAATATGATATAGACTGGTCAAACTGACAGTCTCTCAGTCCAGCCCCACCACATTATCCACCGGCAGGGACATGACGATACCCTGAGCCTTGCTCTGCATACCGCATTTCTTCCCGATTTCCTGCATGATGGCCAGCTTATCCTCTTTCCCTGCCAGAATGATCACTACCTCACGCTCCTCCTGAACGCTGATCTTCCAGAATTTCATGGCCTCCTCGTTTCCTACACGTCTGCTGTGGAACACCGTGCCGCCGGAGGCCCCTTTGGGCCTTGCCGCATTCATTACATCCTCGCTGAATCCCTGATTCACGATCGCCATGATCATGCTGTATTCATTATCCGTCATATCCGTCTCATTCCTCTCCATCAGTCTTTCTTTTTCTTCCGGTTCCATCTTCTCCATCAGCTGCATGATATGCCCGCTGCCGCTGGACATGGCGACAGTAAATGCGATGCCCGTGTTCGGCATCCCCAGATGAAGCTTTTTGCGGAGCTTTTTCAGCATCTCATCCGCAAACATCTTGGGCATCATGCTCATCATTATATTCTTGTCCACTCCGTCCAGCCCCAGCATATCCATGACTTCGCTGGAAGCCGTGCCCTGAGCGTGGAAAATATACTGTGCAGGAACATTCCCTTCCTTGAAAAGCCCCACTGCCTTGTTTACCAGCTTCGGCGTAGCAATGAGGAACAGCATTCTGAATGCCGCTTTCTTATACAGATCCGTCATTTTCATCACCCTCCATAAATTCAATGATGTCATCCATAGCATCCGAAAGCACAGGCTGCTCCACAACCACCTTGTCCGCTGTCTTCAGCTTGAGCTGGTACAGTATACCCATGATCTGGATGGCGATCAGAGGCGTCAGCGCCACCAATGCCACTACTCCGAAGGCATCCGTCATCAGATTGCCGCCCAGAGCATCACAAGCGCCGATACTCAAAGGAAGCAGGAACGTAGTAGTCATGGGACCGCTGGCCACGCCGCCGGAGTCAAATGCAATACCCACGAACATCTTGGGAACGAATCTGGACAGCAGGAGCGCGGCGATATATCCCGGCACCACGATCCAGTGGATGGGCAGCCCCGTCAGCACCCGCAGCATGGAAAGGCCCACACTGGCGGACACGCCGATGGACATACAGCGGTTCATGGATATGGCGGACACGGAGCCGTTGGTGACTCCCTCCACTTGTCGGTTCAGCACCTGAATGGCAGGCTCGGCCTTTACGATATAATAACCGATCAGCATACCAATGGGCACCAGCAGCCATTTCCAGCTCTCGGAGGCGATCTCACTCCCCATCAGGGAACCCACCGGAGCAAAGCCTACATTCACACCGCATAAGAAAAGTACCAGTCCAATATATGTATACGCAAAACCCACCGTGACACGCTTCACCTGTCTGCGGGGATAACGATGGCTGAGCAGCTGGAAAATGACAAAAACCGCCGCCACCGGCACCAGAGAGATCAGCACCTCTCTGATATAAGGAGGCATACTGAAGAGAAATTCCTTTACCACGTCCCGGGTGGTTGCCACATCCGCAACCGCTGACGCAGTGTATGCCGTCTCAGTAGGGCTGAAAAAGAACCCAAGGATCAGCACCGCCAGAATAGGGCCCACACTGGAAAGGGCCACCAGACCGAAGCTGTCGCTGGAGGCATTCTTATCACCGCGGACCGAGGCAAGACCTACGCCCATTGCCATGATGAAAGGTACCGTCATAGGGCCGGTAGTCACGCCGCCGGAGTCAAATGCCACCGCAAGGAAATCCTTGGAGACAAAAAAGCTCATACCGATCAAGGCAATGTAGAGCACAATCAATATACTGGAAAGATTGATCTGGAACAATATCCTCAGGATCGCCAATGCCAGAAAAATACCCACGCCCACCGCCACGGTAAGGATCAGCGTCAGATTCGGTATGGCCGGAACCTGTTCCGCCAGCACCTGCAGATCCGGCTCCGAAATGGTGATGATGGCACCCATGGAAAATCCGATCAGAAAAATCAGAGGAATGTGCCTTGCCTTCGATATCTGGACACCAATACCCTCTCCCAACGGGGTCATGGACATCTCCGCCCCCAGCTGGAAAAATCCCATCCCGATCACCAGCATGATCGCCCCCACGATGAACATCACCATGGTTCCCAGATCAATGGGCACCAGCAGGATGCTCAGAAGCAGCACGATTCCCGTTATAGGCAGCACTGCAGAGAGAGACTCTAAAATCTTTTCTTTCAGCTTTTGATTCACCCCATCACCTCTTTTTCGTAAATACTGTATAACTATACTGCAAATTTAACCGGTGTGCAGTATAAATAGCAGCATACTTTGATGCCTCATGCCCACATCCCAGCCGCAAAATACAGCAGCGCCGCCCATGTGTACATGGAGTAAAAATTTCCTTCCTCATCCCTGCCTCTGGCCAGCGTCTCCATAGCCTCCTCCTTCGTCAACAGCACAAAGCCGTCAAACTGCTCGGATCCCACTGCGCCCTCCTGAGACAGCGTGTTCAGATCTGCGGACCGAAGCACTGCGCATACCAGCGCATTGCTCTCGTCAGTCATCCCCGGGGAAGAAAAAAGCACCGGATTCACCACTGTCACTGAATCCCCTTCTGCCGTCTCCAGCCCGGTCTCCTCCTTGATCTCCCGCACCGCGGTGCCGATGATTGGGTCTGCCGTCCCCTTATCCTCCTCATCTATCAGTCCAGCCGGCACGCTAAGCATGAAACGCCCCGCCGGATAGCGAAACTCCCGGGACAGCAGGAGCCTCGGCTCCTCCCCCGGAATGTCCAGAACCACGATACAGCTTACGGCATCCGGAAGCATTTCCCGGTACTCCTGATCCGACTTTATCGCCGCCAGATCCTCCGGTTTCCGCCTTGTGGCATCGAAATAATGCCTGCCGGGCGCATACCGCAGATCCGCCACCCGGATATAAGGAGAATCAAACAAAATTTCTACGTTTTCTTTCACTATCTGCTGTTTTTCCATCCTTATACCTCCCCGTCCGCTTCAACGGACACTGATTCAGCGTTTCAGAAACATATTGGTTCCGAAACTGAGCAGCTGCCATTTTGCAGACAGCTGACAATTCAATATACAAAACATCCATCCCGCAGAAGCTCCCGCCCCGTAAGATGGATGAATCTTTGCCGGATATACATCCGGCTCCTATAGCTTCCTCAGGAAATTTCCGTCCACGCTGACGCCTTCGGTAATTACAATAAATGCATTAGGGTCAAACTTATGCACCACCGCCTTCAGCCTGCTCACCTCATATTTGGACAAGGTGACATAAAGCAGATGGGACTGCTCATAGGTAAAGGCCCCCAGAGTCGACCATTTGGTCACGCCCCTATAGATTTCCGCCAGGATAGCCTTCTCCAGCGCCGCGGTATCCGCCTTTGTGATGATCTTTGCCTCCACCGTGATATTCTGGGTATGGAACTTGTCCATGGCCACGGAGTACACTGCCGCATAAATAATGGAGTACACCACGGTTTCCATATCAAAAAGGAAAAAGCAGACCCCGTACAGCAGCAGGTTCATCATCAGACTCACCTTGCCCACGCTGAAATCCTTCTTCCATCTGGCAAGCAGAATCCCTACCACATCCATGCCGCCGCTGGAGGAACCCATACGCAGAGCTATCCCGATGCCGCCGCCGGATATAATGCCGCCCACTACGCAGGACGCCATGGCATCCTGTACGACCACCGTCACCGGAATCAGTGACAGAAACACAGTCATGGAAGTAACCATGATCAACGTCTTTGCAAAAAACTTCCTCCCCAGTCTGGCAAATGCCAATATAAAAATAGGAATATTGATAATATAATAGATGACACCGGCAATATCAAATCCGTTGAAATCCAGATGCAGAAATTGCGTCAGCAAGGTTCTGATCACCTGACTGATACCCATCACGCCTCCAGAATACAGCTTTGTGGGCACAATAAACAAGTTCATCCCCAGCGCATACAGAAAGGCAGCCACGACGCACATCAGCACTTTTTTGCCTTCTTGCCTCAAATTTTCTTTATTCATCTCAATCCAACCCCCTGCCATCCTGCGGCATTTTTCCCCTTTAATCAAGAATCTGCTGAATTTTTTCCCTCAGATCTGACGTAGACATAGAACCTACAAACCTTGCCGCCGGCTTACCGTCCTTAAAGATGATGAACGCCGGGATACTGGATATCTGGTAGCCTGCTGCCAGCTCCATGCACTCATCAATATTGCACTTTCCCACCTTGACCCTTCCTTCAAACTCCGCTGCCATCTTTGCCACTACGGGTCCCATCATCCTGCACGGATTGCACCAGTCTGCGTAAAAGTCGACCAGCACAGGCAAGGATGCCTGCAGAACCTCCTCTGTAAAATTATCCGACGTGAATCTGTGCTCCATGTTCTTCCTCCTTCTGCACCGCTTTCATTTTGATAAATTTGATAATATGACCCACGGAGACCTGAATGCGGCACCGACACGTCTCCTGAGCCTTACTACTGCTTTGATGATAGGTCATTGTTTTCCAAGGGCGGTTCCGCCCTCAGAGGCCGGATCACATACTTACAGATAGGGTTGCCCATGGCAGAAAACTTCTCCTCGTACTCCGTCATCACATTTCCCTCCATCAGCCTTTCGTCCCCGTGGAGGTCATAGGTAAGCTCCTCTGCCTTCCAGCCTGCCGGTTCCAGCTCCTCCACGGCAAAGTCAAAAAGCTCCCTGTTGTCCGTCTTGAACTCCAACCTGCCCCCCTGCTTCAGAATACGCCTATAGCGCGCAAGGAACTCTCTGGAGGGCAGCCTGCGTTTTGCATGCCTATCCTTGGGCCACGGATCGGAAAAGTTCAGATAAATCCTATCCACCTCTCCCGGGGCAAAGACCTCGCCGACCCCTTCCGCATCCATCCTGAGAAATCTCAGATTCGGAAGCTCCTCCTGCTCCATCTTCTGAACTGCCCTCAGCAGTACGCTGGAATATTTTTCAATGCCAACATAATTGACATACGGATGATCCTTAGCCATAGTATGTATGAATTTGCCCTTTCCCATACCGATCTCGATATGGATGGGATTTCCGTTTCCGAAAATTTCCTTCCAGGCCCCTGCGCATCGGGAATGCAACGCCTCCTGCACTACATAGGGACTCTCCGCGATCACCTCCCGGCAGCCTGTAATATTACGCAATCTCACCTTCTCACCTCTTACCGCTCCTTCAGGCACCTGTCCGCTTCCGTCCTGCGTACAAGGCTCATCGCCGCCCTTTCCTGCGCGCTCTCCTTATACGGCAAACAATGCCCTCATAGATAACTGTACTTTATCTTTAAAAACTTGTCAACAAAAGTCTCCCACAAATTGCATTTGCCGCTTTGGTTTTGAAACAAAATAGTGTATAATAGGATAAGTTTCCACAAAAACTGATACCGTCCACACTAAACACACATTTCGGAGGCCGTCCCATGTTTAACATACCCAAATGCAAAAAACACATTTTGTATAAATATTTCCGCAGATGCTTTCACACAATTTCTTCCGTTCTCTGCACAGCCAGCCTGATGACTGTCGGCATGATAGCCGTTCCTGCCGCCAATGCCCATGCCACTGCTTTCGCTGAAAGAGAGCAGCGTCTGGAGCAGCAGCGGGCCATGCCGGTGCAGTCCAACGAGGTTCCCAACTGGCCCACGGGGCCCATCGTAAATGCGGAATCCGCAATATTGATGGATGCCGATACCGGCGTGATTTTATACTCCAAAAATATCCACCAGAGAGAATATCCTGCCAGCACCACCAAGACCCTCACCGCCCTGATCGTGTCGGAGCAGTGCCAGCTGGACGAGATCGTAACCTTTTCCTATGACGCAGTATTCGACACCCCCCGGGACAGCAGCCATATCGCCATGGATGTAGGACAGGAGCTGACTCTGGAGCAGAGCCTTCAGGCCATCCTGATCTGCTCTGCCAACGAGGTCTGCTATGCGCTGGCAGAACATATCACCCACACCACGGACTGGTCGGTGTTCGCAGAGATCATGAACGAACGGGCGGAGGAGCTGGGGTGCCTGAATTCTCATTTTGCAAATCCCAACGGCCTGCCGGATGAAAACCACTATACTACAGCCTATGATCTGGCCATGATAGGGAGAGCCTTTTTTGCCAACGAGCTGCTGTGCAAGATCACCACTACCAGACGGATGGAATTTCCCGCCACCGACAAGCTGCCTCTGGGAAAGCTGGAGAACAATCAGATGATGATCATTCCCGGCGGCGTATACGCTTATGAAGGTCTGGTCGGCTGCAAGACGGGCTTCACTGACGATGCCAGATACTGTCTGGTATCCTGCGCGGAAAAGAACGGAATGAAGCTGATCTGTGTGGTGCTGCGGGATGAACAGCCCTATCAGTATGAGGACACCATCGCCCTGTTCGACTATGGCTTCGCCAATTTCGAAAAAGTAAATGTATCTCAGCAGGAAACCAAATACAACATTGACGATACAAGTATATTTGCAGGCGGAAATAATGCCTCCGGAAGCTCCCAGCCCCTGCTGTCTCTGGACAAGGACGACTGCATCATCCTGCCCAAGACGATCCCCTTTGAGAGTGCGGAATCCGTCATCTCCTACGACCAGACGAATGAAAATCAGGCGGCTGTCATTTCCTACAGCTACCATGGAATGAGTCTCGGAACGGCAGGAGTCAATTTCACCGCGGCCAAAAGCGCCTCCTCCATCTTTGACGCAGAACCGGAGGAAGAACCCGAAAAATCCTTTGTATTCGTAAACATCCGGCCGATCCTGATCATTGCAGGGATCCTGGCAGGTGTGGCTATCGTGTGGCTGGGATTCCGGGCCTTCTCAAGATATTACGCCGTGCCTAAATCCAATGTAAGAAGCAGGCGGGCCAATGCCCGGCGCAGACGCAGAAGAAGGAGGAGATAATGCTTCTCCTCCTTCATGACAGCTATCCTGCCTTTCCTTTAGATCCCTTGTTATTTTGCTTTATCGTTTCGTCGCCTTGGTGTTTTGCCGCCTGATGTTTTGCGCTGCGGCACCCTGCCGATATCTTTCCTCATGACGCCTGTGCAGCTCCTTTGCGCGGTCCCGGCGCGTCCTCAGAGCCTCTGCGTCCTCGGGGCCGATCAGCTTGTTGGTCTTGACGATATAGATTTTATCGTTCTCCGATCTACGGATCCTGATCTTTCCCTTCAGATAGCCGTGCTTCTCACAATAGGCAAGACAATAGTAATTCCGCCCGTTGGGAGTGAACCATCTGATCTTTTTGCGCAGGTTCCGATGGCAGAGATAACATTTGCTGGATGCCACCTCCTTATCATCGAAAGCCTCTTCCTTACTGGAGAATTCCCTTGAAATATACTTGGCATAATCGTCAAACTGAGCCTTTATCTCCGCCTTTCTGTCTATAGGCGGATGAAACACATCATAAGAATGGTTTTTCAGGACATCCGGCCTGTCCCGCAGGATCCTCTCCAATATCCTTGCGGTATAACGGGCGTCACTGAGCGCCCTATGGAAAGGAATATCCTTGGGAATCTTCAGGAAATCGATGGCATGCTCCAGACCCCTTCTGGATTTTCCGTCCTCATAAGCGATGCTGAAAAGCTTCTGCACATCCAGATAGATAAAGGGGCCTTCCGCCAGAGGAGGCATCTGGTAGAACCGCATATTTCTCTGCAGCTCTGTCAGATCTGAGCTGCCCCATGTGCAGAATAGGTAAGGCTCTTCCCCGCACCACTCCAAAAAGCCCTCCGCCGTCCTGACAAAGGGCTTGCCGTTTTCCAGCTCCTGCATACGCAGGTGAATCAGCCTGCCGGTGATCTGATGCATCTTATGATACACCTTCGGCTTGATCAGCTGGCTGAATGTACTTGTGACACTGCCGGTCTGGTCCAGCTTGACCGCGCCGATTTCGATGATTTCGAATGGCAGGCTTGCAGCTTCCTCCTCCAGACCAGTGTCACCCTGGTTCCATTCCAGATCAAATACAACATAATTCATAAATTATACCAATGCTCCATCCATGTATGCACCAGAGGAATCCATGATGTACACTGCTCCACTATGGCAGAGCCGCCCGGATTCTGGGTCAGACGGTTGGCAAGGGCAAGCCCGTGCCCGCCGTAGGGATACATATGAAACTCCGCAGGGACTCCTGCTCTGCGCAGCGCTCCCACAAATAGCAGGGAATTTTCCACCGGCACCGCCCCGTCCGTATAGGTATGCCATATAAATGCCGGGGGCGTGTCCGCGTCCACCTGATTTTCCAGAGACATCTTTGCAGAGAGCTCCTGCTCCCTCTCTCCCAGCAGATTCTGGATAGATCCTCTGTGAGCGTATTCTCCTGCAGTGATCACGGGATAACAGAGTATCATACCGTCCGGACGCAGGAGCCTCTGCTCCTCTCCGCCCAGCTCCAGTGCCTTGGCCAGAAAGGCCTCTTTCCAGAAGACGCCAAGAGACGCTGCCAGATGGCCTCCTGCGGAACAACCCAGCACCACGACCTGCTCCGGATTCACATACCACTCTCCAGCGTTCCTGCGGATCAGGGCCACGCTGTATGCCAGCTCCGTAAGGGCCGTGGGATAGACCGCCGGAGCGCAGGAATATCTCAGCACCGCCGCATGGTATCCCATGGCAAGAAACTGCATGGCCAGAGGATCCGCCTCCCTCTCGGAGGTATAGGCATAGGCCCCTCCGGGACAGACCAGGATCATCGGCCTTGTTTTGATATCAATTTCCTCATGATGCTCATGCAGATAAATAACCAGATTCGCATAAGGCAGCGAGCCTTCCATCTGAAGCTGATATGTTTCTTTTATCATAATCTCTTATCTCCTTTTCCCGTTCTGTACCCCGCAGATTCAAAACATCCCAGACAATAGGAGCCGATTTTCAGTAGGCTCTGCCCCAATATACCATCTTCTTTGCAGGCTTGCCGCAGCAGACACAAGTATCCGCCAGATGCTCCTGCTTGAAGGGTATGCAGCGGCTGGTGACCGCCAGCTTCTCCTTGATCATGTCCTCGCATGCCTGCTCGCCGCACCACATGGCTTTCACAAAGCCAGACTTTTCATCAAATGTCCTCTCGAATTCCGCCATATTGACAGCTGTGTAGGTATTGTTGTCCCGATGGGTCCTTGCCCGCTCCAGCATCTCCTTCTGAATGGTCTCCAGCAGTTCTCCTGCCTTTGCTTCCAGCTCCTCAAGCGGCACCTCGATCTTCTCTCTGGTGTCCCGGCGGCAGATGATGCATTTCCCGGCTTCCATGTCCTTAGGGCCGATCTCCACTCGGATAGGGTATCCCCTCATCTCGGCCTCGGCAAATTTCCAGCCGGGCGTCTTTTCGGAATCGTCTACCTTCACCCGGAAATTCCTGCCCAGCATACCCTTAAGCTCATAAGCCTTCTCCAGAACGCCCTCCTTCTTCTGCTGGATAGGGATGATGCAGATCTGCACAGGAGCTACTCTAGGAGGCAGCACCAGCCCCTCGTTGTCCCCGTGCACCATGATGATTGCGCCGATGAGACGGGTAGTCATGCCCCATGAGGTCTGGTGCACATACTTCAGCGTGTTGTCCTTATCCGCGAACTGTACACCGAAGGCCTTGGCGAAGCCATCCCCGAAATTGTGGGAGGTGCCTGCCTGCAGCGCCTTGCCGTCATGCATCAGGGCCTCGATGGCATAGGTGGCCACTGCCCCTGCGAACTTCTCCTTCTCGGTCTTCTGCCCCCGGATCACGGGAATAGCCAGCACCTCCTCACAGAAGTCCGCATAAAGATTCAGCATCTGTATGGTCCGATTCTGCGCTTCCTCCTCCGTGGCATGAGCGGTATGTCCCTCCTGCCAGAGGAATTCTCTGGAGCGCAGGAAGGGTCTGGTCTCCTTCTCCCAGCGCACCACGGAGCACCACTGATTGTAGACCTTGGGCAGGTCTCTGTAGGAATGAATATCATTTTTATAAAAATCACAGAAAAGCGTCTCCGAGGTAGGACGCACACAGAGCCTTTCCTGCAGAGGCTGTATGCCGCCGTGGGTCACCCATGCCACCTCAGGCGCAAAGCCCTCCACATGATCCTTCTCCTTCTGGAGCAGGGATTCGGGAATAAACATAGGAAGGTATACATTCTCCACCCCCGTCTCCTTGAATCTTGCGTCCAGCTGCTTCTGGATCAGCTCCCAGATCGCATAGCCAACAGGCTTGATCACCATGCACCCTTTCACGGATGTATAATCGATCAGCTCTGCCTTTTTTACTACGTCCGTGTACCACTGGGCAAAGTCCACGGACATGTCCGTGATCTCCTCTACCATCTTTTTGTCTGCCATCTCGTTTTCCTCCTATTTAAGTACCGCAGATGCCCTTCCAGTACCCAAGCAAGGGGGATCAATTTCTGACCGCAAGACCGTTCGTCCAGAAATCAATCCTGATACTGTACGGGCATCTGCTGTTTTCCAGTTCCGCAGATGCGTCTTCAGACGCATTTTGCCCTTCCGGTTCCATAAACCAGAAACGCCGGACTTCCATCCCGAAAGGGACCGGAAGTCCGGCGGTGCCACCCTGATTGACGCTGTTGCGTCCGACTCTTCTGCCTCTAACGCAGGCCTGCGCCATGCTTACGTCTGAATCTTCCGCTATACCGCTTCACGCTGCTTCTGCAGGCGGCGCGCTGCGCATATACTCCGTCCAAACCTCGCACGGGACTCCGAGACAGGTTCCGAATCCTCCGCACAAGGGCCTTCCAGCCGCAGCACCTCTTTTTGTCCCTCAGTACCGCCACGCCCTCTCTCTGGGATGCGTTCCAAATCCGTACTATTTCTCTTCACAGTCTCCCTGACATCTGTATGTATGAAATTATAGTGCAGACATACGGACTTTGTCAAGGATTATCTCCCCACGCTGCTTCACTTTTTGTCATATACACGCTGAAGGCTCTGTCGCATTATCAGAAAGCAATATAAAAGGCTCCGTCACTGGAGCCTTTTATATAAAGTCATCTTTACCAAACCGTCCTCTCTCCTGATCTCCGCCTTGTCTATCATCATGCCCACCAGCAGCAGCTGACTGGATTCTCCTGGGTCTCCGGAGCCTGCCAGCTCCCAATAAATATCCTCAACGCTATCATCTTTCTGTTCCTTTAGATATTTCTCTGCATCTTCCAGTCTCTCTTCATATTCGGGATGATAGTTGGCCTCAAACCGAATCATGGCCTGATCGTCCTCCAGCTTGATTTCAGATCTGATGTCATCTGCGCCGATTGCCAAAAAGTATACGGTCAGTTCTTCTACGATCTTTGATATTTTTCTCTCTTCATGTAGCATTCCAGCGTTCTCCTATTCTGGGTTCTGTACGCCCCGCTGTCTCCTATTCTGTACTGTGTTCCCAGACACAGCAGGTCTGTTCAATGCTTTTTTCTGTTTTTTGCGTCCCTGATGAAGCTCTCCAGCGCCGGAACCATTATGATCGCCACCCAGCCTGCGCTGAAGCCATTGTTGTATAGGTTCAGCCCTCCGTACATCTGGGCGGTGCACATGACGATCGCCGCATGGAGCATTCCTGCCAGCATTCCTGCAATCGGTCCGAACTGTCCCGCGATGGGGGAAAGGCCCACTGCAAATATCGCTGCCAGCTGCATGCCGGGCGTGGTAGGTTCAAACCGGGTCAGGAGAGTGGACAGAAAAACCCCTGCCAGCACCGGCACATAGTTTCTTATATGCGCGCCGAAGGCTGCAAATCCGAATGCCGTTAGAATCGCTCCCACCACCGGTCCGGAAAAGTCTCCCCCCACAAGGCAGATATAGGCAGTGCATACAAAGCCTATCAGAGCCATGTTCATCAAGGTGCTTCCCACGCCCTCCATCAGCACAAAGTCCGTTACGGCCCTTCCGGGATGCCGCCATATCTTCATGACATTTTTCACATCTCCCCGCTCCAGATACAAGCCGTACAGAAAGACCAAAGTAAAATACAGATACAGTCCGATCACGATCCACAGCGGGCTTGATGCCTTCCAGATCATCACGGATTCGCTCTCAATGCCGAAGGCCTTTAAAATACATACCATGACAAACGCCAGAGTGCCCGCCGAAAATCCCACATTGAACAGATTATAGCCCATATGCATGGATGCCGTATGCATGGAAAGAGATGGCAGCAGAAATCCGATCAGGATACCCGTTGCCACGGCAATCAACAGATTGATCCCCCACTGAAAGGGAAGCATGAATACCAGCTCCGTTATCAAGGGCGAAAGGCAGGTGCCGAACAAGGCCGTATAGATATATCTTCCCAGCTGCGCTTTGTGCCATCTGGCATACAGCCATGATCCCAGCAGAATCGGCAGGATATTCACCGGGTTCTTTCCCCAGAACCCATATCCGATATTGATGAAAAAGGCCGCCATCGTGAGACCGGTAAATTTCATTTTTTCCTTGCAGAGTATGTAATATTCCAGAAGCATTATCAGCAGCGCATTCAGAAAAGACGCTCCGTACCCCACGAGTTCGAAATAATCCGTAATCAGCGTATCTCTGGATGTCACAATCACCCATATCCCTCCGACAACCTCCCGGAGAGTCTTGTGCTGCTCTGCCGCACCGACAATGCTGATGAAGGGCAGAAGCGCCATGGTAAAAATACACAGCAGCTTCAGTTCCCGGCCTTCTACCCTCTCTCTGACCGTCTTCTTCCCCATCCATACCTCCTGTCAAAAAACCTAATCCGGCGCATAGCCGCTTTATGCACTACATTCTTTCATGTGCCGCAGATCCACGTACGCAGGCTTCACCGCTCCTCCTGCGCGTCAAAGGCCGTACCGCAGGCCCACGGACTCCCTACATCACAGCGTCCATGGTGGTAACGGCGGTCTATGACCTGCCCTTGCCCTTCCACCACATCTATCTTGATCCTGCTCTCGCCTGCACTGACACATCCGTCCAGCATCGCCACCAGCGTATCTATGTCACTGCCTTCAGCACATTCCGTCAGAGACATACTCTTTTTAGCTTCCATACCTACCTCTCTTGTCTGCAGGCATACTGCCGCACATTTCAGCCGTCTCAGGCCGACACCGCTGCCACAGTTCATTGCATCCGGACTTCAGACGCCCTGCAGCAAGCCGGCTGAACACCTGACCCTTGCGGCATCTGCAAAGACAATTTACTGAGCATCATCAAAGCCGTCGGTTCCGGGCTTCTTTTTCAGGACCACCACAGCCATCACCGCCACAATTACAAACAAGACCATTGCGGCTATCGCAACCACAAGAACCCAGTCCGGCCCTCCGGCAGTCTCATTCTCCTCCGAAGGACTTTTGAATTCGCCGGTTCCGGAGACCGCAATACTCTCACCGCCGGATTCCTCTGACGCATCAGGTGTCTCCTGCGGCTCCGGATCCTGCGGAGCCGGAGAAGGCGTGGCTGTTGCCTCAGGCTGAGAAGAGGGCATCGGTGTCACCGGCCATGGCGTCGATGCAGCCTGCGGCGCTCTGGTGGGCTGCGGTGTAGGCGCAGCTGTGGGGGCTGCCGTTGGAGCGGCTGTCGGGGCTGCCGTTGGAGCGGCTGTCGGGGCTGTCGTTGGAGCGGCTGTCGGGGCTGTCGTCGGAGCGGCTGTCGGCTGAACGTCATCGGAGGGCTCCGGATCCTCCTGCTCAGGCCCACTGCCTGACTGATTTATCCGCACCGCCTCCTCCGGTTCCAGCTCACCCATCCACTTAAGCTCCATACCGTCAACATATTTAAGCGAACCCGATACCACGCTGACCGTAGCTGCCGCGGAACTGCCGTTTCCGTCCAGAACCTCTATACTGCCGATCACCAGAGAACCCTCGCCGTTTTTCATGAGCGCCTCCGTTCCCGCAATATAGATATTCAGCTTATGGTTCTCCTCATCATAGCGGAATTCCCGGATCCGTCCGTTGCCCTCATTGAACCGGAATCCAATCCTGTCCCCATCTGCCGCATTCACATACAAGCCAAACGACATGGAGCAGGTTCCCTCCTCTGCGGCATAGCTTGAGACAAGCGTCACCTGCCCATTATCGTCGATCTTAAGCCCTTCTGTCTCCTCTGCCTTTGTCCGTACAGGCCAAAGGACAGCCAGCAGAAATATCATCATCATTGTACTTGCTATATATTTTTTCATCCTCTATCCTTTTGCCGCCGGTACAGCTTCTCCGGCGGCATCATAAAATTATATGCATTGACGTATCCTTGTGCCACAAAATTCCGTGCTTCCTCTTTCACGCCCTCCGGCACCGGCTCACTGCCACACCGCATAAAGCCGCATTACTGTACGCCCTGTCCGCCGTCCAGCCGGATCTCCGGCAGAACCTCGGGAACCGCTTCGAACAGCGAATCGCTCACAAGCCTCTGCCCCTCGTTGGTCAGGGCATCGTTGACGCGGTAAAGCTCGGCACGCACCTTCGTGATTCCTGTCAGATCCGCCTGCTGATCCGGCTCTATCCAATAGATCCAAATACCCTTCAGCACATTGCGAAGCTCTCCTTCCGCCGGGACATCTGCCAGAATGATCTGCTGTGCCTTCAGACTGCCGTTCTCGTCCGTGCCGCCTACGATATTACCCGCCTGATCATAAAGAATCACCACATTATAGGCAGGATTGCCTTTATAGGTTCCCGTAAAGAGGATGGAGCCTGCAGGAATCACATCATTTTCGTTGTCGCCGTACCGATACTCCTCTGCCAGCCTGCCGATCACCGCCGTGCTGTCCTGCGTCCTCTCAAAGTCCACATTGTCCCCGGTAGGCCCCAGTACATCCAGCTCTGCAATAGATATCTGGCTGCCGCTCTGGGCCTTGAGGATCAGCCTTACCGCGGTAGCTGCATAGGTACTGACATAATTGCCATCTGCATTGTCAAAGTATATGGTATTTACCCTTTCCTGCCCGAAGCTGCCCTCAGCCGCTGTTATCCAGTCACTGCCGGACTGCACCTGAATCTCATACTGGCCTCCGAAGTCCCCTTCCCCTGCGGTATATTTAAATCCTGCCACCGTCAGCGTCTCGTGGAACTCCAGCGTAATCTGGGCATTCTCGCCCGCCGTAGCCGTAAAGAAAGTATTTATATCTCCGTCTATTGTCCTTCCGGCAGGATCCTCTTTCTCCGGCTCGCAGGGTGAATCCACTGTTCCCGTTCCGCCCTCGGTATCCGGTGTGTTCAGGTTCTCCGTACTGACAGTCCAGAAGGACTTATCCAGATTTCCGTCATGCTCCACCTTTATGGGATCCAGAGATTTGACGGCGGAGCGGTTCAGGTATTTGTCGATCACCGTTACCTCGTACCATACCATCCGGTTGTTCATATACACAGTATCCGTAAAGGTATCCCCTGTCGTGAATCCTGCCGTCTCTCTTACGGTATCCCCGCCGGAAATGGTACAGCGCACGATCTCATAGCCCAGCACATCCGCCTGCCGGATTCCCTTGAAGCTCAGCACAAAATCCACCTGGTTGGCGGCAGCTGCATTGACGGAAGCACTTACGCCGTCTCCTACTGCCTCCACCGTTCCCGTATTGCCCAATGCGCTGGTTCCGCCCTGCAGGCTGTAGACCCTTGCGTCATCGTTTGCGTAATAGATCGCTCTGGTCTCCTTTTCAAACTGTTCCGCATAGCTCCGTGTGGTCTCATCCGGAGTCTTTCCCCAGCGTTCAAAGAACTCCAGAATATTCTTTTCGGCGGCAGCACAGCATAGGCGCATGAGATCCTGCTCCCTGTCTCCTGCCAGACTCAAGCCAATGCCTCCGGGAGCGGGAGCCTTTGCGCTGTTCCTCGCATAGGTGTCCACTCTCGCAAAGAAGAGATTTGCAAGCTGCTCGTCATAGTCTTCATAGATCTTGTAATTATATCCTCTGTCATAGGCAAGGTGAAGCTGCCAGTACATACCCAGCTGCGTGAACACATTGGATGCTACGCCCTTGGTTCCGGACGTCACCTTTGCATACACATTATCATAGCTAAACCGTACGCTGTCGTTTCTGTCTCTGGCCTGAGCCAGCACCGCAAAATAATTATTGGTGATCTCTGCTATCGCGTAAGCGCCCTGATTGATGCAATGTCCGATTTCGTGGGCAATGCCCCAGCCGAAATATGCGCCGCTCTGGTACCTGCCCTCGCTGTCGGCAGTCACCGGGACACCGCCCATCATGCCTGCTGTTTCCGGCCATTCGATACCGATATGATTGCCTGCCGCATACATGAAGGCTCCTGCGAACATCCTCTGGTAACGGATATTCAGATGTCCCTTGGGAAGCTGGTTCAGAGCCTCCGCCGCATTCTTGTTCAGACCCTTATGCTGATAGAACAGATTCATCATCCCTTCTATGGCATCCATGGAATTCAGTATTTTCTGGGCCCTCTCCTCTGTGCTTCCGTTTCCTGAGCCGTTCCAGATCTGCTTCACCGGCAGGGAGAGAAGCATGGTATCCAGCAGGATGTCACCTGCGCCCAGAATACAGTTCTTCTCGTCATAGTCCATGTTCACCTGACTGTTTGCGGATCCCTGATGCACCTCTCCGTGCATGGCCTCCATCCGGCTCACATAGGCCTCAAGCTCTTTTACATAGGCTATGGTTCTCTCCAGCCTTTCCTCTCCTGTCACCTGATACAGATCCAGCCGGGGAACCTGCGCGCCGCCGCTTACCCGGACAGCATACCTGTCATTCTGGTTATTTCCCGTGTACTGCACATATAAGGCGCCGCCGGACTCATATCCCGCCGTGGTCCAGATCTTAGGCACCGTGATCTTGTTGGGCCCCACCTTCAATGTGGCCACCACCTGCGCCATGGCGCCGGATTCCGCATGGTACTGGGTTGCAACCAGCTGCAGCTGTGCCGTTTCTCCCGTCCTCTTGGTACTATGGCCCACATAGACCATGATCTCCTCCTGCGCCCCGGCCGTGACCCCGAGAGGCTGCCATGCATTCAGGCCGCCGAAGCCTCTGTTTACATCACTTGTGGTGATGCCGCCATGAATCTCCACTGAAGCCCTCAGGGCCTGATCGTTCAGGATCGCCTCCGCAGTCTTCAGCTCCAGCTCCAGCAGCTCCCTGTCAGGATGGTATTCCCCGCTGACCTCGTCCTTCGTATTGATCCTGGTCCTCAGCTCATCGATGGTTCCCTGCGTCACATCCGGCCTGAGCACAGTATGCAGGTCATCCGCATAAAGCGCCATGATCTCATCCAGCAGTTCATCATAATAATAGAAGTAGACCTCCGCAACCGTAATATCCCCGGATGCCAGAGCACGGGCAAGGCCGAACTGGAGCTTACTCACATTCACGCCGGAAGGCAGCTTGATCACATAATATTTCCTACCGTCTGCATCCGTCTTGCGCTGCAGGGAAACATTCTTCAAGTCCACCTTGTTGCCGTTCTCATCCCAATAGGCCACCTTCACATAACCATAATCCGGCTCGCCGGAAAGCATAGGCCGCGTATAGAAAGCGATGGTGTCCATCTTATATGCCTGATCAAACTCATACAATATCCCGTTTCTGGCATTCAGGCCGCCCCCTACAGGATTGAATCCGCCGTCATCCCAGCTGCCCTTGTAATAATAAGAGCCGGGATCTTTATCCACTGTCCCCCATGCGGTGCCTTCCGTATCCAGAGGGCTGTCCTTCATCGACGAGAACATCGTAGCATTTACGATATGAGCGCCCTTCTCTCCTTGTTCTCCCACGTTGATCAGATTGTACTTGGGCATTACGGCCGGATTCTCATCCTTTGTGACGGCGGCAGCAGGCAGAGATGGATCACTCTCCCCAAACTCATTCACCCCGGTGACATAGACCGTATACTCCGTCAGTTCCTTCAGCTCGTCAAGCGTATAGCTGTTCGTCTCGATGTTCTCTATCTTCTGATATTCACCGTTACTGCTCTCTTTATAGTACAAGTTATAGGTAAGCGTATCCTCCATGTCCTTCCAGGATACCACTACGCTCCTGAATTCCCCTCTGGCAGATACATTGTCCGGTTTGGAGGGCCTGCCAGAGGGTATGGGAGTGGCTTCCAGCTGATCCCCGTAGCCGCTTCGCCATATGCCGTTCACCGACTGCACCTTTACCTGATATGTTTGATAATTCTTCAGCTTTTTTCCTCCGAAGGAGGTTATGTCAATGGAATTCTTGGCAGTCAGCATAGTCTCCTGCTGATCCCCGTCACTGATCCATACCTCATACCCTGTCACATTGACGCAGGAAGCCCATGTCAGACTGATCCTGGAGCTGCCTACGGTAACTTTCAGGTTCTCCGGAATATCCATCTCCGGCTCCGGGATCCTCTCCTCCATGCCGTTCACGAACTCCACCTTGGAAATCTCCGCCAGATTATTATTCTTCATGCCCATGATAGTCAGGGTCACCTTTTTCACCGCAACCTGAGATCCCAGATGCAGATAAATATTGCCGTCCTTGTCCTGCTCCGCCCTGAACAAGGCGGACTCCTTCAGGAGAAAATGCACGCCCTCCTGAAACGGGATCTCCTCTTCATAGTCGTTCCCGCCCTCTGAATAGGACACAGTGATCACAGCCTTGGTGATAGAATTATCCTCACCAGTTCCGATTACGATTCCGTCTACCATAGCAGTCCCGCTTTCGGACCGGATCTCAAAGTTCACCTCTACCGGCGAAGCATCCGAGATCGCCTCGCCCCCCGCAGGCTTCAGGACTACACTGCCCTTGTTCCGCAGCAGCGCATCCAGATCCCCTTCTATAACCGTGTTTTCACCCTGCTGCGCCGAAATAACCGCCGCCGAAACAAACCGTTCTACCGATGCCGCAGTATTTTTCCCGTCTACATAGCCTTTGGCAAGATACTCAAGATCCACCAGATCCACCTTGCCGTCTCCGTTCAGGTCAAAGCCCTGCCCGGAGGCTTCTGTATCGATGGCGTCCACCAGCTCCGTCTTGTCTGCATCGTCAGCCCTGCCGTCTCCGTTGACATCGCCTATGAGCAGCACTCCCGGATGCGTGCCGTCCGCCCCATAGTTCAACCCGCCCAGAAAGCCAGTCGTCAGGTTCACGGCATACGCCATGCCCTTCACGGAAACTGTCTGGGTATAGTCAGCGAACCTTTCTCCAGAAACTACAACAGTGTAATCTCCGTCCGCCAGACCTTCAAAGCTTACCCTGCCCTCTTTTGCGTTGTTCTTGTCAAGAGATAGATTCTGTGAGGCAACCAGCTCATTCCGGGAATTCATCAGCTTCACGGTAAACTGTGTATCCTGCCCCAGAATCAGCGCCCCCCCAATGGACACATCCACTTGCCCTATGTCCGTTGTCTGTCCCCGCTGGGTCAGCCAATTACCCGCCTCTGATCCGTATACTACAGATCCAGCACACAGCATCAAAACAGCGGTCAGTATAATTGCTATTTTCTTCTTCATGCCTTTATCCTCCTAATACCGCCCGGCAGTGGCGGAATTCTCATCATGAATTCGTAAGCGCAGCTAACATTATACATTAAAAATAAAATCTGCGCAATCTCATCCTATTCCTCATTTTCCCGAAAATATCGGCTGTTTCTGCCTGAGCGTATGGATAAAATACCATCCCGCCCCACTCCGCCAGTGTTTTAATCCAGTATTTTTTCCGGCATAAAGTTCAGGTAATCTCCCGACACCAGCTTATACTCAATCCCGTTCACATACCCCTTAAGACTGTCGTCAAATTTTTCTTCCCCATGGCAGTGGGAATACACCACCTTGCTGACCCCGTACCGTTCAGCCAGTCTGGTGAAAGGGCTCTCCCCCTCACCAACGCTGGTGGGCGGATAATGCAGGAACATAATGAATTTCCGAAAGCCTGCCGCCGCAGCACTGTCAAAGGAGGCCTGCAGACGCCGCAGCTCCCTGTCCCTGATCTTTTCAAAATGCTCATAAGTATCCTTCCCCTCGTAACAGCGCCCCTTCGTTCCCACAAGGGCATACTCCCCATAGTCATAGAAATTGTTCTGAAGGAACATAAGCCTTCCCTGAAACTGCCTGTTCAGCGCCTCGGTCTTCTTTGCCTCCCAGAACATATCGTGATTTCCCCGAAGCAGGATTTTCCTGCCCGGGAGTCCCATGATAAATTCCAGATCCCTGCGGCATTCCTCCATGTTCCTGCCCCATGAATGGTCGCCGGTGATCACCGCAGTATCCGTCTCCCTGACGTATTTATGCCAGTTTTCCTCGATCTTCTTCTCATGATCCTTCCATATGCCATCGAATCTCTCCATGGACTTGTCCACAGAAAATGCCAGATGGAAATCCCCCATTGCATATAATGCCATTGCCTGCCTCCCCCATTTGATCGATCAGATATCTCCCCTGCAATACTTATTCAGCAAAAGCCCAGTGTAATCATTTCTGCCAAACAAGTGCCTGCTTGTCTTGTCTCCCTGCGGAGTGTATAGGCTTCCAGCAGGGGAGGAATCTTTGCCAGATCATCGGGAGTGACCCACACGCCGTACAGCTTTTCACTTTCCCCGTCGCAGGAGCCCTGATGCAGGAAAAACGAAAACTCGCCGCCAAACGCCCTGCAGCGGTTGGGACAGCCGTACATATCAAGACCAACTGTGATCTCCTTAAAATTCATAAGCTGTTCCTCCTCATCATGTCTTTTGGCATCTTTATTGTCATCACTTATCTTCTCTTTTTCTTTTCCTCTTTCCTTTCGCCGCTGCTCTCCGGCATCTCCCCGCGCAGCACCTCCAGCTTGCCGTTTCTCGTAAGGCCGTGCACCACCAGCTTGCGGATCAAGTCATAAATCACCGCAAATACCGGCACACCCACCAGAATACCGGCGAAGCCGAAGAGGCCGCTGAACACAGTAACGGAAAAAAGCACCCAGAAACCGGAGAGTCCGGTGCTGTTGGCCAGAAGCCGGGGTCCCAGTATATTGCCGTCAAACTGCTGCAGAACAATGATAAAGACGATGAACCAGATACACTTAACCGGATCCACGATCAGTATCAGCAGGGCCGAAGGGACGGCTCCGATATAAGGGCCGAAATAGGGAATGATGTTCGTCACTCCCACGATCACGCTGATCAGCATGGCGTTGGGGAATCCCAGGATCAGGGAGCATACATAGCAGATCACGCCGATGATGGCGCTATCCAGTATCTTTCCGCTGAAAAACCCAACGAACATCTTGTCCGCATAGCTGATCTCGTCCAATATGTATCCTGCCCACTTGGGCTTGAACACGCTGTACAGCACCGCCTTGGCCTGTCTGGCAAACTGCTTCCGGGAACCCAGCGTGTAGATGCTGACTATCACCCCGATAAAGAGGTTGAAGAGTACGGTCACCACTGTGGACACGGTGCTGGCAAAACCGTCTACCATATTGGTCAGCATAGGCAGAAGATCTGTCTGTGCCCATGTCTGAAACTTGGTGTTGACCGCCTGTATGGCAGTCTGCAGATAATTTTCCATTATGGGATTGTCCGCAAGCGTTGTCTCCAGCCATTTCGTGGCTTTGGTCCCCGCTGCCGGAAGCTCCGCCACGATGGCGGCGATGCTGGTGGCCATCTGGGGCACCACCATGCCGACCAGCAGATACAAAATCAGGAAAAAGCTCAGCAGGCTAAGCAGCACCGCCAGCCCCTCCGCCCACTTCCGCAGCTTCCCCGGCAGGCATTTCTTCAGGTATTTTTCAAAAAAATTACAAGGCATCCTCAGCATATAGGCCATGACGCCGCCGTAAATAAACGGAATCAGTATCGCCGCCATTCTGCCGATTTTCCCCCAGAGAGCGTCAAAGCTGTATAGGAGAAAGAAAAAGAGGATCGCCAGCGCCAGTGTGGCAAATCCCGGCAGGATCTGCCGCCAGAGCCTGCGGGTCCGCTCCCTTCCGCTTTCCTTTTCCTGCTTGATATCCTCTTCCTTATTATTGTGCTCCATCTTTACTCTCCTATTGCTTATGGTTTTTTTCCGCAAAAATCATGGCCAGGATATCCACCACCGCTTCCACGATCAGCGCCACTGCGATAAATGTCCACAGCACCGCCGTAGTAGCGAAGGGATTCATCAGTATCACCACCGCCACCACCAGCGTCACTGCTGCACTGACAGCCGCATAATACCAAAGCCTGATCTTCATGCGGAGCATGTCCACCGCCCACTGAACCTTTGTGATTCCCGTCAGCAGGATTCCTATGCCGTACACGATGGTCAGCAGGGGAAATGTCACGATGAACCAGTCCGACTTGAAGATACAGAACGCGCCTCCGATCAATGCGCACAGTCCCTTGGTAAGCTTCTGTCCCTTCACCGCCTCTGCCGGCTCTTCCTTAAAATATGCCAGTACTTCTATGGTTCCCAGCACGATCAGCAGAATTCCGATTCCGGTGATGATACCGGCCGTAAAGCCAAGGGGGTCTATCAGCAGCAGGATGCCTACCAAGATTTCTCCCAATGCCATCAGAATGTTTACAAGTCTTTCTTTAATCATCTTCTTCATAGCGTATTCTCCTTGCTTGTTTTGCGTATATTACTTTTTCGGTTCTGCTTATTACAGATTTATCTTTCGTCCCTTGAAATAATACTCCTTATCATATTCGCCTATTTCACGAAGCACCCTGCAGGGATTGCCTACAGCCACCACGTTGGAGGGTATATCCTTAGTGACCACGCTGCCTGCGCCTATCACTACATTGTCCCCTATGGTGACGCCGGGCACGATGACAGCCCCTGCCCCTATCCAGCAGTTCCTGCCAATGCGGACAGGAAAATTATACTGATATATCTTTTCCCGAAGTTCCGGCAATATGGGATGCCCAGCCGTGGCTACCACCACATTGGGGCCGAACATGGTATAGTCTCCCACATAGATATGGGTGTCGTCCACCAGCGTCAGATTAAAATTAGCATACACATATTTCCCGAAATGCACATGATGTCCGCCGAAATTGGAATGGAAGGGCGGCTCGATATAGCAGCCCTCTCCGATCTCCGCAAACATCTCCTTCAGCATGGCCTCCCTTTTTGCGCCCTCCGTAGGCCGGGTCATATTATAATCATACAGACGGTCCAGATACCCCATCTGCTCGCGCATCAGCCCTTCGTCTCCGGGCAGGTACAGTTCCCCGCTGTGCATCTTCTCCTTGATGGCTTTGTTCATCTCTGATTCCATGATAAGTCAGATCTCCTCTCCGTAAACTTTCTCTTTGCAGGCTCTCCCTGTACTGTGTCGTTTCAGGCCTTCCGGTTCATCCTTTTATTGTGCAGCGCATCGGCTGTGACAGAACCCTTGGCTTCGCTGTGACAGCTCTCTCGGTTATGCGGCTGTGCCCTGAGTTATGTCTGCACCTTATATTACAAACAAGTCACTCTTTCTTCCCTATCATAAGTATGCGGCTCCTTCGTGACCGCCTTATGCCCTACTGCAATGGCAATACCGTATTCATAATTCTCCGGCAGCTTCAGAAGACGGGAAAAATATTCCTTCTTTTCTCCGGCCAGCGCGTCCCGGATACACCCGATGATCAGGCTCCCCAGCCCAAGCTCCTCTGCCCCAAGGGCAATATTCTCCACTGCAATCCCGGCGTCCACTGCGCTCCACCGAAAATCCTTTTCCATGCTCAGGATAATCACGGCTGGCGCTTCATAATAGAAATTATGCTCCGGCGACACAAGGCCCCGAAGACGGTTTTTCTCCTCCTCGATCTCCTTTAATATAGGACTGTCGCCTTTCAGCACCGTAAAATGAATCTCCTGCCGGTTTGTGGCCGTCGGTGCCTGCAGCCCTGCATGGAGCAGCGCCTCCAGTTCGGCCTCCGTCAGCGGCTCTTTAGTATATCCTCTTGTAGAACTTCGTCTCTTCATAGTATCAAGTGTGCTGCTCATTGTCTGTCCTCTCCTTCCATATCCCTCTCCCGGGCAGCCTGACAAGCCCCTTGTCAGTATCTGCCATTCTAATGGTAATAATAACGCAAAAACAAAAAATAGTATATAGGTAAAATTAAAAATCTCGCAGTTCCTACATCGATAGACATAGGAACTGCGAGCATTTTATGAACCAGAAACCGTTTCATCATGCCTGCGCAATGGCGCTTCATAAAACATTCCAGCACGCTTCAGCGGCCTTTATTCCCCATACACCCCTTTGAAAGCCCGGTATGTCCTAGCCATCCCTTCCTGCAGGCTGATGTAATTCATCCCCAGCTCCGTCTTGCTCTTCTCATTGGCATAAAGCTCCGACTCCTCCTCTGTGACAGGAAAGGGCAGAGGGATCCCCTTGTCCTGAGCCTCCCTTACAGTAACGGCCAGCTCCTGTACTGCCATGTACGGAGCAGCCTCGGACTCTCCGCTGCCGTCTCCTGCACCGCGCTGCGCACCGGCCTGCGCTTCCATGTCTGCCGCATTCTTTAGCACCTCATAAAAGCCGTCATAGGTAAGCTCCCCATCCTGACACAGATTATAAGCCTGCCCATATGCCTTCTCATTGAGAAGCGCCCTGCACACGGCCTCGGCGGCATCCTTCACATAAACCATCTGGAACCTCCCGGAAGCATCCGTTACATGGGGCAGCACACCGTTCCTCACCATCATCTGGATATATAGTGATTCTCTTGGCGCGTAATTATAGGGGCCGTACAAAATCCCGGGCCGCAGAACAGTGTAGCTGATGCCGCAGCTTGTACATTCTTCTCTGACCTCCTGCTCCAGAGCCACCTTCCCTGCGATATAGCCTCCTGCCTCTCCCGGAAAAAACCTCGTCTCCAGCAGCGTCTCTTCGTCCTTTCTGCCTCCAGTTCCCCGCTGATATACGTCCACAGTGCTGATAAAGATATACTGGCTTACCTTCCCCTCCATGTTCTCCAGCACACCGGCAATATCACCTTTCTCATAGGCGCAGAAATCCACCGCCGCGTCAAAATCCTCCTTCAGATTTTTCCATAAGCTCCTGTCTCTTCTGTCACCCTTGATCTGCCTTACCCCAAAGCCCTCCATGGAATAGGTCCCCCGGTTTACCACCGTGACATCATGCTCCTTTGCGGCCAGCATCACAAACACCCTTCCGTAGAAATAGCTGCCGCCTATAACCAATATCTTCATGTTCATCCCACCTTCCCTTCCTTGTTTACCTGCTGCCTCTCCTTGTTTACCTGCTGCCTCTCCGCTTCACTGCACCTCACACTCCAGCTGGCAGTCGTAGGGTTCCTCTTCCACATGCCTCATGTTGTACTCTGCGGCTTCCACACAGCCCATGGCCTTATAGAAGGCCTGACTCTCCACTGCGGAATGCGCGGAAATATATAGCTTGCCCGCTCCCTTGGCCCTTGCCCACTCCTTGGCCGCAAGGAAAAGCGCTTTTCCTATCCCTCTGCCCCGCATATCCTCCGACACGTGGATGCTGGACAGATCCAGATAGTGGTTCTCTCCCCCAAAGAGAGCCTCCTCAACGGACACAAAGCCCTTCAGCAGATCTTCTGAAAACGCACCGTATACGAAGCCTCCTGTCACAACTGTGTTTTTAAGACATTCTACCAGTTTTTCATAGTCTTTCTCCGTCCAGTCATCAATAAAGGGATCCTCCCTGACGCACCATTCTCCTTTCACCCTCCTCCAGCAGTCCCTGACCACTTGATGCCGAATAAAGCCGCAGAACAGCTCCCGGCAGATTTCATGTTCGGATAACTGCCTGTATTCCACCATTTCTACCATTTCCAACATTTCCTCCCCACTGCATTCCTGAATATCCTCTTGGAATCTCCAGACTGCTTTTCACAAAACTTTTCAAGAATCATTTTACCGTTTTCTCCGCCTTTCCGACTACATTATTGATCCGAATCCCGATTGAGATTTGCATCCGGCCAAAGAGAAGGAGCTGTCCGGAGCTCCATGAACAGCAGCCCGGAAGGTTCTCTGTATCATTCAGATATAGCGGTACTTCTTCCTCTTTCCATATAGGAACAATACCGTCACCGCCACAGCCATCACTTCTGCAAGGACAATGGACAGCCAGATGCCGTCAAGCTCCCAGAAAACCGGGAAAATCAACACTGCCGCAACCTGAAAAACCAGAGTACGCAGGAAAGAGATCAGAGCAGATGTCAGCCCGTCACCCAACGCAGTGAAAAATGACGACCCAAAAATCGCAATCCCGGAAAACAGAAACGAGAAAGAGAAGATCGCAAAGGCATGCACCGTCATACTCAGCAGATTCCCGTCATACCCGACGAATACCATGGAAAGCGGTCTGCCCAGCATTTCGCCTGCAAAAAACATCACTATGGAAAACACACCTATCAGCAGGCCGCTTTTTTTCAGCAGGCTCTTCAGCTCCTCCTGATTCTGTGCCCCATAATGGTAGCCTACCACCGGGGCGACACCCACGGAATATCCTATGAATATAGCCTGAAATATCATGCTTACATACATCAGTACCCCATATGCGGCAATACCGTTTTCCCCTGCGTATTTCATCAGCTGTACATTGTAAAGCATACTCACTATGGACATAGATATACTGCTCATCAGCTCAGAAATACCGTTGGTGCAGGTTTTTGCCAGTACGCCGCCGTCGAACCTGCATTTCACAAGGCGCAGCAGACTAGTATTCTTCCTGCCGAAATAAATAAGAGGGATCACCCCGCCCACAAGCTGGCTGAGCGCCGTAGCCAGCGCCGCCCCTTCCAGCCCCCATGCAAGCACCGCCACAAAAAGAGCATCCAAAACCATATTCGTAATACCTGCCGCCACAGTAATCGCGAGTCCCAGCTTGGGCTTTTCGGCAGCGACAAACAGACACTGGAACTCATACTGCAGAATGTAGAAGGGCAGTGCGACCAGCACGATCCTGCCGTAGCGGACGCAGGCCTCCAGCATTTCTTCCTCCGCCCCCATTACCGCGGCGACAGGGCCAACCATCAATATACCCGCCAGAGCCAGCACCACGCCGCAGACTGCCGACACATATATGAGCAGCGAAAAAATCTCGTTGGCCTTTTTCGTGTTGCCCGTCCCCATGGTAATGGCAATGAGGGCGCTGCCGCCGGTACCGAACATGAAACCCACACAGCCCAGTATCATGAGCAGGGGCATGACAAAATTGACCGCTGCAAATTCCGTCTTTCCTGCAAAATTAGACACAAAGAAGCCGTCCACCACCCCATAGATGGATGTGAACACAAGCATGATGATAGACGGCAATGTAAACCGCAATAAATGTTTATAAGTAAAGTGATCTGACAACTGTATCATTTTTTGATTCCTCCATTATGATTGTCTCTGCTGCGCATTTCGGCAGTCATGTCCCCTGTCTTCTCCCTTATAGAAGCCAGAAACCTTTCTGTGAGCACAAGATATTTCTCCACATCCTCCTCAGGCCATGAACGAAGTATCTCGTTCTCTGCTTCCATGAGCTTCACCACTGTATTCTGTGCCAGAAGCTTCCCTTCCTTAGTCAGGCACAGACGCTTTGTTCTGGTTCCTGACTGTTCCATATAGATCATACCCTCCGCCTCCAGCTTGCGTATAGCGGAATTAATGGTCTGCTTGCTGATGCCGGTCTGACGGCAGACCTCCTGCAGAGGGCAGGCATCCCCCTCACCATAATCGCAGATGGTATATAAAATTTCCATTGCGCTGTCCGACAGCCCAAACCTTAAAGCTATTTCATGGTAGGCTGCATTTGTTTCCACGATCAGATGATTGAAGCGCCTCATCTCTTTTGACATATAGCTTTTCATCTTATCACCTCCGGGTACGAAATCATACTGATGTGTGTAGAAGCATTATAGTACGAAATCATACTATTGTCAACTATCTGTTTTGCTAAATTATGGGGACCCAAATTATGGAGCCGACCCTATAGCTGCAGATCCTCCATAATAATAATCGGGCTGAAGCCTCTTAGCAGAAACTTCAGCCCGGGATTTATATGTAACAGCAAATGATACGTACATCAATATCAGGCGGGGAAATCACCTTATCTCCTTGCGCTATCCTCGCACATCAGCTCAATGATCTTTTTGTCAGTCTCCTTCATACCGTCATGGGCCAGACAGCATATGTTTGCGATCGTGTTTTCGATCCCCTTACAGACCAGCCCGTCCCCGCCCCTAAACTGATTTCCCTCCTGATACATTTCAAAGCCCAGAATACCGGCCTCCACGGCCATAGCAATCTTTGCCGCACAGCTGGCCTTGGCCCCGTCGCAGACAATGCCGCTGGTCACCGCAAGGGCATTCACCACAGTATGGTTGACCACCTTCAGATCCTTCGTAAGGAGATAGGCGATCCCGGCTCCTGCGCCCGCACCGGCGCTGACCGCCCCGCAATATGCAGACAGTCTGCCGATCCCGCTCTTGAGATGAAGCGTCACAAGGTTGGACACCAGCAGCGCACGGTAAAGCTCCTCCCTGCTCTTTTCGTAATATCCCGCATACACGATGACAGGCAGGCTGGCTGTCAGTCCCTGATTGCCGCTGCCGGAATTGATGATCACCGGAAGCTCGCACCCGCTCATTCTGGCATCCGATCCGGCCGCCGCCATGGCTTTTGCCTGCTGCCTGACGCTTTTGTCCTGATGCATGAGAACCTTTCCGATCCTTGCGCCGTAGTTATTCCGCATACCTTCCTCGGCAATGGCCATGTTATAGTCGATCTGCCTCTGCAGGATCCCGGATACATCAGAAAGCTTCGCTTCGTTGGCAAAGGCAAATATGGTCTCTACCTGAAGCAGATCATAGTCGTATGCCTCCGCTGTGTTTTCCATGCTTCCGCCGGCACCTGCCTCTTCTGCCGGTCCGGCCGCCATTTCGCATCCGGCTCTCCTGCCGCATTCATTCGCTCCGCCCTTTCCGGCCATTTCACCCGACGGAGAGCAGGGCCCATCCTGCGGCTTCACCCATATGCACTGCCCATCCTTCTCAATGTCAGCAATATTCGTATGGCCATCCACAATATGAACCATTGCGCTGTGTTCCCCGGAGCGCACTGCCACCTTCAGATCCAGTATATGGTCGCTCTCCAAGGCATACACCCCGAACCTTACCCCTTTCATGTACTCCTTCAGCCTGTCGACCTGTTCCTGCGTGACCCTTGCTATTACCTCAAGCCCCTTATCCTCCTCCCCGCAGAAGGCACCTGCCGCCGCAGCAGCCTCCATGCCGCGGAGCCCTCCCGTATGGGGAACGATCACACTCTTCACATTCTTTATGATATTTCCGCTGGCCCAGATCTCTATCCTCTCCGGCAACGCCCCCAGAATGCTTCTGGCCTTGGCGGCGCAGTATGCTATCGCAATGGGTTCCGTACATCCCATGGCAGGAACCAGCTCCTGCTCCAATATTCCTACGTAAGTCCGATATGTTTTCTCTGGCAGGTTCATTTTATTCCCTTTCTCTCCCGTAATCATAAATACCGTCAGCCTGAACAGACCGCTGTTAAAACGCAGCATGGACTGACCTGTCATCAGCTCCGAAATCAATTCTATCATATCTGCAGGCATAAAAAAAGAGGCATTGCGCAGTCTTTGACAACAGAATATATATGGTCATCCGCCATTTCTGCGCAACCTTCACCGCCGGTATGTCTGTATTGATTTTTTTCCGGATTTTTTTATAATAAGTGCGTCAGACCTATGCGGCAGAATGACCCATAAGTCTGTATTTGAGTATGGCAAGGAGATTATAGATGTGTTTAACATAGCAATTTGCGATGACGAAGATGTATTTATTAATAAATTGAAATATTACTTGAAAAAGTACGCCGATGAAACAGGCAGAGAGTTCTGCTTTTTTGTCTACCACAACGGGATTGAGCTGCTTGCGGAATACAAGCCTGATTACGATTTGATTTTTAAGGATATAAGGATGGAAAATCTGAACGGGTTAAAGACGGCGGAGAAAATCCGCAAAATGGACAGTGCTGTCGGGCTGATTTTTCTCACCTCTTTGAAGCAGTATGTCTGGAAAGGTTATGAATACAATGCGGTCAATTATCTGTATGCGAAGCTGTATAACGCTGCCAGACTTAGCGCCGAGGAGTGCAAAGAAGCGATATACCTTATCGGCAGCGACGCTGGAATTGAAAGAAAGTATATCAGTCCGTCAAAGGCATTTATTGATTCATTGTCCGTGGATGTACAGAAGGTTTGTCTTTATGGTATGGTTGGGGCAGTTGTCCTGATTGCTTGTATCCTTGTAATCTATGGTGTGTTTTATCTGTCGGTGATCGGCAGAATCCATCAGTTTGGCCAGCTTCGCACAATTGGCATGACAAGGAAGCAGATAAAAAAGCTTGTTTCCCATGAGGGCGGCATCTTATATCTCCGCTCTGCTCCTATGGGTATTGCCAATGACCATCGGCACGCTGTGCGGCTATGTACTCAGCAATATGCTTTATAATGCCAGGGCGTTTTATATGGCGTTTCGATTCCCCACAGCTCTTTTCATTGCTTATGTGGGTGTGCTGGCTGCCGTGCCGCTTGTCATTACCCTTGTATCTATGAAAAGCTTTTCAAGGGAAGCTCTCGTGGAGCGTCTCAGAGGAGCGGAGTGCTAATAAAAGAAGTTATACGCTGCAGTACATATTCTCCAGGTTTTTAGAGGGCGGACAGACCGAACTGCGCGGCCATCTGATAAGGATTGTCTTAGATGAACTTGCGCCGGAGGCTCAGCTTCGGCTCGACGCGGAAACCGGGCAGGAATATTTTGACGAGTGGAAAGCCGCTGTACTTTTCATCCCCGATCAGGATGGAAATTGCAGCGGTTTTGTATAGGCTGTCAAATTAATTGTCATTTCTTTTAAGCGGCCAGCCGGATGAATGGCTGGCCTTTCTAATTTTTTACGCTCTGTTACTGTTTCAAGAATTTGGAGAAAGCTTCACCAATTTGAGCATGAAACAGTTCATTACCTGCGAACATAATGCGCAACCGCCTCACGGACAAATTCCGCTGTGCCCTCCCCGCCTGCCTTGTCGATGTTGCGCTTCATGCGGTCGTCGCACACGTACATCTGACTCAGGTCGTCCAGAATCTCGTCTGTGCAGGTATAATAGCGCTCCGTGATCAGCCCCTGAAGCTGTCTGATCTTCTCCTGCACCGCATTGTCCTCGGGAGACAGATCACGAAGCGCCCCGATTCCGGCAAACACTTCCATCAGCTGCTCCCCGCCCGCCTTCATTTCCTCCTCTGTCTTTCCCTTCGCCATCTGTTCGTACTCTTTGTAGGCATCCGTGGATTCCCACCTTTCCTTCACCTCTTTTGCGTATTGGTTCATTTCCGACTTGTCAAAAGCATCAAATGCCATAGCTTTCCCTCCTTTTTCCAGCTCTCTTGCAAGAGCGATCAGCTTTTTGATGTGATTCAGCTGCAGTTCCAGTAATCTGATCTGCTGCCTCAGCGCCTCTCCGGGATCAAAATCCGGATTGTCAAGAATCGCCTTGATCTCCTTCAGGGGAAACTGCAGCTCCCGGAACATCAGAATGCTCTGCAGACGGGAAAGCGCTGCCTCGTCATACAGACGATATCCGGCCTCCGTCACCTCCGCAGGCTTCAGCAGTCCGATCGCGTCATAATGATGCAGTGTCCTGACGCTTACGCCCGCGAGCCTGCTTACCTCGTTTACGGTTCTCATAGCCATTCCTCTTTTCCTCCCTTCTGTTTCACAGCATACACTATGACGTAACGTGAGAGTCAAGAGGAATTTTGAATATTCTGCAAGTCGTTTATTTCATGTATCAGAGCCGTCCTTCATCTACGGGATTTCCCTGATTTTCCGGCGGCTCCATTCCTCCCGGATTCTCGGAGCCGCCGAAACCGCCTCTTTCTCTGAAATCTCCCTGACCCTCCGGCGGCTCCATTCCTCCCGGATTACCGAAGTCGCCGAAGCCGTCTCCATTTTTCGGGCCGCCCCAGCCGCCTCTGCCGCCTCCGCCTCCGAAGCCGCCCATGCCGTTTCCATAGATCAGGCTCTCCAGTGTCACGGTCTGCTCACTGTCCCCCGCCAGAATGGTGTAAGTACCGCCCTGCACCATCTCCGGACAGCTGACAACCACAGAATTGAAGAAGCTTTCCGCCACATATGTGATCAAGGTTTTGCCATCCTCATCCCTTACCGTAATTTCCGCACCTGCCGTCTGGCTGGGAACACTGACCAGTATGGATCCCTGCGTGGAAGTATTTCCAAAGTTCATCGCCATCCCGGAATTCCCTGTCGCCACCACGATTCCCCCGGTGATCTGTCCGTCCGTCTCATAGTCCAACGCGCCGTTTGCACTGTTCTCCGGCCCGGCAATATACAGCTCCCCTCCTGCGACAATCAGTGTCCCGTTAGAATCCACTCCGTCCCCGTCCGCATTCACATAAATAATACCGCCGGAGATCAGAAGAGAAGAATCCGAGCCTCCCCCGAATCTGTCCTGCCCGAAAAAGCCGCCGAAACCGCTCTGATCCCTGCCTCCGGCTGCATTGATACCGTCATCCGAAGCATAAAGACGAACCGTTCCTCCTTCTATAACCACGTTATTGCCTTCTATTCCCTCATAGCTGTTGGATATGTCAATATAGCCTCCTGATACAGTGGTAGTCTCATCTGCGTGAAGCCCGTCGTCTCCCGTAGCAATCTGGAACTCCCCTCCATTGACCATCAGACTTGCGTTGGAATGGAGTGCATCGTCCTGTGAATCTATCACAAATTCTCCATCGTTTATTACGACTGTTCCCGCCCCCTTGATTCCCTTAGTGCTCACCTCGTCACCATCACTGTTTCTGGCAATCGTCTTATTTGTGCTGCCGCCTCCGGCCGTAATCACGAATCTGCCGCCATCAATCTGTACGGTCTTGCTTGCACTGATGCCGTCCCCCTCCGAGACCACAGTAAACTCGCCGCCTCCGATATAAACATAGCCCTTCTCCTCGTTGGTGTCATGTTCGGAGCGAATTCCGTCCTTGCCGGAGATAACGGAAACAGTGCCTGCCGCTATGCGCACGCTGTCTTTGCCGGACAGCCCATGGCCCGCCGCAGTTATGTCAATGCTGCCCCCCGTCACTCTCAGATCATCCTTGGTCACGATGCCGTGGCCTGCCGCTGCGGTGACTGCAAGGCTGCCGCTGCCGTTTATGGTCAGGTCGCATTTGGAAAAGATGACTCCGTCAATATTATTATCGTCCATGGGAATGTAGCTGCCGCCGTTTTCCAGCTTATTCACAGTACCCTCGGCCAATGTCACAAACACCTTGTCCGCCGACTTTACATAGATCGCCGCATTGGAGCTGTTGGAGACAGAGGCGCCTGCAAGCACCAGCTGTACCTTGGCTGTATCCGGCGCTTCCACTATGATCATCCCTTCCTCCAAGCTGCCGGACAGCAGATAGACACCCTCTCCGGAAATAACAACCGTGCCTCCGAAGACAGAAACAGTTTTAGAATCACATTGGGCAGAGTCCCCGGTCAGTGTGATACCGATGCATTCGGTCTCGTCAAATTCACCTTTTAAATCTCTGTCCGTGAATAAATCCTCAATCTCTGTCACATTCACTGCTTCTGCGTTTACAGCCACAATGTCATCACGCTGATTCCCAGAACTGCTCCCATCCTGAGAATTTCCTGCGCCGGAGCCTTGTACGTCTGACTTCTGGCTATTCCCTGCATCCTTCATGCCGGAACCTGCCTCATTGTTAACCGCATCCAAAGCGTTTCCGCAAGCCGTCAGAGACAGCATGGCCGCACAGGCCACCGCTATCAAAGAGCATACCTTATACGATGAGTTCTTTCTCATATATCCTTACCTCCCTGCCCGTTCCAGCGGGCATTTTATCTCGGCTGACATCCTATCCTGACAAGTATCCCGTTCCAGCGGGCATCCTGTTCCGACGAGCATCTCACTTCAGCATGCACCCGGTTCCAGCGGGCCTTCCGTTCCGGCATCGCGTTAATCAATAATCACTTCCAGTCTGTACCAACACATATGCCGACTAACACCCTGGTACATTTCCCGTCTTAACGGATATCTGTTCAGCCAAATCTACAGCTCACATGCCCCCGTCTCCTGATGAGAAACGGAAATCTCCAGATTGCCGTTACGGCACCGAAGCTTGTCTATCAGCTCCTTTTCCTCCTCCATGCTCTTCAGCACCAGATGATAGGTAAGCCTGAAAAGGCTGCCCATATTGGCGGTTTTCACTTGAATCAGCTCATGGGAGGAGGTATACTCATCCAGCACTTCGTCAAAAACCCCGGTATAATCCAGATCCTCCGGAATAGTGATATGTAATACCTTGTATTTCTCCCCGTTTCTCTTTGTGCCGAAATCAAATCTGTTATACAGCAGGGTGATACCGCACAGAATCAGGGCAAAAAGCACCGCATATCCCAGATAGCCCATGCCTGCGATGAGCCCGGTACACATGGCAAGAAAAATAGCACCGATTTCTTTTGCGGTGCCGGGAGCGGAGCGGAAACGCACCAGGCTGAAAGCCCCTGCTACCGCCACCCCCGTGCCGATATTGCCGTTTACCATCATAATGACCACACACACCACTGCAGGCAGGGTGGCAAGGGTTACAAGAAAGCTTTTTGTATAACGGTTCTTATAGGTATAAACCCCTGCGATCAGCAGCCCGATCACCAGAGATACCCCCAGACACAGCAGGAAATCCGGTACAGCGATAACGGACGTAAACTGGGAATCAAAGATTCCCCCAAAAACAATGTCAAGCATAGATAGATTCTCCTTTTTCTCTCAATATTATTTTTTGATAGGCATTTCCGTATTTGGAAAAGGTGACCCTCCTGACCTTCTCCTGAGACAGCACACTGACCAGCCAGAGAGGGATGCTGCCCGGAGTCTTGATTTCCATCAGCGCCTGTCCCGGAAGCAGGAGCGCCTCTCCGTACACACCCTTTTCCAGCGACAGATCTGTTTCCCTCCATAAGATATTTTCATCAAAGGTCACGCGGAACTCGCTGGGCTCTCTGGTATAGTACGCCTCCCTTTCGTAGGAGAGAAATACCTTCGGCGCCAGCGTTCCATAGAATTTCAGGAAATAATCCACCTCCTTTGTGATCTGGGTCTCCTCGGCAGGCCGTGCCATGCCTGCGAGATACTCCATGGCCTGCCTCTGGGATATGCCGAACCGCCTCTTATATACCACGGAATCATATTTCTTCTTCAGCTCCACGAACACCTCATCCTCCGGCCCCGCCTGCCTATAGCTCCTGACCCGCAGCTTTTCCTTATATATAGGCTTTTCGTTGGATGTCCTGACCAGACGGTAATTGTCCGTGTCATAATAGATGTTCCTGATGGTGCTGTGCCCATACCTGTCCAGCTCCATATACGGCTCCATAGCCGCCATGACCCGTTCCCGCTGCTTCCTGCCCAGCAGATATTTTATCTCATATCTCTGAAAGACCATCTGGCTTTCCGCTTTCTTGCCCATCGTCTTCTTGCCCATCGCTATCTCCTTTCATGATCCGGCACCTTTCTATGTACCCTGCCCACGGCAGAAACCCTCTGGCCCTCTATGCGTGCGGATCCATCCCGCCGCTGCCATGGGCTATGACCGCAGTGCGCCGCCCCTTTTTATGTTTCTTTCATACAGCTTACCAGACAAACCTTAATGCTGCCTAAATAAAATGTGAATATTTTGTGTTTCGGCTGAAAGCGCAGGTCAGCTTGACTTGCCTTGTCCGACAAAGGAATTGCTGACAGAGGGGAATGGAAAGAAATCTTGGAACCGGCGAAAGGATGAGCGGTTTCATGGGACACAGAAAGACCGAAAACGGCTGACGGATAAAGTTTAACTATGCTGTTGTGAAAGAAGAATTTTCATGTTAAACTAACCATAACAACTTCACGAAAAGAGGTTTCCTATGCGCCTACTGATTGCAGACGACGATAAAGATATCGGAAGGGCTCTTACCGCTCTCTTTGAGCATAACAATTACAGCACCGATTCTGTGTCCAACGGAACCGATGCCTATACATATGCCTCGGAGGGCAATTATGACGGCATCATACTGGACATCATGATGCCGGGCATGGACGGGCTCGAGGTGCTCCGCCGCCTGCGGGCAGACGGTGCCAAAACCCCCGTTCTGCTCCTGACCGCTAAAGGGGACATTGATGATAAGGTGAACGGACTGGATGCCGGCGCGGACGATTATCTGGCAAAGCCCTTTGCCGCCAGTGAGCTGCTGGCAAGAGTCCGGGCAATGCTGCGCAGAAAGGAGAACTATCAGACAGACACTCTGCAGTTCGAGGGAATGACTCTGGATCTGTCAACCTTCGAGCTCGAATTTCAGGGCAGCTCCATACGGCTGGTCAACCGGGAATTCCAGATGCTGCAGCTTCTGATGCAGAGCCCCGGTGCCGTCATTTCCACGGAGCAGTTCATGGAACGCATCTGGGGCTGGGATTCCGACGTGGAAGTCAGCATAGTATGGGTGTATATCTCCAACCTGAGGAAAAAAATCGAGAAGCTGGGCGCGCCGGCGGCCATCAGAGCCATACGGGGTATAGGCTACTGTCTGGAGAAAAAGCTGACCGCAGCGCTATGATTCTTCCGGCGACACCTATGACAGCGCACAGCTCCCGCTCCGCCTTGTCTGTCCGGTGCCTAAGCCCCCCGGAACCTATCTCCCCAGCATAATCAACAGAAAGGATATGCCCCATGATATCAAAGCTGCGCAAAAAGTTCATCTCCATAACTGCCGCCGCCCTATTTGCAATGATCCTGCTCGTGATTGCCGCCATCAACTGCGTCTTTATCTATCAGATGAAAAAGAATCTGGATGCCCGCCTGACACAGATCATGAATGACCGCCCTTTCGGAGACATCCATTCCGACGATAAGGGAATTCCTAAAAATGATACTCTGTCGCCCCAGACGCTTTTCCCCGAGTCTGTATCCCCCGATGCCCATGACACTTCCGGCAGGCCTGCCGGCTTTGAGCCTGTGGAACCCAAAGCATGGGATTTTTTGCGGCCCTTTGACATGAAGCTGCAGATTCATTCCGACGGATGCCTGATTCTCTTTGATGAAGATACAAATTTAATAGAAATCAGCCAGAGCTTACCGGAGCGCTATTCCGAAGAAGAGCTGTCGGATATGGCGGAAGAAATACTGTGCGCCGGAAAAGAAAGCGGCTGGAGCCAGTATTTCAGATTCCGCACGGAAACCATACAAACGGCAGGCGGAGCCTCGTGGACAAAAATCGGACTGATCAACGCCTCCGCCGATCTATATTCTGTTTTTACTATGCTTATCATATCCGTCGCTATCGGGATTCTAAGCTTCCTGCTTGTGCTGCTCATCATCATCTTTGCCTCCGGCCGGGCGGTAAAGCCCATTGCGGAGAGCTACGCAAAGCAGAAGCAGTTTGTCACGGATGCCGGCCATGAGCTGAAGACCCCGCTCACCGTTATTTCGGCCAATAATGAACTGGCCCGGATGATATACGGCGAAAGCGAATGGTTCGACAGCATCGACAGCCAGATCACAAAGATGAACAGCCTTGTGCACAGTCTCATCACGCTGGCACGGATGGACGAGGAGCAGAAGCCGGATTTCACCTACTTCAGCTTAAGCGATGCGGTTTATGACACCGCCAAATCCTTTGAAAATCTGATTCACAAGGACGGAAAGCTGATCATATTTGACATCAAGGAGGATATCCTCTATCTAGGTGACGAATCCAGACTGCGGCAGGTAGCGGCTATTTTGATCGACAATGCCGCAAAATACTGTGACAAGCAGGGGAAGATCACTGTCAGGCTGATGGAAGATAAACTGGTTCGGCTGCAGGTCATCAATGATTATGCAGATGTATCAAGCTGTGACCTGAGCCGGGTGTTTGAACGGTTTTACCGGGCGGACAAGGCCAGAACCCCCGACGGGAGCTATGGTCTGGGACTTTCCATCACAAAGTCCGTCGTGGAGCAGCACAAGGGAGAGATTCAAGCCAAGGCTCTGGAGCATTGCAGACTAATGTTCGAGGTTACACTGCCCCGCTCCGGCAGAAAATGAGCCGATATATGAAATAAGGAGAAATTTGACATGAAGCAAAAAATGATAGATTTTTTATTGGAAAACGCAAATCCCTCAATTAAGCTGAGAGTAAAAAAAGAAATTCTACAAAATCTCAGCAAGCAGGAAGAAATGCAATTACAAGAGCAAATACTGGAAGAAAAAATCATCAGGTTAATTAAGGAGAAGCAATTGGCAAACGGCTGGATAGGCATGGGATTTCACGGAAGCAGCAAAAATGCCGGTCAATATGACAATCAGGAAGTCGGAACGAAATATATGGGGGAGAAGGGATTAAAGGGAACAGAGCTATTAGACAGAGCCATGGACGCTTATGCCACTACAGAATTAACAGATACGTGTTATGGATCCAAAGGACAATACTGGAGTGAATTTGAAACTCCGGCACAAGGTCCGAATCTTGTCAGGTGTGCCTGTATTGCAAGGGCCCATTACGATGATGCAATAGATATCTCACCACAGATCCAGCTTTCTCTGGAATCCTTTAAGAGGGTGACACAAGTGGATTCCATATGGGATGTTTCCCGTCCTGTCAAAAAAGGCAGATTATTTAACTCAAACTTCCCACATCAAAAATGGGATCCGCACCTTGAAAAATCAATACTTTAGCCCACAAAATATCCTCATGCTGCTACTTCTTTCCGCTCTAAAGCCTCCTGCATATACTTGGGAAGCCGCTGAATAAAACTGACGGTGAACTCATCCAGCTGGGCTTCGGTGATATGGAAATATTCCATGACGGTGTCCATCAGCGCGTCAATGATAATATGCATGGAACGGCTGAACGTGATATCCTCCATTTCGTCAAGCAGGCAGAAACACAGCTCACAGATTGTTTTGTCATCCGTATTTTCACGCTGGGCTACTGACAGCATCATGTAACGGGAAAAGACGATGGCAACATGGGCATTCATGGCATCATAGGAGATGCCCCGGTATTCTTTTACAAGGTTCAGGTAGGATTTGCATGCCTTGAAGAAGACCTCTATATCCCAGCGTTTCCCATAAACGCGGATGATTTCTTCCTCGGAAAGCTCCGTATCCGTGCTTACAATTACCAGCCAGTCCTTCCGCTTGCTTTTATTGCGGACGTACACAAATTTTGCCGGAATGCTTTCGCCTTCTTTTTCAACCGTTACAGACACAGAAAGAAGATAACGGGAGCATCCCCTGCGTTTTTTGTTCCGGCTGTAGATTTCCTTCACGTTAAGTTTTTCACCGTTGTACAGGTATTTCGTCTTGCTTTTCTTGACCATGGCAATTGTGTCAGGGTGTTCCTGGTTTTTCAGCGCAATCATGGTCTTTGGTGCGGAAAACCAGCTGTCAAACAAGACATATCGGGCAGTGATGCCTGCACACCGGGCAGAATGGATCAGTTCCACCATGACATCTGTAGCCTTACGGCGTGCCTGCAGACGTCTCCTTCCGGCAAGGGAGCGTCCGTCACAGGCATTCCCTTCACAAAGAAGGTTCTTATCCTCCGCAGCAGAAAGCAGGCAGTGGCTGACCGGCACAAAGGAGTTCCCGTCCGACCAGCCGAGGGTGAGCATCCGGAATCCGGAACGGTACTTCATGGAGCAGTGGTCGAAGACCCTTGCGAGCAGTTCCGTCTTTTTTGAGCGTGAGCGGCCAAACAGACTGTCATCAATAATGAAGACATCCTTACGATCTTCGTTCGTCAGGGGTTTCATGAAGCTGTTGATGATGTCGGCAGAAAGCAGTGTTGTAAAACGCTGCCAGTTCGTCCGGGCGTTGTTAAGGAAACGGTAGATGGTGTTTTTGGAGAATCCTTCTCCAAAGGTACCTGTTTTCATCTGCATATAGAAACTCCTGTCAGAAAACATCATACAGAACAGGAAGCGGAAGACATCCATTACAGGAATACCTTTTTCTTTTCCGGCATTACATCTAAAGAGCAGTTTTCCAAGGTGGAACCGCTTCATAAATTTTGTGGCAAAATCAGAAACGCTGTTTCCATTATCGGTTGTTTGTGGTATACTTGACATGGCATAAATCTCCTTGCTGTGTAATTGGTTTTTAGACAACTCAATTATACCACAGACAAGAAATTTGTGCCTTTTTTATGGGTTAAAGCATTGATTTTTCAAGGTTCAACATACCATATGGTGTGGGAAGTTTGAGTTATTTAACAAAAATGAAAGGTGGCCCTGCAGGTATCACCTTGAAATACTGACATTTACAGCAGATCAGTGGAAAAACGAAGAGAATGTTGTCATGCTTGCAGAGTCTTTTAAGCGGCTGATGAGAACAGACAGGGCGGAAATCATAAATACCCCTGTCGCATGCTGGGTGGGCAATCATGCCGTGGGCCCGGGATGGCTGCTTAATGAGGGCTACTCTATCTCGGGGGACGGCCTGAACCACAATGCAAGTGACGGGATACGCAGAACAAATCCAGAAAAAGTAGAATGGTTATCGCGCTGCGGTCTGTATCGATATCTGCCGGAGCTCAGGGAAGAGGTCGAATTTATTGTAGACAATATTAATTCGGACGGAATCTGCTCCGTCGGGATGTATGATGGCGAGTTCAGAGGATGGTCGCCGTATTTTGGTGCGCAATTGGAGACGGATTGGCGAGCAAAGGTTCGCAGGCAATGTGACATCACTTTCAGGGCATTGCTGATTATTCATTATGCGGAAGCTGAAAAGCAGTGTGGCGGTCAAGCTTTTGATTCGAAGCTTTCTGCCGCAATGCCGTGAAATGCCAGACAGGAATTTACAGCAAAAATGAAACAGATCATACATACAGCTGTTTTCATCTGTTATGGACGGGTCATCAATCGTGCAGTCCACATAGACTGTATCTGATGAAGCAAGCTTTTCGTATTTTTTTATAAATGCGCACCATTCCTCCGACATATTATGATAATTTCCCTTTTTGCGTTCATACACGACCAGAAAGCTGTTCAGCCATTCAATCGTCAACAGGTTTTCTGTGCGCTCCAGCTCATCAAGGGATATCCCGTGTGAAAAGGAACTCTGCTGCACGATCTGCTCACTTTTCCTTCTGTAATCTATCGGAGACATATTCAGGTGCTTCTTAAATGCCGTTGCAAAATTAGAGGAAGAATAGCTGTAGTCTATTCCGATCTCCGTAATGCTTCTCCCTTTTTCAACCTTGAGCCGCCATGCGCTTCTTTCAAGACGAATCCGCTTCATAAACTGATATATGGCTTCGTCTGTGTCCTTTTTGAACATCCACATAAGATGATACTTGGAATAACAGCAGTGTCTTGCCACATCGTCCACGGTGATTTCCTCATCCAAATGTTCGAAGATGAAATTAATAGCCTGATTGATCACGGCGCTGCAAATGACAGCATTATTATTTTCCATTGCCGATTACCTGCTTTCCATTTCCCTTTTTTGCTTCCCGATCAAAAATGCCGAAACAATCGCTGTCAAGCCTTCCGCTGCCGGAGCAGCCATCCAAACGCCTGTCATTCCCCAGATAGCCGGGAACTGATCAGCTACCCAAAGGATGCGTTCCATGTCCCCAAAGCCCTGCGGGCTTTTATCAGCACGGATGTTTCTTTAAGCACCCGGGAGATACTGGACAGATATATGGAACGGTGGCCGGTGGAGGTGTTCTTCCGTCAGTCTAAAAACCAGTTGGCATTTGACAGGTACCAGATTTGTTCATCGAAGGGGATCCGGAGGTACTGGCTGCTGATGTCGCTGCTCATTTATAGCTATCTATCCAATTTTGTTTTATCAAGCACAAAGAAATCTATTTCATTTTGAAGAATGAAATGCTATAATAAAGCCATCGACAAATCTGGATTCGTTGATTAGATAAATTCGAGTTTTGTGAACGGAAATAAATTTTGAAGAAGGTGGTTATATGTTGCCAACAATAGAAGAAGCTAAACATGAATTAAAAATTGCAGGACAATTAAATCCTGGACCTTGGATTGAGCACTCTTTAAATGTAGGAATTGCAGCAAAAAATATCGCACAGAAAGTGCCGGGGATGGATGAGAACAAGGCGTACATAATAGGAATGCTTCATGATATTGGACGCAGGGTCGGAATTGTAAATATCCCTAAACATGTATACGAGGGATACAAGTATGCTATGGGCAGGGGATGGGATGAAGTTGCGAGAGTGTGTATGACACATTCTTATCCTCTTATGAAAGATGAGTTTGATTATAATCCGCAGACAGAGGAAGAAAGGACAATAAAAGACTATATTGTCAATTGTCAAGCGGATGATTATGATAGACTGATTCAGATATGTGATGCCTTGGCAACAGATTACGGATTTGTGATTTTGGAAAAACGTTTTGTGGATGTAACTCGTAGGTATGGAATCATGGAAAATTACATAAAAGGTTGGGATATTACATTTAAAAATAAAGAATATTTTGAAGAACAAATGGGATGTTCTATTTATGATGTATTACCCGACATTGGCAATGTCATTAAGTTAAGCAAGAGCTGTCATAGGACTTCTTCCATAAATCAGGTATGTATTGGGATGATATGGG